>CBFIDE010000044.1:0-1033 GCA_965661265.1 uncultured Schleiferiaceae bacterium | reverse complement strand
AGTTATATCCTTATGATGAGCTAGTGGATGCATTGAATTTGACACGGGATATGAGCCGAAATCCATTGTTTGATGTGATGTTGATATATCAAAGCTTAGAAGAGGGCAGTGATGAATTAGTATTCTCACAAGCAAGTATACATCCTTATGTAACAGAAGAAAGCAACTATGAGGTAGCGAAGTTTGATATGAGCTTTGGCTTTGAGGAGCATAGCGAAGGGATGTATTATTCGTTAAACTACAATACGAATATTTATAGTAAGGAACAAGTAGATCAAATGCTGAGTCATTTGGAGCAGTTGTTAGGAACAATAAGCACTCAACTCCAGGCATCTATAAGCGAATATGAAATTTTAACCCAAGAGGAGAAGACCTATTTATTGGAGACTTTAAATGATACAAAGGCAGATTATCCAAGAGATAAGACGATAGTTGATTTATTTGAGGAGCAGGTAGAGAAGTCACCAGATTCAGTTGCAATAAGGTTTAAAGATGTTGAGTTGACTTACAGAGAGCTCAATGAGCAATCGAATCAACTAGCACATTACTTAATTAAACAGTATAGCATACAACCAGATGAGTTGGTAGGGATAGAGCTAGAGCGTAGTGAATGGATGGTGATTGGAATATTGGCGATCATTAAATCGGGTGGGGCATATGTTCCTATAGATCCGGATTATCCAGAGCAGAGAAAATCGTTTATTAAGGATGATGCAAGCTTTAAGGTTATACTCAATGAGAAGGAGCTTGAGAAGTTTAGAGAAGAAAGTAAGAACAAGGATTATCCAAGTGCTAATCCGGACATAGAGTTAAGTCCAAATAATTTGATGTATGTGATTTATACATCAGGTTCAACGGGTAATCCAAAGGGTGTATTGGTCGAGCACTCTTCTTTTGTGAATATTTCAAATTCCTATTTTAGTTTAAAAGTCAAATGTGCTCTTACTTGTAATTATAATTTTGAGGTCTCTGTCCTAGAAATATTTTCATCTCTAACATGTGGTTCTGTTTTATATATGCCTGAAAATGAAAT
>CBFIDE010000043.1:0-1183 GCA_965661265.1 uncultured Schleiferiaceae bacterium | reverse complement strand
GAGAAGAACTGTTTTTACCTCATAAATTCTGTCAGAATATCGATTTACCAGAAAAGCAATGAACACTGAAAAAACAATACCAATTAGGAATAAAGGCCATTGATTTAAAAATTTAAACACTAAGGATTTCAGATCAATCGTACTCTCCTCACTAAGTTTTGTTTGGTCTTCCATTTTAATTTCCAGATATTGCGTTTATGGCTACAATTAAGGTTGCGGATGCTGCCAGCACTGTAACTATACTTTGGAACGTACCCCAAGCTGTTTCTCCAATTCCAATTGACTTAACCCCTAGTGGTTTTACGTTAATTATATCGTTTGGCTGAATAAAAAAGTAAGGTGATTTTAGCACTTCAGAGCTATTCAAATCAACATCAATAATTTTCACTCCCCCATCAGATGTTTGCCTTACAATCTGTACTGCATTTCGCCTTCCTAAAGTTGTTATATCTCCAGACGATGCTAAGGCCTCAAAAATGTTTACTTGATTCTGATAAATCACATACTTCCCTGGTCTATTAACCTCTCCAATTACAGAAAACCTAACACCTGCTAACTGGACATTTGCCTGAACTGCCTCTTCTTTGAAAAAATCATTTAGCTTATTCTCTACTAAGAGTTTAACCTCTTCAATATTCAATCCACTCACGTACAGCTTGCCAATAACAGGGATTTCAATATAGCCAGTCATATCTACAGTGTAACCTTGAAGATAAAACAATAAATCTCCAGCATTAAAATTTTGAGCCTGTCCTGATTGTGAATTAAACATCTTAGATGTTTCCACGTCAAAAGAGCGCACTGTTATACTTAGAATATCATTTGGCTGAACCTCATATTGCGTTCTTTGGAGCTTATAATACCCTAATGTATCGTTTGTGCCCTCCTCACTATCTTCAGGTTCTTGCAAATAAGTTAGTTGCTTTTTGCTAACACAAGATGTAAAAAACGCTAGAGCAAGAGTGAAAAGAAGAAGTCTTCTCATAATTTTAAATAGTTTAAGTATGCGAATTTAGGTCTTTCTTTTCTTTTATTCCTAGTGTACAAGGCATTAATGACATCTTAAAACAAGTAATTTTCGTAATAATTAAAAATCAAAATAATCATTTAAAAACTCTGTTCTTAAGCCTATATACCAATACTGATTTGTACCAGGTTGAATGGCCCCGCTAATATCTTTGGA
>CBFIDE010000042.1:0-1841 GCA_965661265.1 uncultured Schleiferiaceae bacterium | reverse complement strand
TACGCTGGTAGTTCATCTTATACTTTCCCTGCTGCTGCTGGTGTTACTAGTGCAGATTGGTCTGGTAATCCTCCAACTTCAGGTAGTACTTCTGGAATTAGATTAGAAGGAGCGGATGTGAATAGCGCAACCAATTGGGTAGCTAGTGCAACCTCTCCTCAAGATCCGAATTCTGTAAATACAAATGTAATAGTGCCTACTTCTTTCAGTGTTTCTGGATTCCAGTGGACTCTGAATGGAACTCAAGTAGATACATTGCCAGGCGCTATTGTAGGCCCATGGACAAATTCAGGAACCTATAATTATGTAGCTGAATTGGTAAGATGTGGAACTACATACACTGATACCGTAACGGTTAATGTTATACTTCCAGGTTCTTGTGCTGCTCCGACTATGTTGGATACTGCAAATGCTGGTTGTACTAGTGTAGATCTATCATGGATGGGTAATTCAACTACTAGTATTGTTGAATACGGTCCAGCTGGATTTGCTTTAGGTTCTGGAACAATGGCTAACTCAGCTAGTCCTTATACTGCTATGGCTCTTATGCCAGGTATGATGTATGAGTTCTATGTAGCTGATACGTGCGGTGCTAGTGATACTTCTGCTTTTGCAGGACCATTCTCTTTCACTACTGCTAATGGCCCAGCTCCGGTTGCAAGCTTTACAGCGACATTAAGTGGAAATACAGCTACAAGTCAAACATTTGACTTTGATGCGACGGCTTCTTCTAATGGAACTACATATGCTTGGGACTTTGGAAATGGTAATACAGGATCGGGTGCGACAGTATCTGAAACTTATGCCCTTCCAAATGGAAGCTTTACGGTGCAATTAATTGTTTCTAACGATTGTGGTAGTGATACCATGACAATGGCTGTGAATACTAATATTGGTCTTGTTGAGCCTGATTTTGCTCAATCAATGTCAATCTTCCCTAATCCAACTCAAGATGTATTCAATCTTGAATTTGAGAAGATTAAGCATGGTCAAACTAGTATTGATATCTTAAATACTTCAGGTCAAGTTATTTACTCTGAAGATTTAGGTGAGTTTAGCGGAAGCTATAACAAGCAAATCGATATAAGCAATCAAGCTGCAGGAATGTATATGTTAAGAATCAATTCTGATGAGGGAGTAATCACTCGCAGATTGAACAGAATCTAATGTAGATTCAACATAAATGCTAAAAGCCCCTCTGAAAACAGAGGGGTTTTTTTTTTGAAGCTATTTTTCTTGTCATTTGATTCTTACAATTACCTCTCTAATTAACTTACATACTGCTATATAATCCTTTGATTGCAATCTATTTGCACAATTATTCATCATTTTCTACTTTGGAAGTCTAATAAATTTTAACCCCAAACAGAAGATATGAAAAGAATTCTATTATTAGCAGTATTTGGTTGTTGGCTCGGAATGTCCGCCCAAACAACTGCTCCTTTTACCCAGGACTTTACTGGAACAAGCATCCCCACGGGATGGACCAATACTTCCTCTAGTACAAGTGCAAATGCAAATTGGAAGTTCACAGGAACTCCTGGAAACCCATCTATGACAGGAAGTGCTTATGTTCCTCCTGTGGTCTTAGATCATACAGGAAATGGTTCTGGGATAGCATGGTCTGATGGATCAAGTCCGGCAGTAGCTGATTGTGGATTGATGACCGATAGTATTGATATTTCAAGCTTAACAAGTTTGTTTTTTGAACTATGGTACTATAGTAATAATGTTACTAATGCAGGGGACAACAATAAACTCTATGTGAATTTCTATGATGGAACTGCATGGAATGATAGTGTTTGGAGTTTTAAGGGTGATGTTACTCAGTGGTCTTACGC
>CBFIDE010000041.1:0-2130 GCA_965661265.1 uncultured Schleiferiaceae bacterium | reverse complement strand
TTTATTGCTTTATTAATTCTCTCACACTTATATTCCCTTCAGTTTTAATCACTACAGAATAGAGTCCACTGGATAAACTTGATAAACTAAGCCTTTGTGTTTTTTCATTTGGATAATAAGTAGATATCAATCTACCTTGGATATTATATATTAGAATAGATTCTATAATATCTTCAGAAATAATATTTACAAACTCATTAACCGGATTTGGATAGAGTTTTAAATCTGTTGTTGGCTTAGAATATGTATTTAGTCCAATAGTTCCACCAGTACTATTTGTTTGCTCAATGTCATCAAAGAGAAAAGTTGAACTTGATGAACTATCACCTACAGATCCAAAATCAAACATAAAAACTATTGAGTTATAAACGCTAGGCTGACCACTAAAATTCCATCTAATTGTTTCCCAAGATCCTGAGGCTGTAGTTAACATATCAACTTCAGTTTCACTTCCGCCATCACTCTCTAGTTTTAATTTAAGAATTGTACCCACTGGAGCAGCTGTAAAAACCTTCATAGATATATAACCGTAACTACTAAAGTCTATATTCTTGTCCAAAAACAATTTACTTCCTGCGTATATCTGCCCTCCATTTCTTACCATTAGGGCCACTGAATCACTTAAGTTTGAACCATTCTTTTCCGAATTAGCAACTACCCTAACTCCAGCTCCATCAAAATCAGAGAAATATGAAGTATTTACTTGATCATCAAAGCGGATAGGCAGTGTAGCTTTAGGAGTGGGTGGTGGGCCCATAACTTGCTTAATATCATCAATTAGGAAAGTGGAATTTGGAGAAGCGTCACCTATAGTTCCGTAATCCATCATAAATGTAATCACATCGTAAATTGGCGGATCACCAGCAAAATCCCAAGTATAAGTGGCCCAAGCCCCAGAGACTGATGTGAAGACATCCCTTTCATTTGCCGCAGCGGTATTTGTACTTTCAACTTTCAATTTTAGCATCGTCCCTATTGGAGCATCTGAATAAACCCTAACCGATATAGAGCTTAAAGAAGAGAAGTCCATATTATTTGATAGTATCAACTTTGAACGCGCCCATGGCTGTCCACCACTCTTGATTATTTGACCTACGGTTGCGCTTGTATTAGTTCCCCCAGATTGTGGATTCGAAATAACGGTCCCAAAAGAGCCAAACTGATTAATAAAATCGGTGGAAACCACATTAGATTCAAAATCTATGGGTAAACTATTTGCCTGAGGAGCAGTTATTATGGGCCCTGAAACTTGCTCAATATCATCAAACAAGAAAGTAGAAGTATTTGAGCCATCACCTAAATTACCAAAATCAAATAAAAAGGCCATTCGGTTAAACGTATTGGGCTGACCATAGAAATTCCAGCTAAGTGTTTCCCAATTACCAGAGGTAGTAGTTAAAACGTCTAAGGTAGTTGAACTATTAGGGCCATTTAGTTGCATTTTCATTCTGGTGCCCACTGGTGCATCCGTATAAACTTTCATTGAAATCTGCCAATTAGTTGAAAAGTCTAGACTATCATTTAACAATAAAGTACTACCTGCCCAGATATCACCACCATTTCTGACAATTTGAGCCACTGTATCACTCGTATTAATTCCAGTTTTGTGAGGATTTAAAATAACACTTGCAGCAGCCCCAGAAAAGTTAAGAAAATCACTGCCAGTTACATCGTTTTCAAATGATATAGGTAAACTAGCTGGAACAGGAGCAGGAGGTCCAGCAACTTGCTCTAGGTCATCAAAGTAAAAAGTGGAGCTTGCAGATCCATTACCTATTTTCCCGAAATCAAACATAAAAACTAATTCGTTCAAATTGTTTGGAGTTCCAGCAAATATCCATTCTAGAGTCTCCCAAGCGCCCGACTGGCTAGTATAGGCATCTATCTCAACAGAGGAGCCACTTCCTTCTAATTTTAACTTAGCAATTGTACCAATAGGCGCAGTAGTGTAAACCTTCATGCTAATTTTTGTTAGCACAGAAAAATCCAAATTATTAGCCAGAATAATTTTACTTCCAGCCCATAGGTCACCTCCATTCCTTACAATACGAGCCACTGAATCGCTAGTATTAATTCCACCTACAAAGGGATTGGGAATGATAGAAGAAGTACCTCCATTAAAATCTATAA
>CBFIDE010000040.1:0-2512 GCA_965661265.1 uncultured Schleiferiaceae bacterium | reverse complement strand
AAAGGATTTAGCTGAAGTGGTCGGATTTAAAAGTAGGGTGAGCGAAATTTTAAATAAAAAGAGAAAATTAACTTTAGATATGATTCGAAAATTGAATACTGTTCTTCATATTCCGACCGAAGTCCTAATTCAAGATTATTAAATCAAAAAAAAGCCAGCAGCTAACAAGGTATATGAGTAGTGCGAAGCGATAGCGGAGCATTACTCATATACAAACCGTTGTAATGCATTCAAAATAAACCGATGCTAATGACGTTAAATTCGAAATACAAACAATAAATAGAATATGAAACAAGTATCAGTTCTATTCCTAGCTGTTATTCTCCTTAGTTCTTGTGAAAAGGAAACTTACCTCGATTACTATATCGACAATCAATCTTCAAGTGTTATAACTGTTGATGGTTCAGACATTATTCATTCTACCGACATAGACCAAACAATAAACCCGAACGAGAAAAAGGATGTCGCAGCTTGGAGTAAACGTGGTAAACAGACAGACTTCTTTGAGCCAACTGCTATGTTTGGAAGTGACTTGGTAATCACAAATGCCTCAGGCGACACATTGACAAAAGATTACAAGTTATTATCCAATTGGGCTTCGGACATAGATGACCAGAGAACAGTAGCAAGTCACGAGTACATTTTAGTGATTACTGACGCTGACTTTTAACTAAAGAAAACTTCTTACAAACGCACATAGCTTATGGCGGGTGAAAGGCTGCCAGCAAGGTTTTCGGTTCGCAGCCAGCTTTGGTTTCGGTGGACAAGTACCAGCTTCGAAAGCCCTACGTTTCATAGCCAAACCGTTGTGCGTTTACAAAACCTTACTTACAGCTTACCTGCACATAACAATAGTCTTGGCAAATTCATATTGCCTTAACAATCTTCACATTCAATACAGGTAACGCTAATCATTACTTAAACCTTAGACAAGAAATATCTGACAAGAGTATTTGATTTTTGCTGAAATCTTTTATCCGCTAAAATGAAAAATAATCTATTGTCCATTATTGCATGCATGCTTTTTACAATTGTTTTGCACGCCCAAACAGCATTTAGCACTAGAGTTAGCTCAAGTGCAGATGATGCCGAAGAAGAAGTAGGATCTGGTGCTATTTACACCAACAGTTCTGATTTAGAACTTGTATTTGATGATTTTGTAAATGATGACCAATTGATCGGTCTCCGCTTTACCAACGTTACCATCCCCGCAGGTGCCGTTATTATTAACGCAAATATTCAGTTTGAAGTTGATGAATTAAAAGCGAACGACCCTTGTAATCTCTACATTTTTGCGGAAAACAATACCAATCCGGGAACGTATACCACAACCAATAACAACATTTCAAGTCGAAACTATTTGAATGATAGTGTAGCTTGGAGCCCGCCTTCTTGGCAAGCAGTAAGTGACCAAGGACCTGATCAAAGAACAGCAGATATCAGCATGCTCGTTCAAAATCTCGTTCGACAAAATGGTTGGAGCAGCGGGAACAGCATGGCCTTTATGATGAAAGGAACAGGAACGCGCACTGCAGAAAGTTATGATGGAGAGCCGTTAAATGCCCCACAACTCAATGTGACTTATGTGATACCTTCTACAGTAAGTTTACAAATAAGCAGTAGCTCAGATGATGCAGAAGAGAGAGGTGCGAACGCAACTTCTAGCCCTGGTTTAATGGATCTTACATCAACGGATTTGGAGCTGGTTCGCGATGGTAATGATGGCGACCAATGGGTGGGGATGCGTTTTAATAATGTTGCTATTCCTGCTGGAAGCGTTATTGCGAATGCCTACATCCAATTTACCGTAGACAAAACCGATTCAGCGAGCGGCATCGTTACTTTTCAGGCAGAGGCCGTAGACAATGGTGCTACTTTTACCTCCACAACGGCAGATATTTCTAGCCGCCCACGCACCTCAAGCAGTGTGCTTTGGACCAATATTCCCTACTGGGGCACTGTTGGTGCTTCTGGTCCTGATCAAAGAACTCCCAATTTAGCCACTGTAGTTCAAGAAGTAGTAAATCGTTCAGGGTGGACTTCTGGCAATTCAATGAACATTATAGCCAGCGGCACAGGCGAGCGAGTAGCAGAATCCTTTGACGGCTCCAGTACAGATGCTCCTGAGCTTATTATTGAATATTTGCCAGCGGCAAGCTACACTCTTCAATTGCTGCATGCATCTGATCTTGAAGGCGGTGTTGATGCCATTGAAGATGCACCTAACTTTGCGGCTCTCATTGACAAATTTGAGGATGACTACAGCAATACCTTAACCATTTCCTCAGGCGACAACTATATTCCGGGGCCATTCTTCAACGCTTCTAGTGAAGCACCAATTGAAGATTCCCTGCGAAATATACTCTCTGATTTTTACGGATTGCCCTTGAATAACCTTACAACGGAGCGAGGCCGTATTGATATTTCGTTGATGAATGTTATTGGCTTTAATGCGGCAACATTTGGAAACCACGAGTTTGATGCTGGCACGGGTGCCGTAGAAGACATCATT
>CBFIDE010000039.1:0-2817 GCA_965661265.1 uncultured Schleiferiaceae bacterium | reverse complement strand
TTTTTAAATAATTCAGATTCTAAATACAAATTTACTACACCAAGTTTTGATAAGTAAATTAAAATTAAGTGGATAAAAAAGCCAAATAACGCAACATATAGTATTGTTTTTTCAATCCGATTTTTGGCGTATTCAGATAGAAAAATTTGGTAAAGTTTATTTAACAAATTCATATTTTCTTTATTTCGATATATTTTGTCCAACGTTTAGTATTTCCGTAGTGCGACCGTTTCGGGAGCATTATCGCATATACAGTGTTATGCGGTCGTGCTATTTTCACCATCATCCTAATCATTTAATTAGCAATTCCTGAGTAAAATATATATCCATTTAAAATCATGAAAAATATTGCCGGAAAAGAAACCAAGAAACTATCTTTCATTTTAATTCTTGTCATGAAACCAAAAAACATCAACAAGGAAAGTCCACCAGATGATATTAACAGAATGGGTTTGAAAAATAAACCTACTAATAATCCAAAGGCACCAAGTATTTCTAATATAATTATAAAGAGACCAAGATGCTTTAAGTTGAATCGTTCAAATTCACTTTCCATATGTGGTGAGATGAAATATGAAATGGAATATGCGATAAAAGATAGGCTTGAAAATAGAGCACAAGAAATCAATAAATAATTCATATCTAAATCAGATGCATTGAAACTAATATTATGAAGACACATAAAATCAGTAAAATCAACGATGGCAAATGTTTGAAAAATGGATTTTTTATTTTGAAATGAAAATATTGAGCAGCCAACATAAACAAGCCCATTAGTATTGCAGGTATCGGAATTAATGAAGGATGCCAAATGCCAGTGACTAACAAAGTAGCTAATGCAACTTTAGATGCTCCTACAAAGGTTCGAGTTAAATCACTTAGTTCGAATTGCTTAAATTCTTTGATGATTACTTCATAACGAAAAACCCAAACATAGGCGACTGATATTGCTACTATTAGTTGTGCTGCAATTAGAAGATTTGTCATTTTTTAAGAATTTAATTTAACTTTTTTTGTCTCCTTTAGAGTTCCAACCATCAGTTATAGCGTAGCCAAAGGATGCGCTAAATAATAAGGTTGTTAATATTATTTTCAGGTTTTGGTCTAAGTTGTAATCCGTTTATTAATTCGGTGTTGATTTTCTTGAGTCAGTTATTGTTCAAAGCATGCCGCATAACGGTTTATGGTATGGTGTCGTGCGGGATTACTAGACGATTTCCTACCAGTGTACAACCACTTTTTTTACGAGCCATAAACCCTCGCAAGCCGCTGAAACCCTCATGCAATATACCATGTGTTGTGTGGCGTACTTTTTTCCTTTCATTAATTTTGAAGGTTCGTTGCAATCTGATTAGTTTTTTTATCTGCACATAATTCAAGGCTAATCTTCATATTTGAAGTTGCGTTAACCAGTTCCGTTACTACTGCTTCGCATAACTCTTTTGATCTGCAAAGGATTATTATCTCCTTATTAATTATTATGAATATGTTGCTTGCTGAGTGTTGAATCTGTATGCCACACAACAGTTTAATATCAGCCACGAGTTGCTGATATATTTTCCTTATCCATTGCACAAATGTGCAAGGCTTCTTCTCCAAAAATAGTTTAAAATATAAGCCGTAAAAAAACCCCGCACTGGCGGGGTTTTATATGTCTATTAGATTTTTTCTTTTAATGTGCAATCAACATACGGTGGTAAGATGTGCCTGTTTCAGTATTAATTAGAACAATATATTGGCCTGCAGCCAAGCTGTCTACATTGCATGTTACACGCATGTTGTTTGCACCTTCTGTGCGGGCTACATGCATGCCTTGCATATTCACAATCAACACCTCTTTAATTGGCGACAGGTCTGAAGTAATCATCACAACATCTTTTGCAGGATTCGGGTATAATGAAATACGATTTAACGCATTGCGCTCTTCAATTCCAACAGTGTTGTTGTTCGCATTTAAAACACTGTCGTTTCTCAAACTCAAGATTTGAATGCGTTCATCAAGTGTTGGATCTGTTTCCGCCATGTCAAATCCATTTACACTAAAACGTGCCAATAGGTATTCAGCAAGTGCATTTTGTTCAGATCCTAAATTTGCAAAATTGGCTTGTTGTGTGTGATTGATGTTTGTAGAATCAAGATCAATTGGGTTACTCGTTTCGGTTGAAAACGGATAGCCATCGCCATTGTTATTCACAAGGAAATTGAGGGATACCATTTTAATAGTACGGTTCGGATCACCAAAAACGCTTCCATTCACTACAATCGAATCAATGGCATAGCCAAGAGAATCTACAATAGCCATACTTTGTATACGGCTACCTGCAGACCCTGTTGGGTCGAAACTAAATTCTACTCCACCGACTTGAGGCATCTGTCCGTTGGTCGAAATCCCATCCCAATTACTGATGCCATGCTCTAATAGAGCTTTTAGTCCACTAGGGGTGGTTTCTATAACAGTTAAACCGTTGTTAAACCGCAGCGTATTTTCAATATCAAGTTGCGATACTTCTAAAGAATCTTTACCGGCAACAGAATTGGGTTGTGGTGGTAGCAGTTGTGCATTCATTTGGTCAATAAAACCTATTTCAGCACGAATGCCTCCACCGTTTTTCAAAGAAACGGCCACGGTTGGATCATATTTACGCGCCATCCATAAATTGGCATCGGCTGTAATATCGCCCATATTGGTTTCTTCTGTTCTTACAAATGTTCTTCTTCCTTCAAGAAAATGATTGGTCTTTCCAAAAATGTTACCATCCTTGGCGATTACAATGTCTTTAATGGAGTTGGTTAAGCGCTCTGCAAAGTTGCCCTTAC
>CBFIDE010000038.1:0-3050 GCA_965661265.1 uncultured Schleiferiaceae bacterium | reverse complement strand
CCAACTTGAAAAGCTCAATCATCTTTAAATCATTATAATTAAAGAGATATCTCATGCGCCTTAGAATATCATTGTTGGTCATATATCGGAAATTTTGAAGTAAATAATTTTAAAGTAATAGTTTAATCATAAAATCAAGAAATGGACAGAACATAGTCCAAAGACATCTGCCCAAATTTTGACCATACGTTGGAGTGAAAAAAAGGTATTTGAACCCATTCTTTCATGGGTCTGTTCTTAGCAGAAGGGTCAAATAGTTTAGCGCCTTCTAGAGCCAATGCTTCTTCTCTATTTATTCCACTTAGATTAAATACCATCTCTTGATCATAAAAAGATATAATAGCTTTCTTGTTTATTTTAAAGCAAGCTTTTCCAAACATTTGACTCCGCTCAGAATCTTTTAAATTTTCACTAATCAAATCGAATAACTTTTCTTCAGGAGTCATATTTGTTCCTTCAATTTAATAAGCAAAACAAGGTTATTGTAATCGCTGTAAAGCAAAAAAAATTACTCATAGCGTAGTGACTCAATGGGGTCTAAACGCGATGCTTTTTGAGCAGGGTAATAGCCAGCACTTAAACCAGCCAATAGACAAAGTACAGCTGCTAAGAGCATCCATACCCAAGGTATAATAAAACCACTACCTACCAATAAGCCAATAATATTTCCAATAGCAATCCCGAAAATAATTCCGCCGATACCCCCTAATAAACATATTAGAATTGCTTCTGTCAAAAATTGATTTCTAATAGATACTGCTTTGGCTCCAACTGCCTTTCTAATTCCTATTTCTCTAGTCCTTTCCGTGACAGAAACGAGCATAATATTCATTAATGCAATGGAGGCACCTAATAGGGTTATTAATCCAATGATAACAGCCATGGCACTAACAAGGCTTAAGTTATCTAAAAGAATTTCAGAAAGATTATCGGATCTCATAATGCTAAAATTATTATCCTGCTTTGGGTTTAATCTTCGGATCTTGCGCATCAAGACAGTGCTTTCAGAGATGGACTGATCTAAATTTAGACTATTACTTTCCTTTATATTGATATTAAAATTTATATCTCTACCCGTAAAGAGCGAGCGTGCCGTGCTCAAAGGAATAAAAACTGATCGATCGCCACCCAATCCAAAACTGCTGCCTTTTTCTTTAATTAATCCAACTACTTTAAATCGCATTCCTTGCAGCACTATGGTTTTACCAATTGGATCACTATTAGGAAATAATTTATCTCTAACCTCTTGTCCGATTATCATCAGAGACCGGTTTCCATCAATGTCTTTGCTTGTAAAGGCACGTCCATCCTCTATTTCATAGCCGGCTGTTATTAAATAATTCTCGTCGCTTGCAAACACAGTTACATTAGGATCTGATTTATACTTTTCAGTTTTTAGTTGAGAAGAGCTACTTACAATTGCATTAAGGCTGCAAATTTTACCATTGATTACGGACTCATCTTTAAACTCCTTTGCCTGTCTGAAGTTTATGGCATCATAGTATTTTGCGCTCCTTCCTCTTCGACCAATTTGCAAGCCACTTGTATTAGATATAGAATAGGTGTTTGCGCCCAATAGTGCAAATTGACCGGTTAGACTTTCTTTTAGTGCATCTATTGACGTTAGGATTCCAACCAAGGCCATTATTCCTATAGCAATAATAAGAGACGTAAGAATTGTTCTTAAAACCTGGCTTCTGACAGAATCAAATGCGATTTTTATGTTCTCAGTAATTTCTTGCTTCATACTTTTGCTAAAGTATCAATTATAAGAATCCATATTACCTTTGTTGCATGCAAGATGAAGAAAAAAGCAAGTACATTTTGAAGTATGGCTCGCTAGGCTTATTAGCCTTAGGGGCAAGGGGATGGAGAATGTATAAGTCTGAGAATCAAAAACAATCAGAGAGTAATTCAGCCACTAATGAAGAATAAGACTTTAGTAGTAGGTTGGGATGCAGCCGATTGGATACTTATTGATCAGTTTCTGAAAGAAGGAAAAATGCCTTTCTTAAAGAAATTAATAGACGGGGGAACAAGAGGAAACCTAGCCACATTGAATCCTCCTCTGAGTCCAATCCTTTGGACTTCTATTGCCACTTCAAAAAGAGCAAATGAGCATGGTGTTCATGGTTTCGTTGAGCTGGCTAAAGCGGATACTAAAGTAAGGGCAGTAAGATCTACCAGCATAAAATCCCTATCATTTTGGAATATTCTTAATCAAGCAGGCTTAAAAACTAATATCATTAATTGGTGGCCTTCTCATCCAGCGGAAGAGCTCAATGGTGCTGTGATTAGTAATCACTTTCATAAAGAAGCAGACTCTAAGCCACTAAATTGGCAAATAGATAAAAACTCATTTTCACCAGATTCCATTTTTGATCAGATTAAAGATCTCAGGGTTCATCCTAGTGATTTGAGTCTTGCGCATATCTTGCCTTTTATTCCAAATGCTGAAAACTTAGATCCAGAGCAGGATAGTGTGCTTAAATCTTGCATTAAGGTCTTGGCGCACTGTGGCAGTATTCATAATGTCGCTACAGAACTTATTGAGAATTCTGATTGGGATCTTACTGCAGTTTATTTAGAATCTATTGATCATTTCTGCCATTTAGCTATGAAGTTCCATCCTCCAAAATTGGATGGAATTAGTGATGAAGATTTTGAGAATTATCACAATATAATAGAAGCCGCTTATAGATATCACGATATGATGTTAGAGCGATTATATGAACTCTCTGGTCCAAGCACTAATCTTTTATTAATTAGTGATCATGGTTTTGAAAGTGCTGATAGAAGAATGGCGATCCTTCCAGATCTTCCAGCCTCACCTGCCTTGGAGCATAGAAGGTTTGGAGTGTTCCTTGCAAATGGTCCAGATTTTAAGGTGAATGAAACCATATACGGTGCTAGTATTTTAGATATCTGCCCAAGTATTTTGCATCTAAACGGATTGCCTATTGCTCGTGATATGGAAGGAAAGGTACTCTTTAATGCTTTTAAAATAAAAAAAGAATCGGGCATTATTCCAACTTATGAAAATACTATTG
>CBFIDE010000037.1:0-5791 GCA_965661265.1 uncultured Schleiferiaceae bacterium | reverse complement strand
GACTGAGCTCCGCCTCTAAAGAGGCTACGGTTCAAACCCCTTTTGGGTTCTCATCCCGTTATATTCAAACAAAAAAACATTCTTTCGACTTGCCTTTTCTTGATATGCGGTGAGGGGGGGATTAGTCGCACTACGGCGACTGAGCTCCGCCTCTAAAGAGGCTACGGTTCAAACCCCTTTTGGGTTCTCATCCCGTTATATTCAAACAAAAAAAGCAAGTCTTTCGACTTGCCTTTTCTTGATATGCGGTGAGGGGGGGATTCGAACCCCCGGCACGCGTTAACGTACGTCAGTTTAGCAAACTGGTGGTTTAAGCCACTCACCCACCTCACCTGACCGTCCTCCTAATTACTTAAGAGGGCTGCAAATTTAACTAAAGAATAATTTAGTGCAAGAAAAAATTGAATTTATATTATTTAGGATATTGAATTCTTACATGATAGATATTCATGAGCATTTTCTTAAAGATTTTTTTAATGCTTTTTATCTCCTTCATCGTGATATCAGCATTCTCAAATTGACCCTCTTGCATTTGACTATCTATTATGCTATCTACAAGATTATCAATAGCTTCATGTGTATGACTAGGCAAACTTCTGCTTGCAGCCTCAACAGAATCTGCCATCATTAAGGCGGCTGTTTCTTTTGAAAAAGGCTTAGGTCCAGGATAGTTAAACTTATTAGTTTCCTGATCCTCTTCTGGCATACTTTGAATATACTGTCTATAAAAATACATCACTTTGGATGTCCCATGATGGGTTCTGATGAAATCTACAACGGCATCAGGTAGCTTATTCTTCTTAGCCAAGGTAATTCCATCTTTAACATGAGCAATAATCATTAATGCACTTTCTTCAAAACTTAGCTCATCATGAGGATTTAATCCTGTATGCTGATTCTCTATAAAATACAAGGGTCTTTGCATTTTACCTATGTCATGGTAAAGAGCTCCGGTCCTAACTAAGAGTGTATTTCCATTAACACTCTGAACAGCTGCCTCAGCTAAATTTGCAACCTGTAAACTATGCTGAAATGTTCCTGGTGCTTTCTGAGCTAGCTCTCTCAATAATGGCGAATTTGTATCGCTTAATTCAAGTAAAGAAACCTCTGATAACAGACCAAATACTTTCTCTTGGAAGTAAATCAAAGGAAAACTCATCAGCGTAAGCAAACCATTAGCTCCAAAATATGCGAAATTGATCCATTCAATATTATCAATACTACCTTCCTGAATTATTGCCAAACTGAAATAACTCACGCTATAAACTATTACAATTTGAAGAGCCGTTATAAATAGTTGACTTCTCTTATAAAGATTCTGCACTAATACAATTGCAAAGACTCCTGCTAGGAACTGTAAGAGCACGAATTCAAAACTATTAGGCAATAGGTATCCAATAAGCAACATACTTACTAAATGGACGTAAATAGCAATCTTGCTATCAAAGAATGCTCGTATCAATATGGGGAGTATCGGAAAAGGAGCTAAGTAAATATACTCTACACCAAAACCAATGGTAACTGAAGCCAAGACTACCATCAAAAGTACATTGACTAATAAAAATGTGAGCTTTGAAATATCCTCAATAATCGAGTATTTATACTGATATAAAAAACTAAAAAGAGATAGGAATAATAAACTAACTAATATTATCTGTCCGGTAAGTACATACCATCGCCCATTACTATCACTAAAACTTCCTTCATAAGCTCGTTTCAAACTGGATAGCTTTGCAAATCTTAAATCATCAACTAGATTACCTTTAAAAATAATCAACTCTCCTTTCTGAATTAATCCTCTACTAGGGAGTACATTATCTAGCTGATCTTGAAGATATATTTGGGTTAATTGCTCATTGAAAATCACATTATGCTCCAAGTGATTTAATAATATGGGAATTACTAAATCATTATAAAGCTCAACATCCTTGCTAGGATTAAATGACCTTAAAATCTGGCTTGCATCTTGAATACTTAAAAAACTTGAAAGCTCTACCACCTTGCTTGACTCACCATCTTGAAGAAGAACCTGACTAAAGGCACCAATATCATCTATAGGTTGAAGGATTCCTGTCTTAAAACATGACTTTAATAAGCTATCTGCCTTTACAATAAAAAACTCTCTAGGGTCATTATCCGCCGTTAATTCAATATCTAATTCTGCAAATGAGCCTAAAAGCTCCTGTTTCATTGTGGCTAATGCAGCGTTTTCTATCTCATTATTCTTGACAAAAAAGACGGATCTATTCTGCTCAATTTCTAAACGCTCTACTAATAGCTCCTCAGCAGTTTTGACAATTGTAAAATCAAAGGGTGCCACCAAATCTTCATACAGCCAGGGCTTTCCCTTCTGAAATTCATATTTAAACTTAGTTTCTCTAGGGCTTAAGTAAACTACAAAAGCAATACTCAAGACAAAAAGAATCGCTGTCCCTATCTTAGTTTGATGCTCTTGAATGAACAATAATATTTTTTTCATAAACTTTATTCGGCACTTCAAAAATAGCTAATATCGATTGGTCCGCCAATAAGCTTATTTTTTCTTTAATTTCGCGCATTCAGATTTGTTAAAATATATCAAGATATATGAAAGACGTTGTAATTGTATCGGCAGTAAGAACTCCTATAGGAGGATTTGGTGGAAGCTTGAGTAGCATTCCGGCTACAAGCCTTGGAGCAATAGCTATTAAGGCTTCTTTAGAAAGAATTGGTCTAGATCCAAAAGAGGTGAATGAAGTAATCATGGGAAATGTTCTTCAAGCTAATAATGGGCAGGCTCCTGCAAGACAGGCCGCTATTGAGGCCGGTTTGAGTAATGAAGTTCCTTGTACTACCATCAATAAAGTATGTTCTTCTGGAATGAAAGCAATTATGCAAGCCGCACAAGCTATTAAAAGTGGTGATGCTGATGTTGTAATTGCTGGTGGAATGGAAAACATGAGTCAAGTTCCTCATTATTTAGGTACTGGTAGAAATGGTCAAAAATTAGGAGATCAAAAATTAGTGGATGGCCTTTTAAGAGATGGTCTAATGGACGTTTACAATAAGGTTCATATGGGAAATTGTGCTGAGCTTTGTGCTAAAGACATGAAGTTTAGTAGAGAGGAGCAAGATGCTTTTGCTATTAATAGTTATAAGAGATCGGCTGATTCTTGGGAGAACGGAAGATTTACTGAAGAGGTTGTTCCTGTTGAAGTTCCTCAAAGAAGAGGTGAACCTATCTTGGTTTCTAAAGATGAAGACTATACTAAAGTTGATTTCAATAAAATACCTGGACTAAGACCTGTATTTGACAAAGAAGGATCTGTGACTGCCGCAAATGCATCTAACTTAAATGATGGTGCCTGTTCTGTTGTTGTTATGAGTGCTGAAAAAGCGGAAAGTTTAGGATTGAAGCCTTTAGCAAAGATTTTGGCTTACGCCGATGCTGCACATGAGTCTGAGTGGTTCACTACAGCTCCCGCTAAGGCAGTTCCCATTGCTATTGCAAAATCAGGCCTTAAGAAAGAAGAAATTGAATTCTATGAATTAAACGAGGCTTTCTCTGTTGTTGGTTTAGCTAATATGCAATTATTAGATATTACCCCAGAGCAAACTAATGTTAATGGAGGTGCTGTTTCTATCGGACATCCATTAGGAGCTTCAGGTGCAAGAATAGTTACTACATTGATTAATGTTCTAAAGCAGAATAATGCTAAGTATGGTGCTGCAGGAATCTGCAATGGTGGTGGTGGCGCTTCTGCGATTGTTATAGAATCCGTATAATTACCGGATATGCAATACGGACTTTGTAATTTAAGTGTAGTTCCTCTTCGACTGGACCCCGCTGATCCTTCGGAAATGGTGAATCAAGTTCTCTTTGGAGAATGTTTCGCGATTCTTGAAGCCCGAAAAAAATGGTCTAGAATTAGGTTGGCTCATGATAAATATGAAGGCTGGATTGACAGTAAACAATTGATACATATATCTGAAGAATATTATAAATTACTTACTTCTGAAAAGAAAAAGCATATTAGTACTCAACTCATTGAAATTATATCCAATGATACAAGGAAGGAGTTCTATCCTATTTTTTTAGGCTCCTTCCTTCCTTTTTTGAAAGATCAAAAGGTCCAATTGAACGACGATGAGTATTCGTTTAATGGCCAAACTACTCAATCTAGTGCTTCTAGAAAAGAGCTGATAGATTTCTCGCTTCAATATATGCATGCCCCCTATTTATGGGGAGGAAGAACTCCGGCAGGTATAGATTGCTCTGGATTTACCCAAATGGTATATCGCCTATCTGGTCATAATATTCCTAGAGACGCATCGGAACAAGCTAAACTAGGACAAACTTTAAGCTTCATAGAGGAATCTGAAGTGGGTGACCTTGCATTTTTTGATAATTCTGAAGGAAAAATTGTGCACGTAGGGATTATTCTCGAAGATAATTATATCCTTCATGCCTCTGGAAAAGTAAGGCTAGATCGACTTGATCAAACAGGGATTTTTAATGCCGAAATTGGTCAACATACACATAAATTAAGAGTCATAAAAAAAATCATTAAGGACTAAGTGTGCTGTATCGCGCAAGAGCGAAAAACCAATCAGAAAAATACCTATCTTTAAATTCTTAATATTCAATAATGCAATTCATTCAAGAATTATCTTTAGGCGGAGGCATTGACCTTCCTTTCTTTGACTATGCTGTGGCTTGCGGAACGCCAAGTTATGTTTCTCAACCTTTAGCAGAAACTATTAATATTGGCGAGGAGCTAGTAGTCAATAAAAAAAGTAGTTTTTGTGTGCGTGTCAATGGTCAATCTATGATTGATGCAGGAATAGATGATGGTGATTTACTTGTTGTAGACAAGGGTTTAGAGGCAAATAACAACAGCATTATCCTTGCAGTTATTAATGGAGAATACACCGTAAAAAGACTTTTAAGGAATAAAACTGGCCTTTATCTACAACCTGAAAACAAGGACTTTGAGCCTATTAGAATTACTGAATTCATGGATTTTAGAGTTTGGGGTGTTGTAACAGGTGTGATTAAAAAATTCATCTAAATTTAATTCTACACTCACTTTTGGATTGACATAAAGAGGTAAATTGTATTATGGATTTAGCCCTCATAGCCTTAATCGCATTTATCGGCAGCCTTTTAACACTCATCTCCGGATTTGGTCTAGGCACTCTCCTTCTCCCTGTTTTTACTCTTTTCTTTAGCTTAGAAGTGGCTATCGGCCTTACGGCGATTGTTCATCTCCTTAACAATGTTTTTAAATTTAGCCTTCTTTTTAAATGGACTAATGTCCATACGTTTCTTTGGTTTGGGCTTCCAAGTATTCTAGGCGCTTACCTTGGTGTTCTTAGCCTCGAAAGATTGGTTAAGTCCAAAGAAAGCGTTCTCTTTTTTGGCTTTGAAAGCGATTTACTATCTATCATTATCGGAATACTAATTATTTTCTTTTCACTCACAGAATTATTTCCTAAAATCTTGAGTTTTAAAATAAGTAAGAGTAGCCTGATCCCCGGTGGAATTCTATCTGGTTTCTTTGGTGGACTTAGCGGACATCAAGGTGCATTAAGAAGTGTTTTTTTGATTAAAGCTAATCTAAGTAAAGAGGCATATATTGCCACAGGTGTGGCGATAGCATTATTAGTGGACCTGACAAGAATCCCTATTTATCTTCAAAACCTTCCTGATAATCTTATTTATAATCAAAAATGGAGCCTAACTATTGCGGTTCTTTCTGCTTTTGCAGGGGCTGTAGTTGGAAAGAAAATGATTAAAAAGGTAACGCTC
>CBFIDE010000036.1:0-6067 GCA_965661265.1 uncultured Schleiferiaceae bacterium | reverse complement strand
TCTATGCCTTATTTAGATGATTTAGATACTTGGCCATTGGCTTGCTGGAATAATACAGGTTCTTCTGTAGCATGGCAAGAGTTTGTAGCTACTAGCGGAAGTTATGCTGAAGCAAATTTCTGGTCTAATAATGGAGGAACTTACTCTATGATTTCTAGACCAATAGACATTTCTGCGGATGCTCAGTTAGTTTTTGATTGGTCTCACTTACACAGTGCTTCATATCCAGATGATCAACTGATTGTTATGGTTAAGAGTATGTCAGCTAGTAGTTGGGATACTGTTTTAGATCTTAAGGGTCCAACTAACTTTAATGATCCTACTGCTGGAAATTCAGGTTCTCCTGGATCATTCATTACAGAAGAGATTGCTTTAAGCCCTTCCTATACTGGAGATACAATTCAAGTTCAATTCTATGCAATCTCTGATTGGGGTCCTGATTTATTCTTAAATGATATAATTGTTGAGGCAGCACCAAATTGTACTAAGCTTACTAATTTAAGCGCAACTAACATTTCAGACACTTCTGCCTTTCTTAATTGGGATCCAAATTCAAATTCAATAAGTTATGAAGTTTGGTTAGGTCCTCAAGGATTTTCTCAAGGTACGGCAACTACAGGAGGAAATATTTTAACTGCTTCATCAGACAGTCTTCAAATAGATACTTTGACTCAATTGAGATGCTATGAATATTTAGTTAGGGGTATTTGTGCACCAGGAGATACGAGTATATGGGCTGGTCCTTTTGTATTCTGTACTCTACCTGCATGTCCTGAGCCAACAAATTTAGGCGTAGATCCAAACTCTATAACTATAAACTCAGCCTCCGTATATTTCACTCCAGGTGGATTTGCAACTGATTATAATGTAGTATACGGTCCAACAGGAACAACGCCAGCTACAGGTACATATCTAAGTGTAACAAATGATACTGTCCCATTATCTGGTTTAGCTAGTGGAACGGCATATGAATTTTATGTTCGAGATAGTTGTGGCGCTGGAGATGTATCTACATGGTCAGGTCCAGTAACATTTGTAACTGCATTTACTACTGATTATTTAGATAATTTTAATTCAACATTATTTGGTTGGGAAAGAAGAACAGGTAAACTAACTGCCAATACAGTTCTAACAGGAACCTTCTCAGCCTGGGGTAATTCAGCCTTTGGTAATGCAGGCGGTAGCCCATCTCAAAGAGCTAATATTTGGTTAGGGAACCAACATGAATGGTTACTTTCTCCAAGTATTTACTTAGATCCATCTAAAAATTTAGAGGTTAGTTTTGATGCGGCTATTACTCAGTACGCATCAACTACACAAGGAATATTTGGTTCAGATGATTCATTAGCAGTGGTTATTAGTACTGATAATGGTGCAACTTGGACTAAATCTAATATCATTTGGTCAAAATCAGGAACAGACACCGTTCCTGCTGCAGGTTTCACATATGTAGTGCCATTAACAGGTAGAAGTGGCTATGCTAGGTTTGGAATATATGCAGGATCTTCTATCGATGATATTGAAGACAATGATTGGTTTGTTGACAATTTTGAGGTTAGAGAAATTGGCGCATGTCCAAGACCTCAAAACCTTCAAATTACAGCGAGCACAACTTCTTCTCTTACTATGACTTGGGATGTGGGTACTTCTACTACAACCAATTGGGTAATAGAGTATGGAACAGCTCCTTCTTCTACAGGAACATTTGTTAACTCAACTAATGATACTGCAACGGTAACCGGTTTAATGGCAAGTACAAGCTATTGCTTCAAGGTTGCTGAGATTTGTCCAAATGGAGATACTTCAGCCTTCACTCCTATTGCATGTGCATATACAGATTGCTCAGTGTTCACGGCTCCTTATAGTCAAGACTTTGAGTTTGCTACGGTAACTCATTTTGATGGAACAGATGCTTGTTGGACCGTAAGTTCCAACAATGCAGGAACAACTTCTAGCGGTGGTTACTCTTGGGAAGTTAGAAATACATCACAGACTACTTCAGGTACTTCAACGGGTCCAGATAGAGATAATACTTTAGCTCCGGCCTTAGGTGGTAAGTTCTATACGGCAGATGTTTCTGGATCTGTAACCGGAGATACTACTTTATTAGTTTCGCCAATTGTTAATACAACCAGCCTTACTAATCCTGAATTGAAATACTTTTATCACAGATATGGTAATCAAATGGCCGAATTACATGTTGATATTCATGATGGTAATTCTTGGAATAGAGATGTTCACTCTTTCACTAGTCTAACTGGATTGAACACATCTCAAGCGGATCCATTTAAGGATACTACAATAAGTCTTGCTTCTTATAGCTCGGCGAATCTTAGAGTTCGATTCAGATTAGTTAGTAATGGATGTTGTGCTGGTGATGTTGCCATTGACGACGTTACTATTGACAATGCAGGAGCTGCACCTTGCGCTGCACCAACGGGTCTAGATACTAATAATGTTGCTTGTACTTCAATTGATTTAGAGTGGATGAGCGCTAAAAGTTCTAGTATTGTTGTTTACGGTCTTGCCGGATTCACCGCATCACAAGGCACAACTGTAAATGCTTCTAGCCCATATTCATTGACTGGCCTGATGCCAAACACAATGTATGAGTTTTATGTTGCAGATACTTGTGGTTCTGATACTTCTGCTTTAGCAGGTCCATTTAGCTTCACAACTGCAAATGGTCCTAAGCCTGTAGCAAGTTTCACTTTCTCAAGTACATATGGTTCGGGAACGCAAACAGTAAGTTTTGACGCTAGCGCTTCTAACGGTGGAACTTCATACGATTGGGATTTTGGTAATTCGAATACTGGAACTGGCCAAATGGCGAGCGAAACATATTCATTACCTAATTCAAGCTTTAACGTGACCCTTATTGTTAGTAATGATTGTGGAAGTGATACTATTACAGAAACAGTGAATACTAATATTGGATTGTTTGAGCCAGATTTTGCGCAATCAATGTCAATATTCCCTAATCCTTCTACAGATGTATTTAATCTCGAGTTTGAGAAGCCTAATGCAGGACATATGAGTATTGAAATAGTTAATGCTGCAGGTCAAGTAATCTTCTCAGAAGATTTGGGCATCTTCAGTGGAGCTTATAATAAGGAGATTGATCTTGGAGAAAAAGCTCCAGGTATGTATCTACTTAGAATTAACTCTGACGAAGGTGTTATCACCCGTAGAATTAATAAAATCTAGAATTAGTTCTAGTTAGGAAACTACTTGAAAGCCTTGTCATATGGACAAGGCTTTCTTTTTTTTAAAGCTGTTTTTTAAATCAAGACTTTATTGTAGTTTTGCCTTCCCAATTGGGGCCCATAGCTCAGTTGGTTAGAGTAGATGACTCATAATCATTTGGTCGCTGGTTCGAGCCCAGCTGGGCCCACAGAAAGTCCAAAGCCTTTAGGTTTTGGACTTTTGTTTTTTAAACGTGTATTGACTGTTTTGTTGGCTTATAATTTATCCTCAGCTATCAATAAATCGGCTTTAAGCCAAGTCAAAAATAGAATCTCTTATTTATAACTTAGAATAAAGTCTACAATGGTATTCTGGATCAATTCTAATTGCTGGTCTGAGGCGCCTAAAAAAGCATGGTCTACTCCTTTTAAATAAAGAGTGTCTGGATGGTAACTAGATTCTCTAAGAAGTGATTCGAGCTTTTTACTTTGATAGGGATTTACTACGCGATCCCTGAGACCTTGAATAATTAGGCAAGGAGGTAGGTCATTTGAGATATAACTAATTGGCGAATATTTTTTCATAAAGCGGATTGCAGCAATGGAATCTTCTTTTGGGTTAAACCCGAATACATGTCGGCTTAGGCTAAACCTTTCTGAAACTGAGTTAGGAAGTGGCTCAATAAAATCTTCTAGTGTAGTAAGAAGTGTACTAGAATAGATACTATCGAGGTCCGTAGGACCATAGACATCTACTAAGTACTTTAAATTTATTGGAAGCGCTTTATGAATAAGGCTATCGGAAGCAAAAGCTGCTAATAGGGCAATATGCCCTCCTGCAGATTCTCCTAAAAGGCCCACATTATCGAGGTCAAAATTATATTTTTCAGAGTTTTCTTTTACCCAATTCAAAGCATCATATACGTCTTCTAGACATTTAGGAAAGGGACTTTGATCAAATTCACTCAAAGTATAGCTCATGGAAATTACTGAATAACCATGTCCTCTGAGCATTTTCACCGATCCATTAAATCGATTCATATTTATACTCTCCTTGGTACCGGTTATCCATGCTCCACCATGAATAAAAACTAATACAGGACTTTTTTTGGTTTGAGGAGTAGTTGGACGATAAACATCTAAGTTATGTTCCTTATTATACGGGATGTTATATTCAAAATTACCTGCGATAACAGGCGCCTCATTTGAAATAAAAAAATAGGATGACCAAATTAGAAATCCAGAGAAGCTAATTATTACCGCGTAAAGATGAAATTTTAGATACTTTTTTATCTTAGATTTCCCTTGAGTTTTATCCATAATTGCAAAAGTAGACGAAAAGGGAAAACATAATTTGGCTTAGAAAAAAAAAGTACATTTAAAATCTTGAAAATGGCATGGCAATTGCCTTTTTAACAGAAACAATTGAAAAATGAAAAAAGTTATATTCCTTTTATCAAGTATTTTTATTTTGAGCTCTTGTGTAGGGCCTCAAGGACCAGAGGGCCCGCAAGGATTAGATGGTAATGCAAATGTGAGAGCCTATGAGTATGAAGTTTTTCCAAATGCATGGCAAGCCAATGGAATACCAGGAAACGCTAATTATGGTTTTGTAGCCGCTTCTGTTTTTCCTGAAATAACTAATTCTGTTCTTAACAATGGTGCGGTAGTTGGATATTACTTAGACGGAACTTCACAAAGCATTATGCCTGCAATACTGTATTACGATGGATATCACACTAACTATGATTTTATTTTGTATCCAGGTGAGGCTGAATTTTGGGTAAGAGATAGTGATCTTCAAACTACGGCTCCGAACCAATCAACTTTTTATAGAATGGTTGTAATTCAAGGCAGGTTTAAGGATCTACCAGATCTGGAAACGGTTCCTCTTGATTATTTGGAACAATACTTCAATATCTCTGAAGAAGACTATATTAAGGTTCAAGTAAAGTAAATAAAGAAGGCGGTTTATCCGCCTTTTTTTGTTCTAGTTCTCTTATAAAGCTTTGCAGCAATAAAGAATAATATACCTAGAATTAATAGTACTCCAAGGCCTAACCAAAGGCCATTAAGGTTTTTCCAAACTGCTAGCATCACAATTGCAATCAACATCAAAGTCGGGACCTCATTAAATAGCCTGAAGGCAAAGCTGCTTGTTTTTCCACTTGAATGCATTAAGTTCTTGATTATCTTCCCACATCTGAAGTGATAAAAAACTAAGCCTGAAACCAAACCTAATTTCAGATGCATCCATGGCTCAGAAAGCCAAGCAGATTGAATAGTGAGCATTCCTATGCCTCCTAAAAGAGTTAGAAATAATGCCGGTGTTTGTATTATGTTGAAGAGCCGGCTCTCCATTATATGGTATTGATTTCTTAGAATCAGAGATTTATTCTCATCAGTATCCTCCCATGCTTCTTTATGGTAAACAAAAAGACGAACTAAGTAAAAGAGCCCAGCAAACCAGGCAACAAAGCCAATGATGTGGAGAGATTTAAATAAAAGATAAACATTCATATAGCAAATATATAGCTTCCGTGATAAGCTTACATAGCTTAATCCCAAATCTATCTATGAGCTTGTTAATTCAGTTTTTTGACTGAAAAAAAAGGACCGGCTTTTAAGCCAGTCCTTTTCATTTTACTGTTTTATAAATTTTAAGAAGACTCCTTTTTCATTTTCAAACTGAAGTCTAATTAGATAGGCTCCAGGTTTTAGATGTGAAATAGGAACTGTGGTTAAGCTTAGCTTAAAGATTTGTAGTAATTTTCACGCCACATTAGATTATGGCAAAAAACACTACTACACCCGTTTGCATTATTGGTGCTGGCCCAGCTGGAGCAACACTTTCTCTGTTTTTATCAAAGCTTAAGATTGAA
>CBFIDE010000035.1:0-6460 GCA_965661265.1 uncultured Schleiferiaceae bacterium | reverse complement strand
ACTACTTACGATCAGGCTTCTATATTCTACGATTTTGGAACTGCAGGAGCTACTCCAGCTAAAATATTCTACCTAGACGATGTATTCTTTGGAGGATCAGGGGGTACTGGTGGAACGCCAGGAACTTACAATGTTACTTTCCAGGTTGATATGAATCAATTTACAGGAAGCTTCACTACTCCAGAATTAAATGGTGACTTTAATGGCTGGTGTGGAAGTTGTACTCCATTATCTGATTCTAATAATGATGGAATTTGGGACATCACTATTCCTGTTACTGCTGACTCAACAGAGTATAAGTTTTCTTACGACAACTGGACAGGGGAAGAGACTCTTCTAGCTGGTACGGCTTGTACTAAAACAACAGGCCAATTCACAAACAGATTCATTACTCTTACTAAGGATACTGTATTACCAGTAGTTTGTTGGGAGTCTTGTACATCTTGTGGCACAAGTCCAGCAAGCGTAGACGTAACTTTCCAAGTTGACCTTTCTGTTTACTCCGGAACTTTTACTGAAGTAAATTTAAATGGTTCATTTAACAATTGGTGTGGCTCTTGTGCTGTTATGACAGATACCAATAATGATTCTATCTATGAAATCACAGTTACTGTTCCTACGGACACCATTCAATTTAAGTATACTCTAGACGGATGGAACATTGAAGAGCAGCTTACAGCTGGATCATCATGTACAAAAACTGTAGGTGCATTTACAAACAGAGTTTTAGTTCCTTCAGCAGACACAACCTTAGGAGTTGTATGTTGGGAATCTTGCTCAGCTTGTACAATAGGATTGGAAGAAAATGATTGGATTTCTGATTTAAGCATTTCACCTAATCCAACAAATGGAATTATTCATTTAGAAGGACTGCTTACAAACAGAATAGAAATGGAAATTCAAGTTGTAGATATTCACGGAAAGAAAATATCAAGCAGCTTTATAAATTCAGCTTCTATAAATAGCACCATTGACCTAAGTGGTCAAGCGCAAGGCATGTACTTAGTAAGGTTCATTTCAGACAAAGGAATTATTTCAAAGAAAGTAATCTTAAATAACTAATATCAAATTAATAAATCGAAGGTCCGCTCATTAAAGCCAAGCAGATCTTCGATTTATAGATTTGAACTTCTTATTAATTTTATTGTTTCAACAATATTCTTAGTAATTCAAATTTTAAATATGAAAAAAATAACTACACTTTTATTCGTTATCATATCCTTGGGAGCTTTTGCACAATTCAATGTGACATTCCAAGTAGACATGAATAACTATTCTGGTTCTTTCACTACTCCAGAGGTAAACGGAGACTTTAACTCTTGGTGTGGAAGTTGTGCGGCAATGACTGATTCTGATAATGATGGAATTTGGGATATTACCATTGCCATAAGTGACTCAGCTGAGTTTAAATTCTCTTTTGACAATTGGACAGGACAAGAAACTTTAACTCCAGGAATGGTTTGCACCAAAACTCTTGGAAATTTTACTAATAGATTCATTTACGTAACTAAAGACACAATTTTAGATCCTGTTTGCTGGGAATCATGTGTTAGTTGTGGCGCTACTCCTGTAAACTCAAATGTTACATTTAGAATAGACCTCTCAGATTATTCTGGCAGCTATAATACTGTTAATCTTAATGGCACATTTAATGGCTGGTGTGGTTCATGTGCGCCAATGACGGATAGCGATAATGATTCTATTTATGAAATCACTGTAAGCGTTCCTTCTGATACTATTGAGTATAAATTTACACTTGATGGTTGGGGAACAGAAGAACAATTAACTCCGGGAAGCTCATGCACTCAGACAGATGGTCAGTTTACTAATAGGTATTTAGTGCCTTCCGGCGATACTACTTTAGGGGCTGTATGCTGGGAATCTTGCTTTGATTGTAATACAGTAGGAATTGAAGAAAACAATTGGATTGAAAGTGTAAGTCTTTCTCCTAATCCAAACAATGGACAGTTCACTATTTCTAGTCTTCCACTTTCTTCTTCTACAGTAATTAGTGTAATGGATGTTCAAGGGAAATTAATTTACACTCAAAATCTTGAAGAGAATGTCCAAAAGTATGAAGTGAAATTAGATAAGTTCCGAAATGGATTATATATTATCCAAATCAGAAATGATTTTGGTATTAATCAAATGAAGTTCTTAATTGGGAGTTAATACCAATGATTTTTAATTAAGTTGACAATAAAAAAAAGCCGAGCAAATAGCTCGGCTTTTTTTTATTCAGTACAATCACATTCCTCACATTCAGTAAGAGTTTCAAACCCATAAGCCTTGCATCCGCTGTAGCTAATTTGCTTGCAGCTCCCAGTCTCAGAATTATAAAAATAACGACTAAATGCGGCCAAACATGCTTCATTTGGAACCGTGTCTACACAAGCTGGTCCTGGAATGCAGCCTACAACCCCCTCTTTATCCTCTTTTGTGCATGCTAAAATTCCAAAAAACAAAAGAATCACTAACGCAAGATTTTTGATTTTCATAATTTCTGTTTCTAACATTATTCTTGACTAAATTCAGATAGATTAGTTCTGATTCAATGCTCAAAAGACCTACTTCTTCATAAAGCCATATTGCTTTTAACCGAAGTACAAACCATCCATTTTGTATAAATATAATCTAAATGTAATAAGCAAGCGTACAATAAGGATAAAGCCTAGGCTGTATTTCTATATATTTGTTGTAAATAAAACCATTAAATATGAGTCTAGCACAGACAATTACTGATCAGATGAAAGAAGCCATGAAGGCTAAGGACAAAGTCAAACTAGAGGCTATTAGATCAATAAAATCAGCCATATTAATGCTTCAAACTGAAAAGGGCGGAAAAGGTGAATTGAGTGCTGATGATGAAACCAAACTATTGCAACGTTTACAAAAGCAGCGCAAAGACTCTTTGAGCATTTTTATAGAGCAAGGAAGAGATGATTTAGCAGCTGATGAGCAAGCCCAGTTAGCCGTAATAGAATCTTTCCTTCCAAAACAAATGGACACTGCTGAACTTAAAGAATACTTAAGTGAGCTAATCACAAAATTAGGAGCAACAGGTCCTAAAGATATGGGAAAAATCATGGGGATGGCTAGTAAGGACTTAGGCGCCAAAGCGGATGGAAAAACGATAAGCACCTTAGCTAAAGAATTATTAAGCTAAATAGACCTTTATATTCAAAAATTAAAAGCTCCTTGAGAAATCATGGAGCTTTTTTTAGTCAAGCTAACATAAGCCGTGAGAATGCTCTCCTATCAGCACAGCTTTAAAATAGTCAAAAGCTACTGGTTTTCATTTTCTATAGACTGTTGTTATATCGTTATATAGAAAATCTCATAAAATAATGCTCCACCGATATGCAAAAGTCTTAATTTTATAAAATAATTATACTCAATCATGAAAAGAATTATTTTGTTTTCCTGCCTCATCGGCCTAGGAACCTTGAATCAAGCTTGTAGTTCAGAAAAATCGCCAGAAGGCATGGCAGAGACAGATGCTTACACTGGAGCTACTCAAAAAAGTCAGAGCACTGCGAAGGCAACTAGCAATAGCGAGTGGTGGCCTAATCAATTAAATCTTTCTCTTTTAAAGCAAAACTCAAGTCTTTCTACTCCCATGGGAGCTGACTTTGACTATACCAAAGAGTTTAACAATCTAGATTACCAAGCCTTAAAAGAAGACATCAAAGAAGTTCTAACAAACTCGCAAGATTGGTGGCCTGCAGATTACGGTAATTATGGAGGTTTATTTATAAGAATGGCTTGGCATAGCGCCGGAACCTATCGTACGGGTGATGGTCGTGGTGGATCTAGATCTGGCCAACAACGTTTTGCACCTTTAAATAGCTGGCCTGACAACGTGAATTTAGACAAAGCCAGACGTCTAATTTGGCCCATAAAGCAGAAGTATGGAAATAAAATTTCTTGGGCTGATCTTATGATCTTAACTGGAAATGTTGCTCTTGAATCAATGGGCTTTAAAACACTTGGTTTTGCAGGAGGGCGAGAAGACGTTTACGAACCCAATATGGATGTCTATTGGGGAAAAGAAACTAAGTGGTTAGAAGACAAACGGTATTCTGGCGATAGAGAGTTAGAAAATCCATTGGCAGCTGTTCAAATGGGACTTATCTATGTGAATCCAGAAGGTCCTAATGGAAATCCTGACCCCAAATTAGCCGCAATGGATATTCGCGAAACTTTTGGAAGAATGGGTATGAACGATGAAGAAACAGTTGCCCTTATTGCAGGTGGACATACTCTAGGAAAAACTCATGGAGCTGGACCAGCTGATCATGTTGGTGCTGAACCTGAAGCAGCGGATATTGAAGAACAAGGATTCGGATGGAAAAGCACCTACAAATCTGGAAAAGGACCAGATGCAATTAGCTCTGGACTTGAAGTAATATGGACATCTACTCCAGCAAAATGGAGCCATATGTTCTTCTATAATTTATTTGAGAATGAATGGACCTTAACTAAGAGTCCGGCAGGAGCACATCAGTGGGTAGCTGAAAATTCTGCTAGTAATGTTCCTGATGCTTTTGATTCTAAAAAGTTTCATAAACCAACGATGCTTACTACAGACTTATCCCTGCGATTTGATCCTGAGTATGAAAAAATATCAAGGAAATTTTATGAAAACCCAGCATTATTTGATGACGCATTTGCAAAAGCGTGGTTCAAATTAACACATAGAGACATGGGACCCAAAACAACATATCTAGGCCCTGAAGCGCCTACTGAAGATATGATTTGGCAAGACCCAACTCCTGCCCGTGACTATGACCTTATCAATGATAAAGACATTGAAAAATTGAAATCTGAAATACTAGCCTCTGGTCTTAGCATCTCTGAAATGGTATCGACGGCTTGGGCATCAGCATCTACTTATAGAAGCTCTGACAGAAGAGGTGGAGCTAATGGTGCAAGAATCAGATTAGCTCCTCAAAAAGATTGGGAAGTAAATAATCCAGCCCAACTTCAAAGAGTATTAAATGCGCTAAACAAAATACAATCTGACTTTAATGTTAAGTATGAAACTAAAAAAGTATCTCTAGCTGACTTAATCGTATTAGCGGGTGCAGTAGGAGTTGAAGAAGCCGCTAAAAATGCGGGATATTCTATTAGTATACCTTTTATTCCGGGCAGAACCGACGCTTCCCAAGAGCAAACCGACGTGGAATCCTTTGAACTTCTTGAGCCAATGGCTGATGGTTTTAGAAATTATCTAAAAACTCAATACACAGTATCTACTGAGGAATTACTGATAGACAAAGCACAATTATTAGGTTTAACTCCTTCAGAAATGACTGTGCTAATTGGAGGAATGCGTGCTCTAAACACCAATTATGATGGTTCACAGCGTGGAGTTTTCACAGACTCTAAAAATACTTTAAGCAATGATTTCTTTGTGAATCTTTTAAGTATGGATACTGAATGGAAAGCAAGTGATGACACAAAAGAAGACTTTGAAGGAAGAAATAGAAGCACGGGTGAACTCATGTATACGGCTAGCCGAGTGGATTTGATTTTTGGATCAAACTCTGAATTAAGAGCCCTTGCAGAAGTTTATGCTAGTGGAGATAATAAGGAAAAGTTTGTGGAAGATTTTGTGGCCGCTTGGCATAAAGTTATGACCTCAGATAGATTTGATCTTATCTATCCTTAAAGTTTCAAGGGCTTTAGTTAAAAAAACTAAAGCCCTTTTTTAATTTATTATGGCTCTAGATGCTTGAGGGCCTTTTATAGTATTCTATTATTACCTTTATTTCTTCACAAGAAACAAAAGTACATCAAGACATTTAGCTTCTTAGGATTCCTATTTCTTTTACGCTCCTCAGCGCATTTCCTTCTGAGTCTCTTTTATATAAAATAAAATTTGCAAGTCTTGATGAAGCTAAAGAACTTCTGTCTCAAGAAGATGAGTTCACAAATAGTTGGAGTCAGTTTGATATTGACTCAAGAATGCACAAAAGAAATAGCAATGGGCTTCTGGGATATAATTAAAGGGCAAACTATCTAATGCAATGCCAATTTTAGGCGTATTTGCATTGTTTGTTTTATAAATTCCTAGAATGAGTTTCACATTAGGAATGTTATTTAATTCAGCCACTTCCCTCAAAAAAGCATGCTTTGAACTACAGCTTCCTTTTCCTTCTTTTAAGACTAAATAAAAATCCTCTCTATCGGCATTTCTGCCGTAAGGCAATGATTTCAAAAACTGAACCAGGTCAATCCGCTTAAGTCAATCCATTTCCTTGAGCTGAGAAGTCAAAGAATCGGTGGATGCTAAATGGTAATTCATTTCATTACTACTATACACGCCTAAAACAACCCTGATATCTTGCCAGATTCATCTATGTCAATATTCTCTGAAGCTGGATGTAAAGGCAAGCCAGGCATACGCATTATACTTCCCGCGATAGGAACTAAAAAGCCTGCCCCTGCTGCAATT
>CBFIDE010000034.1:0-6656 GCA_965661265.1 uncultured Schleiferiaceae bacterium | reverse complement strand
CCTATTTCATGAATCTTTTCCGGTTTAAAATCTTCCCGGTGCTTAGGCTCAACAATAAATAGCTTTTTGATTTTATTGAGTAATTTTTCTTTATTCAATCCATTTAAGCCAGACACCAGTCTATTAAAATCATAGACCTTCATTTGCTCCTCACCAATTAAAAAAGCCATAAAATAATCAACAGCTGAGCTATGTTTGCCTTTAGCTATGAGACGCTCCTTGAGCTTAGAAGAACTAGCACACCTATGATGACCATCGGCAATGTAAAGCGCTTTCTGCCCTTCAAAAGACTTTTCTATTTTATGAATATCCTCCTTATCCTCTATTAACCAAAGCTGGTGCAAAACCTTATCGGTACTTGTAAACTCGTATTCCGCTCTTTCCTCAATATACTTAGCAAATATTTTATCTAAAGCAAAATCATCTCTATAGGTGAGTAAAACAGGTTCAGCATTAAAACTTGTATGCTCTAAATAATCGGTGAATATTTCCTCTCTATTTGTAAGAGTGTTCTCGTGCTTTTTAATTCTTCCTTCATCATAATCTTCAATAGAAACCGCGGCGATAAGCCCTAAATATTCATTACCATCTTTAAGCTGTCTGTATAAATAGAAAGACGGTTCTGTCTCTTGGGTAAAAATCTCTTCTTCTACAAATTGATTATAAGCTTCTTTTACCATCCCGTATTTAGCTGGCCCAAAATCTAGATCAGCACTTAAGGGAGGGTTAATTATATGCAGAAAAGTAAATGGATTATTATTCAATTTTTCTGCAAGCTCAAGCTCATTATAAGATAGATAGGAGCGTGTAGCTACTAAATAGGCCTTATCTCTTGTAGGTCTTACTGCAGTAAATGGTTTAATATTAATCATTCAGAGTATTTTAAGAAGTCGCTTTTGCGCGATTTTATAAAGGTCAAAGTTAAGAGAATATCTAGAGCCAAAAGGAAAATATCACAATCTAGTCTGATTCTTCAGAGGCTGCATTTTTAATGTATTCATGTAATACAACTTCTTTTCCTTGAAATATAATTCCTTCAAAAAAACTTCTTTGAAACTGAAAGCCACATTTTAATAGTACTTTATTGCTAGCGAGATTGGTAGAAGCAGCCTGCGCGATGACATGATTAAATTTAAAATCCGAAAACAGAAGGTCAACAAACTTAGTAGTTAAACTCGTTGCCAAGCCTTTGCCCCAATTTTCTGGAAGAAATGAATAACCTATCTCAGCCCAAAGCCTCCTGTTGTTTTCAATGTTCTTTGCAGTCAGAAGACCTATCATTTCTCCAACAGAATTTCTGACTACCCAGTTTTGAGTTTTTGAAAGCGCTCTTTGATCGGCTCTCATTTTCCACCATTCTGGAAAGGTAGTTTCATTTAATGTTTCTTGGGCAGACATTCCTCTCACCAAATCATTAGACATTAGGCTAAATATATCATCATAATCCCCAAGAGAAACAGGTTTAGCCCAATACTCTCCAAAATTCATTTCATGAACAAAAAGATCTTTAAGCTCTAGCATTCAGCTCTTTGTTTAGAATATTATTCTACTAGAAAGCTAATTTGGAACAAAAAAAAAGCTCTTGAAAATTCAAGAGCTTTTTTTTGATCATCATTGTTTCACTAAAAAGGGTATTTATTCTCTTCTATCACCTTGGCAGCAATTTTTCTTCTTAATTCCTGCGGATTAATATTTTGAACATGTTTTGTAAATCGTTTTAATCCCATAAGAAGCATTCTTTGCTCATCTCCTTCTGTGAAGCTATAAATTGCCTCTCTCCCAGAGTAGCCAAGTTTTTCAATTGCAATAAAAAGATTCAATTGTGCCATGTTTATTTGATATTCTGCATCAGCTTCTGACTTAGTGATTGCAATTTTTTCAGCTCTTAGAATGGCGCTTTCAGCAGCATAAACTTCTATTAGCATATCTGCAGCATGCATTAAAAGTTCTTGTTGATCTTCAATAGTTATGGTGAACTTCTCAACTGCTTTTCCGGCTACCATTAAGATAGATTTTTTAAGCTTTCCTAAAATTTCTTTTTCCTCAACAAAGAGTTCAGAATAATCTGGTGTATCAAATGATGGAATCTCCATTAACTCTCCCGCTATTTTCATAGCTGGCGACATTAAGTCAAGCTCTCCTTTTAATGCTTTCTTAAGCAGCATTCCTACACTTAGCATTCTGTTAATTTCATTGGTACCTTCATAGATACGCGAGATACGCATATCGCGATAAGCAGCTTCTAATGGAGCATCTGCACTATAGCCCATTCCACCAAAAATTTGAACTCCTTCATCGGCAATAAATGATCCTACTTCAGAGGCATAGACTTTAAGAATAGCACACTCAATGGCATATTCTTCCACTCCTTTTAACTTAGACTCACTCATTCCCATTCCCTGCTCTTGAAGTCTTGAGATATGGTTTTCAATATCTTGACCAGCTCTATAAGTTGCACTTTCTGCTACATAGGTTTTGGTAGCCATGTCGGCAATTTTCTTTTGAATTGCTCCAAAACTCGAAATCGGTTGATTAAACTGAATTCTTTCATTTGCGTAAGAAACGGAATGATTAATAATTCTTCTGCAGGAATCTAAAGTAGCTACTGCTAATTTAATTCTACCATAATTTAGTGCGTTCATGGCAATTTTAAATCCACCATTTCTCTCGCCCAATAGGTTCTCAACAGGAACCAACATATCGTTAAAGAAAACTTGTCTTGTAGAACTAGCTCTAATTCCTAATTTGTTTTCCTCTTCACCAAAGCTGAGACCCTCTGTAGTTTTTTCTACAATAAAACCAGTAATATTCTTATCGTCTTCAATTCTGGCAAACACTATAAATAAGTTAGCAAAGCCAGCATTTGAGATCCAAATTTTTTGACCATTAATCTTATAATTCTTTCCATCATCTGTTAGTTCAGCCTTTGTTTTTCCAGAGTTAGCATCTGATCCTGCACCAGGCTCTGTTAAACAATAGGCGCCCATCCATTCACCAGAAGCCAGTTTAGGAAGGTATTTTGATTTTTGCTCCTCATTACCATAAAGGGATATTGGCAAAGTTCCAATACCTGTATGTGCACCATAAGCAGTAGATAAAGAACCAGAAACTCCAGATATTCTATCACATACAAGCATGCTTGTATTGAAATCCATTCCTAAACCTCCATAATTCTCACCAACAGAAATCCCTAATAAACCAAGCTCACCAGCTTTCTTCATAAGATCTAATGTGAACTCATAATCTTTAGCCTCAAAACGCTCTTTCTGCGGAATAACCTCTTTTTCTATGAACTCAGTTGTGGCTTCTGCCATCATTCTTTGTTCCTCAGTAAAATCTTCTGGGATAAATACCTTATCGTAGGTAGTACTTCTAATAAGGAACTCGCCCCCTTTTAAAAAATCTGCTGTGTTTTGGCCTTCTGGTGACATATGCTAAATGGATTGTATTAGAATTATAATTACCCAAATATATGAAAATATACTATGCATGCATAACTAATAAATAAAAAAAAAGACAATCAATTGATTGTCTTTTAATAGTCTCCAAGAGGAGCGTGATGAAGACTATTTAAAATTATATCTCAATCCAAGACCATAATTCAAGCTAGAATCAGGAATAAAGAGATCTGTTTCTCCACTTAATTGTGAGCGATAATCGGCAAAAGCCATAATATCAAAAGAAGATGATATTCTATAACTTAAAGTTGGTCTAATGGCTATATCCATGCTAAATGTAGAAAGCTCTTCTTCAAATTTATTAGTAGAGTATTTAGAAAAATTAAAAATCGGCCCCAGAGCCAGCTCCAATCTGACCTTCTTATAATTAGCATTATAACTAAATAAGAGCGGTACACTAACTCTGCTAATTAACTGAAGCCTTGGCAATTGATCTCTAGTGCTCACCATAGCCGAATCGATTAAAGTTTCTTGAATCGTATCTGTCTGGAAATAATAGATTGTATCATAGACTCTTCCGCCTTGCCCTTGGCCACTTACAACCCAGTTACTGTCTATATAATATGAGATTGATGTATCTACTCTTGACGCAAATGTAGTATCATAGGAAGTAGTACTATTAATCTCCTCTTTAGATTTTTCCCACCAATTTGAGTATTGAATTCCGGTGTTTAAATTCCATTTACCTTGGTAACTCAAAGCTAATTCTACACCTCCGTTAAATGAGAACAAATAATTCTTCTTTAAATCATATCCGTAGGCACCTCTGAACTCTAAGGCTGCCAACTTAAAGTCAGAAATTTTAAGACCTGTAGTATTTAATTCGGCTTGAGGCATCATCTCTATTATTATGATATCTCATGGCAACTCTCATCATACTATCAAAACAAAAATCATACAACTTGGCCTGCGAACTCCTCTTGTTCTTCAAGCACCCATCAATTAGTTTTTGCAGTTGGTTCGTTTTCATAAGAGTATAAAAACTCCTCCCTGCTTAAGAGGGAGGAGTTTGAGTAAGAGGGCTAGTTTTGAATGAGCATCTTCTTACGAGCTAAACCTTTATAAGTATGAACCTCAATGATATATAAACCTGAGTTTTGAATAGTAACTTCTACTCTTTGTCTGTCTAATTTATCTGAAGAAATTCTCTGAATTAATTCTCCACTTAGAGCGTATACAAGAACAGACTCAATATTTGTTGGTGATTCAATCCAGAACGTTGAATTAGCTGGATTAGGATAGAAATCTATCAGAGATTCTAAGCTATTCTCATTTTGACCAATTGTAGCAGGATCAATTACCACTATGCTAAACCCTTGCATTGTTTTGTAAACTAAATTTCCATTAGCATCAAATCCAATACTATCACAATAAGTATCCGTGCAAGCATTTGCACTGTCTATAACAGTAAGACAAATATTGTAAACACCTGTATCAATGTAAGTATGACTTGGATATTGGCCGTTAGAATAGTTTCCATCACCCCAGTCCCAAATATAATCTAGGTTACCGGCAGCTGTTGTAGAGCTCATATTCCATAATACTAAGTTTCCACCAAAATTGATTGAATTGATAGTATCAAAGGTGAATAAAGCGGTACAAGTTCCAGGATTTCCACTACCTCCACCATTGTTATTCACAGAATCACAGTATGTAAAAGTTGCGCCACATGAATTTTGATAAATACAATATGCAGTAGCATTCAATGGAACTGTAGCAGTATCAAATGCCGGAGAGATTACAGTACCATTTGACCATGTAACCGTAAAAGGAACTGTAGCACCCATTCCTGTGGTATCTACTAAGTTATATAGATTTAAAAAAGATCTACCTCCAGTAGTATAAGTAACAACATCACCTACACTCTCGCATGGATCTGGCATACAGGTAATCTGGAGATTAAATTGAAGTGTATCTCTTGGTTGAGAAACAATATCTGCAGCGCTTATATAATTTCCATTACAATCATAAACACCCGCGTAAATAGTGTCTCCTACATTTCCTTGGTAGGAAACTTGTGCACTAGAACCTAAGGCAGTTGCACCAGAAGTAAAAGATCCCCAAGATTGATTTCCATGGTGGCTATTAGGATTAGGACCACTGAAAACTCTTAGACCGTTAGAGGCTCCTTGAACTTGAACAGTTCCCCAACCCCAGGTTTGTGCGTTTAGCGACATGGAAACTCCCATGAACATGCTAAAAATAAATAGTACTGATTTTTTCATAATAAATTGAGTTTTGTTTGCTCCTCTACTTCTCATACGTAAGCATTTTAGTAAAGGGACAAGTTAAAGGAAAGTTTTTGGGGGACCTAATTAGGATAAGATCGAGGCGCAGTTAGAGCTACGGAATAAATTTAATGACTATTTCAGCTCCAAAAAAGAGATTTTTATCCACTTTTAAAGAAAGAAAAATAGAATTAAAACTTCTGAAACACCTTAGTCAAGGCACTGAAAATTCTTTTAAAGTCGTCATCAGTTAAATTTGATCCAGATGGTAAACAAAGGCCTATTTCAAAAAGTCTTTCAGCCACATTAGATCCATAATAGGGAGCATTCTTGAATACAGGCTGCAAATGCATAGGTTTCCATAGCGGTCTAGACTCTATATTTTCTTTCTCCAGTTCCAAGCGCATAGTCTCTCTATCTAATCCCCTATTTTTTTTAGGATCTATTAAAATAGCGCTAAGCCACCTATTAGAAAACATAGCTTCTTGCTCTTCTTGAAACTGAATATCGAATCCTTTCTCATTCCAGGAATAAAAGAAATCTCTATACCTATTGAAATTAGCTCTCCTTTGAGAAATTCTATCATCCAAAACTTCCATTTGACCTCTGCCAATTCCGGCTAGAACATTTGAGAGCCTATAATTATAACCGATTACACTGTGTTGGTAGTGAGGAGCATCATCCCTAGCTTGAGTAGCTAAATATTTTGCACGTTCAATTAAGGCTTCATCATTTGAAACCAGAGCTCCACCGCCACTGGTTGTAATAATTTTATTTCCATTAAAGGAGTACACACCCATTTTACCGAAGGTACCTGTAAACTGGTTCTTAGAAGTAGAACCAAGGCTTTCTGCTGCATCTTCAATAATTGGAATTTGGTGCTTTTCAGCGATTGCTAAAATTTGGTCCATCTTAGCCGGCATGCCGTATAAATGTACAGGAATAATTGCCTTTGGCTTTTTACCTTGAG
>CBFIDE010000033.1:0-6838 GCA_965661265.1 uncultured Schleiferiaceae bacterium | reverse complement strand
AGGGCGGAAATTATCAAGACTATAAAGTAATTAAGAAGGCTAAGATTTTGGAACTTCAGCAAAATATTAGTGATTCTGTTAATCTATTTAATTTAAGGCTAGCTCAAGTTAATTCTGATTTAAAAAAGTCTAAAGTAAACTTAGAAAAAAGTCAGTCAGAACTTCAGAAATCATTAGTTGATTTAGAAACCGCTATATCACGAGAAAACACTATTCAATTTGTAGGAATTAATTTTAATAAGAACTTTTTTAAGGCAATTATTTGGGCTAAATTCTCTTTCGTACTGCTTCTTATTTTATTCGGCTTTACGCGATTAAGAATAGGACTTAGACAAGTGAAAGAAAGCAAAGAAAGGTATGAATTTTTAGATCAAGACTTTACAGAATTTAGGACTAAATCTTTAGAAAGAGAGCAAAAACTAAGAAGAGAAAATCAAGATTTAGTAATAAAGTTAAGAGATAAATCTAAATAAAATGAGAAAATTAATTGCCAGCGTCAGCTTATTATTTCTTTTAGTATCCTGTGAAAACAACCCTTACCAAGGCCAGTCTTATTATGGACCTATGGGCTTAGTTCAATTAGATTTTGTAGATACTAATATTATTACCTCTAGCATTTATAATAGATACCATGACACCAGCAATTATAAAATAAAAGGAGACTTTTTGATAGGCAACTCTGATACCTTTAGCTTAAAAGAAGATACAATCCTTCTTAAAAAAATCCCTTTTGTTAAAAAAGCTCCAATTTCCATTCCTAATTTAGATCCTGAGATTTTTTCAGGATTCCTTTGTATTCTGGAATCAAGTGATGGAATTAAGAGAGATACCATTCAATTTTTAAGAGATTATACTGCACGTCTAGGAACAGATACTAGCTTCAGTGATTTCAAAATGCATTGGGGATTAAGAAGATTTCATGATAGAAGCTACCTTTCCTTTGAATTAATGGGTAAAACAGAATACTACTTAATAAACTCTGCGAATGAGAATATCTACAAGCTTCAAAAATTTGAACCCAGGATTCAAGCTGTTGTTGACTTAAATCTTGAAAAAATTGCCATCATTAAGAACTAAATATTTTGGCTTATAACTATGATGTAATTGTAGTAGGAGCAGGTGCATCCGGCTGTTTTGCTGCTATTCATGCTGCCAATAGTGGCTTAAAAGTTCTAATTTTAGAAAAGTCAAATAAAAGTCTTTCAAAAGTTAAAATCAGCGGTGGCGGACGATGTAATGTTACCCATGATTGTTTAGAGGTAACTGAATTAGTAAAACATTATCCGAGAGGTGGAAAAAAACTAACATCAGCTTTCAAGCAATTCTCTGTTCAAGATACTATCAATTGGTTTCAGTCAAGAGGTGTTGAACTCAAAATTGAAGATGACGGAAGGATGTTTCCGATCAGTAATAATTCACAAAGCATAATTGATTGCCTAGAGAATGAGATGACCAAAGGTGGAGTAAGCTTAACATTAGGTCAGGAAGTGCAATCTTTCATTAAATTGGATAACGGCTTCAAGATCATAACAAGAGATAAAGAATACGAGTCCCATAAACTACTTATTTCTATGGGGGGGCACCCTAAGCTAGGGTCCTATACTTATTTGACAAAGCATAATATCAAAATTGAAACACCTTACCCCAGTCTTTTCACCTTCAATATTCCTCAAAGTCCTTTTAAGGATTTACTAGGACTCAGTGTTCCTAATGCAGAAGTCAGGATACAGGGAATGAAACTTAAAAACAATGGACCACTGCTAATAACACATTGGGGATTAAGTGCACCCTGTATTATTATTTTATCCGCCTTAGCGGCTAAGGAGCTTTTTGAAATTAACTATCGCTTTAAAATACTCCTTAATTGGACTGGAATCCTTGAAAAAGACTTACGAGCTCAGTTGGAAGAGCAGCTAGATTCTAAAAGCCAAACGCAGATATCAAATTTTAGATTAGATGGTATTCCAAAGCGTTTATGGGCCAAGATCTTAGAACTTTCTGGCATTAAAGCTAATGAACTTTGCAACGACATTAAGGGCAAGAAATTTAATAAATTAATAAGCTGTCTTTGTCAATTTGAGCTTCAGGTTGAAGGTAAAACAACTTATAAAGAAGAATTTGTAAATGCAGGTGGAGTTCAATTAAGTGAAATTGATTTAAACACATTTCAGTCTAAAAGTATTCCTGATTTATACTTTAGTGGAGAGGTATTAGATGTAGATGGGCTAACTGGAGGATTCAATTTTCAATTTGCCTGGACCAGTGGATATCTGAGTGCAAAAAGTATTCTTGATTCCTAAAGAAGAATTAAAAAGTTCAATCTAAAAATAGGTTTTAGTCCAGAAGTCCTTTTTAAACTTCCTTCTACAAATATTTTTCACCTCAATTCAGTTCTGAGTATGCTCAATTTCATGAAATAAAAAAAGTCCTTCACTTTTCCGTGAAGTACAAATGTCAAGGTGGCGGGATTACCTTCTTTCGTAGGTGATCTTGAAAATAAATTTTATAGACATTCAAGGCCTTTTCCTTTGACTACTAGTTCTTTTTTATTGGAACTTTACTTTGAAGCAAGCTTCAGTTGATTCCAATAAAAAAGCCCTACACAATGTGCAGGGCTTTTTTGTCGGGGTGGCAGGATTCGAACCTGCGACCTCCTCGTCCCAAACGAGGCGCGATGACCGGGCTACGCTACACCCCGCTCCCTAATTAGAAGACTAGCTTCCAAAACCGGAGTGCAAATGTAATAATTGATTATTTGTAACCAAGCTAAAAACCATATTTTTTTTTATGTTTATTCACTTTGAAATTTTAAATTTGTAGAAACATAAAAACACAGAAATGAAAAAATTTATTATTGCAGTAATTTGCCTTTTTACAAGCTTTGGATCTTTTGCACAGGACTCAATGGTAGCTGATGAGGCTAAGTTGGTTTCACAAATGTTCGGTATGGAAAAAAAGGCTGTAATATTGCAGTACTTAAACCTTAACGAAGCGGATCAAGCAATCTTCTTAGAACTTTATGATGGTTATCAAGCAAAGCAATTAGTCTATACTACAGAGTATCTTACATTATTAAATCATTATACTTCAGAGTACGAAGGCTTATCAATGGAGAGAATTCAAGAGATTCTTTTTGACTTAATGAGTAATGAAGCTAAGTCTAGTAAGAACGAGCAAAAATTTGTTAAAGCAGTTAGCAAGAAGGTTAATCCTAAAGTAGCTGCAAGTTTCTTACAAATTGACAGCTATATTACTAGAGCTACTAAATTACAAATTCAAGAAGCATTACCTGCGATACAGATGTTAAACCCAATGTCTGAGAAGAAGTAATATTTTCTTTTGATAGAATTAAAAAGGCCTCGGTAAATATCGAGGCCTTTTTATTTAGGATATAGTTTCAAAAAGTCCGTAGAAAATCGCCAACCAAATAAGGCCTTTCAGCAGAAAGAATGAGAATACTAGCAATACAGCTGGCCATCCAGCCTCCTTTAAAAGGCCTCGCCATCCCTCGGTTTTAAAAATTTCCTTGTACTTCTTTAATTGCATAAAAACAGGCCTATAAGCCGGATTCTGTAACGATTAACGTCCCTTACCATTTATCTAGGCTTAAAATCACTCTTAAGCTCAAGCTGCTTACCCTCCGACAGGAGCGGGAAACTCTTAAAGTCGGTATACTTAGCATTTCAACCCACGAGGTTTACCTAGCTACAATTGTCACCAATTGCACGGGGAGCTCTTACCTCTCCTTTTCACCCTTACCTATTTCTAGGCGGTATATTTCTGCGGCACTAGCTGTCTCGTAAACGAGCCTTCCTGTTAGGAAGCGTGGCACCCTATGTTGTCCGGACTTTCCTCTCCTGTATAAATACAGCAGCGGTAAGGCGGCCTGTGTCGCAAAATTAATACAATTCTACTTCAGTAGCACCAATTCCGAATTCTTTATAATTAGCATCAAAGAAATTAACTCTAGGCTCAGCTTTGAGCAATTTATATAGTTCCGCCCTCAGTATGCCCTCACCTACTCCATGTACCAGAATAAGTCTTTTCCTGCCAGATCTTCTTGCCTTATCTAAAGAGTTTTTTGCGTATTCAAGTTGATATAATAAGATTTTATTCTTAGGGTAATCATCAGAAATTGGAAGCTCATGTGCATGTAAATCAATCAGCCATGCTCCTTTTATTACGCTTGGCGCGATAAAATTCGTTTCCTTCTTAAGCTTTTCATCCTTTATATGAATGGTATTAGGAATTTCTAAACTTTGATTGAGGATTATTTCATTGGCAAAAACATCATGTTCAAAGCCATGCTCATCTTTTAGCACAAAGAGATTTATGTCTTTAACCTCAATGATTACTCCTTCTAGATGAGAGTCTATTGCTCTAACTTCTTGACCGACTTTAAACATGGTGTAAAATTATAAAAAAAGCCCCCTCCAATTAAGGAGGGGGCTAGTTTAATATAAACTCTAATTAATATTAGATCTTATTCAATCTGCGAGTGATTACTCCCTCATCAGAATTGACTCTAAGCATATACATTCCAGGAGCCATTTCGCTCATGTCGATTTGCTCACTATAGCTTCCGCTAAACTCACCAAGGTCATCACTAAAGACTACTTGACCAGCTGCATTCACTATCTCAATACCTATATTTCCTTTATTTGGTTTCTCAAATTCAAGGTTAAATACATCCTTAGATGGATTAGGGAAGATTGACATAGACTGAGCAAAGTCAGGCTCAATCAATCCAATATTAGTATTGATTATTTGAGTAGCCGTATCTGAACCACAATCGTTACTTACGATAAGTGTTATAGTATAGCTACCATTAGGAAGTGGATAAGTCTCAGTAGTATTTACACCATTTGAGCTATTACCATTTCCATGATCCCAATCATAAGTAGTTCCATTAGTAGATCCACTTGCATCAAAACTCACGATTTGAGTAGAAGCATTATAAGTACTACTATATGTGAAGCTAGCAACTGGTTGAGGACCATTAGCAGTTGTAAAGGCAAATGGACCAGCAAATGCTGATGTATCGCTTCCACAAGTATCAGCTACATAGAACTGATAAGAAGTATTAGCCATTAAACCACTTACACTGTAAGGACTTGTAGCATTTGCCATTGTTCCAGTTCCAGGAGTAAATCCTGCAGGTCCGTATTCAACAACACTAGATGTTGAAGTACTAGTCCATTCTAGATCAATAGAAGAACAAGCCGCATTGCTCACAGCTAATGCTGTTGGCGCTGGACATGAAGTTAATGGAGTAACACAGAAGTCATCGAAGTAGATATTTGGTGTTTGACCAGCTACAGATGCAGAATAGAAATTCATTGCATTAAACTGATTACCAAAATTAGTACTACCTAGAGACCATTGCCATCCAGCAGTAGTTGAGTTACCATTAATTTCAACATAAGCAGTGTCATTATCTAGATCAATAATATGATCTACAGTATTCCACGCCCCCATATTAAAACTATAAGTACCTAATACAGATCCTACTGGAGAACCATTAGTTCCAGCTTGAATTTCAGCCGTACCATTAGAATTCAAGTATACATCAACAGCCCAAACATTAACTGCTCCTGTATAGCTATGCAATAGGTTATAATAACCTCCACTACCTGTAGGGATATAGAAGGCTGCACTAACTTTCCAAATACCAGTAGTAATTGGATCAATTACGGCAACTGCATCCGAGTATCCAGCAGGACCACTATCGTAAATATGAAGTGAATTTAATCCGCTATTAGCTTGAGCAGTAGAAATTTCAGCATCTCCTGCAGCACCTGCCCATGGCAATACTAAAGAAGATACATTTCCTAGAGCACCAACAGAATAAGCTTCAAAGTCATCACATGGTATAACTGGACCACAAATCTTAACTCTTCCAGTAGCAAAACTTGTGTCGCCACCTGCGCAGATACCGTATACTACAGCCTCGTTACATAAATTACCATTAAAGGTTAAGTTAGAAAGAGTTGCAGAATTAGTAGTTGCGCTCATAGTAGTACCGCTTCCTAAGGCAAAGCCTGCAGAACCATATTCCACTATCCATGAAGTAGCACCTGTTCCAACAGTATCCCAACTTAAATCTGCGCTTGTCGCGATTAAAGTATCTAAAGTAAGACCAGATGGAGCTGGACAAGTAATTGGATCACTGATACGAATATCATCTATCGCAACATCACCAGTACAACATCCATTACTTTCCAATCTAAATCTAACCTTGAAGTTAGCACTACTGTAAGCACTTAAACTTATAGTTGTGTCCTTATATGGATCTGAAACAGAAGTATTAATTCCATTTACATTAGTAAAGGTATGAACGCCTCTTGTCCAAGAAGTTCCATCATAAACATCTACAAAAAGATCAGCCATCTGAGTTCCAAACCTATGGTAGAAGTATTCTAATTGAGGATTAGATAATCCAGTGATGTCAATGATAGGAGAAGTCAGTATAGTTGAATCTGGGACAGATCCTGAAGATCCTGAAACATCCGCTGTATAGAATTTACCTCCTATCGCAGGAGCTAAAGTGTTATCTCTATCCGGCCCAGTTCCAACAGATGTAGTTTGAGCAGAATTTCTTACTTCCCATGAATAACCTCCACTTGCTGTTGTTTGAGGGTTATTAGAACTAACAGTCCAGCAATCATTAGCTCCATCAAAGTGACCTACAGTTGCATTTTCAAAGTCCTCAAAGTAAGGTGCTGTGAAAGGTGTACAGTCAGTACCAGCACATTGTACAAACGTATAGTAAGAAGTATCTGCACCACCTGGGCAAATCTCAGCAACTCTGAAACAGTACTCAGTGTTTGACATCAAT
>CBFIDE010000032.1:5487-9298 GCA_965661265.1 uncultured Schleiferiaceae bacterium | reverse complement strand
ATTCAAATTCCTTCGTGAAGTAAAGATATAAAAAAAGAAATCGCACCAATGCGGTTTCTATATACATATAATAGGACCCATCGCCATTCATTCAAGAAATTCATTTCTAGACTATTTAAATTGGCTATTCCCTAAAAAAAAGCTCTCGAGGCAATCAAGAGCTTAGTTTACAAAGTAAGCCTATTTTTCAGGGCCAAAAAAGTGAATCAAAATGCAGATTCATATCTACTCTGCCATCTATCGAGTTATCACCAGTGTAATCTTTGTTGTCATTCACTATTTTCACCTTTTGTTGAACCTTCAACACATTGCGTAAATAATCTTCAACTGGGTTAGATCGGTCTTCTCGCTTCCTATGGCAATGCCCAACAAAATCATCAAGCGAGCTTCATTCTAAAGAATCAAGTCAGTTTCTTGCTGTCCCACATTTGCAATAAATTCTACTGTTCCTTCTTTTATGCGATAATAAATACTGTCTGCCCCACAAGGACATCTTCTGTAGTTCGGTCGGATTTAATCGACGGCTTGAAAGGATTCAGGGTATTTTGAGATTAGTTCAAAGTGAGTAAAGAAGTTTTCAAAGTATTGATCAGCTTGAGTCATCCCAAACTTGAGAACACCATAATTGTGAATTCGAATTAAGTCTTCCTTTGCTTGTTCAGAGAGTTTGTAGTCAGATTAAGGCGGTTTTTTGCGGCATCCAATATTTCTTCTTTACTCTGACTGGTGAATCCACTTTTTTCGCCTGTTTCAAGCTTTGCTCGAAGAAAGTCTACTTGTTGCTGTTGCCTACGCGCTTGCCTAATTAAATCATTTACAAGTTCGCTTTTACTCGCATACTCCTTAATTTCTACTTGGCTTCTTAACCACTTGTCGTTTGGTTCAGTAAGCGAGATACTCTGTCGTGCCATATTTTATTTTGGTGTAAATATACATCAAATATGGATCACTTTTTTTAACTGTTTGGCAACGGATTGTGAAGGGTGTGCACTGTATACCTTGTTGGCGGTAGTTTTTATTTTTTTGGTAGATATAATTTCATTTCTCCGATTTCTAATTCGTCTAAATGTCCCATTTTGCTTTCGTCCGTAGTAATCAAATGCATATGTAAAAATGAATCGTGATGTGTAAAAACTCCTTTGTGTTCCGTTGAGAAAAATCCAATTATTTCAGCATCTTCATTTTCGATATTGTAATTGGTTTGCCCTTGATGTGCTTCGTCTGGTGAAGAGACTTTTGTTCCTTTAGGTAGATTCTGAATATGAATAATCGCACTTGAAACTTGTCCGATTAGTTTAAAAGCAAAAGGTCTTTTGAAATCAGTTGTTTCATCGTCAATTAATTTCGCTAAATCCTGAATTGTCTTAACGTCAGATGCTAAGTCAATTTCATTCCATCTCGTTACATTTCCATAAACAAAGAAAGGTGCAGAAGTATTAAACGTTTTTTCAACGGTCATTGTCGAGTCCGAAGTCACTTTTGACACATAACTATTTCCATTATTAATCAGCAATTCGCCTGTTAGGTAGCTTACAGGCCCAAGTCCATAAAGTCCATTTTTATCCGAAATGGTATCAAGGTCAATGCTACTTCCTAATTCACCTTTCCACATAACATTTTTCATTGCACCGACAACTTTAATGTCCGCCAAGGATTCAATTCCCTCTTTCTCCACCACTCGGGTATTCTCGGCACTGGGTAGGGGGTTAGTGCAGGAGATTAGAGTGAGGGCGGTTAAGATTGTGAGGCTTAGGGTTTGGAGGGTGAAGTGCATGGTCTAGCGATTGAGTTAGAATAGAAACAGAAAATTAACAGTTCAATTGCAACCACTCCACCAACTTAACCATGGCCCAGGTGTCTAGTTTGCAATATTCAAGAAGGGCTTGTCTTAGGTTTTGTTTTTCTGCAGGTGTGTAGATGTTGTTGATCATGTTTTCGAAAACTTCCATAGCGGTGCCTCCATTGGCGATCTCCATTTCTGAGTAGGAGAGTTCAGGGATAAGAGCAGGTAGAACTGCTTTTATGGAGGCGGACCCTTCCATGCTGGGGTGGTAAACCAAAAGGTCCCTAAAGGGCTCGTATAAATCAATTATGCGATGTATGATTTGATGACAATCCTCTGCGTATTGAGGAAAGTTTTCCGCAATACCCTCAAGACATGATTTTTCAAAAGACGCATTGTAAGTGACTACCGAACCGGATCTTTTGATATCTTTTATCAAGTTTTCAATAAACGGAATGCGTGGATCCGCACCTTCAGCCGAGTCTAAAAACTCTTTATGATGGCAATTTCCTTTTGGTGCATCTTGAATGTGTAAGGAATATTGAAAGCAAATCTGTTGATAAGGTCGCGAATGATCAAATTTTGGAATGGCGGACATAAAGGTTTCAAAATCCAAATAATTAAGGGGATATTCTAGTTTCTCTAGAAAGGATTGAACCCCCACTTTGTCTATTTGAATCTCTCCTTTTTTCCAACCGTTAAAGCGCTGTGCGGTTTTTCCTGTGAACGAATAATCTTCTGGGATGCTATCCAATGTGTAGTAGCCTTTCTCCATTAAGGAAAAAGCTTTGGCGTCTGAGAAGAAATCAATCACTGCATTTTCTCTTGGGACATCACGCCAGCAATAATTTCTAAAACCACATTCGTAGGGCTTATGGCAGTGAGGACCTATGGTTACTTCTGGCTCAGACCCTTGATCTAAAAACTGCAAACTCTCTATTTCTCTGTCAAAGTCTATGGCGAGCTCTTCCACCTGCTCATCAATATTTGCGACCCACCCCATTTTTTCCACATCCAACGCACCTATGCGCGTATATTGGTTGTTTACATGGACTACATAAACGGCATCAACGCGCAAGCCCATTTGTTCAGCAACGTATTTTTGAAAGGCCACATCGGTAGTGTGTTCTGGCTTCACCTTAGTGGAAGATTTTACCTCGTAAATTTCCCACCCACCGTCTCTGGGGACTAAGATGTCCACCATACAAAGTAGAGGGACACCCGCTTTGTAGGCAGCTAAGGTGGCCTCATAAATGGGTTGCTTACCCTCCTTCAACAATTCTTTGGTCAAAGAAATCTTTTCTCCAAACTGCCTAGCTTTTTTATTGATATCAACACCGCCTGAAAACAGCTGCTGCATGTATTCCCCGAAGGAGGTTCCTTGGCTCATGACTTTCTCTTGAGTTGCAGAAAACACCTGTAAATCCCTTCTGTGCCTATAGAGCCAGAATGCCTTGTGGCATTGCAAGCTTGTGTTGAATTGGGATTTGGAGATGGGTTTCATTGTGTTTTAAGGACTAAAGTTAGCAAATAAATCACAGATAGAAAGTCCATGAGGACTTTCGCAAATAGGCTAGAACTAGCAATTAATTTTATACGGTCTTATAGGCAGGCTTTTTATTCTGTATTAAATCAGATATAGCATTCCAAAGTTCAATTCGTTTTTCTAATGATTGTTTCGCAACAGTTAGTGTTTCGTTCCATTTCTGCTCATCATCTTTACATAATTCAGAAATCATCTCAAGAGATAAAGGACCGTGTTCATCTCCGTCAAGTTCAATATGTCGTTGGAGATAGTAATTTATTTTGCTGTATAATTTGTTTTCAGAATCTGAATTTTTAAGAATTTCTATAAACATATCTGGAATAACGTCTTCTCGCCCAAACGTAAATGCAGAAGCTACGAGGTGTGGCTTATTTGTTTCAATAATCGAAAAAGTGAATTTCACAAAATCAGCTACTCTGTTATCGACATTAACTTGACTAAAACAATAGTCAACTGAATTTCCCAATTCAACAAGCTTAATA
>CBFIDE010000032.1:0-5389 GCA_965661265.1 uncultured Schleiferiaceae bacterium | reverse complement strand
GAATTCATTAATTTCATTCGTATTTCCATTTACTTGGAACATTGCATCTAAATACATCTCAAAATGACTCTTTGGTTCTCCCAATTCATTAATGTCACTTTCCTCTCCGTGAACAATTTCATTTATAAATCTTGATAGTTTTGGGTTTTTTGGAGGTGTCCAAGGTGTTTGAACTTTAGTGAGGTTTATTTGAAGATTTTTTACAAGAGACATAAAATCCCATACTGCAAATATGTGATTTTCCATAAAAATTTTCACATCATTAATGTCATGTAAGTTTTCATAAAGTTTATGATTTCTCAATTCATTTTTCAATTCAGAAATCTCATTTTCTATATGCTCTATCTTATTCATTTTTTAATTTATCTATTAATTATAAGTGGTGTAGTTCTCAAATTTATTGCTGTAAAATCAAAATGTATTTCATCGGTATAATAATAAATGATTAAATGGCTAAAAAGTTTAGAAATCAAGAAAAGTATTCAGCCCTCGGTTAGTTATTCCGTGGGCTTGCGTATAAAGTGTTTGTGTATGGTTAGTGGCGGATTTAGAAGCACTTAACTTTCGATTTAGCACTACATTTGATAAATGCTAAAAGCTTGAATTTAGGTGCAATACCGCCATTCACCATACACTTTGTTGGCGTTTCGTGATTTTATACTTGAAGCTTGTGTTTCAGTATTTTTGCCAACGAACTAGGCTTAGCGACAAAGGCTGACCCTGAGTCCTGAAGGGATGTTAGGGGCTGGAACGACACTTGCGTATGCAGGGGAGTGACGGTAAGCCTATGTGTCGCAGGCCGATCGAGGGCGCAGGTCCCGAGCGCAGTGGTAAGCCTAGATTATGCGTCATTCTCAACAGTAGACGAATCCTTCTTTTGAATAAAACTCATTTTTTATTGATAATTCGGGATAGGATAATCCTCTTAAAGAGCAAATTACACATAGTAAACTATCTAAAGCATCACCTTCTGGATCTTCTAAAATTTTACTTTTTATTGTAGAATCTGAATACTCAATGTTTAAGTAATTTTCGATAATTTTTAATATTTCAGATCTTTTTTTTCTATGTATATCTTTATTTCCTTTGTAGGCTTGAGGCCATTTGATTTCATCTTTTCTTATTTTTAGAAGCGAGGCAGGACAGACTTCCATAATAAGATTCTTTCCTTCTTTTGGTGTATCGAAAGGTAAAATAGTGGAATTATTGAGTATAATTAATGGTTTAAGTATTTCTGAAATTCCAAAAAATGTTTGTTTATATATTCTTAGATTATATGGAGAAAAGGGTGTTTTTGCTTGAATATCACAAAATCTCTTTATCTCTTTCCCAGTGAAAAGGTTTCTCATCTTGGATCTAAAGTCATTTTCATCTGAAAAATTATCTTTAAAATTAAGAATGAAATTTTTCCAATTCGAATCTTGAAGAGCTTGGTTTGGTAAACTAAAAGGAAAGTCAAATCCAATCACAGCATCTTCGTTATTCTCGATGATTTCAATGATTTTGGAGTTTGATTCTAATCGTGATTTTAATCCAAATTCATGAAAAATAGAATAAATTGATTTTATATAAATAGAATCGTTTAAATAATCAGCTTCACATATCCAAATTTTCTTGCCCGCCTGCAATCCTCCGCTATAATCAATTCCAAAGAATTTTTTATAAACAATTCTTTGATGCTGAATTCCTAAATAATCTTCAATATTTTGATCCTTCAATTTTTAGCTTCTTGTTTAATAATTTGAGAATGACTCATAACGGTCTGTGTAAGATGTCTTAGCTGACTTAAGGGAGCTATGCATTTTACACCTTGTTGGCTGTTCGTTTTATACTTTTTAGTCAAATTTCTTTTCTATAAACTTTGAGTTTAAGAGCCTTGCAACACCCATATAATTTGGCTTAAATTTAATTTTATCACCGATACTATATTTCTTTTTACCTTCTTTAGTCTTGTTGTTTCCTATATCGACAACCAACATGTCTGAAGTTATCCCAACAAATTTCAAATCATTGTCAATAGATTCAATGTCGTCTTTTTCAACGTCCAATAAACCAAAATCAAGTATAGCTTTTATAGAAGTCTCACTCTGGTCTTCTTCGTTGAATTCTGCAGAATGCCCAATGTTTCCATCACTAATTACCCCTTCTGGCACGATCTTTTTTTCTTCTAACTCAATGATGTTAGCTCTAAACTCAAAGGTATCTATAGAGAGATCCATAAACTGCTCATTATTCAATGGACTGATTCCAAAGAAAGCGGCTTCACCCACCCGAAAATGATTAATATCTTTTGGAATGGTTTTGTTTTCAATCAATGGCAAAGTAATCGATGTTCCTCCGGAAACCAATTTCAGATCCCGATTGAATTTTGCGGATATAAGCTCTTCGTAAAGCGAAAGTTGCAAGAGCTTGTCATAACTGGGCTCTACACCATACATACAGCCCAAATTTGAACCGATACCGATCACGTTAATGTTAGAAAGTTCAAACACTTTTTCACAGAAGTCCATTAACTCCGATCTTTGAACTCCTTCTCTTAATTCACCAAGTTCCACCATAATAATGATCTCGTGAACAATGCCATTCTTTTTAGCCGCTGCATTTAATGCCTTGATGGTATTGTATGAGCTGTTCAAGGATATGTCTGCATATTTGACGACTTCATCAACATAAACCTTTGCGGGAGGTTTAATATAAATCGTTCGCATATTCGGATTAACTTCTTTCAAGTTTTTTAAACTGGTTAACCTAGAGTCTCCAATGGAATTTATGTTTTCAATGACGTCATCGGTAAGCACCTTTTTTAGGAACTCCTTATCGCCTGAGAAGACCTTGGTCACCAAGCTCCATTCAATATTATGCTCCTCGAAGTATGTACTCAAGACTTTAATGTTGTTTTGAATTTTCTTTGTGTTTATTACTAATTCAGCCATTTAATTAATATTGAGTTTAATAGAATATTGGAGGGTTAAAAAACCAATCGCGGACATGATGATTCCAAAGAAGTTCTCATCCAGTTCATATGGTAAGTCCAGATCCAGAATGATAAGTAATAAGGTGGTTGCCCCTCCTAAAATCATGGACACCAAAGCTGCAATAGGTTGAGGCTTCTTGAAGATAAGCATGCCTATTACAGGAACAAAAAGACCTGAAACCATAAAGGCATAAGAGTATAACATTAATTCCAGTACATTATGCATGAGTGCAGCCAGAAGTATAGCGATGGCACCGATCACCAATGTTACAATTTGAGACAATCTTATCTCGTTGGTTACATTTCCGCGTTTGAAGTATTTAAATATATCGCTAACAAAATTTCCTGAAGCAGCCATTAAGCAACTATCAGCTGTTGACATAATTGCAGAGAAATAAGCAGACATCATTAAACCTAAAAATCCAATGGGAAGTGCTTTTCTCAAGAGCAATGGTAATCCCAGCTCCGCATCAATGTTAGCTCCAACAGGGTATCCAAAATTGGCAAACATGCCTTGTTCAAAAGCTACGCGGGCAAATAAGCCTAATACAACCCCCATAAATGCCATTATGGGCCATTCAAACAAACCAGCAATCCTCCACGCTTTTATAGCTGTTTTTTCATCCTTACAGGCGTAAATTCTTTGGTAAAGGGTCATGCCAACAAACCAAATAGGAACAATTGTAATCAACCAATTGAAAAAATGGATGGGTTTTAAATTACTGAGAGATAAAAAATTATCAGGTATATATTGTGTGATGACAGACCATCCACCAATTTCGTTGAAAGCAATTGGAATGCCAATGAATATGAGCCCAACCATTAAAATAATCCATTGAATGGTGTCCGTGTAGATCACAGCTTTCATGCCTCCAATTACCGTATATAAGACAGCAATAATACCCATGGCAAAAACAGCATCACCAATAGACAGGGCTGGAAATGTTGCCGATGCCAGTTTTGCACCCGCTAGAATTTGAGAGCTTGTAAAACCTACGTAACCGATGAGTGAGATAATACCTGCTATGAAAGCTACTTTGGTATTGTAGTGGTATGCTAAAGATTGAGGGAAGGTTAAGAATTGATGTTTTTTAGCGATAGGGTACACTTTAGGGATCAAGAAAACAGCACTTATCCATGCGCCTATCAATCCTGTAAACAGCATCCAACTTCCCGATAGGCCCATGACAAAGCCTAGCCCTCCAAGTCCAATAGAAAAACCACCTCCAACATCTGTAGCAACAACAGATAAACCAATGTGGCTGGCTTTCATTTTTCTTCCTCCTACATAGTAGTCCTCATTGGTTTTGTTTTTTTTCGAAAAGTAAAAACCTACGCCAAGCATGCCTACTAGGTAAATTACAAAAATGGATAGGTCTAGAATGTGAATGCCCATAGGTTACCTTTTCAATCTCATTTCCAAATAGGGATTAGTGAACCCCATTTTTTCATACAAGTGCTTTGCAGGATTGTCAGCTTCAACGTGCAGTGCAATATCTCCTTTACAGTAATCAATGGCCTTTTGCATGAGTGTTTTACCTAACCCTTTTCCTCTATAATCTTTGTGAGTTGCAATGTAAACAAGGATGTTCTCTGGAATATATCCTCCCATACCTGTTTTATTAATCACAGTTGTTCCTATTATTTCATCATTTTCAGACAGTAGCATAGTAAACCCGCCAAATGAGACAAATTCTTTAATCGAATAATCAATCGCTTTTTGAACATCAATTTTGGGGTCTCCATATTCCTGGAGATTATCAAAAAGAAAGTTGATTATTTCTGTTTTCTCAGAATTTGTTGGTTTGTTGACTGCGTCAAAGACTTTTATTTTCATCATTAGTGAATTGTTTGGGCTTAAATTATAAGATTAGTTGAGATAGCCAAACTTTTCTTTTTTTTTTATTAATTGTACTCATTTTCAATTTTCGCACTATCTGCCAAATGCCCTATATTTATTGCTCGCAGTAGTTTTATTGAATTCTATATAAGATTTATGGAAATTTCTTTTCTATTTTATTCATAAATCGCCTCAAATGACCAGGAGATTCAAGCCTAACGCCAAAAAAAAGATGATAGAAAACTCTTGTATCGAAATTAACTGCAGTCGTGTTTTCTTGCTTATATCGTGCACTAGAAACATTTGCATAGAGCCCTGAATAGAACTTGCGCCCATTGTAACCAATGCCCGTCTTACCATCCCATCGAAAAACAAAATTATCTTGTTTTGTGACTATATTTCCACCGGGTTGGCGAGTTGTCAAATTGGTGTTTAAATAACCGAAAGTCGCTAGCAAATCCAATGACAAATAAAACTTTTCTTTAATAACAAATGTATACGCATAACCGGGGCCAATATTCGCCTCAATGTTGTCTGTTTCTTGTGTACTTGCTCCAGATGATTTATCGTCTATA
>CBFIDE010000031.1:0-9923 GCA_965661265.1 uncultured Schleiferiaceae bacterium | reverse complement strand
AATTCCAGCTGATTCATTATATCTGAAGATAGTCTTATCATCCCTATCTGGTGCTGTATTACAGGAAAATAGAGCAAAAGCAAAAAACACTAAAAAGGGCTTATGCCAAGACATCTCTATATTCATTTGGGTTCTCAATAAACATTTTCTTTGCATATGGGCAAATTGATCTTAGCTTCAATGAATTTTCTCTCGCATAATAGACTAGGCTATCCAATAGGACCTTTGCTAATCCAAGCCCACTAAGCAATTCTATAACTTCTGTATGCTGAATAATTAATCGTCCGCTTTTAAACTTCTGATAGGTGATTTGATCCATTTTCTCTTCATTTTGAATCAAAAAAAATTCTCCTTGATCATCTTTCTCAACATGCTCAACTTTATAATCCATTCTCAAGGGCTTTCTGAATTTTTTGAAGTAAGAAATGAGATAGCAAATAATTGCTTTCTTGAGTCCAACCAGCAATGTGAGGACTTAATATTGTTCTTTTTGAGTTTAGTAAATACTGGAAGTCCTCGGGCAAATCATTCTGAAAAATGTCTTCAAATGAACTACTTTCGTATTCCAGGACATCCAATCCTGCACCTAATATTTTCTTGTCTTTTAATCCTTCTACTAAAGCTTTTGTTTCAACAACTTTTCCTCTAGCTGTATTAAGGAGATAAAATGGATTTTTAAATTTAGAGACAAACTTATCATCTAAATAGTATTTAGTTTCATCCGTTAAGGGCACATGAAAACTAAGGACATTAGCATGTTCAAAAATTTCATCCAATTCAACACGCTCTATATGAGCAAAAGGCCAATCCTTTCTATATTTATCATAGGCTAGAATCTTGCAGCCAAAGCCACTTAATAGATTGGCAAATGCACTGCCCATATTCCCCATCCCAATTATTCCGACCACTTTAGGGCTCAGTTCGGACCCTCTATTTTCTTCGCGCTTCCAAATTCCTGATCTAATCTCTTGATCTGCCACTAAAAGATTATTGAGTAAGGAAAGAAGCATGCCTAGACAATGCTCCGCAACTGCATTCCTATTTCCTTCAGGTGCAGAAAAAACAGCAATATCTTGATTATTGCAATAATCAAGATCAATATTTTCTAAACCTGCACCAACTCTTCCAATAAAATTTAAATTCTCAAAGGCAGACAAAAAACCTTTGGACATAGGAATTCTGGATCTAATAATTAGTCCAGAAATGTCTTTATATTCTCTTAGTTCCTCTTCATTCTTATCATAAGCTTCTATCGGCTCAAAGCCTAAATCCCTAATTCCATTGAATAGACTAGAATGAACAGTATCTAGGAAAAGTACTTTTCTCACTTCTTTAAATTTATATTCCAGCTAAGACCAGCTGATATTTGAAAAAATGGCGATTGACTAAAAGCATTCTCATAGAAATCAACGCTTCCGTAACCACCATAAAGATCAATCATAAAATCAGGACTAATATAGTAGTTAGCTCCAACATTAAACTGAAGTCCATATTCAAAAAAATAAGGCACAAAAAGTCGAGATTCAGCAAAAACCCAAAAAGTTTCTGTTAAACTTCTTGAATAGTTCAACGATAATCCAGCTTGATCAAATTCTTCAATACTAAAAATGGTATATACATTCATCAAAAACGAATTCTTAGGTGTAGAAATATCTCCACTAAATCGAATACCGACAATAGGGCTTTCACTTGAACCTAGACGAAAAGGTATGCCAAAACTTAGGCTGGAAGCAATATTACTCGTTGCATTACCCACATTCTTATTTTTCATCAATTGAAACCTCGTTCCTAGAGAATATAGTTGGATATTATAATCATTTAGCTCATCTCTTCCTCCATCAATTAAAGTAGTTGCATCTAAGGCGTAGATAGAAGAATAAGTAGCATCTAATTCCAGCCAATCTAAAACCCCGAATCTCAAATTAGTTTCATTATTTAAATCTCTAAGTAAAAATTGAGTGCCTCCCTTTTGATTCTTGTACTCAATATTTTCAAAACCAGTTCCAAATTGCCCTTGAAAGAATCCTTTTGGCATTGTAGTAGAACTGATACTAAATCCAGGGCGATCACTAGCTAGTTTGTCCTGAGCGCTTAATTGGTTTAGGCTCAATAAAGTAAAGACCGCCATAAAAAGCATTAAAAACAAAAATTGGTTTTTGAAGGAAAAACACATAAAAAAGAACTTATTAAGGTTAAATTAGAAACCTAAAATAAGCTTTCCTATGGAGAAATAGATAAAGAGACCTACAATATCATTCATTGTGGTAATAAATGGACCGGTTGCTAAAGCAGGATCTATCTTATACTTATCTAATGCTATTGGAGTGAAAGTGCCCACCAATGCAGCTACAATAACAACAACCAAAAGTGAGATACCAATAGTAATACTCAGGTTTAGCTCATAACCTAAGAATAAACCCGCTACAAATACAACTGCAGCACAGATAATTCCATTAATCAAGGCAACGGCTAATTCTTTTAATAATCTAGGAATTATTCCTCCTAAATTTTCCTTGGCTGCTAAAGCCTGAACTATAATTGCAGAAGATTGAACCCCTACATTTCCTCCCATCGCGGCAATCAGAGGAGTAAAGAATAATAATTTAGGAACGGCATCTAAAGCTCCTTCAAACTTTCCAATCACAGAGGCTGCTGCGATACCACCAAACAAACCAATGAGTAACCATGGCAAGCGTGCCTTTGTTGTCTCACCAACAGTAGAATCAGACTCCACCTCATTGGTCAAACCAGAAGCTAAATTATAATCTTCCTTAGCTTCTTCTCTTATCAAGTCAATTACATCATCAATAGTAATTCTACCTAATAAATGCCCCATTGCATCAACCACCGGAAGTACTACTAGATCATACTTTTGCATTTGTAAAGCTACCTCTTCACCATCTTCTGTAGCTTCCACACTTTGAATTTTGCTATCATAAACTTCTGAAATAGGAGTTTTTGTGCTTGTAGTCAGAAGTTTTTTTAGAGATAAAGTTCCTAAAAGATTATTATCATCATCTACCACATAAATGCTATGCACTCTATCAATATGCTCCGCTTGCTTTCGCATTTCCTTAACGCATTGCAAAACACGCCAATTTTGATTCACTTTGATGAGCTCTGTTGCCATTAGAGCACCAGCAGAATTTTCTTGATATATTAAAAGATCCGCTAGAGCCTGAGCCTGAATTGGATCTTCCATATGGAATAGAACCTCTCTTTGACGTTCTTTAGGAAGTTCATTGATTAAATCTGCTGCATCATCAGAATCTAAATTCTCAACAAAATCATGAGCAATATTTTCAACTGAGTACTCTTTAAGAAGTCTTTCTCTTAAGTCTTCATCTAGTTCAACAATTACCTCAGCTGTTTTCTCACTAGAAAGTAGATTTATTACCTCTTTAGTTTCGTCAAAGTCAATTTCATCAATAAGCTCAGCAATATCCGCTGGATGCAGTTCTTCAAGCTCTTGCTGTAAATTAGCTATAGAACCTTCATTAATTGCTAAAAGGAAATCTTCTAAAGTTTTTTCTGGAGTATTAGAGCCCATTATTCTCAAGCTTTAGCGCAAGGGTTACAAATTCTTCTACTCCTAGCTGTTCTGCTCTTTTATTCAGCAAAAGTTCTTCGGTAGAATTGAGGTCTAAATTAAGTGATTTCAAAGCATTCTTCAAAGTTTTCCTTCTTTGACCAAAAGCTATCTTCACAATCATACTTAGTTTCTTGTATGAAACCTCAGTCATTGGATTTTCTTTTGCTTTAATTCTTATCACGCCAGACTGAACTTTTGGCGGCGGATAAAAAACATCTGGCTCGACTGTAAAAAGATATTCGCGTTCAAAATAGGCTTCTAGAAGCACAGAAAGAATACCATATTTTTTAGATCCTGGAGGGCTAACTAAGCGCTCAGCAACTTCTTTTTGAAACATACCTCCGATTTCAATAAAGTGCTCTCTATTCTCTAACGCCTTGAACATTATTTGAGAAGAGATATTATAAGGATAGTTCCCAATTAAAGCCGTTGGGCCAGTGATAAATTTCTTTAGATCAAGCTGTAAGAAGTCAGCAGGATAAATTTTACCATCTAACTGCGGATAGTTTTCAGACAAATAAACAACGCTTTCCCCATCGATTTCAATCAGCTTTAATTCCTCTGGTCGATCCAATAAGTATTTAGTTAATACCCCAGTTCCAGGCCCAATTTCAATGATTGTTTCAAATCCACCATTAGGTGTGAGCAAATCTGCAATCCTTTGAGCTACTGATTCATCTCGTAAAAAATGTTGTCCTAAGTGTTTTTTTGGTCTAACCATATTAAATCAATCCTGCTCTTCTTAATAAGGCTTTGCTGTCTGCATCTTTACCTCTAAAATCTTTATATAATTCTGATGGATGCTTACTTCCTCCAGAGGAAAGTAATAATTCAAACTTCTGAGCCAAGTCTTTATTAAATATTCCTTCTTCTTTAAAATATTCAAAAGCATCTGCGTCTAGCACTTCAGCCCATTTATAGCTATAATAACCAGCGCTATAACCTCCTTGAAAGATATGGGAAAAACTACATGATGTATTTCTATCAGAAGATTTTTCAAAAAAACTAGTGGGCTCCAATACTTTATTCTCGTATTCAGACACATTTTCTATGTCATCTATCTCCGTGGCATGCCATGCTAAATCTAGGCTAGCTAGGCCGATCTGCCTTACAGTAGCGTATGCTTCCATAAAGCTAGCGCTTAACTTAATTTTATCAATAAATTCCTGAGGAATAGCTTCTCCTGTCTCATAGTGCTTGGCAAATAGATCTAAACATTCCTTTTCGTAACACCAATTCTCCATTATTTGAGAAGGTAATTCTACAAAATCCCAATAGACATTAGTGCCACTCAAGCTACTATAAGTGCCATCTGCCAAAATCCCGTGAAGGGCATGACCAAACTCATGAAATAAAGTAGTAAGCTCCTGGAAGCTCAATAAACTAGGCTTTGTGCTCGTTGGTTTTGTGAAATTACAGACTATGCTTATATGCGGTCTAATATCAATACCTGATTTCTTATGTTGCCCTCTATAACTCGTCATCCATGCACCATTTCTCTTTCCTGCTCTAGGAAAAAAGTCGGTATATAAAAGAGCTTTAAAGCTAGCATCCGCTTTTTGAACTTCATATACAACCACATCCTCATGGTAGACAGGAATATCTTCTCTAGCAATAAATTTTAAGCCATAGAGTTTCTCAGCAACAGTAAACATACCTTCAACACAATTCTCTAATTTGAAGTATGGTTTTAGGAGTTCATCATCAATTTGATATAATTCTTGTTTCAGTTTTTCAGAATAATAATTTAGATCCCATTGCTTAAAGTCTTCTAATCCATCCAGCTTTTTCGCAAAATCCTTTAATTTTTCTAACTCATCAGCAGCTGGCATTTTAGAAGCTTCTAAAAGTTCTTTTAAGAAGCCTTCTACTCTATTTGCAGACTGTGCCATTCTTTCTTGCAGCACATAATCTGCATGGTTTTTAAAGCCAAGTAGCTGAGCTCTTTTTTCCCTTAGTTTTGCAATTGATAATACATGCTCTTGATTGGATAAATTCCCATCAACCGCTCTTTGTCCAAATGCTTTCAAAAGCTTCTCCCTTAAGTCTCTTCGAGCTGAATATGTCATAAAAGGAACATAACTAGGATACTGCAAGCTCACTAAATATTTATCTTGATGACCATCAGTCACTGCTGTTTCCTTAGCAGCCTCAATATAATCTTCAGGTAAACCGTCTAAATCAGATGCTTCTAAGAGCATTTTAAAATCGTTTGTAGCTTGTAATACATTCTCTCCAAATTTTAAAGAATGGGTGCTAAGTTCTTGATCAATTTTTCTCAGCTCTTCCTTCTTTTCTAGGCTTAAAGCCGATCCATTTCTAACAAAGCCTCTGTATTGCTTCTCCAACAACATTTCCTGCTCTTCATTTAAGCCTAAGCTATTTCTAGCATCGTAAACCAATTTCACTTTTTGAAAAAGTTCTTGATCCAATAAGATATCATTGGAGTATTCAGAAAGCATTGGGCTCAATTTATGAGCAATTGACTGAAGTTCCTCATTTGTCTCTGCAGAATTCAGATTAAAGAACACTTCTGCAATTCTTCCTACTTTCTCTCCTGATTGCTCCAATGCAACGATAACATTTTCAAAATCAGGATTTGAGTTTTTCTTTATAGCTTCTATTGCTTTTTTCGCTTCCGCGATAGCTTCTATCATCGCCGGTACAAAATGGGCTTCTTTGATAGTATTAAAAGGAGTTGCTCCAAAGGCTTGGTCAAAGTTTTCTAAAAGTGGATTATTTAGGCTCAAAAGTCTAGGTTTTTGATATTTTTAGATGAAAGGATAATATCTTGCGAAGTAAAGAATTAAGAAGCAATCCTAAGGATAAAACTATGTCGAAATCCAATAAGTTAGAGTTTTTAAAACTTCAGACTTCAAGAGTAGATAAAATCAAAGAAGATCTAGATAAAATATTCTATTTTCTTGAAGCGGATGGACTCAAAAGGAGAAAGGATGAAGGTTCATGGAGTCTCATTGAAGTATTTGAGCACTTAAATGATGTCAATGCTCATTATCTGAAACACATTAGGATTGCTCACAATAAAGCCAAGAAATCTCAGACAGCTCAGAGTGTAAGTCATTCATTTTTTGGTAAATGGTTTGCTAATAGAATGAAACCTGTGGATGGTATTAATAAATCCAAAACCAAAACCTTTAAAAATCTTGACCCCAGAACAAAAAGGGCTAAAGGAATTGCAGTTGTAGAAAATATTGTATTTAAAGACATCCTAGATGACCTAACTTATATGAAAAATCTTTTAAAAGATGCTGAAGGATTGGATCTTTCAAAGGCTAAGGTTCAAAGTTTAATCAGCTATATTTCTTTTAAATATGCCGATGCCTGGGATGTAGTTCTATCTCATTATGAGCGTCACATGATCCAAGCAAAAAATATTCAGGAATAAGTTAAATAAAGTGAAAGCAAAAAAAAGGGGGCTAAATAGCCCCTTTTTTTTGAATTACAAATTCTATTTAGTTCACCACTTTAATCCAAAGCTCACCATTAAAAGTTCCATTTAGATTAGAGGATTTAGCCTGATTTGCTTGAGAATAGCTATCAAACTTCAATAGGTAAACATAGTAATAGAAGTTCTCAGAATCTTGGAAAAATCTAGTTGTTGCACCTTCAGAGGCTAATTTATTAATCAACTTCTGCGCATTCTTCTGATTACTAAACACACCAGCTACTACATAATATCCTTTAGAACCAGGAGTCACATTAGACGCTAGATTACTAGGATTATAGTCAGACCCATTTTGTCCAGACTGAGCTTGACCACCTTGGCTCTGTCCGATCTGTCCATTATTTTGGTTGCCTTTATTCTGATTTCCTCCGCCATCCGGAACAGGACCTACAACATTAGGATTATTATTAGCCCCGCCATTTTGATTATTATTTGAAGAGTTATTTTGCTCTTCTAATTGAGTTTTAACCTCAGAGACAGCCCTCTCCGCAGCGGCCTTAGCAGCTTCTTCTGATTGAGCCTTAATATCTCTCATATTCTCATCCTTAAACTCTTGAAGTTTCTGATCCATCATTTCCTCAGCCTTCTCGCTTTCAGACTTCTGACGCTTCTTCATTCGTTTAATCTCATTCTCCAAACGCTCATTTCTTTTATTACTTCCAAATCTATACGTAAGCATAAATTCATTTGAAGTTCCAAGACTTGGACCGTAATCATTAGTACTGAAATCATGAGCATATCCAAAGGTTACAGCTTCTGTAAGATTAACACCTACATTAAGTGTTACAGCATAGTCTGATCTAAACATGGCTCCTAAATAACCTATCTCAGTCATATTAAATAATACTCCGGCATCTATTTGCACCGGAACATTCTTAGCAGCACGTATCATTGCTTGTGGGCTAAGAACCATTTTATCTCCTGCAAATTTAAAATCATAACCTGCACTAACTACATAGTGCCTTATGAGATTATAGTTTACAGGTTGATTAAAGTCAGTGCTATACTCAATAGATTGACCTAACAACTGAGGAGCCGCAAAACCAAGACTAAAATCTGCAATTTTCAGATTAAGTCCCGCATTTACATCAAAGGTTCCTCTATCACTATTTGAAATGGCAGTAAGAGGCTCAGCATCTCTAGCTCTAATTGCAGATAAATTAATAGAATTTCTAAGATAACCAGCACCCAATCCAAAACTTAAGCTAGTGTTATCAGCAAGCTGAAGGTGGTATGCGTAATTTCCATAAAAACCAAATCTTTCTACGATATCAGTTTCATCGCTAAAAGCGTAAACACTCCAGCCTACCTTTTCTTCATTCAATGAACCATTCATTGCCAAAGCAGAGGTCTCAGGTGCTCCTTGAACATCACTCCATTGTCTCCTATGCAGGAAACTCATATTTGTAACACCCTCTGCTCCAGAAAGAGCTGGGTTATATATATAGGGAGTAAAAAAATAATTACTGTATAGAGGAATTTGCTGTGCATAAGAGGCAGCCGTTCCTAGAACTACTATTAATGTGCTTAATACTAACTTTTTCATGTCTAGCTCTTAATCGTTTCTAATTATAGTAACTGCTGATTTCACGATGATTTTACCTTGACAGCTTAGAATATAATAATAGGTTCCATCCGCTAATGGATTTCCACCGGTATCATTTCCATCCCATATTCCGTCAAATGTCTCATCAACATACACAGGAGATCCCCATCTATTTAAGATTGTAATCTCACAAGCTGTTTCGCCCTCTATAACCTTGGTCATATCCCATAAATCATTGAATCCATCACCATTAGGACTAAATAAATTATAGGACAGATCTAATTTACTTTCAGTAATAGGATCTTCTTCTCTTGTAACAATAAAGGTTAGACTATCACTATCTGTACAACTATTATCATCTGTTGCCTCCATATAAATGGTTATGGTGTCTGCATTAACTCCATCGGGTAATGTATAGCTCACGCTTATTGTTTGAGAAAGGAAGTCACTGAAGTTGATAGGCTGTGAGGCGTACCATCTATAGTTAAGTCCTCCTAATCCGCTCAACTCTACAATCTCTCCTGATAGAGCTGATACATTTGGTCCAGCATCTGCCTTTGGAATAAATTCATAGATATAAACAGTATCTCTAGTTTCACATCCATTGGCACCAGTACTAACTACAGGATAAGCTCCAGCTCCTTTTAGCCAGATTGAAGCTCCTAATGAAGTTCCGTTATTCCAGCGATAAGTATTTCCAGTTCCTTGAGCAATTACTAGAACAGAGTCACCAAAACAAAGTCCCAGGCTATCTCCAGGGAAGAAGCTTAAAGTTGGAGGTGCAAACCAGATAATTTGAATACTATCTGTATAGAATGGACAAACATCTAAATCAAACTGATTGGTATATGAAGTTTCTAGTCTGTAGTAAGTCGTATCTTCAAATGGTAAATAGAACCTATCAATTGTAATACTGGTATTGGTATCCCCTACTAAATCTTCCCATACATTGGTAAGAGGATTAAGCCTTTGCCATTGATAATCCCAAGGTCTTGGCAATCCGGTAACTTCACTGGTAGTAACTGTAATTGAATCGTACAAACAAAGGTTTATTGCAGCGGTTCCAACGGGAGTTCCTGCATCATCAAGAATAACATTCTCGGCCAAAGTATCAGTAAATACTCTAAACCATCTTACAGTATCTGTACAAATACCATCATCTATAAGTGCATAAAATCTACCTGCTGTATCAGCTATAAAATCTCTGTTTGTTTCACCAGCTAAAGGATAAATAATTCGCTCACCAAGTATGTTGGTAGAATCTGTTAGCCATTGGTAAGAATAAATTAGAGTATTATTTGGAGTAATAGGTGCTCCTG
>CBFIDE010000030.1:0-9931 GCA_965661265.1 uncultured Schleiferiaceae bacterium | reverse complement strand
AGTATTGATAGTCTTACTCACGCCATTCAAGATATTGAGAAGGAATTAGATATTGATTTATTAGATCGCCTTTTGTTATGCTTTCGCGATGACGAGAATAATATGATCAATCATCTAAACTTAAATGATTTCAGACAATCTGTAAAAGAAAATGAAATCGGAGCAGATACTGTTGTGTTCAATAATCTAATCAAGCACAAATCTGAGATTGATACTCTTTGGGAAGTACCCTTAAAGGACAGTTGGCATAAGCAGTTTTTAAACTAGGCGCCTTAGTTTCTTTTGAACTTCTAGGTGTAATTTTGGGTTAGAGGCAATTATCTCTTCGCCAAACACATAATCAGATGTATTTGAAAAGTCTGAAACCACTCCCCCAGCCTCCTGAACTAACAGAGCACCAGCTGCAACATCCCAAGGGCTAAGGCCATACTCAAAGAACGAATCAAATCGGCCGCATGCCACATATGCTAAATCTGTGGCTGCAGAGCCCAAACGTCTCACTCCTCTTGTGGTCTCAAAAAACTCCCCTAAAATCTTAAGGTATTCATCCATATGCTTAAAGTCATAATAAGGGAAACCGGTAGCTAATAAACTGTCTGAAAGCTTAGTATTTTGGCTTACACTAATCTTAGAACCATTCAAATAGGCACCATGACCTTTAATCGCATGAAACATCTCCTTTCTGCTTAATTCATAAACTGCGGCAAGCTGACATTGATCCTTATGATATAAGGCAATAGAAATAGCATAAACAGGAATACCATGAATAAAATTTGTGGTACCGTCAAGAGGGTCGATAATCCAATACCACTCGCTTTGAGTACGTTCAGTATGTGATTCTTCAGCAATAAACTCAGCTTCCGGAAGAATCTTTTTTAAGCCCTCAATAATCTTGGCTTCCGCCGTTTGATCTACATAAGTAACCAAACTATTCAGGCTTTTAACCTCAACATTATCGGCTTGAATAGCATCTCGTTGACTGAGAATAAAGTCACCTACTTCCTTCGTAATTTGAAGAAGACCTTTGGATAAATCTTGAAGCATGAAATAGTATTAAATAGTTTGACTGGCAAGGGAAACTTCATCAAAAAGAACCGTTCCTTCATCATCAATTTCTCTCAGAACAACGGTTTTCTTTTGGTTCACCAATTCAGGATTCCACAGAGTTTTAACTTTTACATAATTCTCTGTAAACCCAGTCATATAGCCATCTTTAAAGTTTCCTTCTAATAAGACTGTCTTGGTATTCCCCATTTGACTTTCGTAAAAGGCCCTTCTCTTTTTTACAGAAAGGGTTCTAAGCATTCTTGCTCTTTTCTTTCGAATGCCATAATCAACCTGGTTCTCCATAACATCAGCCTCAGTATTCTCTCTTTGGCTGTAAGTAAATACATGCAAATAACTGATATCAAGGCTATTTACGAAATTATAAGTTTCCATAAAAAGCTCTTCCGTCTCACCAGGAAACCCAGTGATAACATCTACTCCAATGCATGCATCAGGAATAAGGCTTTTGATTCTAGCCACACGCTCTACATAAAGCTCTCGCATATAGCGCCTTTTCATTTTCCTTAGAATCTCATTGGAGCCAGATTGTAATGGAATATGAAAATGAGGAACAAATCTTTTAGACTTAGCTACAAAGGCAATAGTCTCATCCTTTAAAAGGTTAGGCTCTATGCTTGAAATTCTAATTCGATCTATATTCTCAACCTCATCCAATGCTTTTACAAGATCTAAGAAAGTATGTTCATGGCGTTTATTGCCGAATTCTCCTTTTCCGTAATCTCCTATATTAACACCGGTTAGAACAATCTCCTTGGCTCCTTCATCGGCAATCTTTCTTGCGTTGCTCAAGACGTTTTCTAAGGTGTCGGATCTACTGATACCGCGAGCTAAGGGAATGGTGCAATACGTACATTTATAATCACATCCGTCTTGAACTTTAAGAAAAGCTCTAGTTCTATCTCCTATGCTATAGGAACCTACATAAAAATCAGCTTCGTCAATTTCGCAAGAATGTACCTCGCCTACTTCCTTCTTAGTGAGGTCCTCTAAGTATTCTATAATTTTGAATTTCTCTGTTGCTCCAAGAACTAGATCAACGCCATGGATTTGAGCAATCTCTTCAGGCTTCAGCTGAGCATAACAACCAACGATTACAATAAAAGCATCTTGGTTCTGCTTCTGAGCCTTCTTGACCCAATACTTACATTCCTTATCGGCATTATGTGTAACAGAACAAGTGTTGATCACATAGACATCTGCCTTTTGATCAAAATCGATAGACTCCCAGCCTTTCTTCTCAAAGTCTCTTCCAATGGTAGATGTTTCTGAAAAATTAAGTTTACAGCCTAGAGTATGAAATGCTACTTTTTTGCCTTGAATCAATTCCATGGGACAAAGGTAATCCAATTGACTTGGACATTAAAGGGATCTATAGATTTAGGCAATATTGGTATAAACAGCCTGTACATCGTCATCTTCATCAATCTTATCCAGCATTTTATCAATATCCACCATTTGCTCCTCAGTAAATTCTTGCGGGCTGGTTGAGAATCGCTGCAAAGAAGCCTTCTTTAACTCCAAGCCTTTTTCTTCTAGGGCTGAATTAAGCGTACCAAAGCTGGTATACTCGCCATAGATATAAATCATATCATCTACCTCATCGATCTCCTCAAGACCGGCATCAATCAATTCAAATTCAAGCTCTTCAATATCAATCTCATCTGTTTTCTCTAATTCAAAAACAGCCTTTCTATCAAACATAAATTCTAGGCTACCCGTAGGAACTATTGAACCTCCAGCCTTATTAAAATAGCTTTTTACATTAGCTACAGTTCTTGTTGTATTATCTGTTGCAGCCTCAACAAAAACCAAAACACCATGGGGTCCTTTACCTTCATAAGTTACCTCATCATAATTCTCAGCATCCGCACCAACCGCTCTTTTAATGGCGTTTTCAATGTTATCCTTAGGCATATTTTGAGCCTTAGCATTTTGAATAGCCGTTCTAAGTGATGAGTTGGTATCTGGATCTGGTCCTCCATCTTTGGCCGCCATCGTAATAGCTTTAGCCAATCTTGGAAATAATCTAGACATTATTCCCCAACGCTTCATTTTAGCTGCCTTTCTATATTCAAATGCTCTTCCCATAGTTCAATCTTATAATATTCGCAAAACTAAAGAAATTATAATAATAAGAAAGGGATCATAGGTATTGGCTTTTGTCTTTTTTGTTATTGTTTTTAGTGGATTTCTTTGGTTGTTCCTAGCAAAGATGTAATCATGAATTTTGGTAATATTGGATTTAATAAATTGGGTTAAAGTGATTATCGGAGATATGGGCACTCTTAAGATGTAACATGATTTTAATAATACCTCCTTAGCTTCACAAAAAGAAAGAGGAATACCTCAATTAATTAAATTTCAGAATCCCCGTACAAAATGTGGTTTTTAGATTGAAGACTGCTATCGGGACCCTGAGGAAGCTGCGAAGCAGATAGCCGATAGGGTGATCAGCAGCCGAATGGTAAAAATGCTGCTAAGCAAGTATTTTGATTGGGTGTCCTTTTTTTGGTTCGTGTTTTACTCGCTTACTTTTATTTCTTAATGCTGCTTGTAAGCTACGGCAGATTAATTCTCAAATTGAATATTCATTTATTTAGTAAGTTATGGCCTTTGCCTATTTACAACGTCTGAGGCCTCCGGTTGGACAAGCAACAAAATGAACAAGAATCCCCTTTTTTCTGCCCTACAGATAATTACCACCAACCCTAATTAACGGCGTCAGAAGTATAAAATCCCTCACAAGGAGAAAATCAAAGGCAGAAAAAAACATCTTTTCCATCAGATTTTTACTCGTAACAATTTAATCCATTATTAAAGCTCAAAAGCTTCCCTAAGACAAGCAAGAAAGGAGTAAAAAAACCAAGCAAAAAATACTACATTAGTAAGAAGAAAAAAGAATGTCCTTAAAAAGTCTTTTAAAGATAATAATCCTCTTACTCCTCTGCCCTATGATAATTTGGGCACAGCCAGTGCAGGCTCCCTATCAATTTGGTGCAGAGATTCCTCAGTTAATCGATGGCGAATATCCCATAGAACATTTTGGCTATAGCCTGATTTATAACCAAGAACACAAGCAAGCTAAATGGGTGGCTTATGAGTTAACTGCTCAAGAATGCTTTGGTAATTATAAAAGAACTGATCGCTTTTTAGAGGACCCTTTGGTGAAAGGGGGTACTGCCAATAAAGAAGATTATTATAAATCCGGCTTTGACAGAGGCCATTTGGCGCCTGCTGGCGATATGAAATGGTCTGCAAGGGCAATGGAGGAAAGCTTTTATTATAGTAATATGAGTCCTCAGAATCCTAGCTTTAATAGAGGTTCTTGGCGCTTATTGGAAGAATTAGTCCGCACTTGGGCTTATCAAGACAGTAGCTTATTGATCATTACTGGCCCAATAATAGCGGAAGGTGCTAAAAAGATTGGTCCGCAGGGGGTATCCGTTCCTCAGTACTTTTTTAAGGCTGTTGTGGATAATCATGGTGATCAACGCAAAGGCATTGCCTTTTTAATGCCTAACCAAAAAACTCACAATGATTTTTGGCAGTATGCTATAACCATAGACAGCCTTGAAGCTCTTCTAGAGCTAGACCTCTTTCCTAAGATTGAGGATTCTATTGAATTACAGATAGAGTCTAGGATAAATGCCAGAGACTGGAGCTGGAACAGTATGTCTTTTCCAACAAATAGTGCGAAGAACTCAAATCAGAACAAAGATGCTGCCCATCAGTGTTTAGGCAAAACGCAAGCTGGGAATAGATGTAAGAATAAAACCACTAATAAAAACCAATACTGTTATATTCATCAGAATCAAGGCAATCCAACACATGAGGCTCCGCCCAGATTAAAATAATCTGTGCGCTGCACTGGAACTACTAAAGCTGTAAATCAATGTAAAAGAAAGACTTTACTTCTTTGGCTATTTAGATGAATACGAAAAATTGAAACCAATTGAATGTTCTGCTCGAGAAGAAATTGAACTGAAGCTATTCATGAAATAAAGAAAAAACACTAAATACAACGCAGCATATTGCTTATGGCCGGTGAACTGCTACCAGCAAGGTTTTCGCTCCTTAGCTAGCTTTGGTTTCGGGAGACAGTAAAGTGCTTCGAAACTAATTTAGTGTAAACCCTAATCTATAAATTTGTAAAGGATGTATCTTAACGAACATTCTTCCTGGAGAGGAGAGGATAGAATCCATGTATATGAGATGTTATCAATAAATGAAATTGAATAGCTTGAATAATCAAGGCCATTGGGTAAGTTGCCCAGAATGTAAAGGAAGTGGGAAGAAGAGCCGTCGAATAAAAAAGAAGGTGAAACTTGCCTATAAAATGGCCTTGGAGGAATTTAAAAAATCTAAAGTCCAAAATACTCCACCCAAAAAGCCAAGGGCGAATCTCGTTCCCTGCTCTAACTGTAAAGGTATTGGCATTGTTCAAAGCGACACTCCCGTGAAACCGGATACTCTAAACTATCCTCACATCGCTATTATTGGCGGTGGAATTGGAGGAACAGCTTTGGCCGTGGCTTGCTTACATCGTGGAATTCCATTTAGTCTTTATGAGCGTGATACGAGCTTTAATGCTAGATCTCAAGGTTATGGTTTGACTCTTCAACAAGCTAGTAGAGCTATGGCTTGCCTAGGGCTAAAGGAACTGGATGAAGGGATAAAATCTACAAGACATATTGTTCATACTACAGACGGAACTATCATAGGGGAATGGGGAATGCGTAAATGGTTAGAAGCTGAACCGCAGAGTGCTCCCAAACGAAATAATATTCATATCGCTAGACAGGCACTTCGCCTTGCACTTTTAAAACAAGCTGGAGGTGATTCTGCCGTAAATTGGGGACACCAATTATTGGACTATTCAGATTCTAATAATGGTTCAATGGAACTGAAATTCAAAGTGAACGGCCAAGAGAAAATCGCGCAAGCGGACTTAATCATAGGCGCCGATGGCATAAGAAGCACAGTAGGATCCTTATTAATTCCTGAAGAAAAGCGGCCTCTTAGATATTTAGACTGTATCGTAATCCTTGGAATTTGCCCCTTAAGCCAATTGCAAAATACAGATAGCTCTTTATTGGACTCTGCCACAGTTTTTCAAACAGCTAATGGTAATGAGCGAATTTATATGATGCCCTATTCAAAAGATAGCATCATGTGGCAATTAAGCTTTCCAATGTCAGAAAAGGATGCTAAAATCTTAAGCGCAAAAGGTCCGCAGGCCTTAAAAGAAGAGGCTTGTAGAAGAACGAAATGGCATAGTCCTATTCCAGAAATAATGAAGGCCACTGAAGAAAGCCAAGTATCTGGATATCCCGTTTACGATAGAGCCCTATTGAGTTTGGACTTATTATCACAGGAGAATAAAGTCAGTTTAATTGGCGATGCTGCCCACCCCATGAGCCCATTTAAGGGTCAAGGCGCTAACCAAGCACTTTTAGATGCGCTAGCTCTGGCTAGAGGAATTGTGAAAGGATGTGGACCTAAATCAAATTGGCGTGAACTTGGAATTAGAAAGTCAGTCTTAAATGCTTTTGAAGCTGAGATGTTAGAGCGCACTTCTATAAAAGTTCAAGACTCTGCTGCCGCAGCACAATTTTTACATTCGGACATAGTTTTAAAGGAAGCCGATCAGCCTAGAGGAAAGGGACTTAAATAGTTCTATTGAATCCAATGGATTTATGGCCTAAAACTTGCCTAGAAGGATAATTCAAAATTATTCAAGCTTCTTTTGGTAAGCTCATTAGCTATTAAATCGATTTACTGAAGAAGGCCATGCTTTTAAACCTACCATGAAAAAACTAAGTCTAGCCCTACTCCTACTTAATTTATCATATTTCTGCTTTACCCAAGATTCCATCAGAATGGATTCAGAGTTTTATATAGAGACCAAGGGACAACATAACTTAGCGGCCTTTTTCAACGATTTTGACTGTATAGGCTGCACAACAGGCCGAGTGCAAGACTATCCATTCTTTCATCTTGCAATCTATACCGGTATTGAGCACAAACTTAAACTCAATAATAAGTATACCCTAGTTACAGGGCTTTATCTAGAAGAGAGAAGTCATTCCGGTGGAAATAATACGCTTTCTAATTGTGGTATTTCCCAAAATATTGATTGAAGGCAGAGATACTCTCAAGATCTTCAATAAAGAATATTCGTTCAATGTAAAAGGAGGAGATTTCTGGAATGAGGATGTACAAGATATGCTGAGGCTTTTTAATATAGACTATCAGGCTATTATTGCTGAAGTAAGCGGAAAGAATTGGGGCTTAAGCTTCATGACCATTGGAGATTTATCTATTAACATTGGCCTTGCCCTTCCGCAGACCTATCGGTTTGGATTGACTTATAGAAATAAAAAATTTAAAAGCCTGGCCTCCCTGACCCTTAATGAAACGGGCACTCTTCAGATTTAAGATGATTTTAAATACCTGCACTGTTTCACGAAAAGAAAACCACCTAAATTGAATTAACTTCAGATACCCCTCCAAGAAATCTAAATATGAGCAGTTCGTGAATGAGGCTTAATTAATTCGAACAAAAAAAAAGCGAGAGGAAATAAATCCTCTCGCTCTTTCTTTGAAATTTTTAGTTGTTAGTTCTTAACAATTCTTTTTGTTACAATTTCATTTTGTGCACTAACTAATTGAATGAAATATAGACCATTCTGTAAGCCTTCTAGATTGATAAGGTTAGAGTTGATCTTTTGATCAATTTTAATGCTACCTGTTACATCCATCACGCGAATACTTGTGGGTGTAAAACTTCCTTGAACAACAATCTGACCATTTGTTGGATTCGGAAAAATTGAGAACTCATGCTTCTTGTTTTCTGAAATAGATATATTGTTATCCACTTCAATTTCATAAATTGTAGCAGTACCAGATACCTCGCTGCTTACAATAAGCATTGCCTTACCAGTATGGCTTTCTGCAGGTGATACGAATACAAGTCCCTCAGGGGCAATATCAATCATTTCTCCAGTTGTATTATCCATGTTGTGAACATATTGATTAAATACAGGTGCTGAAGGATTCGAGATATCGTAAACCATAATTCCACCTTGTCTTTCTAACCCAACAAAAGCATAAGTCACGTTGTTTAGCACTCCCACTGTTATTGCTTCGGGCTCTGGACCCTTGTCATCACTTCGGCTGTCTTGCTCACTCGCTAGGCCATCATCGCAATTAAAAAATGCCAAGTGATTGGTTTTGATGTATTGTTCAATCTGATCTTTACTATCCCAAACAAGATTTCCGTTATTGTCCCAAATGGAGAAAGAACGAGCTCCGTAGCTATACAATTCATCCACATCACCATCATTGTCTATATCTCCAATTACATCCATTGTAAAAGTTTTTAGTCTTCCTAAGTTGGTATCATTTTGTAATACGCTGGCTTGAGGAAAAGCAATAGAATCTAGAGTCAAATCTTTTATTCTTACCTCTGAACTATAACCACTATAATCTCTTCCATCTCCTTCGTTAGCAGAAATCCAGTAAGTTTGACCATTTGCGTCGAATGATGAAATTGCATCGGGTTGGTATACTCCTTTTACAGGCCAAGTGTTAATTTGGACTTTATTATCTCTATTGGATACGTCCATTCCGTTGCCTGTCATAGAGTGATCTTTGAATCCTAATCCTTTGTAGGATAAAATAGTGTTATTCACCAAATCGAGCAGAATTAGCACATTACTTTCTTGACAAACAACAGCAGCTCGCGTTGATTGATCGTTTACTGCAATGTATTCTGGTTCTAAATCCACTGCAAAAGTTGTCCCTGGTTTTTTAAGACTTCCCGCGATGGTAGTAGGTGCGTTGTCAAAAAATAAGAGGCTTACATCTGCTTGACTTAAACTAGGAATTCCACCTGATATATCAATGATGCCGATAGATCCTTTTGGGTCAGTTAAATAATCATCGCTTGGCTCTCCTTCATTAGCCACAAGTAGTTTGTTTCCGTCTTTAGTTGTAGTAATCATATCTGGAAGAGCACCTACTTTTAATGATTTTATAAATGTGCCAGCAGTATCAAAGAAAACAACAAAGCCAGTATCTTGCTTAACAGAAGCTTCAATGGCTGCGGCAAAATATCCGTTGTTCAAGCTTACTACCGAATTAACACCTCCGCCATAAGTAAGAACATTAATTCCGCCAACTTTTAATGGGCTTGAAGGATTAGAGATATCGATAATATCAATAGAATCTGTTGCCGCGTTAGTGATAAAAATTTTCTTTGAGGCAAAATCATAAGTAGAAATTTCACAAGCACCGTCTCTTGAATCGTTGTGACGACCAATTTCTGTGATTGTAATAGATTGTGCATAACTGAATACTGAAGTGAATACTGCAGCAGAAAGTAATAATTTTTTCATGTACATAGTTTTTTTTTTACTTCGTACAAGGTGAATAATGCACTTTACTCAAGGTTTAACTAAAACTTACGATTGGCTTAAGGTTTTGTTTCGTATAAGTTAAGTTTTGTTTGATCACGTTAAGTAAATCTTGGATTGATTCAATCAAACTCAACGTATCCGTAGATAGAAATTCATAAAGTTCTATTTGAACTTATATATTAGCTCTTTGCAATAAGATTTAGATAACATTATATTAAGCTTGCAAACCCAACTCTAGTAACTACTAATTAGTAACTCGAATAGTGGACCACCTATAAGACTAAGAAAGAATGAGGTTACTTACACTTTTTTTAATTGGCTTACTGACAATATCCTGCATAAGAGAAGAAGTATATGAAGGTCAAGTAGATGTTTCTGGCTATTGCTCTAATCCTTGTACGGATAAAGCCTTAGCCAATATGCATGTGCGATTCAATCATGAT
>CBFIDE010000029.1:0-11591 GCA_965661265.1 uncultured Schleiferiaceae bacterium | reverse complement strand
TGTGGAGCATTACTTCTGAAAAATTTGCTCCCCATGGATGAGCCAATGATTGACCATATTGCCCATAATTAGTTAATCTATTTCTATGGGTGTAGGTATAAGGCCTCACGCGATTATATTCTAGCCTTAAGAACAAATTCTCTATCGCGAAAGCGTTGTAATATTTAAGACCTATTTGTAATCCCCATTTATTTGCCCAATAACCATTGCTTGCCTGAATTTCCGAAAGTGTAAATTCATCAATTATAAACTGACTATAGGCCAACAATCCATCTTTCAGTTTATACGAAGTTGAAACTCCCAATAGAGCATTTCCGGTTTGAGAGCCCACTCCAAACTCCACAGGGCGATAGAATATTATAGGATTAAAGAAGGAGGCATCCAAACCTCTTTGTTGCGTGGTATCTCCAAAAATAATTGATTCATAGAATCCTAGATTCCATTTGTTTGTTAGTCGAATATTTAAATAGTGCGCCGACATATACTTTTTGTCGTAGCCCGGCTGGGACGTAGATTGAATAGGAGCATCATACATTTGAGCCCATAAATTCACGTATTTAACTCGCCAGAATTCTGTTTCAATCCTGAAAAACGGATAAGAATTACTAACATCTGACAAAAACATAGATCGATAGCCTTCACCAAAAAAGTTTTTTCCTTGACCAAGGGTGAAACTAAAAAATTGATTGGGAGTATAATTCACTTCACCCATTACCAAGGAGAAATCCCACCCATTATCACCAAAGGATCTTGCTAAATTATATCCTGGAACGACATTTCTATTCTGAATAAAGTCATTAACGTATGGTGAGAAGTTTGCTTGATTCTCACTAAAAAATGAATAATAAGAGAATTGAGAGCCTATAGTGCCTTCTACAAGAAAACCTCTCCCATTTCTACTATTATTAAAATCCTCATTTCCCAAGCTAGAGCCATAATTGAAATTTACTATTGGATCAAAACTAAGACTAAACCCTACGCCCTCTACTTGGACCAATCTTTCTTCAAAGGCTTTTCTTTTCATCCAAGTCCAAAAGCCTTTTTCATTACTTAATGGAGTCTTCTCTTGATGTTTAGCAAAAGGCCTAACTCCAGTAATAGAACTATCATTAATACTGTAGAGACTTGCATTTCTATATGCATCTTGTCGGTGATTCAAAAACTGATACTTATACTGTGCCTTTGTATTGAATGCCATAATAAAGAAACAAGCGATAAGCAGGATTTTAAATAACCCTATGTTGCTTATGCCATTGGACTCAAAAACTATCCTTGGAGCGCTAAATATATACATGAAATGTTAGTGGTTAACAATCTTCTTCATGTCTAATGAAGCGAAAACCGAATTATTGGAGATAAATTCGGGTACAATTTCTTTTAAAATCCTAACCATTTTCAAATTATCACCAGTACTAAGACATCCTTGCATATCTTCGAACTCCTCTCTGACCTTCTTTGGATCTTCGGCTATAATATTGGCAATCATTATTTTGGGATGGTGAGTTTTCTTGGTATTCTCCTCAACCGCAAGAAGTTCTTCATAAAGCTTTTCACCTGGCCTTAGTCCAATCTCTTTAATTTCAATATCAGTTCCAAGCTTCAAACCAGATAAGCGAATCATCTTTTTGGCCAAATCGTAAATTTTAACTGACTCACCCATATCAAATATAAAAATCTCTCCTCCCTTACCCATACTACCTGCTTCAAGCACTAAATTACATGCTTCAGATATAGTCATGAAAAATCTTGTGATATCTTTATGAGTAATCGTTATTGGGCCTCCTTCCTCTATTTGCCTTCTAAAAATTGGAATTACAGATCCATTTGACCCTAAAACATTCCCAAACCTTGTAATAATAAATTGCGTTTTTACACCTTTCTTAGAGCCTAAAGACTGAGTGTATATCTCCGCGGCTCGTTTTGTAGCTCCCATAACATTAGTAGGATTAACAGCCTTGTCTGTAGAAACCATAACAAACTTCTCGCAGTTGTAAGTTACTGCTAAATCAGCAATGTTTTTGGTTCCAAAAATATTGACATTAATACTTTCATATGGATTATCCTCCATTAAAGGAACATGCTTATACCCTGCTGCATGAAAGACAATTTGAGGCTTGTATTCATCAAAAGCTACATTCATTCTTTCATAATTGGTTATATCACCAATTACGAATTGAATTAAATCAAATTTATCTGGATACTTAGATTTCAATTCATTTTGCAAATCATATAATGATGACTCAGCCTGATCCAACAGAATTACTTGTTTAGGAGAATAATGCACTAATTGGCAAGCAATTTCAGAGCCAATAGAGCCCGCCGCACCGGTAACTAGTACAATTCTATTCTTTATAGAGTTTGAAACATTAACATTGTCCAATATAATAGGATCACGCTCCAGTAATTTCTCAATTTTTACATTCTGGATTTGCTTAGTACTTAATTCTCCTTGAATCCAATTACTAGCAGATGGAACGGCTTTAACCACTAAACCATTTTCCAAAGCTAAATCTACTATTTGTTTTCTCTTTGATACAGTTAAATTGGATTGAACTGAGATTATAAGAACATCGGCTTCAAGCTTTTTCACAAACTCCTTATTCTCAAGTTTTAAAGGATTATAGACCATAACTCCATGTATAGACTTCCCAACTTTATATGAGTTGTCGTCAAAAAAACCAACTACTTCATAATCTCTTTCAGCATCATTTTCCAGTGTATTTTTGGTAATCATTCCGCTCCCTCCAGCTCCATAAATTAAAACTTTGGTTTTTTTAGGGCTTTTAATTCCTCCAAAAGTTCTGAAAATAATTTTCACTGCTGTTCTTGTAGAAACCAGCAAGAATAAAGACATTAGGTAATGAATAAGAACAATTGAACGTGGAATATACAGTGTGTTCCAAAAACTAGAAAGATCTTTTGGCACAACTAAACCTAATATGAGAATACCGAATATAGCTATGCTGGATGCTTTAAACATTTGAACACCATCTTTAAGAGAAGTATGCCTTATTACACCTGAATATGACTTAAAGTAGATAAACGCTACGGAGTAGAAAATGGCGACCCAGCCTAATCTAGCAGGCTGAAATTGGCTGATAAGAATGTCTAAATCAAAATTATGTCTAGTAAAGCTCGCCAAAATGTAAGCCAACATCACCATACATACATCGAAAATAAAGATAATCCATCTGGCCAGGAAGCGCTCTGAATTAATTTGAAAAATCTTTCGCAACATATCATATCTGCAATTAGTGACCTATCAAAGGTACATGATCCTATGAAAGCAAAGATACCCCTTTTTGGGTACTCCACTCTCTTGATATCTATTTTCTGAGCTCAGTGGTGGTATTTTTTTAGTGATCGAACTCGTTTTTTTTAGTAAAACTCAAAAAGAATTATTATTTACCCATATTCCATACCTTAATAAACTCCCCTTCTTTGACTCCTTCCAGAACTTCAGCTTGTAAACCATCTGATATTCCAAGAACGACATATCTTTTCTCAAACAATTGATCTCCTGTTTCAATTTCAATATAAGCCTTCTTTTCTTCATCAAATTGAAGAAGACTTTCATTGATACACAATACACTATCACGTCTATCTAGAACAATATTGGCGTTGGCAGAATATCCAGCCCTAATAAAACTGCTGGAATCTAGTTCCACTTGAGCTCTAATTAAGAATTGTATAGCGCCATTTTCATCCACACCTTTTGGCGAGATATACTCAAGAGTTGCTGAAAATTTAGTATTCTCTATTGCACCTACTGTCAACTCAATATCCATTCCCTCACGTATTTTACCCACCTCGGACTCATCAATTTTTCCTTCAAAGATTAAGTCATTCATATCTGCTAATGAAGCTATGCTAGTACCATCATTAAAATTATTGGACTCTATGACTTGATTTCCGACTTTTATCGGGATATCCAGGACCATTCCTGCAACTGTGGCTTTTACAGTTGTTAATGAGTTAGAGCCACTTTTTCTAGTAGCGCCTTCTTTAACGATTTGAAGATTATCTGTGGCTGCATCCAGTTCCAATTTAGCATTCTTATATCTTAGATCAACCGATTGAAATTCAGCATATGGAATTACTTTTTGGTCATATAATTTCTTATTTCTATCATATTCGATCTTAGTGTTTTCAACAGAAATTTCAGCTGTTTTTAGTCTGTTCTCAGCGTTATTAAGAGAAAGCATATTTGGAATAACCTTCACCTTTGCAATTTGATCTCCTTCCTTCACCAAATCACCCGCCTCAACATAAATCTCTTGAATAATTCCAGATACTTGCGGCTTAATTTCGATTTCCTCTCTAGGAATGATACTTCCAGAAGCCACTGACTTTTTAACTATACTCCCGATATAAGGCTTTTCTGAAGTATAAATCATTGGCTCTACTTGATTTTTACCCCATAAATAATAGAGTGTAAAAATTACTCCTCCGATTATTGCTAATACTAAAAATATTCTAAAAAAACTTCTCATTAATTTATCGTTTGCCTTTCGGCGATTCAATTCTTCTAATTTTAAAAAAACAAAGATAGAAGGCTTTTATGAATTTAGGGTAAAGATTAACAATGTGACCTCTTAGAATTATTCCGAGCGGATTGTGAGTGATTAATCTGAATAATTAAAACTGTAGCCGAAACTAAAATAATATCTTGTATAAGGATCCTTATTATTCCAACTAAGACCTCCAGACAAAGGACCCAAGGGAGTTCTAAGCGAAAGTTCTGCGCCATAGCCAAAAAGAAAATTATTATTTAGTTCATCTACATTAAGGTAGGCATCCAATTCATCTAGTGGCACGTAATCATAGTGAGATAAAAGATTGGCCCCATATCTAAAAAATAAATTTTTGAAGAACAAATGTTGAATCCTAGCTCCTATAATTGCATAATTTGGTTCTTGCATTTCTGAATAATTCAAACCTAAAAATGGAATATCATCTACCCATACTCTTTGGGTACCTCCCAGGTTCTTAACATGTACAAAAGAGCCATAGTCTTCAAAACCTAATACAAGTCCAAGACTTAAATGAGGAATGAATTGGGTTCTTTTAAATATTTGCTGATACGACTTATAGTTATAGACAAAATCTACATAGAAATCAGGCGTATACTCCTTTACTACTTGATTCAACAGAGATTTACTAAGGCCTATAGGCGCTGAACCTTCAACATCTAAAAAAACAGTATCGACTCCATCTTGTAAGTCAACAGCATATGAATTTTCAAGATGCATATTCACAAGAAGCACATGCTCTGTACCGGCCGTGGGGAAATTTCTATTATTAAAGTTATTCTTTAACCAAGCATATTTTAAGCCAAATTGCTCGGCATGAATTTTATCTACTCCTTCTGGTATATCAATATTATACCTTGATTTACTAATATTGGATTCGTAAAACAAGCCAAAAGAAAAGCTTTGTTTTAAGGACTGAGTACTAATGAAATTTAAGGCTATTCTGTTTGTTCTTGAACTAACAACATCTATATCATCACCCTTGTCATAAATAGGTAGCTGTTCTAATAAATAATCATACCTAAAGTTGGCTGCATATCTTTTATTTTGACCTATGTACTTATAATAATCAAACCTAAGTCTTGGGTTTCTTGAAATATCAGCAGCAAGAACTGTTCTAGATTCTGGACCCAAGAGATCTCTACTCGTAATATTTAAAGTAAGACCTGCTGAAAATAAATTATCAGCATGGATAGAGGCAAAAATATGGGTCTTCTCCTTTTCGTCCATCCTTATATTCAAATCAACTACTGAATCATTAATTGGGACTAACTCATAATCAACTTGCCTAAATCCGTTGATTCCATAAACACGTCTAATAGCCTCTTCTATATTCCCTTGGTTTATTGAATCCCCCGCTTCAAGACCTAATTTATTCATCACTAAGACATCACTAAACACCTCATTACCGTCCAGATAAATTTCATTTATCTTATAAGAAGCAACTCGCCCAGCAATAGAAAAAGGTTCTTTTTTTTCTCCTATTTTTCTTTGTAAGGCTTCAAAGGCCGATTTAAACTCTTGTCCAGTCAATTTGCCCACTTTGATAATTGTATCTGCTTTAGAAAAACCAGCTGTTCCAAAATCTACAACATCTGGCTCTATATAGATATCACACAACTTTATCTGCTCTGGAAGCCTACTGTCTGAAGGTAGCATTGCTAGTGACAATAATATCTCAGTCATAGATTCCGGGTCTGGCTCATCTTTTTGGGTTCCAACATTTACACCAATTACATAATCGGCACCCATATTTAGAACTTGTTCTACAGGAAAATTACTTACCACACCTCCATCAACCAGAAGTACAGAATCATATTGTACAGCAGTAAAAGCTGTCGGAATAGCCATACTTGCCCTCACAGCAGTAGCAAGAGAACCTCTATCAAAAACTACTGCCTCACCATTTGCAGAATTTGTGGCAATACATCTAAATGGAATTGGAAATTCATCATAGGTTTGATAAGACATGGATGTCCAGAAATACCTTTGAATTAATTCATTTAACATTTGTCCTCTGATTAGGCCTGTGCTAAATTTAACCTTAGTGCCTACTAAGGGTAATTCAAGAAGATAGCGATTGTAATACTCCTTCTCCTCAAAAGATATATAGTCTAATGGAACTTGGTTAGAAAGAACCTCTCCCCAATCCACAGATCTGAAAATAGTTTCAATTTCATCTGCTGAATACCCCAAAGAATAGAGCGCACCAACTACTGAACCCATACTGGTGCCTGCAATATAATCAGGCCTTAAGCCAGCTTCTTCCATTGCCTTTAGAACACCAACGTGAGCCATTCCTTTGGCCCCACCACCACTTAAGACCAGGCCAAGTTTATTTTGTGCTTTTAATGGAGTAAAAAAGAAAAAGAAATTAATTAGAAAGAAGACTAGATACCTGAATTTCATTTGGAGCTAATTTTTCAAGAAAAATAAGAAGAAATTTACTGACACTTCAGTAAGAGGACAATAAATTAAAATATTTAATTCCTACTAATTTAGTAGACTTTTATATTTTTGTGTAAATTTAGATTCATTGATCGCAGAAGAATACCATATTTACTTTACTCTGGCTGTACTTGCCGGGCTTATCCTTTTTCTAATTTGGGATAAGTTTAAAAGCTCGTATATATTTGGAGGAGCCTTAGCCCTGCTCTATATGTCCGGTATCTTGAGCACATCCGCACTGCTTGGCGGATTTAGTAATACTTCAATTCTGTCCATATTAATATTGATTAGCATTACGGCTAGCCTCAATGAGCATTTTGATTTAAGTAAAGTCCTGGATAAACTTATTGGAAACAGCAAAAAGGCATCAAGCTTTATTTTGAGAATGGGAAGCGGAGTGGCCATCACCTCCTCATTCATGAACAATACACCTGTGGTAGCTGTGATGATGCCTTATGTTTATCAATGGGGAAAGAAAAATAACGTTGACCCAAGTAAACTGCTCCTTCCATTATCTTATGCAGCCATACTTGGCGGAATGATTACGCTCATAGGTACTTCTACCAACTTAGTGCTAAATGGGCTTATAATCTCCAATAATGGTGAAGGGCTAAGCACAACAGACATAATTGTTCCTGGTCTTTTGGTAAGTGTATTTGGATTGCTATTTCTCTACTTTTTTGGCCCTAAACTTTTAAAAAACAAAACAGATTTTAATAAAGATTTAGTAGATGAGGCAAGGGAGTATCAAGTTGAATTTAGGGTTAGGTCAAATAGCAAAATAATTGGTAAGAGCATTGAAAATGCGGGCTTGAGAAACTTAGAAGGCCTATTCTTAGCTCAGCTAGAAAGAAATGGTGAGCTGAAAAACCCTGTAAGCCCTCAGGAGCTTCTAGAGAGCGGGGATGCTTTATTTTTTGTAGGTGATACCAAAAATATTATTGAACTTCTGAATCACAATCAAGATCTTGAATTAAATCCAGATAGTACTGCAGAATTAGATATCACGCCACATTATATAGAGGCCGTCGTTAGTCAAAACTCATCACTAGACCGCTTTAGCCCCAAAGAAATTGGATTTAGAGAAAAATATGATGCGGCAATTATTGGAGTTCATAGACAAGGAGAAAGGCTGGATGGAAAAATAGGAAGTCGTAAATTAAAAACTGGTGACTTGCTGCTTTTAAGCCCCGGAAAGGACTTTAACTCAAGAAGTAAAAGGGGAAAGGATCTTCTGATATTAAGCCAATTAGAAAGTTCCAAGAAAAAATCTAGAAGCGCTAGTCTATTATTCATTGGCTTAAGTGCTTTCGCGATATTACTCGGTTTACTCGGCACCATAAACCTTTTCCAATCACTGCTAATAATTTTATCAGCACAGTTCATTGCCGGAATGAACTCACTTGAGAAACTCAAGAATAACTTGAGTATGGATTTATTGTTTATTCTGATGTCCTCTCTAGGAATAGGTAAAGCACTTATCGATAGTGGTAGTGCTGATTTTTTATCAGAAGTTCTATTTGCCAATACAATGGGTCTGAATCCCTTTGGCTTACTTTTAATTGTTTATTTAACTAGCTTTTTATTGACAAGTTTTGTTACTAATATTGCAGCTATCAGTATTCTATTTCCATTAATCTTTGCATTAGGGTTAATATCGGCCGTAGAGCCAAAAGCTCTCTATATTACCGCGGCATTTGGAGCTAGTTGTTGTTTTGCAACACCTTATGCTTACCAAACCAATTTAATGGTTCAAGAAGCTGGAAATTATAGGTTTAAGGACTTTTTAAGAATTGGAGTTCCTCTGGCTACTGTTTATTCAGTCGTATTTTTAACCTATGCTTACTTTACTTTTTTATAAGAAATGAGTCGATTAAAAGAGAATATTATTCCACATCAGCATTCTGTTAACTCAAAGATGAGAGCAAAGCTGCATGGACATAAAGCAATATGTCTTTGGTTTACTGGTTTATCAGGCTCAGGAAAATCAACTATTGCCAGTTCTTTAGAGGAACAACTTCACAAAAAAGCTTTCTCAACTTACATTCTTGATGGAGATAATATTCGTTCTGGAATTAATAAAGATCTCAGTTTCTCAGACAAAGACCGAGTTGAGAACATTAGAAGAATCGGAGAGATTTCTAAATTAATCCTTGATAGCGGAACTATTGTTTTATCTGCCTTTATATCACCCTTTAAGGAAGATAGAGCGCAGGTAAAAGAAGTTGTTGGCGAATCTAATTTCATAGAGATTTTTATTGATTGCCCTTTAGAAGTGTGCGAGGAAAGAGATGTGAAAGGCTTGTATAAAAAAGCAAGAGCTGGGCTGATTCCAAATTTCACGGGCATCAGTAGCCCTTTTGAAGAGCCGCAAAATCCTGACATCCGAATTAAAAGTAATGAATTGAGCATCCAAGAGAGCGTTGAAACTATTTGGAATTCAATTAAGAATAAATTAAGCCTGGAATCCTAAGATAAAAGGTAAAAAGAAAAGAAATGAAGTATTCATTAAATCATTTAAGAGAACTAGAAGCAGAATCAATCTTTGTGATGAGAGAAGTCTATGCTCAATTTGAAAATCCAGCTATATTATTCTCTGGAGGCAAGGACTCTATCGTTTTAACCCATCTTGCAAAAAAGGCTTTCTTTCCTGCAAAAATCCCTTTCCCACTGGTTCATATTGATACTGGACATAATTTCCCTGAAACTATTTCTTTTAGAGATTCTTTAGTAGAATCTTTAGGTGTACAATTGGAAGTTGGAAGTGTTCAAAAAACCATTGATCAAGGAAGAGTTAGAGAAGAAAGCGGAAAAAACGCATCCAGAAATGCTCTACAGACTACTACTCTTTTAGATACCATTGAAGAACATGGCTATGATGCAGCTATGGGAGGCGCAAGAAGAGATGAAGAAAAAGCGAGGGCTAAGGAAAGGTTTTTCTCACATAGAGATGACTTTGGCCAATGGGATCCTAAGCATCAAAGGCCAGAACTCTGGAATCTTTTTAATGGCAGAAAAAACATGGGAGAACATTTTAGGGTTTTCCCGATTTCTAATTGGACAGAGATGGATGTATGGCAATACATCTTACTAGAAAATATTGAAATCCCTAGTCTTTATATTGCACATGAAAGAGAAGTGATTTGGAGAAATAACAGCTGGTTGCCAAATTCCGAATTCATTCAACTTGCCGAGAATGAAAATGTAGAAACTAAGATGGTACGCTTTAGAACCTTAGGGGATATAACCATTACCGGTGGAGTAGAATCTACTGCCGATACTTTAGAAAAAATTGTTGAAGAAGTAGCTGCCGCTCGTCAGACAGAAAGAGGAAATAGAGCGGATGACAAAAGAGGTGAAACAGCAATGGAAGACCGAAAGAAACAAGGATATTTCTAAGAAATACTTGAAAATATTATTATGAAAAAGAATGCATATTTAGATATGGAACTGCTAAGGTTTACAACTGCAGGCAGTGTTGATGACGGTAAATCTACTTTGATTGGCCGCCTTCTTTATGATTCAAAATCTATTTTTGAAGATCAATTAGATGCCGTAGAAAACAGTAGCACAAAAAGAGGCTTAGATCATATCGACTTAAGTCTGCTAACTGATGGATTAAAGGACGAAAGAGAGCAAGGAATCACGATTGATGTGGCGTATAGATACTTTGCGACACCTAAAAGAAAATTCATCATTGCTGACACCCCCGGTCATATTCAGTACACTAGAAATATGGTTACTGGTGCTTCAACAGCTAATTTAGCGCTCATCCTTATTGACGCTAGAAAAGGTGTCATAGAGCAAACTTGTCGTCATTCATTTATTGCTAGTTTATTACAAATACCGCATTTGGTGGTTTGTGTAAACAAAATGGATTTAGTGGACTACTCTGAAGAGACTTATGATAATGTGGTATCACAGTTTGAAGATTTCGCTTCTAAACTTGGTGTTAAAGATATCAGGTTTGTTCCTATTAGCGCTCTACATGGTGATAATGTGGTAAAGAGATCAGAGAACACTTCTTGGTATCAAGGCGAAACTCTATTGCATCTATTGGAGAATATTCATATTGGAGGTGATCATAATCATATAGATTGTAGATTTCCTGTACAAACAGTAATTAGGCCTCATACTGATGAATACCATGATTATAGGGGTTACGCCGGTAGGATTTCTGGTGGAATATTCAGAAAAGGAGACAAGGTGAATGTTTTACCTTCAGGCTTTGGATCTACTATTAAAAGCATAGATACTTATGATGGTGAAGTGGCTGAAGCTTTTGCTCCAATGAGTGTGACCATTACCTTAGAGGATGATATTGATATTTCTAGAGGAGATATGATAGTACGCCAGAACAATCAACCGGAAATTACTCAGGACTTAGATGTTATGCTTTGCTGGCTAAACGACAAAGGGCCTATGCCAAGAGGCAAGTATGCTATAAAGCATACCTCCAATGAAGCTAGATGTATGATTAGCGAGGTTCTTTATAAGATTGACATCAACAATTTACATAGGGTTGAAGATGATAAGAATTTGGAAATGAACGATATTGCAAGAGTGAAATTAAGAACTACAAAGCCGTTCTATATTGACTCTTATGATACA
>CBFIDE010000028.1:0-12388 GCA_965661265.1 uncultured Schleiferiaceae bacterium | reverse complement strand
AATATTTGGGGTGTAAATCAATTGTTTAACGGACTAGTGCAGTTTGATGACAATTTGAATATTCTTCCTTCTATCGCAAAGGATTGGTCTATTGATTCATTAGGCAAGCGCTTTACTTTTAATCTTAGGGATGACGTACTTTTTCATGAGGACAGTGCTTTTCAAAGTAGTGAGGAAAGACTAGTTAAAGCTGAAGATGTAGTATTCAGCTTAGAGCGATTAAGATCTAAAGAATTAGTATCGCCCGGTGCCTGGGTTCTATCCTCAGTAGATTCTATTATCTCCTTAAATGATAGTACGCTCATAATTACCTTGAATGAGAGTTTCCCCGCTTTTATAAACCTTTTGGCAATGCAGTATTGCGGAATAGTTTCAAAGAAAGTTGTGGAGCATTATGATTCTGACTTCATAAAGCATCCTATAGGAACTGGTCCGTTTTACTTTAAGCTTTGGGTGGCCAATGAGAAACTTGTGTTTAGAAAGAATCCTGATTATTTTGAAAAGGATGAAGATGGCTTTAGTCTGCCTTATTTAGAGGCGGTGTCCATTACTTTTGTTCCAGATAAACAGACAGCCTTTTTGAGCTTTCTTAAAGGGGATGTAGATATACTTTCAGGCATAGACCCTTCCTATAAAGATGAGCTTTTAACAAGTGTGGGGGAACTTAATCCTAAGTATAATAGCCAATTCAATCTGTTTAAGCAAGATTATTTGAATACAGAGTATTTAGCTTTTATGGTAGATACGGCTAATGTGGCTTTCGCCGATCAAGCTTGGCGCGATAAGAAAGTAAGGCAAGCAATCAACTATGGGTTTAACAGAGCGGCAATGATGAAGTACCTGAGAAATAATATAGGCAGGCCAGCAAATAATGGATTTGTACCCTCTGCATTTCAAGCTTTTAAGAATACTGACTACGGTTATTCATATCAACCAGAAAAGGCAAAGTCTCTTTTGATAGAAGCTGGATATGCTGGCGGAAAAGGATTAGGAGCCATTAAGTTAAGTACAAATGCAAGCTATGTGGATTTATGTGAATTTATTCAGTCAGAGCTCACCAAAGTTGGGATAAAGCTAGAGGTTGAGGTAGTGCCGCCAAGTACTTTAAGACAGTCTATGGCTACTTCTAAGGTAGGATTTTTTAGAGCATCATGGATCGCGGATTATCCTGATCCAGAGAATTACCTTTCTTTATTCTATTCCGCCAATAAATCGCCGGAAGGTCCAAACTATACACACTTTGAAAATGCAAACTATGATGGTTTATATATGCAATCTAAGATGGAAACTAATGTAGACTTAAGGAATCAATTATATCTTAAAATGGACAGTATAATTATGGATGAAGGAGTTATAGTACCATTATATTATGATCAGGTTTTAAGATTTTATCCTAAGAGCATCAGCGGATTAGAAGGTAATGCATTGAATCTTTTAAACTTGAAGACAGTCCGTAAAAATTAGGCTTGCCTAGATACTTTCAACTTCTTAATTTTTAGATCAAAGCCTGCAAAAATCAATGTCATTACAGGACTAAGTAGATTAAAGAAAGCATAAGGAAGATAGGCCATAGTGCTTACTCCTAAAATACCACTTTGGTACGCACCGCATGTATTCCAAGGAACTAGAACTGAAGTAACCGTACCGCTGTCTTCTAAAGTCCTGGATAAATTTTCAGGTGCCAGACCAGCTTCTCTATAAGCAGGGGCATACATTCTACCAGGAACAACAATGGCCAAGTATTGATCAGATGCAAGAATGTTTACTGATAAACATGTCCCTACAGTTGTTGCAATTAAAGAGAAACTGCTCTTGGCTAGTTTTAAAATTGCAGAACTAATTGTTTCAAGGAATCCACAAGCTTCCATAGTTCCTCCGAAGACCATAGCACAAATAATTAACCAAATGGTGCCCAACATTCCACTCATTCCACCAGAGCTAAGCAAATCAGATAATAAAGGATGCGTCGATTTATAGTCCATCGATACAGTTAAGGAATTCATGGAGATTTTATAGGAATCATAAATGCTTAGAACATTACCCTCATTTAGATTTAGTAAAAGATCTGTTTGAAAAATAAGGGCGAATATAATGCCACCTAATGTTCCAATAAGCATTGCAGGTATGGCTGGCATCTTTTTAAGAATAAGAACTAACATTCCAATAGGAACAACAAATAGCCAAGGATTGATATTATAAATCAGATCTAATTCTGCAAGAATACTGTCCACATCAGCAAGTTCACCACTAGAATTTGAGCTAATACTGATGATTGTAAAAATAATTAATGCAATAGTAAATGATGGAATTGTGGTTATCATCATATATCTAATATGCGTGAATAAATCTGTACCCGCCATAGCAGGAGCAAGATTCGTGGTGTCAGAAAGAGGAGAAAGTTTATCGCCAAAATAAGCACCAGAGATTACTGCCCCTGCGGCCATGGCTGTTGAAATTTCTAAGACATTGGCTATTCCAATAAGAGCTATTCCAACAGTGGCTGTAGTGCTCCAACTACTTCCTGTGGCTAATGAAACTAATGCACAAATCAATGCTGCTGCGGGCAAAAATACCTCAGGACTCAAGATATGGAGACCATAATAAATCATAGCAGGCACTATTCCGCTGAGCATCCAAGCTCCTGATAAAGAACCGATTAATAAAAGTATAATAATTGCTGAGGAAGTTGTGGAAATAGAATGTTTAATACCTTCTAAAATGTCATCAAATTTTACCCCTCTAATACTACCAATAAGAGCCGCAACTGCGGCAGCTAATAAAAGAACAAATTGATTACTGCCTGAAAGAGCATCATCACCAAAGACTGATACATTAAAACCTAGCAAACTAATTAAGAACAGTACGGGGATTAAGGCAATAAGTAATTCTTTCTTCATAGAGCTTTATTATTCTGCAGTTTACGAAGATTTATTGAAACCTTTCTCTAAGATTCATCATCGGCTTTTCGAAGTATTTATAAATTAGGCTAGCGATGATGTAATTTAAAACTAGATAAAGAATAATGAGTAGGGCCGGCTCAATAGTGAAATTCTGCTCTAAGGGGCCAATAATGTATCTCATGATAGGTAAGTTGGTCAGATATAAGCTATAACTAATTAAACTTATGTGCGTAATCCATCTTCCCCAATTGGATTTGAAATGAAGCTTTTGATCTGCGGCGCTCAACATAAGACTTGCTCCAATACTGCTAATAGGAAAACTAAAGATGTATAGGAAACTATTGCTCAGCTCATTAACGTTGAAGTAAACAAAGTAGATAATAGCTAAACCTAGAATAAACTTGATCCATTTTGCTTGATACCAGACTTTTTGAAAGTATATCTTCAAATAGGCTGCTAGAACTCCTATCATCAAAGAATCGATTCTTGCAATGGTTACGGTCCGTATTGACTTCACAGGATTCATTTCTTCCTCAAAGGTGAAAATATAGAAACCAATACGGATAGCAAAAATGATAATAATGAAACTCAATATGGAGAAGAGAATTCTGTTGCGTAAGTTTTTAATTGGCTTGAAACCTAAAACTACAATAAGGAATAGGGAATAAAAGATGTAAAACCATTCCTCTAAGCTTAGCGACCAGGATTCTGGAAAGAACTTCTGTATGGGCTGTGTGAAATTTTGTAGAAAAACAGAGTACTTTAAAAAGGCTAATTGAAAATTGTGCTCCACTATGAGGATCATGAAATAATGGAATCCCAGGAAAAGGAAATAATTGGGTAAAGTTCTAAACCATCTTCTTTTTAGAAAAGTGAAAGCATTATGGATACTAAAAGATCCGTTCTTTTCAACTTGTTTAATGAGAATTTGTCCAATTAAATAGCCAGAGAGAACAAAAAATAGTTCTGGACCTCCGATACCCATTGAAGCCCTTAGGCCGGGGAAATAATGCTGGAACAGATCATTAGCGTGAGTTTTTAAAACTAAAAAAATAGAAATTGCCCTAAAGATATCTAGTCCATAAATTCTGCTCTCAGTATTCATGGGTATGAAAAAGATATCTTTTAATGCTTTAATCAATGATGTTCAATTTCTTTAAGTTCTGATAGAGAAGGTGAGTAGGCAATCCCATGACGGTGAAATAAGATCCTTCAATTTTTTGAATTCCTATCATTCCAATCCACTCCTGTATTCCGTAGGCACCCGCTTTATCATAAGGTTGGAAGGTATTGATATAATATTCAATTTCCTCTTTAGACAATTCTTTAAATTCTACTTTACAAGAATCGCTAAATACTATTTCAAAATCTTTAGTTTTTAAACAAATAGCACTAATGACCTCATGCGTTTTTGAATAACTTAGCTTCTCAAGCATAGCCTTGGCTTCATCTGCATCCTTTGCTTTAGCAAGAGATTCATTATTACACCAAACCACCGTATCGCTACAAATTAGCAGCTCGTTTTCAGCTAATTCAGAATAACCTCTCGCCTTAAGGCAAGCTAAAAACTCGGCAATTTCTGCTCCTTCTAAACTGTCAGGATAGATTTCGTCTACATCAATATTTACTTGCTTAAAGCTCAGACCAAGGGCTTCCAACAGTTCCTTACGTCTGGGTGATTTAGAGCCTAATATTAATTGATATTTAGAATTCAAAGACTGCAAGATAAAATGAAATTGTAAAAACTATAATAGAAAGTATTCCGAAGAGCATCACCCTTTTTAGCCCTGTACTAATTTTCTTGAAATCTAACTTAGATTCTGCTTGAATACTTTTAATCATTAAGAATATAAGTGGTAGAATTACAAAAATACCTAAATAGCTTGCTGATAAAATATCCTGTCCTTCAACTAGGCTAATGAGATATCGGCTTAAAGCCGAAACAACAATAAGCATCAAAACGCTAAGAACATAGCCCGAATTTTTTCTACCAATAAGGATTGCCAAAGTTTGGAAGCCCATTGCTTTATCTCCTTCTAGGTCCTCTGCGTCTTTAGCTATTTCTCTGATAAAATTCATAATTGCCGCAAATAAACCATAAACACCGATCATCTTAAAAACCGATGCCATTAATTCAGCTCGGTCTGCGTATAATTCTAAACCAGGAAGAATATCAAAAACAGCAATTAGCCAAATAGGTAATGCCGTCATTAAACTGACTAAGATATTTCCTATCAGTAGTCTCCTCTTAAAATCATAGGCATATAAATAAAGTACAATGGTAGCCAAAAGTGGAATAAATGCTAAGCTAAGCCAGTCAACGATATAGGCTAAATATGTTCCTATTAGTAAAGCTAAAAAGCTCATAAATATATAGTAGCTGAGGGCATCTTTCTTAGCGATATGCTTACCAATAATCATTCGTTCAGGTTTGTTTATCGCATCATTTTCCTCGTCATAATAATCGTTAATTAGATAGCCAGCTGCAGCTAATAGAGTAGTGCAAAGAATTCCCAAGAAATACTCAAAATTGGAGAGCATATGAGGAACAGCTAAACCTTGAATAATAAAAATCTTCACCAATAATTGGATAAGCGCAATCATAATAAGATTAGGCCATCTAATAAGCTTTAAAAAATATATTACCATGAAAAATCTTCTTCTAGCATCCAGTTTTGCTGAACTTTTAAAGTTTGTTCAATAAGGTCTCTTACACAAGCTTCACCACCTTTTTTTGGACTTACATAATCAGAAATAGCCCTAACTTCTTGAGCAGCGTCAAATGGGCAAGCCCCAACGCCTGCTTTTTCTATTAAATGGTAATCAGGAATATCATCTCCCATATACAGTATTTCGGATTCTTTAAGTCCTTTATGCTCATAAACAGCTAACAAATCCGCCCAAGCATCTAGTTTATGACTTGCAGCCATATAGATATCCGTCATTCCTAACTTTTGGAGTACAGCCTTCACACCATCACATTTGCCACCACTGATAACCGCAACTATATACCCTTTTTTAAGAGCTAATTGGATTGCATATCCATCTTTACTATTTAGATTTCTTACGGGCTTTCCGTCAGGTCCCACCTGGAAAACACCGTTTGTCATTACTCCATCAATATCAAATACAAAGGCTCTGATATTTCTTAAATTCTCTTTATAGCTTGTTGCCATGTGATTGCTCAATATGCTTAGTAATTAGACTATATATATCTTTTAATTCTTTTGAATCCAATAAATTTAGGTGTTTTTGAAGGACCATTTGATCATCTCTAACAGCAGGTCCTGTCTGCAAATCTTTAGCTTCTTTATTTTCTAATCTTTTTATGGATTGACTAAGTAAGGGATGTAGTATCGCTCTATCAATCTTTTCGTTTTCTAAAATTCCTTCGGCAATAGCGATAAGATGATTAGAAAAATTTTGAGCAAATACGGCCGCTAGATGAAGTTTAGTTTTTTGATCCTCATCCAGTACATAGTGTTTGGATCCTAAATCATTAGTAAGCCCAATAAGGAGCTTTAATGATTCCTCATTATTCGAATTCAGAATAAAAGGAATTTCTTCAATGGGAGTCTTTTCATTCTTACTAATAGAAAGTAGGGGATAGAAAATCGCCTTATTTGCCTGTTCTATTTGATCCATTGCTAATGCTCCACTGCAATGACAAACCATGGCCTTGGAGTTTTTCAAAGAAGCGCTAACTTCTTTGATAGCATCATCCTTTACAGCGATAATAATGATTCCGGCGTCCTTTATGGCTTCTTCTAAAGTGACCTTTTGAATGGATGCATCAAATGTTCCAGGAGCTAAGGACCTTGCATAAACACAAATGTCCAAGCCTTTATTTAAAAAAGAACGGCTGAGATATAAGGCAACCTTGCCCGATCCTATGATAGCTATTTTTAGCAGCTTGGCCTTCATTGTCGATTAATTGCTACTAAACTAGTGAATTAGCGCCTTACTCTTTGGTAAACGGCAATAAAGCCACCAAGTACCATGAGTATTGATCCTATCCAAAGTAAGTTGATCATTGGAAACACTATGGCTTTCATTACTATGAAATCCTTTTCTTTCTCTAGTTTTTTCATGGACCCTTTAATCAACATCTTATTCGTGTCAGGGTTAACTTCGTCCAATCTAAACTTAAAGAGTTGAGTTTCTAAATAAGCATCTTCATGCGTTACCTCATTTCCGATCAAGATGAAGGATGGTCTGGCCATAAATTCTTCTCCTAGAACATTTACAATCCTTAGAATGGCCGTAAGTCTAACTGCTTCAAGAACATTAGTGTTCTCATTATAGCTGGCCTTCACTTTAATAGAATCCATAATTACAAAATGATCATTAAAAATAGCAGAGTCTCCTCTTTCCATTTCTAATTCCATTTCATTAGAGTATCCATCAGGACTAACAGGCTCAAGGTAAGAGCTGTATTGAATGTGGGTATAGACATCTTTGTTCCAATAATGCTTTGTAGAAGGGTTTGGTGAGGGCCCCATCTGGTCAGTAATCTGAAGGAAAGGTCTCAGAGTAAATAATTGTTTCTGGAAATCTTTATCATAATAATTGACATTGTAGAATTGCTTATCTCCAATTTCTTCCATTTCTGTCCATTGCGCCTTATAGGGTCCTAGGTCCACAGTGTCCATTAAATCTAAAACAGCATTTTCATTATTTGGAAGATCATCACTTAGGAATATGGTAGTATTACTAATCACCTGTTGACGTCCGTTGGATATTAGCGCCCCAACCATGATTAATGCAAAACCAATATGAGCTATAGAACTCCCGGCAAAGGTGAAATTAGCTTTTTTAAAGAATAGCCAGTAATCTAGATTAGAGAAGAATGCAAAGGTCCCCACAAAAAGTAAAAGAAGATAAAGAGGATCTGTGAGCATATCATAATAGGTCCCCAAGGCAGCTGTGACGAGCAAGGATACTATGAAAGATCTTAATAAATTGAACCAAAACTTCTTTTTTGACTTGCCGTAATTCATAAATTGTCCTAAAGCAATTAGAAGCGTTATTACAATAGAAAAGGGAAGCTGAAAACTATTATAGTGTTTAATGGCATCTAAAGGGGGAGCCATTTTATCTTCCATAAAAGGAATCCAACCTTCTGGTCCAAATAATGCATTGAATACTGGAATAGAAGTACTAAAGGTAATTTGAAACGCAGATATCAATAAAGTTAAACTACCAATGAACATCCAGAACTCTCTTGATGTAAGATCATCTTCTTTCTTAGATTTAGGAATACTTTTATACCTATAAAGCAATAATCCAAAAGAAAATACTACAAAACTTAGCAAATAGATCAGCAGTTGACCGGAGAGTCCAAGATCCACGAAAGAGTGAACAGAAGAATCACCGAGTACTCCGGATCTAGTAAGGAATGTAGAATAAAGGATTAGTAAGAAGCTGATAATTATTAAAAAGAAAGCTGCACTTAAGCCTGTTTTTTTATTTCTATAAATAAGCAGTAGGTGAGCACCACCTACCATAGTAATCCAAGGTACTAATGAAGAATTTTCTACTGGATCCCAGGCCCAAAAGCCTCCAAAACTCAAAGCTTCATAAGCCCATGCACCACCCATTAATATTCCAAGGCCTAAAATACTAACACTAAAGAAAGTCCATGGTAAGGCTGGCTTTACCCAAGATTTAAAATCTTTATTCAGTAAGGCGGCAATCGCGAAAGCGAAAGGAGGAAGCGTAGAGGCAAAACCTAAGAAAAGAGTAGGAGGGTGAATGGTCATCCAATAATTCTGTAGTAGGGGATTTAGTCCAGTACCATCCATGAAAGTTGGGAAACGCTCCAAATAATCAGGAACACTGGTCCAAGGAAGACCGATATTGTCTACAACCTCTCTCATCAAGATGAATGGACTACTTCCGATTTTATGACCAAAAAGATATACACCCAAAATCATAGAGCTCAAGAAAGCTTGAACGGCACTAAATACCACCATACTTCCGGCTTCCCACTTCTTAGCGGTATACATTAAAAGGATGCCCAGAACGCTATTCCAGAAAATCCAAAGGATAAAACTTCCTTCTTGACCTTCCCAGAAGGCACTAAAAATATATCTAAGAGGTAAATCTAAACTAGTGTGTTTCCATACATAATCATATTCAAAATAATGATTGAGCATCATATAGAACAAAGTCAAGACAATAGATATTGCTCCTACGGTGTGCGCCCAGAAAGAAAATCGCGCAAAGCGATGATATGAAGAGTCTTTGGTTTTTGTGTAAAGAATATAAGCAATTGCACTGATGATGGACGCAGTAAAACTAAGGCTGACCGCAAACCTACCTAATTGACCTATAAATAGGTTCTCTCCAATATATTCCATTAAACCTTAATAAGTATTGTAACCTTCAATTTCGTTTTGCTCATTGTACTTAGATGGGCACTTCATCAATATTTCTTCTGCAACAAATAGACTATCGGTTGAATAGCCTTTCATGGTGATCTCCTCTGAACGCTCAAAATCCTGAGGTTTAGGTTGACCATACATTACTTTTTTCTTTTCCCCTTCTTTGTCTATCGCGATAAAAGTAAATTTCTGCGCTCTTGCATTATAATTCATTTCTCCATCCTTATCTAAATAACCAATAACAGTATATTTAGTTCCAGGATTTTCACTGGCCATGCTAAAACTTACATAAGTGCTAGCGTCACTAATAGTGGCTATGATAGCGCCTATGGCAATTACTATGACTACAAGGATTACTAATTGAGTCTTCTTCATTATTCTGCCTCTTTCTCTAGTTTTCCAATTTTTCTGTCCAAATGAATTAAGTAAGCTGCAATTCCGGCAAATACAATGCATGCAATAATTACAACTACATATATTTTACCATTGGCTCTAAGTGCATCAGCCATCTCAACCTCAGGCATTCTAGATTGGGCAAAAGTCTGTATGTTTAAGAATAATAAGGCCAACAAAAAGAAGCCTCTTTTTAAGATCTTATTCATGATTTTGTGCTAATTTTTTATATCTAATTCGCAATTGAGTAATCCAAACACCGATTAAAGTCCAACCAACAACAGCTGGGTAAAAAACCATTCTCATATTATTATCCATATCGTACTTTCCAAAAGCGGGATTACCGCCATTACCCGGATGCAAGCTATCTGTAAGTCTTGGAAGAATGCCAATAAAGACAATCATCATAACGAAAGCAAAAATATTGTAAACCGCGGCAAGACGAGCTCTTTTCTTAGGATCATCAATAGATGACCTTAGAACGAAATAGGCAAGGTATATCAAGATTGTTACTGCGGTACCATTGAGCTTAGGGTCATTTACCCAAAATGCTCCCCAGGTAAATCTAGCCCAAATCATGCCTGTAAGTAATCCAATAAAAGCCAGTAACAAACCAGTCTTTGCTGCCTCATTTGCCTTGAGATCAAAGTCAAGTTTTTCAGTACTTAAATATCGTATGCTTAGAACCAATGCAGCACCCATTAGTATGATCATTGCAAACCACATGGTTACGTGAAAATAAAGTGCACGAATAGTTTCATTAAGAATAGGCAAACGAACAACATCACCTAAAAAACCCATGATTAGGGTATAAAAAATAAGAACAATTGCAAGGGCTTTCCACCAGTTTTTCATCCTCTTCATTTAATCACGCCAAAGGTAGGTAAATAACAAATATGACAATAGAATACTTATCAATGATAGTAAGGCTAAGACTATTAAAAATGGGGCGTTTAGCTCCCAAGAAAAGCCAGTGATTGCTTCCTTACTCAATTTACTAAGTGTAATTAATTGAGGGAAAAGTAAAGGGACACTCAAAATCGCTGGAAGGGCAGGATTATCACTTGCCTTAGAGGCAATGCCAGCTGTAAAGCTTAAAATACTAGCAAACCCCAAGGATGCCAATATTAAGATAGTCTGAAAAGCCCAAAAATCATGAATCTCATTTCCAAAGAGGAAAGAGAAAATAAGCGCAGTAAATTCACCAACCAATAGAACGTAAAGAAAATTATAAAGGGTTTTCCCAAGAATTAATACCTGGGGTGGAATAAGTCCAAAGTAGAGTAGAAATCGGCGCTCAGCCTCTAACTGAAAAGATCTAAAGCTAACCTGAACAGAAGCAAAAACTAGAATGAGCCAAAAAAGATTGTTCCAAACTACAGAACTTACAGATCCATTAAACACCAAATAACTGAGATATGCACTAATAAGAGTATAAAGGGCTACAGCAAAATAACTTTGTTTGAGACGCCACTCAAGCTTGAAGTTTAATTTAACAATATTCCAAATTTGTCTAGGCATAGGTGCAAAGGTAAGTAAAGAAGCTAAAGAAATGGAGCTATTGTAATGATAAAAAGGCCTAAGAAAAGTGCACCTTTGCTAAACATAAAATGCTATTTTAGGTTAAGAAAAAGCAAAAGTCAAAAAGATGAAAAATATAATAGGAGTTGGAGTAATATTATTATTTGTAAGCACAGCTTGTAATACAAATCCAGAGCCAGTAAAGAATAAGACAATGGCAATAAATAAGCTTAAAGTTGAAGCACAAAAGAGTTTTTACGATTATTCGGCCAAAACATTAGATGGTGAAGATCTAGACTTTAGCAGCCTTAAAGGAAAAAGAGTTTTGATAGTGAATACGGCAAGTAGATGTGGATATACTCCTCAATATAAAGGTTTACAAGAGCTTTATAGCATTTATGGTGGTGATGATTTTACAATCATTGGATTTCCGTCAAATGACTTTATGGGACAAGAACCTCTTGAAGGAAAGGAAATAGAAGAGTTTTGCACTAAAAATTATGGGGTAGAATTTACTATGATGGACAAGGTTACCGTAAAAGGTAAATCCAAGCATGAAATTTATGAGTGGCTTACTGAGAAGGATTTGAATGGTGTTGATGATGCTAAAGTAAGCTGGAATTTCAATAAGTTTTTAATTGATGAAAATGGGAAATGGTTGAAACATTTAGGAAGTAAAGTAGAGCCAATGTCTGAAGAGATTGTTGCTTTTGCTTCTGGCAAATAATCCGTTTTTTTGTAGGCTTATAATTTGGTCCAATAGAAGTCTAGGTCTCAAAATCCTGAACTTCTACATAAGTTCCATCTTGTGCTAAAATTATTCTTGGCAAGAAAAATAGGGATAATGCTAATATTCTAATTTTCCTCATTCAGTTAATCTTTGTAGTATTTAATAGTCACTCTGCAGGAATTCTTTTGAAAATCTATATCTCCTATGGCCAACTTTTCGATTTGCAAGCCCGTTCTTTCTTCAATATCTGTCTTTAGAGCCTCGTAATTCTCCGGTTTAATATTTTCTATACTATCATAAAGAATCCTTTTTGAAGCCATCGGCCTCATTTTGGTAATCCATAGATTCTCTAAAACTGCAACAGCGGCTACTATAGATATGTTGGCTGCAAAAATTTCAGAATAGCTCACTTTTTTATTTGCCAAAGCATTTATAACAGCAACACCAATTACGATAAA
>CBFIDE010000027.1:0-12712 GCA_965661265.1 uncultured Schleiferiaceae bacterium | reverse complement strand
GTTCATATTTCTTAAGAGTAAAGCATAAAAAGAATACTATTATACTGATCATATAATAAGTGAATAGGTATTCACGCTTTTTTGTTCCGCGGAAATAGAGCAGCCAAATTATTAGTGAACTAAACACTAGATTTATCGAAAACCTAAATGTTAGCTTATAAAAGTCATCATCAAAAAGAGGGATCTCTAAAAACTCCATATCAAAAGTTAATTAATTAATAGTTAACTTAATTTTACTTTTTCGAGCTTCAAAGTAAAGGAATGCATTCGCATTTAGCCGCTTAATTTTTAATAAATAAAAATGCTTTCTTCAAGTTCTGTAAACTAATTATGGAAGTTGGACTCTCAAAAAAAAAGAAAGGTTTAATTATTCGGACTTTTTATTTGCTTATCGCGATTTAATATTTTGATAATATTGAGATTATGTCGATGCGATCTTGGCATTCCATACCATTACGTCACTTCTAAATGGTACCAGCTATGTTTACTCAATACATTAAATTGCTCTTGGGATTAGTGGTAATAAGTATAGTCAATTTACTATTTTTGCGAGCTTTAGAAAAAGAAATATAATGCTTAAAAAACGTCTATTTCTTCTATTATTTTAAACATTGTTTCTAAAGAATTGGTTGCACAAAATAGTAAGGATTGGTTATTCTAATTATCGCAGGATACTAGTTTAAGCTTTGATGAGAGATCTAGGGCTTCTCATGACTATATTCATTTTTATTATGCTTATTCAAATCCAGATAGCGCTTTATTTTATCATAATCTGAGTCTTAATTTACGTTAGTTAGTAAATGACTCTAATGGTGTTGCAATTTCATTGAATAATATTGGCGTTGTATCATAAGAAAGAGGAGATATGTTTGGGTCAATAAAGTCCTTCAAAAAAGCATTAAATCTTTACGAAAAATTTAAAACAAAATTGGAATTGGTATTATTCTTAATAATATCGTTGAGACTTATCTTTCTAAAGGCGATAATGAAATGGCCTTAAAGTATTTTTATAGGAGTTTAGAAGTATACGAAGCGCTAAATAATAAAGTTGAATGTGCCTCTACAATAGCCAACATCGGCGAAGGAGGATCTACCGTGCTTGGATCAGTTTTATTTGAGTGAGTGCTTTCTGTTGTTGGACTACAGCCAACTAATAATAGAAATAGCAAATGCTAAGGATTTCATAGGCTTGGCTTTATTTGGTTAAGTTTAAAAAGGCTTGAGAAAAATTAAAGTGTTTTCAAATATTCAATTATTAAGATAGGGGATTCGTCTTAAGAATGTACTCTAATATTTTAAAACTAATAAGTCCAGATACTAAGTGGCACATAGGCTAAATTCTCCTCAATAAGTTTTTGAGCACTTTCAAAATCTGCTTCTAGGACATACAGATCTACATCATTTTGATATGTTCCAAATCCTGCAAGTCTTGCAGATTCTGTATTGTCTTTAATGATTGAGCTAATTTGATTTTCATCTAAAATTTGAGCTATTCTATTGACAATAATCGCGCTAGCAGTTAACATTCTTTTATGTTCATTCATAGCTTTTGGATTAAAATAATATCGCGCTAAGCGACTCTTAATTGTTCTTAAGGTAGTTCATAGAATACTCATAAACAATAGTACTGCCTTCAAAATCAATTGCTTCTGAGTCTTCGCGATCAGAAACTAAGGATTCCGCCCTAAGCAAGTTGCTAAGTGGATGCTGCATTCCTGTATAATGCTCTTTCCATTTAAAGTAATTAAATGAGCTAAAGGGATCTGTAAATAAACCCTTATTCTCACTCATGATACTTCCGTCACTAGCCACCTCATATTGCAAAGTCTCTGCAGTTGGGATTTCACTTCCTTCTTCAAAGATAAGTTTGGTGTAATAAAAATAATGAGGAACTCCCTTTTGGGCGATCCATTGATAAGTTTCTTCTACAACTAGATCTTCACCGGAGTATCTTGATTTAGTCATGGTTTCTTGGTCAAGATCGTAAATGGTTTTGGTTGTACGGACGATGGGATAAAAGGAATCAAAGCTGGTGATTTCATAAATTATGCTGTCCGAATTAACTTTGAGTTCATAGGTTAAAACTCCTTGACTCCAAGTTTGTAGATGCAATTCATTATTGCTTGTACCCTCTAAAAGGGTTCGACTTAAGACTTCCTTCTCGGGATTTAATAGTAAAGTTTCTTGTAATCGATTGTCTGATGAAAAGAGAAATATTTGAGTGCTATACTTTGAGGTATCATGATAATAGCGGAATACGCTATCAATTTGTCCTGTATGACTAATAAAATAAGAGCTTAAGAGCTGTGGAGTCCTGTCAAATGAATTTTCAGAGACATCCCTTTTTTCAGAATTCTCTTTCCTTAAAGGGGTTTTGGTGATATGGATGACACCAATATTATTCTCTACTAAAACTCTTGGCTTGGGTAAAATGTATTGCGAATAAGACTTATGATGAAGAAGCACACAAATAAGAACCAAAGTCGGGGCTAGTAGCGAGGTTCTGGATTTAATAAATCTTTGAATTTTCATCTGTCTTTTAAATTAATATGGACCACTGAATAAAGGTTTGGGCAATTTACTGTCGATTAGCTGAAGTGTAAAGTATTACCATTTTTACTGAACAAAACTAAGATAGGGGAAAGGGCTCACTTCGGCAGGCTCCACTTCAACAAGTTCAGTAGCCATAAACGGCGGGCTTGCTTCGGCAGGTTCAGCAAGCCTTAACAAGGCTCTAAAAATAAAAAAAAAATCTGGCTGGTGACTGAGCTTGTCGAAGTCTCCGGCAAGAAAGATGTAAATGCAATAACTTATAAATCTTCTAATAGATCCAAAGATTCTTGAATGTCTGTTATTAAGAATGCAGCATGTTCCTGTGTAATTTCATGCCTGCCACGTTTTTTGACACTTTTTTCTACATGATTTGCCATTTTCCATAATTCATCAAAGCCCATATGCTCAAATAAGGATTTTGCTTCCTTTGCAATAGATTCTACCTCTTGATAGTCTTCATTTTCTAGCGCTTCCTTGAGTAAGCTAAGGCTTTCAGTCATCCTTTCGATATAGGTCTCTACATAAAGAGCCATGCGCTTTTCATCACCCTTAGTTAATTCTTTAAGTTTATTCAACATATAATACTTTGTTTCTACTGAATGATCAGTCGTTGGCTTAGATTTTAGTTATTGGAAGAAAGCTAGAGTACATATACTTCTTTCGCAAGTTTGGGTTTCATCTTAAATTGAGCTAGAAAAGTTTTATTTAAACCTAAGAACCCAAAAGCGAAAAGGATTAGAAAAAGTTGAGTGGTAAACTTCTTTTGGCTTCTAATTTAATATTCTAAGTTTAGAATAATTTTCTTAGCCATGAATGGATACAGATTTACCGTAATTCTGAATAATTTCACCTTCTAGCACCAATAATTCTTTCCATTGCTTATCCACATCAATTCCGTCTGCATACTTGCGTGCAAAACCCAAGAATGTAGTATAATGACCCGCTTCACTCACCATTAAATCATAGTAGAATTTGGCTAGTTTTTCATCTTTTACATTTTCTGAAAGTACTTTAAAGCGTTCGCAACTCCTGGCCTCAATCATAGCAGAGAATAATAAACGGTCTATGAGGCTTTGGTGTCTATTGCCGCCTTTCATTTTGGCTTTGAATAATTGGTTTACGTAGCTATCCTTTTGTTCTTTTCCTAGAGTATATCCACGTTCCTTAATGATATCATGCACCATTCTAAAATGGTCTAATTCTTCTTGGGCAAGCAGCAATAATTCAGACACCAGTTCTGTACGTTCTGGATTTAATGAAATAATGGTTATGGCATTGGTAGCCGCTTTTTGCTCGCACCAAGCGTGATCTGATAGCAGTTGTTCAATATTTGTTTCAGCCAATATAGCCCAACGATTGTCTGTAGCTAGTTTTAAACCAAGCATAAATCTTGTTTTTTTATTTATTCTTCAAAGGTGCATTTTATATGGAAATAAATGCAAGCTGTTTTGATTTTTCGGCCTTTTACTAATCTCTGAAAATAGAATTGCTTCGGCAGGCTCAGTGGCCGTAATACTACCATCTTAAGGCGCCTTTCCTTAAGTAAAAAATTTAAACCAACTCAGGAGCTTTTTTGCTTCCGAAAAGTAACTTATAAAAAGCATCCATAACAAAGACATGGGGAAGAGTAATAGAAGAGATGACAATGAGTAAGCTATACCCATATGAGAATGGGAGAATGTCTAAGTAAATCAAGCTAAATAAGAATATAATTCCAAAAATTGAGAGGAGAGTAAAGGGTGCCACCAGCTTTAAAAAGTGCTGGATTGATCGAACTTCTTTTTTAGAATAAAGAAAGTGATACTCCTCTTTCAATACCTTAATCGAATGAAGGACAATAAAATATAATGAAAAGCCAATTAAAAAAGGTAATAAATAAAAGCCAATTAGAATAAGAGAAATAACAAGTAGCTCCATGAGCATATTCCCTATACTTAAGTTCTTTTTAGCTGTTAGGTATATTATAAATGAAAGAGTTATTAAGGTTGATGCAAGAAATAAATATAACGTATCATTTTGTCTGTGCAAAGGGCTAAAAACAGCAAATTCTTTATAATCAAGCATAATGGAATGAATCTCATCCATATTGAAGTATAGCATACCAGAGAGTATAGAAATCCCCCAAAAAAGATACAAAGCTCTGTGGCTTAATAATTGTTCCTCAAAATAATGAGTGAATTGAGATTGGCCAAAATGATAAGCCGATAGAAACAGAAATACAATATAAGCTAGGGTCGGAGAGAAGATCCAAATAGAGATGTTTGAAGCAATAATTACAAGGTATATAGCAATGAAGTGTGCGTTTTTTATCTTTTTATTTCTGAGATAAAGAACATTGTCAATAGCACCATGTGGTATACCAAAAATTAAGAGAAAGGGTATTGTAAAAAGTAGTTGGTTGGAGATAGAAATTTCTCCCGAATAAAAAACAAATGGCAATAGGAGAAGTAAGCAAGAAATAAAGAAGAAGATAGCTTTTGTCATAAAAAAGTAAACCCTGCACTGTGAAAACAGCGCAGGGTTTTTAAATTAAGCAGTTTAAGCTTTCTTTTGTTCAGTCGCATTTATGGCAATACCATAAACTACTAATCCAAATCCGATTTTGTTAATAGCATCTGCGATGTTATAAAATAAGTCAACATTCTCAGATCCCCAACCAAAAGCAGTGTTTAACCATCCGCCAGGCATGCACATATACCCAATAGGATAAATTGCCCAACCTACAAGTACAAACCAAGCTAAAGTTCTAACTCCTCTTTTTACAAAGGCGTTATTACTAGAATCAGCTAGTTTTGCAACCTCACCAAACCAAGCAGTATAAAGGATGTAGATATAACCTAAAGTTGAAATCACTCCCCATAGTACTGAATGAGCAGTATCGCCACCAGCTGGATTAAATGCCTCGCCAATATATCCAGCAACTAACATCAAAACAGATGCAGCAATTAATTTCCAGAGCAAGCCAATTTTAGCACCTGCAGCCTTGGTGAGTAAATAAAACTCAACACACATCAATGGAACAGTCAATGTCCAATCAATATATCTCAGCGAGGTTGGGTTTTCACCTGTCGCCAGATAATAATCACGCATGTAATAATAATGCACTGCTGCAATAAAGGTTATTAATGCAGATACTAGTAGAGATAATTTCCACTTGTCATCAACTCTACTCCTTTCAAAGAAGAAAAAAATTGAGGCCGCTAGCATTGCCATGTAGCCTGTAAAAAACGTAAATGCTATTGCATCGTCTTTTGGAATAATAAGAACATCTAATAACGTCATAATATAAATTTTATTGGTTTAAGCAAAGTAAACGGAAAAAATCAATATAATGTTTAAATTTTAGCTAGAAATGCTCAACAAAAAAAGGGAGGGTTTGAGTGTTAGGTGTTTAAGTAGTTGTAAAACAATGTTTTATGTTTTTTTTTTTAAGCCATTTATTCGCAAAAAAATAATAATAATTTACTTTGGTTAAGTAAAAATTTATTAAAAGGAACCTGAACGTAGTCTGCTTTCTTCTTTTGGCTTACCAATAAAATCATCTCTTTTAATTTATCATTGTCAAAACTTCAAATATTGAATTATTTGGCACATCTTAGAATACTACGTTAGGGGATGATAGGCATAATAGCCGTTGGGCTTTTTGAATATAGATTCATATTTCCAATTTCGCTTATTTCAATTAGTTCTTTATTAGTTTATCAGTATCGATAAGCTTTTCACTTGAATAGAATTCCACTGTATAAAATCCAGATGCTAAGTCACTTATGTCTATGTGCTCTGAATTAGACGTTGGATAGGAAATAAGTTTTCCATAAGAGCTATAGACTTTTAAAGATGTTATCTGAACGTTAGATGTGCTTAAAACCTTCATTTGATCATTTGCTGGATTTGGATATCGTTGAATGTTAGGCTCCAAATAAGGATTCTTACTGTTCGTGAGGCTCGCAAAATCTAGAGGAATAGTGCATTCAGGGTTCCAAACCTTTAGCACGCCAGAAAAATTAGTGGGGAATCTTTAGTAGCCTTGCTTTAATTGAATGGTATAGACCGTTGTATCAGATATAGGATTATGAGGTATAGGCAACCACATACTAGAGCCTATCCATTCTTTAATAGTATCTCCCTTTGAAGAGTTTCAAAACAGATTCCAATGGCTATTTTCTTTCCGTGAATCTCTAGGATCTGATGTTCTTGGCCTTTCAAAGACAAAGTCTGTGCGATACAAATCCTCATTTACTCAGTTTCAAGATTCGAATAGCACCTTGAATCACCATGGCAAAGACAATGGTTCCAATGATTAAATCTGGTTTAGGCGAATTAAAGCTATGCACTAATACTCCAGCGATAATGACTCCTAGATTGATGATGACATCATTGGAGGTGAAAATCATACTCGCTTTCATATGTGCTTCCTCTTTACTCTTAGATTTTTGAAGAATAAAGAGACAGAGCCCATTGGCAATTAGAGCAAAAACAGAAACGATAATCATGGTCCAGAAATCAGGCAGATGTTCATCTCTCATAAATCTCTTAAGGACCTCCATAAAGCCAACAATGGCCAGAAGGATTTGGAAATATCCTGCGAGTTTGGCAATTCGTTTCTTCTTGATCAGTGTTCCTCCTACAGCAAATAGGCTGATTCCATAGACAAAGCTATCTGCCAGCATATCTAGGCTATCAGCAATAAGGCCCATAGATTTAGAAATCAGCCCCGTGGACATTTCTATGATAAAGAAGGTAAAGTTGATAAGCAATACAGACCAGAGTAATTTCTTTTGATTTGTATTTTCCTCAAAATCTATTTGCTCCGTTTGCTCGCTAGATACTTTCTTTCCACCAAGCTTCAAATCAATGATAGAGCTTTCTATCAGATCTAATTGCCCTTGATGATAAACAGCCAATTTGCGAGCAGGAATATCAAATTCTAAGTTCTTTATGGCAGAAATTCCATCCAACTTCATCCGTATCAGATTTTCCTCTGACGGGCAGTCCATTTTAGATATCTCGAATATGGTTTTATTCAATTCCATTTATGCTCAGAACAAAGTTCAAATCAGTTAGTACATAGTATTACCATTCGCAGAATCTTCAGGAATCTGTTGCATTGAATCCCAATGTTCAACGATTTTTCCATTCTCATCAAAAACAAAGAATAAAGGTATGAATCATAATGAGCTCCCTAAAATTAATAGAAGAGTATTTGGGGAATTTCTTTGAAGAAATGAAAGCTTAGGAAGTAATTCCTTTCTGCGCCCGCTCAAATAATTGATCATCATCCAGCATATACTCCAAAATAGGGCGGCATTTATTCTTACAAGCAGGGTAGTAGTGTAGATGCTCTCTATCGATATTCTCTGCAGACTGACCCCACCAGAATTCTGCAATAGCAATAGGTTTCAATCCTCTTTCTAAGGCGAACTGTAATAACTTTGGTGCGGCACATTCGCCTGCAGCAGCAGGAGGATAGCCTTGTGAGGAGTTCTTAAAAATTTCCAGAACATTCTTTTGCTCACCACTCAGGTTTATAAACTTATAGTTTTGAAATAAACGCTCTTGAAGTGCATTAGATTTCAACCTTCTTTTCTCTGTCCATACAAGAATCTCTTTCGGCTCCTTGAGACTTTTAATATGTTTACTCATTTCACTCAAGTCTGTCATTCCTTTGGAGAAAAAGAAGTCTTCCTGCGATTCGTCCAAGACAGAAGGAATGAATTGCTCTGGCTCAACGGTCTTTGCTATTTTTCCGGAGACTGTAGCTAAATAGGCCAAGCTCAAATCAGATTGCTGTATCACTAGGACGCCAAACATTTTTCCTCTTTGGGTTTGAAAGTCATAATCCCAATTTTTGGATTCATCTTCAATAAACTTCTGAAATTCTTGGGCGGCAATTTTAGCAATCTCCGGAATATCTAGAGCAAAGGGATTGTTCAACTGATTGGGCACATTCAGGCCGTACAGATCGCTTTTAAAATTAAAGATATACTCATTGTTCATAGGCCCGCAAAGGTAGTAGATAAAGCGCTTTTGTGCTTGTTTAAATTTATTTAAGCTATTTATGATTATCTGAGATTAGCTTGCTCCATTTGATAAAGATCATATCCCTTGGCCCAATAATCTTTCTTGATGAACATCAACTTAAACCCCATCTTCTGATAGAATTGGTCCGTATGTTGGGAGGTTCTAACCAGGATGGTGTCAATGCCACTTTTAGCCTTAATAAAACCTATTCTATATTGAGTGAGTTCGCTCCCTACACCTTGTCCTTGGCAATTAGGGCTGATTAAATCCCAAGTGATTATAGCGATTCTTTTTTCGGGCTCATAATTAATTCCACCGGCACCAATAATTCCCTCCTGAGATTCCACCACAAAGTAATCTTCCAACTCTTCATCTAAATATCTTACCAATTCAGGCCTCTCGCTCGAATCAAAATAGGCCGGTGAGTTCTCATCCAGAAGCTTTAGGACGGCATCTTTATCTTTTGGCGTATAAGGGCGAATATTCACTAAATCAGCTGTTTATTTATCTAAAGAAGAAGTCAAGATTCTTACATCTTTCTAGATATAGGCTAAGCTAAATAAATTAGTTTCATTTCTGGCTTCCGCCGATTTCTTCAGCTTGTGTTTTAATTTCTAATAATCATAAAGTACTTGAAAGCAAAAAAAAGCCCTAGAGCCTATTCGGCTTCAGGGCTTTGCAGCTCCTCTTAGAGAAGATTAAGGAGGCTTATGTATTTTTAGATCTTCTTTTCAGACCTTTATTTTAATAGGATAGAATCCAATAAAAGTTTAAACTCTTCATTCTTTTTATTGGCAATCAAGAAAGTCAGTTCTTCTATAGAGTCACTAGAGAAATTAGGCATATCTAGCTTTCGCCCTCTAAAAGAAGGATAGAGGTCCTTTAAATCTATTTCAATTTCTTGCCATTCACCAGAGGTAGAAAATATAGTGATATAAGAATAATAGTCGCTACTCTTTGCTTTCAGACGAAATTGATAATCCTTTCCATCTCCTTTTACTTTCAGAACAACTTTAGAATAATCTTTAATCTCTTTCTTTTCAAATCGATAGCGTAAGGATGAAAATCCACCATTATTTTCAAGAGATACACGGCCATAAAACTCACCATGGCCATCATCATTGATTTTAAAGTTACCAGCAGATTCGCCACCCATTACCACATCATCTACAATTCGCCATGATTCTACATTGGCATCTTTAGAAAAATCAAAAAGTTCATGACTAGAACCTGAGGCAAAAAGAGTGATCATAAAGAGTAAGTATTTCATAGGGCAAGTCTTCAATTAGTGAATCAATCATGGAGTAAAGGAGCATGATTAGAATCTCAATGAAAGACAATAGTTGGAGCCTTTTGTTCAGCTACTACCAATAAATAGGTGGATTACGCCATCCGAGTAGAATTCTCTTCAAGAGTTTGACTCATGAATTGACCTAATTTTTGAAGATCTACTTAGAACAGAAGGTGCGCTATAATTACTTTTTAGATCTTTTAAACATAATTGGAACCGCCAAAGTAGATTCTATCGGCTCTCCGTTGTGAGTTCCAGGCTTAAATTTTGTCTTGGTAGCTTTTACAGCTCTTACTGCTTCCTTGTCTGCCAGAGGATCTAGGCCTCCTATAATTTCTACCTTTTTTAAAGAACCCTTCTTTCCAATGGTTAAAATTAAATATACTTTTCCTTCTACTTTAGAGAGTCAGGATATTTCAGATTTTTAGAAATTGCTAATGAATAAGCATCAAAACCACCAATAGGTTCGGGATAGCTGATTACTTCTTCAATTTTTGGGGCAACAAAGCCCATAATTACTTTACCCGTCAGCATTTGCCCATGATTTTCATTAACAAGACTTACAGTGTCGGTTTTGATAACATTTTGGGCACTTAGAGTTGAAAGGCCAGAAGAACCCAATAGTACTGAGGCGGCTGCCGCATATTTCAAGAAATTTCTATTCATCTGGGATGCTATAAAAATACCACAATGAGTTTTGCTTTTATCAACCAGAACCTGTTCTAAATCCTCTTGAGATTTCTGAGTGAAATCAATCACTTTCTTATTACATTCCGCACAATTAAAGGCATCTTTTGATGTAGCCTCTAAAGAATCTTTAGTCTTTGGGCATTGAAAACTGAGCTTTACATTCTTTATATCTGACATAGTATTTATTTTTCTTCATTCATTAAGGCAAGAATCAAACCACACTTATATCGGAACCAATTCAGGGCTTGTTTTAGTATAGACTTATAACTAGAAAATAGAGGTCAGTTTGGTTTTCTTTTCGCTTAGCGCGATAGGAGCAGTATGTAAATCGGCTTAAAGCCAAAGAAAAGAATAAGGGCATGTAAGACCCATAGAACGAGTCACAATGTTTAATTTAGCGGACTATAAAAACACCAGCTATTCATGCTTTACATACTTAATAAAAGTCTAGATCCGTATTTCAACCAAGCCACAGAAGAGTACTTTTTGAAGAACTTTGATGACAATATTTTTATGCTTTGGCAGAACGATTTGACCATAGTAGTAGGTAAGCATCAGAACACTTTGGCGGAGATTAATGTAGAGAATACCAAGGAGAGAGGAATCAGAGTAGTGCGCCGTTTAACGGGTGGTGGAGCGGTTTATCATGATTTAGGGAATTTGAATTATACCTTCATCATGGGCTATGGAAAAGAAGGTGCTCAAGTAGATTTTAAGAAGTACAATCAACCCATTATTGATGTTTTGGCTCAGTTAGGAGTAAAGGCAGCTTTTTCTGGTAGAAATGATATTTTAATAGAGGATCAGAAGTTTTCTGGAAATGCAGAGCATATCTATCATCAAAAGCAGAGAGTTTTGCATCATGGAACACTCTTATACGCCTCAGAGATTCAGGATATTTCAGATGCTTTGAATGTGAATCCATTAAAATTTGAAGGTAAGGCCCGAAAGTCTGTGCGGAGCCGAGTGACCAATATATCAAGCCACTTAAAAGAAGATATAGGTGTATTTAATTTTGGCCAGAAAGTCTTAGATCATATCAAAACATTATATCCAGAGGCTATTCCTTATGAACTAACAGAGGCAGATACTGCTGCCATTCAGAAGTTAGCGGATGAAAAGTATAGTCAATGGAATTGGAATTATGGCTATTCGCCCAAATACGGATTAAAGAAAGGAGTAAAAACCCCTGGTGGCCATGTTGAGGTGCATCTAAATGTAGATAAAGGCCTGATTAGTGAGCTTGCTATTTTCGGAGACTTCTTTGTTAATAAGGATATAGAGCCGCTTATAGAAGCATTGATTGGGAAAGAACATAGAGAAGACACTCTTTTGGAAGAGCTTAAAGAACTCAAGAGTTCAGAATACTTCAATAATGTATCTGAAGAAGATTTATTAGAAGCATTTTTCTAGAAATACAGCTTTAATTCAAAGCTATCTTTTCAGTTTAATTGATCTCCGATAGCCTTTGAATTAGATCTAACTTTTTCTTGTCACTCATACCGTAAGTGGGGGTGGGCCAGTCTTTAGAATCAAAGTAGGAAATAGTAGCCAATAGGCTTTCTTTAAACTTCGTCAAGCTAGGATTCAGATCATCCTTGAGTTTTTGATTGCTAAAAGAGAAATAATCAACATCCAACCAAAGAGCCAAGTCCATCCATGGTTTGAGATTCTGCTCTTTTAGTGTTTGGGAGCTGAAAATGAATTCTTTATTATTTTTCTGCAATATTTCTTGAGTAGATTCTATTATTTCTCGGATTGAAATCTCAGTAAAGGAGATGCAATTATAAATGTCCGCACTAGTTTCATCATTTAAGGAAAGGAGAATTATATTGACCAAATCCTCTACGTAGGTAATAGAGAATTTTGTCTCGCCATGATCCGGTACAATTAGAGGAAGATTATTCTTTACTTGGTAGAGCCAATAATAGAAACGATCAGAAGAATCATAGGGGCCATAAACTAGAGAAGGCCTAAGAATAGAATAGCCTTGACCAGAAGACTGAAGAATTCGCTCGCATTCGGCTTTTCTATTGCCATAGCTACTAGCTTCTCTATCATTAGCTTGTTCTGCGCTACATCTTAAAATTGGAGCTTCCTCTGAGCTCAACTTTAGTGCTTGCTTTTCATTATCATAAACAGAGCAGGTAGAAATAA
>CBFIDE010000026.1:0-13009 GCA_965661265.1 uncultured Schleiferiaceae bacterium | reverse complement strand
TTAAGAAATCACCACTTAGAGCAAAAGATTTAAAGGTGAGACATATTCTTGATGATTCATCAACCACTCATATTGTTTCTCAATTTATTATTACACCTTCTCAAATAAGTTATAAGTAATGAAAAATAATTGGTTAAATAAATATCAAGATGGTGGTGAGATTAACTTTAAAGGAGTTAAACAGGCTGTACGAAATGTAGAAAGTTTGGATGGTAAACTAATGTGGAATCCAGAAAGTACAGCTACAGGATTTTATGGTCAAAGATTTAGTGAAATCAAAGATGATTATAAAGGAACTAGAAAAGATTTTGTAAAAGATACAATTGCACAAAATAAGTATTTTAAAGATAGATTTTATAAAGGTATAGAAGCTAGTGAAACTACACCTTTGCAAAAAGATGCTAATGACTTATATGAAGAGTATAGTCCACAGATAGATAATTTTAATTATTCAAAAGAAGATATTGCTGTACTTTCAAACTTCTTAGGAAGAGATGGTGCAAGGCAATATTTTGGGTATCATATTAGAGATGGTAAACCTTTAGACAAAGTTTTTCCAAAACTATATGGAAAAGGTAAACAACAAACTAATAAAACCCCTGAAGAGTATTTTAAACAAGCTAGACCTTTTTATAAAAATCAAACAGGTGGTGTTACAGAGCTACAAAGAGTTACACCTATTCAAATAGGTATACAAAATTGGAATAAAGCTAGATTGGCTACAGGTAGGTTTGACGATCAACTTGGAAATGGTGAGTTGGAGAAGCAATGGCAAAATATGCTTACTACAAAAATAATTACTAGAGATGAGTATCTTAAAGATATTGATCCAGACTTAGGACCAGCTGCTGGAGCTTATAGTCCTGAAGATCACGTTATGTTTTCAGACCCAGGGTTAATTCACCGCACTATGGATAAATTAAGAAATAGAGGAGGTACTATACTTCATGAAACAGCTCATTCAGCAAGAGCACTTCCTCAGGTGAATAAAATTGAAGAGGTTATAAAAACTAAAACACCCGATCCATACTTTAACAACCCAGAAGAAACATATTCAAAATTGATGGAGTTAAGGTTAGATAACAATGTGGATCCAAATAAAGTTTGGTATAAAAAAGATATTCCTGAGTTAAGAAAGATGACAGATAGAACTGAGGTTTTTTTAGACTATTATACCGATGATGAGTTACTTGATTTAATGAATAAGGTGGCAACTAATGTTTCTAAAAACAATAACTCAATTGCTAAAAATGGTATAATACAAGATGATAGAGGACAATGGGCTCATCCAGGAAAGATAACTAAAATAAACTCCAATAATATAACAATGCAAGGAGTGAACTACCCTGTCCTTGGAATCTCTAATACAGGTGATGAACAATTGATGATGCCTGGAGAAGATTACAAGTTTGATGGGGATAGTGTTACAGAGTTTCCTATGGCTCAAAAAGGAATGAATGTAGAAGGTCAAAATCAAAAGAAATGGTTTGACAGCTATATAAGATCTGATAAGTATTTAGAAAGACTTGGTAAAGAGTTTCCTGAGTATAGTGCTGATGAGTTAGCAAATGAGAGATCGGTAAGGTTGATGAATATGAGAAACACATCTATTGGTTTTCTTCCTGAATCAAGCAATATATCTCCTGACCCAGATTCTACACAAGGTGTATATAATGCTGATGAATATCCAGGTAAGATTATGTTAAGACCTGAGTATTCACAAGGTAGGCAAGGACCTTGGTCATACAATACGATACCTCTACATGAAATGGGACATGCTGTAGATGAGGGTGGTAAAAGAATACCACAAACTACATTAGATTTCTTAATGCCTAAGTTGAAACAAAATTCGTATAACATACCAAAAGAAAAATACTACTATACAGATCCTACAGAATACATTAATAGATTACAACCGGTTAGGTACTTATTACAAGAAGAAGGTATATATGACGCTAAGAAGAAAGATTTTACAAAAGAAAACTTACAGAAGGCAAAAGAAAACACTAGAATAAAATACAATACACACTTCAAAGACTTGATGAAAAACACTGAGTCGGAAGAAGACTTTATTAAGATAATGAACACCATTGCTGATAACCCACAAATGCAGCAAAATACTAAGGTTGCACAAAATGGGAAAGAGTTGGTTAAGTTAGACCAATTAACTAATTTTACAAATTACAATACACCACAACCAGGAGGCTGGTTAAACAAATATCAATAGTATGAAAGCTGAGATTTTAAAAATTGCAGGCGTAAAGTCTGAGAAAGAGTTTTACAAGAAGTTCCCAAGTGAGGAAGCTTTTATGAAAAAACATGGCAAAGCTATGAAAACACTTATGGCTAAAAAAGCACAAGTGGGTGCTATGGTTCCTAATATAGAATCACCTACACAAAATCTTAAACCTATTCGCATTGACGATGATTATTTGTTTAATACTGTTTCTGGTCTAACTGGCGGTAAAAATATTGATCAGATTAAGAAAGACAAAATGTATGATGCTCAAATGGCAAAACTTACAGAAGCTCCAAAAAAGAATAATCTGTTTGGAGATATTGCAGGTTTACTTGGCGATAGCTTTGGTGATTTTGAAGATATAGACTTTGAAAGTATGGATTTTGGTGAAGATATAAACGCAAGTGCTGATATTGGATCCTTAGCTAAATCAGGTATTGTAATTAATAAAGCACAGGATGGAACAAACTTTGCTCAGAAAACAAGTAAGTTTATGAATTCTGATGGTGTTCAAAACTTTGGCTTACCAATAGTTAGTGACGTTATTGATATTCGTGATCAAATAAATTCTCAAAAAGATCAACTTAATCTAGCTAAACAATCAAGAATGATTTCTGAAGTAGCACTTCAAGCTGCTAACACTCAACCAGAAAGAATAGAAAGAGAATACGTAAGACCTGAAGATATACAAAACACAGGAGAAGAATTCTTTCCTATATATGGTGTAGGTACAAATGTACTAGCTAAAAATGGTGTAGAGATTAATGATATGTATTCTCCATTAGTTAATTCTAATATGCAAAAAACATTTGGTAAGGGTGGATATTTAAAAAAAGCTCAAGGGGGGTTTGATGCAAGTAATATTTCATATGGTGGTGGGTCACCAGGTCAACTTGGTACAAGTCTTGGTCAAGCTGTTGGTTTCAATGATGATGCAGGTGGTAGAATAGGTGGTAAAATAGGAGGAACAATAGGTAGTGCTTTTGGACCAATAGGTAGTGCAGTGGGATCATTTATTGGAAGTGGTATTGGAGACTTACTTGATAGAAACGATGTTAGACAAGGTAAAGAGAATGCAAGAACAGAAAGATTTAATAAAGAACTTTCTTACTCTGCTGTTGCTCCAGCAATACAAGCTGGATATGCATCAAATTTAAAAAGTGGTGGAAGTTTAAAGAGTAATCCATCAATGTTAGATGTTATGCAAATGGGTGGTGAACTTAAAACTCTTTGGGGAGGTAAAGCTGAAACAGTTTCTTACAACCCTTACGCAGGTGGTGAAAGTATTGAATTCAAAGGTAACTCACATGAAACTATTGATCCTAAAACAGGACAAACAGGAATAGGGGTTGCTTATGGACAAGATGCTGTTGCAAATAATAAAGCAGTGGTAGAAGTTGAAAATGAACCAGCACAAAAATTACAAGATGGTGGAGGGGATGAAAGTTTAGTTGTGTTTGGAGATTTAAAGATTCCAGAAGAGTATGTTCCAGAAATTAATGATGATAGAGCAAAAGGTAAGAAGTTTAAAAATTATGTAAATATTCTTAATGAAGACGAATCTAAAATTAATAAGAAAATGGAAAAAGCTGCTGAGAAAGGATTAGATTCTGATAATAGTGTTTGGGGTCAATTAGAAAGAAGTACAGCAAATGCTATTATTTCTGGTTCAGATCAAAAACTAAAAAGTATAGCTGAAAAGAAAAATGTTTTATCTGATTTACAATCTGCACTTAATGATACTTTTGATGAGTATGGAATTAAAGGTAATGAGTTTATTAATAAAAATAAAATAGTTCAAGATCCTGAAAGGATTGAAAATGCTAAATATGGAAAGTCTGTTAAAAAAGCTCAAGATGGTAGTAATGACACTTTAGATTTAAAAACACTTCCAGAGAAAAAAATAATATTTAATACAGAACAAGAAGCATTAGATGCAGGTTATGTAAAGAATGAAGATGGTACTTTTAGTAAAGATGAAGTTTTAGTTGAAGCAATTACAAAAGATAACCCTTTAGTTGACATAAAAGAATTACCTAAAGGTCAGCGTAAAACTAAGGGTAACTTCTATGGAACAGCTACAGAAGAAAAGTTTGAACAAACTAAACAAGAAAACTCATGGTACGACTGGGAAGGTTTTGATCCTAATGATAAAGAAGATGTTAAAAAGTATCAAACAGAATTCAATAAAAGAGCGACTGAATTAGGTTTAAGTCCTTCTGTAAAAATGAAAGTTGATGGTAAAATAGGAGATCAGACAGTAGATGGGAAAATATCAAATAATAAAATAGAAACTGCTGCAGAAACTAAAAAGGTTTTTGCAAATGTTAATGATAAGGTTGAAGAACCTTCTGCAACTAAAAAGACTAAAATTCCTGCATACTTAGGAAACTTTTTATCAAGGAGAGAAGATGAACCGTTAGACCCTAATCAATTACTTGCTGAGAGATATGCAATGTCTACAAATCAAGTACAACCAGTTTATGCTCAAACATTCTCGCCTAGATTAAATGTTCCTTATGACATATCTATGCAAGATAGAATGAATGAGATTACATCTCAAAGTAGAGCTTTACAAAGAAATCCTGCAATTCAAGCTAACCCAGCTGCTCAAGCTTTATTAGCTGCTCCAATGTATGAAGCAATAAATAAAACTAAAGCAGAAGAGTTTAGAGCTAATCAAGCTATGAGAAATAGTGTATATGCACAAAATATAGATGCTATTAATAAAGCGAATGCTATGAATCTTGGTATATATGATGTACAACAAGATAGACAAGCTGAGGCTGCTTCTAAGACACGTACACAAAATATAGATATACTTAGTTCTATTTCTAATAAGTATGCTCAGAAGAAGCTAGAAGATAGAATGGAGAGGGTTTATGAAAACATGTATCCTACATTTAGATTTAATAATAACTACCAGACAGAAGTTCAAAGACCTACAACTTTTAATAATGTAGGTCAACAAACAATTCCTTTTGGTGGAGCTGCAGGGAATAACCCAGTGCTTCAAGCTATTAATTTAGGAATGCAAGCTCTAGATTATACATCTTCTGATGAGAATAAAAAAGAAAAGAAAAAAGCTAAAAGAGGTAAAACTATAAAAAATAATAAAAATAGTAACATCTTAAAAGCATTAAGAAATTTATAACTAAGTTCATTATAAAGAATTAACATACATTGTTATAACTTCTTGTATAATAGAATAAATCACTTTACATTTGTTAAATTATGGCATCATATAAAGACCCTTCAAATCTTAAATTCAACCCTTACGTTCAACAGCGTCCTGTTGAGGCAATGATGAAGGTTGGTATGTACAAGCAACAACTTTATAATGAAGGTGTTCAAAAGATTCAACAAAGCATAGATAACGTTGCTGGACTTGATGTAGTTAGGGGTGTTGATAAAAAATACCTAGAGTCAAAACTTAATCAATTAGGTAGCAACTTAACTAATGTTGCGGGTGGAGATTTCTCAAACTTTCAATTAGTAAACTCTGTAAATGGAATGACTAATCAAATAGTCAAAGATCCTAATATAATTAACGCAGTATCTTCTGCTAGTAAATATAGAAAAGAATTAGAGTTTCAAAATAAACTTCGACAAGAAGGAAAAAGTAGTGAAGCTAACGATTATGTATTTAATTTAGATTCTAGCAAATGGCTAAATAGTGAAGATATAAATGAAAGCTATAATGTAAAGTATGCACCTTACACTGACGTTAATAAAGCATCACAAGATGTTATAAAAGGTTTAGCTAAAGAGTATACAGAAAATGATGTTGCATTTGATTATGATTCAAATGGAAATATTGTAGGAGTTAGAGATGTTATAACTCGTCAAAAGATTGAAGGTATTTCTCCAGAAAGAATACAAGCAGCTTTAAAAACATCACTATCTCCGAATGCTTGGAGACAGTTATCTATTGATGGTATATATAAATACTCAAATGTATCACCTGAAGGTTTTGTAAATGATCTAAATAATAGTTATAATAAAACATTTACACAATTAACAAAAGAAAGAGAAAGGTTACAAAGTTTAGCTAGTTCTACAAATGATCCTAAATATAAAAAAGATATACTATCTAAAATTAAACAATTAGATCAAAATATAAATGCTACTCGTACTGAGTATGATAGTTTATCTAGAGGTTTTGCTAATGGTGATGTTGAAAGTGCAAAAGCACAATTGTATACAATGAATTGGATGGAGAATACAGCTAATGCTTTTTCTAGTTTTAGTTCTTCTCAAAAATTAGAAAAGAGTCCATACTTTAGTATACAAATGGATAAAGCTAATTTGCAATTAGCTCAAGAAAGATTAAGAGAACAAAAAAGAAGCAATAGTGTAAGAGAACAAATTGATTTATTAAAGCTTGATGAATTAAGAAAAGGTAATCAAGGTTTTGGTAATATATCTCTTCCAGTAAGTAAAGAAGCTACAGCGGTTGAAGTAATTACTCAAACTGAATTAAGAATTGAAAAACAGAACTCTGAAGTAAACACTGCAAAAGAAGCTTTTAAAAATAAGTATAATGTAACAGATGAAGGTTATGATGAGTTAATGGCTCAACTTGATAAAGGTACATCAGGGATGAGACCAGATCAAGTTAAAGATTTATCTGCAATTAAAAGCTTAGATAAAACGGTAACTAACTTAGAAAGAAATTATGTAAGAGCTCACAGTGAAGCTGAAGAATTATATCCAGATAAAATAAATGAAGTTATTAAAGATTTAGGAAATAAAGCACTTGTTATTAATGAAGGGGACACTATATATCAATATGATTATGCAACTGCTGCTAATTTATTTGATAGTTTTGAAAAATACAAAAGATCTACTAAACCTGGAATGACTGCGAGTCCTGTAGATACTCAATCTAGATATTATGATACAAAAGCTTCTCAAGAATTAAATAGCTCTGATTATAAATTATATCAACTTTGGAAAAATAACGGTTTTGGCTTTGGATCAGAAACATCTAAAATGTATCAAGATGTTCTAGGTGTAAAAGATAAAATAGTTTCTTATAATAAAAAGTTAGACGAAGATAGAAATGATTATGTTAAAAATTACATACAAAATTCATATATAATTCCACAACAAGTAGGAGTTAGTATAGATAAAGATAAAATACCAGCTTTTAGAAATATTGTTGATCAAATAGCAGAAGTTGCAGATATGGTAGATGGACTACCTAACTTTGATGGAAGTGCAGAAGAGATAAAATCTATAAATAGTAATTTAGATATAGCAAATATTTACACAGATTCTGCAGGTCAATATAATATAAAGATTACTGACAAGGAGGGCACGTCTTTAAATATACCTATCCCTGAAGAAATTTATCAAAGTTTTGGAGGTAGATTTGAACCTTCTCCAGCTGTTACAGAATTTAATAGACTATACCTTCCTTCAATGTTAAGTACTCCTAGAGATATAGTTTATAAGGTTGATCAATCTAGATTAAATAATGAGATTAATGGTTTGCAAAATAATGGAGTTATTATAACCAATGAGTTATATAAAGAAATAGAAAATAAATATTCAGTTCCAACAAAAGCTCCAGCATCTTTTTTCACAACTTCTATAGATGGTAAATATGAAACTAATAAAGAGAATGCTGGATTATCAGGAATTGTAGATTTTCCAAGCACTTCATATTATGGAATATCCGGAAATATAGTTAGTGATCAAAAACCAAACGAAGCTGAAACTTTCTCACTTCAATTAAATATATATGATCCTATTGAAAAAGAATGGTATGAAAATGTACAATTCCCTTTAGATAATATAGACAAAACTAAAATTGTACCAACTATTCGTCAAATTAATGATGAGGTAATTTGGGGACTTCTTAATAATACAAATAAGAAGATGCCTGATTCTGAAATGAAAAAATTACAAGAAAGTGTAAAAAACAGAGAATAAAATGGGGAAAGATAATATACCAAAAGCTCAATCTGGAAAAGCAATATCACCTAATTCTACAAACCAACTGCTAGATGAAAACTTCATGGAACAGAAATATGGTGGTTACCAAGGGCGTCGCTCAGTATCTCCTTTACCATATGTTAATACTGGAGGAATACCTAGTCTTTATGGTGATGTACAGGAAGGTTCTGCTTTATCAGAGTTATTAAACTTTGCTTCTGGTAAAGATGAATCAGTGGGTGGTGTAACTAGAACCCTTGATGAATTTGCAGCTAATAAATTTGGAAGGTTTGATTATTTTATGCCAGGTGAATTTGATAACGAAGATGCTGCTGCAAGAAATCAAAGCTTTGGTTCTAAAATGGTAAATGGTGTAGGTAAGGGATTATTACTTACAGGAACTACTTTTTTACAAGGTACAGTTGGTCTTGTTAATGGTATATATAAATCAATTAATGATGGTAAGTTTTCTTCATTTTATGATAACGATTTTAATAATTATTTAGATGAGTTAAATAAACAAGCTGAAGATTCACTTCCTAATTACTATACTCAAAGTGAAAGAGATGCTGATTGGTATTCTCCAAAATACTGGGCAACAGGAAACTTTCTATGGGACGGTGTTGTTAAAAATTTGGGATTTGCTGGAGGTGCTTATCTTACAGGGGGTGCTTATACTAGTGTTTTAAAAGGATTACCTTATGCGTCTAGATTATTTTCTGTAGGTAAATCAGCAGAAACACTTGCTGCAACAGAAGCTGCTATAACAGGAGCTAATAAAGTTGCTGATACCTATGGTAAGATAAGAAGTCTATCTGATAAATTTTTAGCTAATTATAATACATTAAATCCAGCAGGTAGAGCTGTTGTTGCAGGTTTATCAACCACTGGTGAAGCAGGTATAGAAGCATTACATAGTAGCAATGAGTTTAGAAAAAAATTAATTGATGAGCATGTTTCTAAGTATGGTGTAAAACCAACAGGTGAAGCTTTACAATTAATTGATGATGCTTCAGAGGGTGCGGGTAATGCTACATTTTTTGCTAACGTTGCTTTACTTTCTGCAACCAACTACATTCAGTTTCCTAAGATATTAGGAAGTACTTACAAAGGTGAAAAAGGAGTAATTAATGGATTAGTTAGAGAGATAGATGATATTGTATATGAAGGGGGTAAATTTGCAAGACCCACTTCTAAATATCCTATTCTTTCTAAGTTAAATAAAATAAGACCTTACACATTTTCTATAACTGAATCATTTGAAGAGGTGAGTCAGTATTCTGGAAGTGTTGCTGCACAAGATTACTATAATAAAAAATATAATAATGAAGCAACTAGTTGGTTAAATTCAATTAGTGTTGGTGTTACAGAAGGGGCTTTCAGTAATGAAGGTGCTAAGAATGCTCTTATTGGAGGATTGTCTGGAGCAATAATGTTAGGGAGAGGTAGATTTAAACAAGACGTAGCTAAATCAAAAAATACAGCTGCTGCAATAGAAGCTTTAAATAAAACAAATCTTTCTGACTTTACAAAAGAAACTATTGATTCAGTTAATAGAGGAACTGTATTACAAGCAGAAAGAGAAGAAGCTATTAAAGCAGGTGACATATTAAATAGCAAAGATATAGAAGCTGACTATATCATTAATTACCTTACACCTAGAATTAAGTATGGTAGATATGATTTAGTTAAAGCTGACATAAATGAATACCGTAAATTAGCAAGCACTGAAGAAGGGTTTGCACAATTACAATCTGAAGGTAAAGCTCTTGAAACAGATACGCGAGAGCAATATTTAGAAAGGTTAAATAAGTTTGAAACCACTGCAGATAATACATTATCTCTATGGCAATCTCTTAACTTACGTTATTCTGGACAGATAGATGAAAATGGTAAACCTATTTATAGTAATGATGTAATCAATAAAATGATATACACTGCATCTAAGGTGGCAGATTATGATCAAAGAATACCAGAATTATCTACACCATTATCAGTTGCAGGTATAAATGTTCAAGACGTTATACAAAATTTAATAGATGGTAATGTAGACACATTTAATGAAGCAATTGCATCTATTAAAGAACTAGATATTCTTGATGACCAAAAAGAAAACCTTGCTAAAAACTTAGAGGATGTTTCTGAAATTGCATTAAGAAGACAAGAGTTTTTAAAAGCTTATCAAGATATTAAAGATAACCCTAGCAAGTATTCAGAAGCACCCCTCAGTGAAACTACTGGAGAAGAATCTGATATTCCTGTTGAAACAGTTACAATTAAAACAAAGCGAGGAGATATAGATGTTGAGATAGGAACTGAATATTTTGTTGGTAAAGGTGTTGATTATTCAACAGACCCTTTAGACAGCCCTGTGCCCATCTCTCAGTTTGTTATACAAAAAGTAAATGCAAATGGTACATTAGAAATAAAAACTCAATCAGGGGAAATTAAAGAAGTGTCTCCAGATGTTTTAGAAAACTTTAAAATAGGAAAGGTTAGCACTTTACAAAATAATAAAACAGCTAACTATTTCTATAACCATAGAAATGATATTTTTGAATTTAACTTTGGTAAAAACTTTGGAGGAAAAAGAAAAGGTAGATTAGAATATCAAGATGGTAAACTTTACTTTGTATATATGACACCTAAAGGTAAGGTGGCAAAAAAAGAAGTGAACAATTCACACTTTATTACACAAGAAGGTTTTAACATGCCTAGAATATCAAAAGTGGGTAGTGTAGAGAGTGAGCAGCAAAAAGAAGCTAAAGAAGAATTTATGTCTCCTTCAGAAATAGCTGCACAAAAAGCTACACTTGCTAAGAATAGAGAATCTAGATTAGAGGTTCTTTCTCAGTTAGGTCAAGAAGCTACAGATAATCTTGAAGATGTAAATAAGAAGTTAGAGAAACAAAAAGAAGACTTAGCTAAAGTAAAAGAAGATCTTGAGAATATAGAAAAGATGAAAGAGTCTGGGCCCACAGGACCTAGGATTAAATTAAACTTTTCTAAAGCTACAAAAGTGTTTACTCAATCTTTGAATAAGCTTACTAAAATGCAAGCTGATATTGAAGCTGAGATAGAAAACTTAAATGCACAAAAAGAGGAATTAGAAATGAACATTTCTTATTTCCAAGACTTTGTTAATGATATAGATAACCTCCCAGAAGATAGTGGAGAGTTTTTACAAGAGCTTAAAAATCAAGTGGCGTTGTTAGTTGATAATGGTAAGAATCTAAACAACTCATTATCTGCAGCTAAAAAACTTTCTAAACAACTTGAGAAGGCTATCAAAGAAGTTACAAAACTTTTTAGAAAAACATTAAAGAGTACATATATTGTTGATGAAGATTATTCACAATACTTAAGTGACTTATTAGATAATGTAGCAGCTGGAGAAGACTTACAAACTAACTGGCCTCTTTTAAAGCAAGAACTTGCAAACTTCTCACTAACTAATGATTTAACTAAAGAAGCTACAGTAGATGAAGCTACATTAATTAAATCTATTGACACTGTAAAACAACTAGAGAAAGATTTAGCTGATATGAGAGCTGAATACAAAGCTAGACAAATAATTACAGATAGGTTTCAAAAAATAATAGATGAGTTTAATGCACAGAAGGCTCAAGAGGAGAAATTAATTAATAATGCTAAATTAACTAATCAATTATTATCTACAGCAGATAATGGTCCTGCAATTGATTCTACATCAGCTGAATCAACTTATGAACCTGAGTCTAAAAAATCAAATGAAATAGCACCTAGGGCTACTACATTCAGTGGGAAGAATAAACCTAGTGAGGTACGAGCTGATGAGTTTGGAATTAATTTAGAATCATTTCCTAATAGAGATGGTATACGTTCTATATTCTTAACAGCTAAAACTCAAGATCAATTATTACCAGGAGTTATAGAAGAGTTATTAGATAATGATGCTCAACTTATAGAAAAATCCAAAGATGATGCTATTGTGATGGTAATGGTTGATGAAAGTGGTCAATTAGTTGGTGTTGATGGTCGTCCTATTCCAGAAGGTGAGACATTATTAGACCGTGCTATTTATCAATTTATGCCAGGATCTAGACTAGAAAGCGGTGAGATGTTTAGATCTAGCACTTCAAAAGAAGTTAAAGATAGTATTATTGAGCAATATAAAGAATGGACAAAAGGCATACTTGCACAAGATACATTAGGTGTACCAAATGAAATTGCTGCTTCTTTTGGAAAAACTAAATCTGATAAAAATAATACAACATCTGTACAAGATGCAGGTTTAGTATCTGAACAAGATTTAAAAGATAAAGAATTAATATATGTTCCTAAAACAAATAAAAATGTTTCTAAAGGAACAGTAACTTATAATTCTCCTTTTGGTCGTGTATTTTTAGAATTACCAAATGCTTATGTTCCACTTAGAAATAGAATGCATACAGCTAATGAAGCAAATGCAATATTTGATTCTATATTACAACTTTCTAAAAACTTATTAGATGAAGCCTCTGGAGGTATAACAAGTGATAGCTCTGTTCGTATACTAGAATTTCTAAGAGGTGTAACTTACTGGGGTATCCCTAAAGATCAACAAGGAAATAGAAAACAAACAGCTAACAATAGTGTATTCTTTGAAAAAGATTCACAAACAACTCAGTTGATGTTAATCCTATCTAATGATGGTACTAAGTTTAAATTTACACCAAGTTCATTAAATAGTAATAAACAACTTATTATTGATAAGTTAAATCAGATGTATAATAATGCAGCTGGATTTAAAGCAAAAGATACAAATAAAAAGTTTGAACAAATAACAGAAGTTTCTACAGCTGGTGC
>CBFIDE010000025.1:0-27081 GCA_965661265.1 uncultured Schleiferiaceae bacterium | reverse complement strand
AACCTAATGGGTTTTAGCCAAGGTTGTATTTTGAGTTATGGCTTGATGTTGAATAATCCAGGATTGTTTAATGCTGTGATTGGACTAAGCGGCTATGTATTAAAAGATATTGTCCCAGGGCAGTATAAAGCTAATAGCTTTAATGATACTAAACTCTTTATCAGTCATGGAACAGAGGATGAAGTCTTACCGGTAGAGTGGGCTAGACAAACTCATAAGATGTTTGAGCAATTAGAAATTAGTCACACTTATAGAGAATATCCACAAGGTCATGGCATTAATCCAGATAATTATAGAGATTTATTAAACTGGATGAAGACTTCAAATTTGATTTAAAGAAATTTACAGAAATTGCATTTTTGCATCGCTCAGATCTGGAAACCCAATAATCTTTCTTGAACTTAGGTAGAGAATAGAAAGGTTTCCAAGTCCGAGCTAGTAGAAATTAATGATCCTCCAACTCAATTATCACACTACTAGTCTCGGGCTTTTTTTTGTGATTCTTCAATGGCTTTCCTTACGCTACCATATTTTAAAAGTAGTGGCTCAGCATTTTCTTTACTGATGCCCAATTCCTCAGCAATCATTCTGCTACCTCTATCCACCAGTTTAGCATTGCTTAATTGCATATCTACCATCTTATTTCCTTTCACTTTACCCAGCTGTATCATAGCTGTGGTAGAAATCATATTTAAAATAAGTTTTTGAGCTGTGCCTGCTTTCATTCTTGTGCTTCCTGTCACAAACTCAGGACCTACAATAGCAATCATTTTATGATCTGCATACTTTGCGATAGACGCTTCTTGGTTACAGCTAATACAGGCTGTTAGGATCTTAGATTCTTGAGCCTTTTTTAATCCACCCATAACATAAGGTGTTGAACCTGATGCAGCTATTCCAATTAAAGTATCATTCTCATTTAAATTGAAGCTCTCTAAATCGCGCCAAGCGCCATTTAAATCATCTTCAGCATTTTCTACCGCTTTTCTAATAGCTTTATCACCACCGGCAATGAGACCAACTATTAGAGAAGGATCTGCTCCAAAAGTAGGTGGAATTTCAGATGCATCTAAAATACCCAAACGACCACTAGTTCCTGCTCCAATATAGTAGAGCTTGCCACCCAACTTCATTCTAGCTACTAAATCCTCCACAAAAGCTGAAATTTGAGGAATTATGAGCTCCACCGCCTTTGCAACCTTTTGATCTTCCTGATTAATGCTAGAGATTAAGTCCTGAACACTTTTAGTTTCAAGGTTATTGTATAGGCTATCGGACTCTGTAGTTTTCATTAATTACGCTTAATTAGAGCCATATAAAAGCCATCGCTCTCGTCATTAGGCCATTGATGATGGTCCTTAATAAACTCGAAATCTGGGTTCTTTGCTAAAAAGCTTTGAACTTGGTCCTGATTTTCTGAAGGTAGAATAGAGCAGGTAGCATAAACCATAAGTCCTCCTTTCTTCAGCATTTTAGAATAATCATTTATTATTTCTCCTTGTAATTTTTGAACTCTATTTAAGTGCTCTGGAGAAATTTTCCATTTAGTATCAGGATTTCGCTTGATTACTCCTGTTCCAGAACACGGAACATCCAATAAAAGACGATCAGCAGAAGAGGCTAGTCTTTTAATAGTCTTAGAACCTTCTATCAATCTTGTCTCAATATTATGAGCGCCATTTCTTTTAGCTCTTTTCTTCAGCTCTTTTAACTTCCAAGCTTCTACATCCATTGATATGATGAGGCCCTTATTATTCATGAGGTTAGAAAGGTGTAGACTTTTACCTCCAGCGCCAGCGCAAGCATCAATTACCCTTTGACCTGAAGATACTTCAAGAAAAGGTGCAATTAACTGCGATCCAGCATCTTGTATTTCAAATTTACCAGACTGAAAGCTATCCGATTTAAAAGTATTTTGTCTTTGCTTTAAAACAAGGCCAACCTCAGATACTTCAGAAATATTAGTTTCTATCCCTTCTTGAGCCAAGCTATTCTGGAGTTCTTTTCTATTGTTCTTGCCTAAATTGGTTCTAAGAACAACAGGAGCTTTTTTATTTAGGTTATGCGCAATTTCTGCCCATTGATCTCCTAGCTTCTCCTGGGCCATTGAATCTAACCATTCAGGAAAAGATTCTTTTATAGCGGTTCTATCCTCTAGATCCATTGCTATGAACTCAGTTAAGTAGTCAAATTCATTCCATGATGGAAGAGTACCATCATTTCTGAGCCACCAAATTCCAAAAATATTATACAGGTCTCTCTTTTTTGCATTGGGCTTTTTACCATAGATTTCCCATAGTAATCGCCACCAGCGAACAATTTCATAAGAGGACTCCGCAATGAAAGCTCTGTCTCTGCTACCCCAATTTCTATTAGACTTGAGTGTTTTTTCAATTACTCTATCTACATATTGATTTTGCCCGAAACTAGTTTCTAATACATCAACAACAGCAGCAACTAGCCCCTTATGCAATTTTTGATCTTTCAATACTCTTTATTTAGTAGATAGGAGGGAAGCGCATTGGATCGCTCTCACTCATGATTTCATAAACCTTTTCAAATACATCATCAGCGCTTGGTTTAGAGAAGTAATCTCCATCCGTTCCATAGGCTGGTCTGTGTGCTTTGGCCGTTAATGTTGCCGGTGCTGAGTCTAAATGACGATATCCATCTTGCTCTTCAATAATCTTGTTCAGAATAAAGGCTGCGGCTCCACCAGGAACATCTTCATCTATAACTAAAACCCTGTTTGTTTTGGCTACGCTTTGCGCGATATCGTGATCCAAGTCAAAAGGAATTAATGATTGTACATCAATCACTTCAGCTTCAATTCCATACTTTTCTAATTCTTCTGCAGCCTCCATTACGATTCTACAAGTAGAACCATAAGTAACTAATGAGATATCGCTTCCTTCTTTAATTGTCTCTACCTTTCCTAGGGCAGTTCTAATTTCTGAAAGATTGGACGGCATTTTTTCTTTTAATCTATATCCGTTCAAGCACTCAATAATCAGTGCAGGATCATCACTATCCAACATGGTATTGTAAAAACCTGCTGCAACAGTCATATTCCTCGGTACTAAGATGTGCATTCCTCTTAGGGAATTAATAATTGTGCCCATTGGAGAGCCTGAGTGCCAAACACCTTCTAATCTATGACCTCTAGTCCTAACAATCACAGGAGCTTTTTGACCACCTTTGGTTCTGTATTGAAGAGTTGCTAGATCATCGCTCATTATTTGCATTGCATAAAGCAAATAATCTAAGTATTGTATTTCTGCGATTGGCCTTAAACCTCTCATTGCCATTCCGATACCTTGACCAAGAATAGTCGCTTCTCTAATTCCAGTATCAAAAACTCTGGCCTCGCCATGTTTGTCTTGTAAGCCTTCTAAGCCTTGATTAACATCTCCAATTTTACCGCTATCCTCACCAAAGATTAATACTTCAGGACGATTACTTAGAATTTGATCAAAGTTTTCTCTCAGAATTAATCTCGCATCAACATCTTGGCTTGAGTCTGTATAGGAAGGTTCTACAGCTTCAACATTTAAAGGACTTAGATCTGAAGCAGAGTAAAGTCTACTATTAAACCTATCATAGTTTATTGCTTCAGAGTTCTTAAGCCAGGACGCCACATTAGACTTAGAAGCTAAGTTCTCAGATCTCATGATACGCAATGCTTTTCTAGCAGCACCAACGGTATCCTTTCTAATGGGTTCTGTTAAAAGTTTTAGACTAGATGTAATTTCTTCTATTTGGGCAGAATAATCTGACTCAGCTGCGCAGGCATCTAATAAGGCTATTACATCAGCAACTTCAGCTTTAATCGGATTGATGAAGTTTTTCCAGGCAGATGCTTTTGCTTCTCTGGCAGATTTCTTAGAGGCTTTTTCAATAGTCTCTAATTCTTCATCAGTCGCAACAGCAGTAGCTACTAACCATTCGCGCATTTTCTTCATACAGTCAAAATCCTTTTCCCACTGAAGTCTTTCTGCGCTTTTATATCTTTCATGAGAGCCTGAAGTTGAATGTCCTTGTGGTTGAGTAATCTCATTCACATGGACCATTACAGGTACGTGCTCTTCTCTTGCAATTTTTTCAGCTTTTTCATAAGCTTCAACAAGGGCAGGGTAATCCCAACCTTTTACTCTTATAATCTCATATCCATCTTCCTCTTTATTTCTTTGGAAACCCTTTAAAATTTCAGAGATATTTTGCTTTGTAGTTTGGTACTTACTATGAACGGAAATCCCGTATTCGTCATCCCATATGCTAATTACCATAGGAACTTGTAGAACACCAGCAGCATTTATGGTTTCAAAAAACAAACCTTCAGAAGTAGAAGCATTACCAATAGTTCCCCAAGCAATTTCATTTCCTTTTTGGGAGAAACTAGTCCATGAGGCAAGTTCATTACTTTCTCTATAAACCTTAGAAGCTTCAGCAAGTCCAAGCAATCTAGGCATTTGACCTGCAGTAGGAGAGATGTCAGCAGAAGAGTTTTTCTGTTCGGTTAAGTTTAGCCAATTGCCATTTTCGTCCAAACTCCTAGTCGCAAAGTGACCATTCATTTGACGCCCGGCAGTTGCAGGCTCATTATTTATATCAGTATCGGCATATAGACTTGCAAAGAATTCTTGAGTACTTAATTGGCCAATAGCCATCATAAAGGTTTGATCTCTATAATATCCAGATCTAAAATCTCCATTCTTAAATACCTTAGACCAAGCAATTTGAGCTAACTCTTTTCCATCTCCAAAAATTCCAAATTTAGCCTTTCCGGTTAGAACTTCTCGTCTTCCAATTAAGCTGGCTTCTCTACTTTCAACAACTAATTTATAGTCCGCTAGAAGATTTTCCTTCATTTGCTCAAAACTTAGAGCCTCCTTATTAGTTTTTACCTCACTCATTGCATACAAATTATAAGCCCGCAATTTAGTCAAAAATTAGGGCATCTAATAATGTAGAATAGGCCTGAAAGCCAATGAAATAAGAATAGTGATTAGATTTAATGAAGCCTTTTTTTAATAGTAAGCTCTTCTTAACCTATTGATGATGTGAGAAAGATTCAAATCAAGGACAAATCTTAGGTTTTGACCATAATTATCTTGATTGACAAGAAGTCCATTCTGATCTCCCATTGGCATATAGAATTCAAGAAAATCTGTTACTAAGGCAACTCTGATTCCGTAACCGTAATAAATTTGATCAAAATTATTAGCAACACCTATATCACCATAAACTCCAAATACTGTCCAGATTGGAAGACTGAAGCCTGTGCTAATCATATAAGAATCAGCAAAGACTCCAGTAGCATTTCTGAAGCCACCATCCGTTGTAAAAAATTGCTTACTCCAAATTCCACTTGTATCTGATCTACCAATAAAGCTCTGATCAAAAGTGTAATCCTGCGTTCCACTCAAACCAAAACTATAAAAATTAGGGTCTCCAGAAGTCTGTTCAAAGCTGCTGTTAAAAAAGGCTCCAGCAAAACTTCTCCAAATGAACCATCTCTTATTAGGCAGCATCCATCTTTTATCAAAAGATATGCTAGCTCTGCTAAATGCATTTCCTGCCTGAATATCTAATTCTAAGGTAGAAGGATTAAGTACCTCTATATTCTCTCTAAAATAGGTCAGATTGGCTATGGTATAACTAGCATTACTAATGGAGTTAGGAACTCCATCAAAATCTGGAGCTAATTCTCTTTCTACGCTTACCACTCTTGCTCGTATTTTCCTTCTTATTGGGCTATTTCCATAGGGTTTTTGAAAATAAAAATTCACAGCTGGTGACAATCTAAAGAAGGATAAATCCCTATCATAGTGGAGATATCGGGCGTAAGCCCCAAACTTAATTTGTCTGAAAGGACCACTTTTAGGTAAAAGGGTATAAGATAAGCTTGCAGAGCCTGTAAGCTCTGAGGTTCCGGTACTAAAAGTAGGCGCAATGCTGTATTCCCATTTTTTATTGGTCAGTCCGGTATTGTAAAGATTAACCCCTAAAAGAATCTTATCATAGGCATTAAAGCCTACGCTTGGCTGCCAAAATATTTGTGTTTTATCAGGATCATCAAAACTGCTGTAAAATTGCAAATGAAGTGGCTCCAATTTTTTCAGAGCGCCCTTTGTTTTAATACTGTTATTCTTTTGATTGAGCTCAGGGTGAGATTGGTGTGCATTGATAACGTATTTATCTGCATCTGATAAATAGAGTTGAACAGATTTGGTTCCAGTGTGTCCTTCAATCCACTCTGTAAAAACTAGCTTTCCGTCCTTATAATGTGATACAGAATAAGGAGGAGCAAAATTAGAATTGTTTTTAACGGTGAGGGTAGCAACAGTAGGGCAGTGGTCCTCACTTATTATGTTGTAATCAAATCGCGCTTGACGCAACATATACCCTCTAGTAAACCACTTAATTTCCTTATTACTATAGTAACTTAAAAAATACTCCAAACGCTCTTCTTCCACCAGAGTATCTTGAGCATCAGACATATAATCTTTCATTGCTCTATTAAAGTCACGATCACCCACATACTTATTCAGATGATTATATCCCAAGAAAGACTTAGCCTTTGGAACGGCTTCATAATTCAATTTAGTCAGACTGTCTGAAGGAGCCTTATATTCCTGATCTAATCCTTGGCGAGCTAGGTAGAGATATAAAAATTGGTTTTGATAGGAATATTGAAAGTCATCTAAACTAAACACTCGTCCTAAAACAGAGGTGCTATAAGGAATCCATCGTGCTTCATTGAATTCCTCATCAATGAAGTTATATTTATAGAAGTATGGAATTCCAACACTCAAATAAGGTTTTTCATAACCATTAAAGCCTTCCTTAATTCTAAATTCAGTTTCTAATATTGCTTGTAGCCATTCTGATTCAAACTGCAGCTGATTATTGGATATCTCAAGGCTAATAAGATCTTTAGACTGATAGTAGGCCTTCTTTTTAGGTAGAATTAATACTGTATGCTTCTTGAGCTGATAATTCAACTTTCTGAGTAGATATTGATCAATATCTTTGAACATATCAGCGGCCGTGGACAAGGTCCAAGGATCCATCTCAAAAAAGGCCAATTCTACTTTTTCATTTAATGGATAGCGGATTATTTCCTGGGCAATAAAGATGTGAAGGTTTGCAGCACTAGATAACCATTGAATGGTTTTTGTCTTCTCAATTTCATTCTCAATAACATCAACTTCCTTCAAGTTAGAAATTGCATCCAAGTCCGAATTTAATTCTAAACCCACTTCAATGCTGTCCGTTTGAATTAATTGGTCTCTAAATAAGTTGATAGGAATAGGGTAGAACTGCTTATTCTTTCTAGGTGCCAGCCTTGGAAGCCAATCTGTAATTCTCCATACACCATCAATCAAGCCCATTTCTAATCTATTATTGACACTCGGAAGCTTGATACTAAACTCTATATTCACTTGATCATTTTCAGAATTTGAAGGCAATACTATTGGAGTGAATTCGCAATTAGTACAAACCGCTATAGAATCTTGACTTTCTGTTTTTAGATTGATAATCCTTATAAATCCTCTTTTTTCTTCGGACTCAAAATGAACACTTAGATCCTGAAAACTCAGAAGCTGTTCTTGCAACATTGAGGTATTTGCCTCTAAAGATCTTGAAGGTAGGTGTAGGAGAAGCGTATCAGGGTAAGGGTTCTGTGAGTCAAGCTCGATTTTAAGACTGCCTTGTACAATTCCTGTTGTCTCATCAAACTGAAGTTGATAAGAATAAAAATCCTGACCTACTATAGATGAATAGGTCAGGAGGAAAAGTATTATGAGATAAATTCTCTGCAAGTCTTAAATTTTAAGCAAATATAGACTTCTAAGAAAACGAAGAATTATAAATCAATTAAAACAATCAGCACATTTTAGACCTCTAGAAGTCATGATCCAAGAATGCTTGACCATATCATAATCATGGTAGCCATCAATATTGTCTAAGTCATAGAAAACATCAACAGAACTAGGGTCAAGCTTTACCACGTAATTCTCCGGTAGATAAAGAATATATCTCAGGCGCTGACCTCTAAACTTAGCATTAGAATCTAATTCAGTGTATGGGCTCATAATAACCTCAGAGTCCTTGATTATTAATTTATGATGTATGTTTTGAGCACTTTTTCTGGCATCTCTTCTATTATTTCCTTGAGAAATAGCCTTAGTTTCCAACCAAACTAGCGAATCAGAACTTAGTTTAATGTTAAGTCTAACATTACTAAAGGTGTGGGTTCCGTTGGTATAAATCCATTCCTGCTCAAAGCTGCCATCTTCATACATTTCCCAAGTTTCATCTTGAATGCCATAAAGAGTAAAGCTAGAATCTAAGCTGATTGTTTCTGTTGTCTTAACATAAGAAGTAGAATCAAATGATCTTCTGATTGACACAAGATTACTTATTATTATTATCAATCCAATCACAGAGAAAATAGCAATGGTTCTTTTAAACCAAACATTCATTGGTTCTAAACCAAAGATTAACTTTAGCCCTAAGTAAATGAGAATGGTAAGTGGCATTAACGCTAGAATTCCGGCACCAAATAAGATACTCCTAGCTTGACCTGCACTATCAGCAATCAAGCTTGCAAAAGCCATGATATCCTCAAATCCATATCCTAGTCCAGCAAGGGCAAAGCCACCGGTTAACAAAGCAATCGTGAAGGAAATAAGAATCATTATTCCAATAATAAGGAATACAAACCCGATCAACTTTGCCAATAATCTAACAAAGTTTTTAGCTACATTTCCTGTGGAACGGCCAATGGAACCTGCAGTTGAGTTAATCTTATCAGCTTGTGCAGAATAATCATAATCTCTAGCTTTTTTAGAAAATTCTTTGACATTCTTATTCATGGTTTCCACTCCAGATTTAATGCTTTTTTCGATATTGTCAATATTTACTTTAGCGCCTCTCATCTGCAGCTTTTCTGCTGTGGTCTTAGCTTCCGGAATAACAATCCATAGAATGATGTAAATTAAGAACCCAAATCCACTGAAAAGAGCGATAATCCATAGCAGACGAACCCAAATAGAGTCTACATTAAAATATGCAGCTACTCCAGCAGCTACTCCCGCTAAAATTCTATCATCTCTATCTCTAAAGATTCTTTTCTCAGTTCTAGAATATGTGTAGCTAGGTTCAATATACACTTGTTCTTCCTCATCCATATAATCTTCAGGACGACCAAGGATATTAATCACCTCATTAATATCATCCATGCTTATTACCTCCTTAGAAACAGAAATCTTTTCCTTCAATAGCTCAGCAATTCTGCTTTCTATATCAGAGATTATCTCATGACCACCTTCAGAATTCCTGAATTGATCCTTTAGTTTTCTTAGATAAGATTCTAATTTCAAATACGCTTCCTCATCAATATGAAAGATGAGCCCTGCTAAGTTTATGTTTAATGTTTTATTCATGGCTTAAGATTTTGTTTTGGTCCTTTCAACAGCGCTCACAAGTTGATCCCAACTAGTGCTTAATTCAGTAAGAGAAGATTTTCCTTTTGGGGTTAAGGAATAATATTTCCTGGGTGGGCCCGATTTTGATTCTTCCCAGCGGTAGGAGAGTAGGTCTGCATTTTTAAGACGAGTTAGAAGAGGGTAGAGCGTACCCTCAACAACTATCATTTTAGCATTCTTAAGCTCCGATATTATATCAGAGGCATAGGCATCTTGATTTGAAAGAAGAGATAGGATACATAGTTCCAATACTCCTTTACGCATCTGTGCTTTTGTATTATCTATATTCACTACGTTTAATTTTATGCAAACATACGAATAAAATATAGTACCATGCAATACAAAGTACCTTATTAAAATGAAAAAAACTCATTATCAGTGAGTTTAAATTTATTGTTAACATCTTAATTTTTTCGAAAGTAGTTTTTAGTAAATCCGTATAAGACAAAATATAGTCGTTTTTGGACTTATAAAATTGAGTGAAGCTTATAGTTTTAAGCTCTTTAATTCCTTTATATAATAAACTATTGCTCTTCTTAGAATGAAGGTGAAAATCCTCCAAGACCTTTGGGGTTAAATCGCCCAGAGCAGAAAGCCATTCAAAGAAATTCTTTTGGCGCTTATTTCTTCATTCTACCGAATAGAGTGTAGTGGAGGACCAAATATAATTTTGACTGCTATATAATTCATTAAGAACACTTGATTCTTCATTATGAATTAGTTCAAACAGTTTATTATTATACCTCAGTATAAGAGTAATGGGTTCAATATCCTTTAAACTGTAATTATTGAGAAAATCCTGAGGACTGGAATATTTCTGAATATCAATTGGGATAAGGCCTCTACTATGCCTGTATTTCTTCTTTCTTTGATAATGGATACTTCCGCCATTCAGCAAACAGACACATAAATTCTTACTAGCACGAAACCATTTGCCTCCTGCCTGAAGGTCTTGATGAAAGAATACTGTCTCTTTTACTTGTATTTTATCAGCACTTGGTCTAGATATCTGCTCATCTCTATTGTGTGAGAGAATAAAACCGTGATCTATGCTAATATGACTTAATGTACACATTAAGCTATTTGAGATTCCTATTAAAAGGCCTAATAATCAGTCTAATTTTTCTGTCGTAACTAAAATAGTTAACGAACCAATTCAATAGAACTACTAGTTTATTTCTGAACCCCACTAGACTAATTAAATGAATTAACATCCAAATGAGCCAGCCAATAAAACCTCCTACCTTAAACTTGCCTAAATCCGCCACAGCTTTATTTCTACCTACTGTAGCCATGGAGCCTAAGTCTTTATAAACAAAGTCTTTAGCCTCTTGATTCTTAACTAGACGTTTTAAGTTTTTGGCTAGATGAACGGCTTGTTGAATCGCTACTTGAGCTACCATAGGATGTCCCTTTGGATTATCAGCATTCTTCATTAAGGCGATATCACCGATAACATAAACAGACTCCTGACCAATTATTTGATTGGAACCATTAACAAGATATCGCCCTCTTTCAAAGGAATCCTCTGCTTAGCCTTTCATTAGTTTACCGCTTACGCCAGCGGCCCAAATCATATTTGAACTTATTAAATTCTTTTGATTTGTCTTCACTGTTTCACCATCATAGGCTTTTACTTGGGTATTTAACCAGACCTGAACGCCCATATCTTTGAGGTAGTTCAAACTATTGACAGAGGCTTTTGCGCTCATTGGAGGTAGCAATCTATCTGCAGCTTCAACCAAATGGATAGACATTCTTCTAAAATCTAAATCTGGATAATCATTAGGGAGCACATGGTTTTTAAGCTCCGCTAAAGCACCTGCTAGTTCCACACCAGTTGGTCCACCGCCCACAATCACAAAATTCATTAATATCTCTCTAATCAAAAGATCATTGGTTAATGAAGCTGACTCAAAATTTTGAAGCATCAAAGATCTCAAGTTTAGCACTTCTGGAACGGTCTTCATGGACATCGAATTCTCTTCGACATCTTCCATACCAAAGTAATTAGTATTACTTCCTGTAGCTATAACAAGCTAATCATAAGGTAAATCACCGATATTAGTAGTGATAACTCTTTCCGCACTGTCCACCGATTGTGCTTCAGCCATTCGATAAAAGAAATTAGGCTGGCCTTTGAATATATTTCGAATTGGATAAGCAATACTATCAGGTTCTAAACCTGCCGTGGCCACCTGATATAGTAGAGGCTGAAAAGTATGGTAGTTATGCTTGTCTATAAGTATTACTTGAAAATCTTGACCTTTTAGACCCTTTGCTAGGTTTAATCCAGCAAAGCCACATCCAATAATTACAACTCTCTGTAAATTAGTTTCGGGAATATTTAATTGATTCATTCTAGCTACTATGATCTGTTGTTATAACCCATTGACCGTTTGTTTTCTTCCAGAATAAGGTATAATACCCTGATAGCGTATCGACTTTTCTTTCTAATTTCCATTGACCACTTAAAAAACAAGTTGAATCTGTGATATGATGAAACATTTGATCTGAAAAGGACAATTGGCCCATTGCTTCTTTATTAGGATAAGATTTTTTATAGTTATCTAAGGTTGTTTGCCATCCGAAATTGCGCCCTCTGCTTCCTATAAAGGTTAAGCTGTCATCTTGTTGATAAGGCTGCATAAACCCCTCTAAATCTCCTTGATTCCATGACTCTACTTGTTGATCCATAATGGTCAGAATTTCTTCTTTCCCTACTTTGGTATTTGAAGTTGTTGCCGTTGAACAAGAAGTGAGCAATAGGATAAATAGGAGGGCTCTCAATTGGAATATTTTTCGGTAAATAATGTGATATGATGATAGCAATGTCCAGAGATAATAAATCCGATGGCTCTTAAGCTTATCTCCAAATCATTGATAGTCCCCAGTCTTGTATAGTCTTGAGGATGTATAGATTGCAGGAAGCTAATAGATAGTGAGCGAATCCTTTTGAAATCCTCTATATACTCTTTTACAGTTTTGTTTTGATTTTTGGTGCTTTCTGCCCATTCATCCTGATCCATCGATAGAAGTGCAGGTTTATCGGCACGCACGATATATAATACTCTAGAAATGAACATAAACTCAGTATCAATCAAGTGTTGAACTACTTGGGCTATTGACCACTTTCTAGGAGCATAAGAGAAGTTTAAATCTTTGTCTTTTAAAGTGTTGAGATAAGACAGCATACCTTTTAAACTATCTTCTAGATTCTGAATAATATCATCGAATGGGTTTAACTTTATATAGCCCGAATAAAATTCGGGATACTCGTTTTCTTTAGGTTTAGCCATCTCAAAATATCATATTTATCATCAAAGATATTACATTTAGAATCCTAAATTATTAATTTGAGGCATAGATTTTTTAATACCCAATGGACAAAATTCATTGCTTACTTTTGTTTAATAATACCTTTTAATGACTGAAGAGAATATAAAATTAAAGATTGATCAGCTCAGGTCTGATTTAAACAAGCATAATAGATTGTACTATATGCAAGATAATCCTGAAATCTCTGATTTTGAATTTGATACACTTTTAAAAGAACTTCAAGACTTAGAAAACAAACATCCTGAATTTCAAGATCCAAATAGCCCTACTCAAAGAGTAGGCGGTGGAATTACTAAGAATTTTAAGACAGTGGTGCATAAATATCCAATGCTTTCACTTAGCAATACCTATTCTAAAGAAGAGCTAGAAGAGTTCTTAGAGAGAGTCTCTAAAAGCTTAGGAGAGGAACATGAATTTGTATGTGAATTAAAGTATGATGGTGCAGCTATTGGAATCACCTATGTAAACGGTAAATTAGATCGTGCTGTTACTAGAGGAGATGGAAAAAAAGGAGACGATATTAGTAGCAATGTAAGAACCATTCAAAGTGTTCCATTAGAATTATCAGGAAATGATTTTCCAGAAGACTTTGAAATACGTGGTGAAGTATTCATGAAGTTAGATGGATTTAATGAATTGAATAAAAGCAGATTAGAGGAAGGTTTAGAGCCTTTTGCAAATCCTAGAAACTCTGCAAGCGGAAGTCTCAAACTGCAGGATAGTAAGATAGTAGCTACTAGACCATTAGACACTTACTTATACTATGTGATGTCTAAAGAAAAGTTGGCAGACAATCATTATGATAGCATCCAAAAGGCAAAGACATGGGGATTTAATACGCCAAGTATAAAAGATAAATACATCTCTAAGGCCAAGAATATAGATGAGATATTTGATTTCATCAACTATTGGGACGTTCATAGAACGGAGCTGAACTTTGAAATTGATGGTATTGTAATTAAGCTTAATAATTATAGACAGCAAGAAGAATTAGGATATACAGCTAAGTCGCCTAGATGGGCGATATCCTATAAATTTAAGGCAGAATCAGTTGAAACAGAACTCCTAAGCTTAGAATTTCAAGTGGGAAGAACAGGAGCAATTACACCTGTAGCAAACCTTAAGCCTGTTGAATTGGCCGGAACCACAGTTAAAAGAGCTTCGGTTCACAATGCAGATCAAATCAAAAAAATAGATTTAAGACTAGGGGATATTGTTAGGGTTGAGAAAGGTGGAGAGATTATTCCTAAAATCACTTCTGTTGTCACCGATGCAAGAAAGGCCGATAGCGAAGAGTTTATTTTTCCTACTCGATGTCCAGAATGCAGTACAGCATTAGAAAGACAAGAAGGCGAAGCGCAACATTATTGTCCAAATGAAATGCATTGTCCTCCTCAGAGAACTGCTAAAATTCAACATTTCATTAGCAGAAAAGCTATGGAGATTGATGGGCTTGGTGAGGAAACCATAAAGCAGCTTTTTAATGAAGGCTTAATTTCTAATTATGCAGATTTATATGAATTAAATGAAGCAGACCTCCTTCCATTAGAAAGAATGGCCCAAAAATCTGTACAAAAGATGCTGAAGGGACTAGAAGCTTCAAAGAATATTCCTTTTGAGCGAGTACTTTTTGCGCTTGGAATTAGGTATGTAGGAGAAACTGTGGCTAAAAAGCTTGCTCGATACTTTAAGACTATGGACATCATTCTTAATGCTAGTTTAGAGGAATTATTGGCCGTTGGAGAAATAGGAGAAAGAATCGCGCAAAGCATAATAAACTTTAGAGAAAAGCCTGATAATATTGCCATAGTTAAACGTTTACAATCCTATGGCCTTCAATTTGAGATTGAGGAAAAAGAAGGAGGGAGTGATGTCTTAAATGGACTGGCAATAGTGATTAGTGGTAGTTTTGAAAGTTTAAGTAGAAATGAATTGAAGGATTTGATTGAAATGAATGGTGGAAGAAATGCGTCTTCAGTTTCATCAAAAACAGACTTTATAGTGGCTGGAGAAGGCCTAGGACCTGCAAAAAGAAAGAAAGCTGAAGACCTGGGTGTTGCTATTATTAGTGAGTCCGAATTCTTAAAAAAAATTGGTAAATGATTCAAAGTATAAGAGATTTCTACTTTAAGAAGTTGGAAAAGAATTTCAATCATCAAAGCGCTTATTCGGGATTTGAAAGCATCAAGAAAGTGCTAATACTATCTGAAGAGGACTATTTAGCCGAGCATTTTAAGGAGGCAAATTCATTCTTCAGCTCTTATGATCTTGAGATGATCTCTTACGTACCTAGAAAACAGAAGAAAGAGGAAGAGAGGAATAAGCATCTCTTCAAATCTGATATTAACTGGAAGTATTTTCCAAAGGAAGCAGTGGTGAGGGACTATACCAATACGGAATATGATCTGTTCATTGACCTAGGAAGTGGATTCAAAAGATGTCTAAATGTTCTGAGTAGAATGATCAATGCTAAGTTTAGAATTACTGCATCAAATTCGTCATCTTTGCCCTCTGATTTAAGCATCATTTCTGAAGATGCGAAATCCTTTGTTAAAGAGTTAGAAAACTGCCTGAAAAGAATAAATAATGGATAAGTTTATTGGTACTGGAGTAGCCTTAATTACTCCTTTTATAGAAAATGGTGATGTAGATTATATTGGCTTAGAAAAGCTTGTGAACTATGTATATGAGAACGGAGTGAACTATCTAGTAGTTAATGGAACTACAGCAGAAAATCCTACTTTAACTAAAGAAGAGAAAAGAGAGATTCTAGATGTGGTATTAAGGGTTAATGATTCTAGAATGCCTATTGTATATGGTATTGGTGGAAATAATACGGCTGCAACTATTGAAGATTTTGAAAGCTTTGACCTAAATGGTGTTGATGCAATATTGTCCGTTAGTCCTTATTATAATAAGCCTACTCAAGAAGGAATCTATCAGCACTATAAAGCACTTAGTGCTATAGCGCCACTTCCAATTATTTTATACAATGTGCCAGGAAGAACATCTTCTAATATTTCATCTGAAGTTTGTTTAAGATTAGCACATGATTTTGATAATATAATTGGAATAAAAGAAGCTAGTGGGGACTTTGATCAAATAATGGAAATTGCCCAAGGTAGACCAGAAGGTTTCTTGCTCATTAGCGGAGATGACAATTTAAGTCTTCCAATGATGGCTGTAGGAGGTAATGGAGTTATCTCTGTTAGCGGACAAGGTTTTCCAAGTACATTCACCGCAATGGTAGATGCAGCTCTCAATGGGGATATCAAAACAGCAAATGAAATGCATTATAAGCTTTTCAATATTACTCAAATGCTTTTTGAAGAAGGTAATCCTGGTGGAATAAAAGCTGTATTAAAAGATCGTAATATTTGCGGAAGTAAAATGCGCTTACCCCTTTGGCCTATCAGCGAAGGTCTTGAAGCAAGAATTAAAGCAGAAATAATTTCAAAAGGAATTTAATCTATTGATTAGTAACTACTTACTAGGTGCCATTGGGATTATAAGTTTCATGGCCTTAAACAATCGTTCTCTCTTTGACAGCCTAAAGTTTGATGTCGCGGCATTAAAAAGAGGAGAGCTATGGCGCATAATCACTTGTGGTTTTGTTCACGCAGATTTTAATCATTTGCTGTTCAATCTTTTAAGTTTCTACTTTTTTGCGTCAAGCCTAGAGAGCTCCGTTGGAACCGCAGGCCTCTTATTTATTTTCTTTGGAAGCTTGGCTTTCTCTAGTACATTTTCATTTATTGGGCATAGGCATCAAGACTATTATACATCCGTTGGAGCTTCTGGCGCAGTAAGTGGGGTTATATTTGGTGCCATTGCAGTATTTCCAGGAATGGAACTCATGTTGATTCTTCTTCCTATCCCTATGCCTGCATGGGTTTTTGGTTTAGGTTTTATTGCTTATTCCATTTATGGAATGCGTACTAATAGAGATAATATTGGACATGATGCACATCTATATGGAGCACTCGTTGGCATGGCCTTGGCTTTAATTCTTGTGCCTAGTATGATTTATGAGAATGAAAGGACTTTGCTTTTTATTATTGTGCCTACAAGCCTTATGACAATACTACTTTGGGTCAAGCCGACCTTAATCAATTCTAAATCGGTAAGTGCTCCTCGCAGAAATATTGATGATGAATACAATCATAAGAGGGCAGAAGAGAAAGAAAAATTAAATCAATTATTACAAAAGGTAAAATCTGAAGGGGCAGAAAGTCTGTCCGAAGATGAAAAGGAGTTCTTGAGAAATTATTAAGACAGCATTCTTAGAAATGCATATTCAGTGAATCTTGAATTCTATTGATAAAAATTTCAACTAAAAGTATACCTTTACCTTACAAACACAAACTTTATTTTATGGCTTCAGGTCTATTAGAAGGAAAAAGAGGAATTATTTTCGGTGCACTTAACGAGCAGTCTATTGCTTGGAAAGTAGCAGAACAAGCACATGAACACGGTGCTAAATTTGTGCTATCAAATGCTCCAATCGCTATTAGAATGGGAGAGTTAAATGATCTTGCAAAAAAGACTTCGTCAGAAGTAATTATGGCGGATGCAACAAGCATTGAAGATCTAGATAATCTATTTGAAAAAGCAGAAGAAATTTTAGGAGGTAAGTTAGACTTCGTTCTTCATTCAATCGGAATGTCCGTGAATGTTAGAAAAGGAAGACATTATACAGATTTAAACTATGATTGGTTAGAGAAAGGCTGGGATGTATCAGCTGTTTCTTTCCATAAAGTAATGCAAGTTGCTTGGAAAAGAAAGAGTATGGCACAGTGGGGTAGCATTGTAGGATTAACCTATATGGCTGCACAAAGAACATTCCCTGACTATAACGATATGGCCGACAATAAGGCTTATTTAGAAAGTATCGCTCGTAGTTTTGGCTACCACTGGGGCGTTAGAGATAAGGTTAGAGTAAACACCATTTCTCAATCTCCTACCGTAACTACCGCGGGTAGCGGTGTAAAAGGCTTTGATGGCTTTGTGAGCTATGCTGATAAAATGAGTCCACTTGGAAATGCTGATGCAAATGAATGTGCCGCCTATGCCATAAGTCTATTCTCCGATCTTACTAAAAAAGTTACCATGCAAAATCTTTTCCATGACGGTGGATTTAGCAATATGGGTGTAAGTGATATGGCCATGAAGCAATTTATGGGTGAAGACGAATAAAAACACATATAACCCATACGGAATCCCGCTTTTGCGGGATTCTTTGTTTTTAAAAACTTCATTAGCTGCTGCAATTGTAACAATATTGTTTTTGAGCACATTTAAGCTATTACAGGACTCTAATAGTTACAATAGCACCGTTGGCTTTTTCTTACGTAATTATGAACGCACTGGCAGCTGGGATGCTCCTATAATATCAAAGACGGATCAGGGCTATACTACAAACTTAGATTTCAATAATTGGGATGCAGCCATCTACAACTGTATTCAGGAGCATTCCTATCATCAAGGATTTAACTGCTATGACCAAGCTAGGCCAGTTTTTCTGCCTTTCTTCCCTTATATCTGGAAAGTCCTTCATCTTTCTTTCCTAGGTATCAGTCTTCTTAATTTTCTATTCTTTATTCTTGCCATTTTTATAGCACAGAAATTGAGTAAAAGTGGCTTTTCATTCAAGGAGCTATTATTGGTTTTCTCTTTACCAGGTTTTGTTTTCATAGCCATGCCTTATACAGAATCGCTCTTTATTCTGTTAGGGATTTTGTCTGCATATTTATATCTTAATAAAGCCCCAAAACTGAGTTTAATTTGCTTGGTTTTCTTGGCAATGCTTCGCCCTGCTTCTTGGATTCTTATAGTTGCCTTAATTCTGGTGGCCCTTATTTATCGGATGAAAGCTAGTTTAAGAATAAGTACTCTTCTTCTGGCTTCTTTGCTTCTCGCGATTTTATTAAGCTTTGCCCTTCAATTCCTTGGTGGTGCTGAATGGGGTGCCTTTTTTAAAGCTTCACGATTATGGAGTAGCGGATGGTCATTTCCTCAAAGCTTTTCGGACTGGTCTGAGGAGGGTTATGGAATGAATATTTTCTCTCTGGTTTTTGTTACCATTCCTGCAGCTTATTATTTAACCCAAAGACTTATCAAAAACAGATTAATTAAGGATCAAAAAGATTTCTTAATTCTTTCATGTCTAAGCTACTTTATAGGAGTTACTCTTTACCAGTTCTTCACATCAGCTGGAAGTATGCATTCGTATTATAGGTTTATACTAGGAAGTCCAGCCTTTTTTACATTACTATTTTTGTTGAAGACAAAACTAAGTGCATTAAAGAATTTGCCGCTTTGGCTTTTTGGTGCAGCATTTCTGCTGGTCATAAGTCAATATATCGGCGGAAGCCTAAAAATAGAGCATTTAGGATTTATACTTTTACTAGGGAATGCAATTTTCCTCCTTAAATCTAAGATAGGAATAGGAGCAAGCATGCTAGCAAATTCTAGCTATATATTATTACTAATTTTGAATGTAGTTTGGGGAACTTATCTCTACAATATGTATTTGACCAATGCGTGGATTTTCTTATAATCCTGCAAGAAGATAGTGATCTATAAGTTCTCTTACACAACCTTGCCCACCTAGCTTTGTAAGAACAATATGTGCCGATTTTTTAAGCTCATCATGTCCATCAGCCGGTGTAGCACTTAGGCCAACAACATTGATAATCTCTAAATCACTTAGGTCATCGCCAATGTAGGCCACTTCACTGATATCAATATTAAGTTCAGCAAGCCACTTATTCAGAATATCAAGTTTTCTTTCCTTTCCGACATAAACGTGATTAATTCCTAGCATTGAAGCTCTTCCTTCTACCAAGCCCGTGCTAGTTCCTGCGCTGATAATACCAGTTAGCATGCCTTCCTTTTGCAACTGCTTAATTCCAAGGCCATCCTTAGCATTAAATCGCTTTATTTCATCACCATTCTTACTAAAATACATTCCGCCATCAGTAAGCACACCATCGCAATCCATTACAAATAGCTTGATATCTTGAATCGTTTCCTGCTCCATGATTTCAATCTCATCATAAAATAGCTCATCTATACTAAAACCGTAAGTTTCCGAATAGAGCGCGATCTGATTAATATCAGTAGTACTAATTTCTATTGTGGCATCAAAGCTTTCTTTTAGGAGCTTTAGATTATGATATAATGTATTGTTCTGGCTCATATCTTATTGTAATGCTTCTCTAATTTTCATTGATTTTCTCAAAATACCTTCCAATTTATCCAATTGAAGCATGGTATGAGGATCTGATTTGGCAGTTTTAGGGTCAGGATGAGTTTCTATGAAGAAACCGTCTGCTCCTGTTGCAACAGCGCTTAAAGCGATAGTTTCTATAAGACTAGGATCTCCACCAGTAACTCCAACTGTAAGATTAGGCTTCTGAACAGAATGTGTACAGTCCATAATCACTTTTTGTCCTAAGGCTTTTAGACGATGAATAGAAGTAGCATCCACGATTAAATCAGAATAACCAAAGGTAACACCTCTCTCACATACCCAAGCATTCGGGTTGCCAGTGCTTAATACTTTCTCAACAGGGAACTTCATTGCTTCAGGAGACAAGAATTGACCTTTTTTAATATTCACCCCTTTTGCATGCTTTCCAGCAGCCATTAAAAGTTCTGTTTGTCTACACAAGAATGCAGGAATTTGAATAAAGTCAACATATTTTGTTGCAAACTTGGCTTCATGCGTTTCATGAATATCAGTAATAGTTTCAATTTCTAGCTCTTTTCCAACTTTATGAAGTATCTCAAGAGCTTTCTGATCACCAATTCCTGTGAAGCTATCTAATCTAGAACGGTTGGCTTTTCTATAACTCCCTTTAAAGATGTATCGAATGTCTAATGCGTCACAAATGCTTTTAACTTTTCTTGCTATAAAAAAGGCCATTTCCTCATCCTCAATAGCACATGGGCCGGCAATTAGGGTAAATCTATCTGTCATAATCTAGCTTTTTGACCAAGGTAGCCACTATGGTGACGCTTAGCATATTCTTCTTTTGTAAATCCAATTTTCTCCATCATTAGAGAAACCAGAATATCACCAACAACAGTCATCACAGTGGTTGATGTAGTAGGAGCGAGGCCTAGTGGACCAATTTCATCTGGATGTCCTGTGAGTAAGCATACATCACTAAATTGGGCAAGATCTCCATCTGGATTTCCACAAAGCCCAATGATTTTAATACCAGGATACAGCTGCTTCACTAAATATTCTAACTCAACAATTTCTCTGGTTTTTCCTGAATTAGAAATTAAGAACATGATATCATTCTTTTGAACCAATCCCAGATCTCCATGCTGAGATTCTGAAGGATGAAGAAATACAGAAGGTGTACCAGTAGAGCTAAGTGTAGTGGAAATGTTCAATCCTATTTGACCAGCCTTTCCCATTCCACTTACTACTACTTTTCCGCCATTAATGTGAACGGCCTCATGTATCAACTCTATAGCTTTTTCAATCACTCCATCAATAGGAATGTTTTTCAAAGCTTCAATTTCCAGCTCTATTATTCTTTTGATTTTATCTTTTATCATTTTTTTAATAAATCAATTGTCCGTCTTTCATAAGTAGTCTTCTATCGGCCATGGTGGCTAACTCCTCATTATGTGTAATAATTACAAAGCTGCAGTTGAACTCCTTTCTTAAATCTAAGAATAAGTTATGCATTTCTAAAGCATTAGCTGAGTCCAAGTTTCCGGTTGGCTCATCAGCTAAAATTAGTCTTGGGTTATTAATCAAAGCTCTTGCTACAGCAACTCTTTGTTGCTCACCACCGCTCATTTTAGAGGGCTTATGTGACATTCTATCTTTCAAGCCTAATAAATCTAGTAAATCTTTGGCTTTTTGTTCTTTAGCCTTAGTATGATCTTTTCCGATCATTGATGGAATTAATACATTCTCTAGAGCAGTGAACTCAGGAAGCAAATGGTGAAATTGAAAAATAAATCCTATTTCATTATTTCTAAAATGCGCTAATTCCTTAGAATTCAACTCACTTAAATCTTGATTATCAAAAAAGAGTTTGCCTTTATCAGCTTGCTCTAAGGTTCCTAGTATCTGTAAGAAAGTTGTTTTGCCAGCTCCAGAAGAACCAACTATAGATACAATCTCACTAGCTTGTCCTTCAAAATCAACGCCTTTAAGGACATCTAATTCGCCGTAAGATTTAGTTATTTGTTGGGCCTTTATCATACTTATGCTTTCTTCTTATGCTGTTGTAATCTAAGAAATATGTCATTCTTAGAGAAACGTTATTTCTCATTGGCGAATTTATAACACTATTAATGTTATCCCAATAATTAATATCTACAATATCAGCTGAAGTTGAAATTACATTTCTATATAAGAATATTAGTTCAGAGCCAGGAGCAAACCACCAAGAAAATCTAATATCAATATTTAAAGTATTGAAGTTAATATTAGGGCTTTTGATTTCATTTATTGTTTTAATAGTTCCATCTTTCTGTAATTCTCCAAACTGAGAGTAATCTACTTGTACCCATAGATGGCGAAGACTTAGATTCAATGAGGCAAAGGGGTTGAAGACATATCTAGCTTCTATTGCATTAGTCCATTCATCTATATCTCTCTGACCAAAGTAAGTAAGGTCTACATCATTACTAGCGTAGCCCCATTCATTATCGGTTAGTCTATATTCAATTCTAGGTGTCATGAATAAACGATCACCAAGCCTAATTCTTGGTCTAAAAGAGAAGTTATAATAATTGGTTTCAAAGTCAGGAATTTGACTAAAATCTATATTAGCATCAACAGCAAAAACTTTTCTATAATCAGAACTAATAAATCCTCCAAAGCCGTAGCTAGCAGGTATAGCAAAGTAAGATCCTTCTCTTCTTGGTTCAAAATAGTTGAATGATTCAACCGGAACAGCATTAAAATTAACCCTAAGAGCAGTAAAGTCTTTTAAAAGAACAAATTGCTGCATATTAAAGCTAAACTCTTCAAACCTATTTGGTTCATATAAGCTTCTATGCTCCATATTAATACTGAACCTCCTTTTATTAAAGAGATCATCAGGAACAAAGGTTTGCCATACAAGAGAGGCATTATGATTGAGGTAATTATTCCTTTGTTGGAAGCCTAAGTCATTGATGTCATAATCATCTGTTGCTACAAAAGTGGCCCAAGACCATTGCCAAGCGCCATCAACATCTGCAAAACTGAATCCGTTCTCATAACCTGTGCTTAAAACGGTATCAAAAATATTACTCATCTTAAAACTAAGATTCAAGCGGTACTTGCCATTAGGGTTGTAGAGCTCAGAAAGTAATCCAGTCACATTAGCGTCAGGAGAGGGTCCATTTCTAAGCACATTAGTGTTAACAAGGCTTACAGAAGAGTTTCTATTGAATCTCTGATCTAAAACCAGGACATTATAATTCGTAAGAGGCTCAGAGAGCACTTCAATTTCTTCACCAGAATCGGGATCTTGGAAACTAGTAAAACTATTGGCAGTAACAGCATTTAAAACCCCGATTCCTAGGTTACCATCAGTACGACCAGAAACCTTAGTGGCATTCAGTAGTCTAGTGAAATCTTGACCGGTTCTAATAAAATTAGTATCCTGAACAGAATTACCAGTTATATTTTTAGGAACCCCACCAATTCTTCTTGAATAGAATAAGTCTCCTATGCTGAACAATTCAGTACCCTCAGTAAAGAACTGCCTATTTTCATCAAATCTATTCTCAAAAGGAGTAAGGTTTAAAACCTGTTGATCAAAAGCCACTTGTCCAAAATCAGGGATTAATGTCATATCTAATGTAAAACCTTGACTAATGCCATATTTTAAATCCATGCCCGCATTAAAATCAAATTGAGATTGACCATCAAAGCTATTCACGTAAGTGCTTACGTAGGGCATTAATGAGAGTCGAATAGGAGGGTCAATGTTTTCAATATTCTTTAGCAACCCACATTGATATTCTAATCTATAACCGCTATTCTTATCCAAGAAATTCCAGGAGTATTGATGTCTATTTCTACGAATGCTTCTAAGCATATTCAAGCCCCATTCTTCAACCTGATTCTCAGGGAATCTCAAAGCCATATAGGGGATCTCCATTTCTACAACCCAACCTTTATCTGTTAATTGAACTGCGCTTTTCCAAACAGCATTCCAACTAAAATCATCACCATCTTGAGTTGTTCTAGCATCGGCTTGAACGCCGGCTGCTGTTACCCAGAAATTGAAGTCATTTAGGCCATCATTATAAGGATTGAGGAATATTCCAAACCAATCAGTATTCTGATTAAAGTCATCTCTTGCTGTAAGTTGAGTTAGAATACTATCAGGACTTCTATCCTTTAGTACAGCTGAAATATAAATCGCTTGATCATTATATGCGATTTTTACTTCAGTATTCATACTAGCCTGCTCAGCCTCACCATTTCCAGGCTCAAACATGACAAAGTCTTTGGCGATTTCGGCGGAAGCCCAAAAAGATTCATTTAAAATACCATCAATCTTAGGCGCATCAGAGATTTTTAGGGCATTTAGATTCTTTCGGTCAATCTGAGCAAGTAAAAAAGTGGGGAGTAAAAAAGATAAAAGAAAGAGCTGTTTCATAGACCCTTAAGGGACAATTTTAGGCACAAAATGTTTACATCAGAAAAAAAATCCAGACAAAGGTAGAGAATGGTATCAATTTATTTGAAGGCTAAGGACATTAACTCTATTTTTGTGCCACTTCAAAATAAAATAAACTCGAAGCTCATATGAATCTTCACGAATATCAAGGTAAGGAAATACTAGCCTCTTATGGGGTGAATGTACAAAGAGGAAAAGTAGCAAGTTCTCCAGAGGAGGCAGTAGCTGCAGCAGAAAGCTTAAATCAAGAAACCGGTACTTCATGGTGGGTTGTTAAGGCTCAAGTTCATGCAGGTGGAAGAGGAAAAGGTGGTGGCGTAAAGCTGGCAAAAAGCCTTGATGATGTGAAGAACATTGCCTCTGATATGATCGGAATGAACTTAATTACTCCTCAAACTTCGGCTCAAGGAAAGAAAGTTCACGATATAATGATCGCTGAGGATGTATATTATCCTGGACCAAGTGAAACAGATGAAATCTATATGTCAGTTCTTTTAAACAGAGCAACTGGGAGAGATATGATAATGTATTCTACAGAAGGTGGAATGGATATTGAAGCTGTAGCTGAGAATACTCCACACCTTATTTTTCATGAAGAAATAGATCCTAAAGTTGGTCTTCAAGGTTTTCAAGCGAGAAAAATTGCTTTTAATCTAGGGCTATCAGGAACTGCAATGAAAGGAATGGTAAAGTTTGTAACTAGTTTGTACAATGCTTATCACTCTATTGATGCTTCTTTATTTGAGATTAATCCTGTATTAAAGACATCTGATGATAAAATTTTAGCAGTTGACGCTAAGGTTACTTTAGATGACAATGCTCTTTTCAGACATAAGGATTATGCTGAAATGAGAGATAAAAGAGAAGAAGATCCAATTGATGTAGAAGCTGCAGACGCAGGACTAAACTTTGTAAACCTTGACGGAAACGTAGGTTGTATGGTTAATGGTGCTGGTTTAGCAATGGCAACAATGGATATTATTAAAATGGCCGGTGGAAATCCTGCTAACTTCCTTGATGTTGGAGGTACTGCTGATGCAAAGCGTGTTGAAACTGCATTTAGAATCATTTTACAAGATGATAATGTTGAAGCAATCTTGGTAAACATCTTTGGTGGTATTGTGAGATGTGATAGAGTAGCTCAAGGTATTGTTGATGCTTATACGAACATCGGTAATATTAAGGTGCCAATTATAGTTAGATTACAAGGTACTAATGCAGTTGAGGCTAAGAAGATCATTGATGAGTCTGGCTTAGAGGTGCATAGTGCAATACTATTACAAGAAGCTGCTGACAAGGTAAAAGAGCTTGTAGGCTAAAATTTAAATACAGACAAAACCACGCTTAGGCGTGGTTTTTTTTTACCCAATTTTAAGATCATATTATGTTTTGGAAGAAGCTTAGCAGAAAGGAGATTAAAGACAGAGTATTTAATGCTGTTGATAATAACAGAAATTATGATTCTGATCTAATCTTAGGAATCCCTGGCTCTTATTTAGATACACAGCAATTTCACCGTGATGCTGATTTCTTAAAAGACGCTCCTTTTTTAAGCACTTTCATTAATAACCCCAATCATATTGGATGCCATACTCTGACTGAAGATGGGGGCGAAGATATTTTTAGAGGAACTCAAAAAATAGAAGTAGAACTTATCAGAATGGTTTCTGAGGAGCTTTTGAATGCCGAAGAAAAATCAGTTGATGGCTATGTTTCTCCTGGTGGTACGGAGGCAAATATTCAAGCTTTATGGATCTATAGAAATTATTATAAAAAAGAGTTTAGAGCTAAGAATCATGAAATAGGAGTGGTGTTCAGTGAAGATAGCCACTATAGTTTTTATAAAGGAGCTAATCTATTGAGCATACAGCCCATTCCTTTAAAAGTTAATGAGGACAATAGAGAGATAGACCTTGAAGCAATGAGTCAAGCTATTCATGATGCCAATATTCAAGGCATTAAGTATCTTATTGTAATTGCTAATATGAGTACTACAATGTTTGGCTCTGTTGATGATTTAGACTCCATGGTCAAAGTTCTAAAAGAAAGAGGACTTCCGTATAAAGTACACGCAGACGGAGCCTTTGGCGGTTTTATTTATCCTATGACCAATAAAGACTCACAATTAGATTTTAGAAATCCCGAGATTACTTCAATCACACTTGACGCTCATAAAATGTTAATGGCCCCTTATGGAACTGGAATATTTCTGATCCGAAAAAACTGGATGCACTATGCTGCCACTACAGAAGCATCTTATGTTCAAGGACTAGACTATACTCTTTGCGGCAGTAGAAATGGAGCTCAAGCTGTTTCCATTTGGATGATTATGCAGACTTATGGCAAAGAAGGCTGGAGAAAGAATATTGATGAACTCATGCAAGAAACTAATCGTTTATGCGCAGCTTTAGATGATGCTGGTATTCCATACTTTAGAAATCCTAATATGAACATAATCAGCACAGTTGCTGGCTATATTCCAGAAGATATCTGTGATAGATACCGCCTGGTATCCAATGACTATGGCGGCAAAGCTAAATGGTGGAAAATCGTAGTAATGCCTCATACTATCGGCGCTGTTATTGATCATTTTA
>CBFIDE010000024.1:0-28458 GCA_965661265.1 uncultured Schleiferiaceae bacterium | reverse complement strand
ATATCTGCCCAAGTATTTTGCATCTAAACGGATTGCCTATTGCTCGTGATATGGAAGGAAAGGTGCTCTTTAATGCTTTTAAAATAAAAAAAGAATCGGGCATTATTCCAACTTATGAAAATACTATTGACTTTGAAAAGTCTTTCAAGGGAGGTGAATTAATTGAGGATTCCGATGCGGAGCTAGAAAATCTTGAAGAACTAGGCTATATAGATAGAAAGGCCAATGAAAACATTCAATATGTTAAGAATGAGCTGAAGCATAATCTAATATTAAACTTATTAGATGCTTATAAATTCAAAGATGCTCTGAAGGAGATTAAAGAAGAGTCTTTGAAGGACCCGCGGATTAGAGTTATTCAATTGGATTTATTTCTGAAATTAGGGAAGTATGAACTATTTGAAAGCAATTTCAAGGAGGCACAGTCTGAGAATTGTGATAAAGCTCAGTTAGAGTTTCTTTATGCTAATTTTTTATTGGCTCAAGGCCGATTTAAAGAGGCACTCAAGGGCTTCAAGAAGCTAGAAGAATCAGGAATACAATCTCCTCAATTGTATACTGAATTAGCACAAACTTGTTTTCAGCTTGGGCAATTAGCTTTGGCCAATGAATTTTCAGAAAAAGCTTTAAAGTTGAATGAAAATTATGTTGCAGCATTGACCCTAAAGGCGCAGGTCAATTTGGAGCAAAATAAATTTGATCAAGCGCAGTTACTTATTGATAAGAGTTTAGAACTATTATTTTTTCAGCCTCAAGCTCATTATATGATGGGATTAATCATGATTGAGAATGCTGAATTTGATTTAGCTACTAAGGCTTTTACTATATGTTTAGGTCAAGCTCCAAAGCATGAATTAGCAAGAAAAGCGCTAGATAAGTTGATTGCGAAAAAAAAGGATAAGAAGAAAGCTTTAGTAGTTGTAAGTGGTTTTCCACGTAGTGGGACAAGCTTTATGATGCAATTGCTTCAGAAGTCAGGTTTATCCATTTATCATGATCAGCAAAGGGAATCTGATCAATCAAATCCAAGGGGATATTATGAATCTGCTGAGGTGCTGAGTTTACCAACTGAGAATTCTTTCTTGAAAAGTATTGATGAATCTTGTATTAAAATTGTTGGGCCGCTTTTGCGTTATCTAGATCCTAGTCTTCACTATAAAATTATTTGGATGCAACGGCCAATAACAGAAGTGATTTTAAGTCAGGAGAAAATGAAGAGCCAATCCAGTTCGGAAACGCTTAAAAACTTTCCTTTCCAAAGAGCTCTAGAGATGGAAAAGGAAGAATTAAGATTATTAAAGTGGATTAGTACCCAAGTTAATATGGAAGTTTTGGTGGTGCCTTTTAATGATATCGCCGAAAGGCAAACCGAATACGAGCATAAGATTGCTGATTATTTAGGTATAGATGCTGAACAAATAAAAGTTAGCTTAGCGCTTGATAAAAGTCTGATAAGAAATAAATTGGGTGGCTAGTTAGAATTTTAGATTTTTGCCATTATAAAGTGAATGATGAAGAATAATAGAAAGGAAGAAAAGTTTTTACGATATACAAGTCTTGTAGGAGCAGTATTTGGAGTAAATCAAGCAATGAATGCACAAGTAGTATGGACTGATATTCCGGACACTACACTATCTAAAAGTGGTGCCTTTTATGACTTTAATATTGATAATGACACTTCTGGAATAATTGACTTCAGAATAACTCAAATTATTGATAGCACCACATCAGATATTAACGGTGTTATTATTGGTAAAAGAGGATCTATAAATAATCAAACTATTGGTTTAGATTATGGAAACTATAATTACCCATTCAAACTAAATGTAGGGGATAGAGTAGGAAGTGGGGAGCCTTTTAAGGGAATTAATGATTCTAAGAATATTGGTTATCTAGCCTTTGAAGCTTTAGGTTCAACTTACCCTAATAGCCAATTTACAAATGGAGTAACAGATGGCTTTCTAGGTCTCAAATTTCAAGCTTTTGAGAATGATACTATTCGCGATTACTTTGGTTGGATTAGGCTTGATCTTGCTGCTGATTATAAATCAGTAACCATAAAGGATTATGCTTATATGGCTATTGAAGATAGCGCAATTATGGCTGGTGAAGGTTCTCCTATAAGTTTGGAAGAATTTGCACAGGAGAATATTAAGTTTGTCCAAAATGACAATAGATTGAATATTGAATTAGGAGAAAATTTTGATCCTAATTTTACCTTAAAAATCCTTTCTTTATCTGGTCAGCTAGTGTCAGAACACAAGCTCAACGGAAGGAAGCAATCTTGGGAAATAGCAAACCTTCCTAAAGGCATTCACATTGCATTGTTGAATACCAATAGGGGAGATTATACCATTAAAATTGTTTCTTATTAAAGATTAAGATTTTCCTCAGCCATATTCACAATTCTATCAGCGATACTAAGACATGAAGTTGCTGCAGGTGAAGGGGCATTTAAAACATGAATACTGTTTTGACCATATTCAATAAGAAAGTCATCTACTAAAGCACCATTCTTCATTAATGCTTGAGCTCTAACTCCTGATCTAGCAGGAACAATATCCTCCATTTCTAAACTAGGAATCATCTTTTGTAAAGCCTTTAGGAATAAAGCTTTGGAGAACGCTCTTTTATATTCTTCCAATCCTTGTTTGTAGTGTTTTGAGAATAACTTCCAAGTACCTGCAAATGTTAGTGCTTGCAAACTATCTTTTAAGCTAAATGCTGTCCTGCTATAGCCTTCTCTTTTAAAAGAAAACACAGCGTTTGGACCACATTCAACAGAGCTGTCAATCATTCTTGTAAAATGCACTCCTAAAAATGGGAAGTCTGGATCTGGAACTGGGTAGATTAGGTTTTTAACCTTATGTTTTCCTTTTTCAGATAGTTCATAGTAGTCTCCTCTAAAGCCTACTATTTGCATATCTAATTTATTGCCTTCCTTTTTTGCTAGTCTATCTGATTGCAAACCAGCGCAATAGAATGCTCTCTTTACTGTGTAATCTCCTTTTGAAGTATGAATAATTCTATGATCTTCTTTTACAGAGCTAGAATAATATTCAGCGCCGAGCTCCAACTTACTTTCAGAGTTTAATGCGAGTGTAAGCTCAGCCATTCTTTCAGACATTTGAACGTAATTGATAATTCCAGTAACCGGAACCCAAATCGCCTTTACTCCTTTTACATGAGGCTCAATTTTAGCAATTTCATCTGGATCAATAAGTCTGATATCTTCGATTTCATTTTCAAGCCCTCTTTGAAAAATTCTTTCCAATTGGGCTACTTCAGACTCATCTGTTGCTAAAATAATTTTACCACAAACATCATGATCTACATTATTCTCTTTAGCAAATTTTACTAACTGCTTGCGACCGTCAATACAATTTAAGGCCTTGAAAGAGCCAGGTTTGTAATAGATTCCGCTGTGGATTACACCTGAATTTCTTCCGGTTTGATGCGCGCCTAATTTATTTTCCTTTTCTAGAATTACAATTGACTTTTTTGGATACTTCAATTGTAATTTATAAGCAGTAGCTATACCGACTATCCCCCCACCAATTACTGCAAAATCATATTCTTTCAAAAACTATTCTGTTTTAGGTTTTTTTACTGTAAATACCCTCGAAATATTGAAGCCAAAATGAATATCTCCATCTAACCAGCTACCTGGAGTTTCTGCAAATACATTTGGCTCACTTGTACCTCTTGAGTTTGTCAAAAATAGTTGAAATACATGACCACCTGTTTCAATATCAAAACCAATTGAAAGAGCATTGTTGAAAGCTGTCATTTCATTTGTTTCACTATCCAAATATTCATTCGGATTTAATTGGTGAACATACTCAAAGCTAATGGCATGCATTTTACTTATTTTATATCTGGCTGCTAAACCAACTGCAAATATATCATTTGACCAATCAGCATCCTCAACAAAATTGAAATGAGTGTAAGTAGGAACAATTTCAGCGCTAAAATTGGAATTGAACTTTCTGGCAATAATTAATTCGGAGGTATAAGCAATTCTATCAGTGAATTCATAAGATAGATCTTCTTGAAACCTTATACCATCAATAAAAATCCCAGAGTAAAAAACCATTGAGACCGGCATTTCAATCTCTCCTTTTGATTGCCTTAGAAGTCTTACTTTTCCATAAGCATCATATACTTTTTGGAAAGATGAATGACCTAGACCTAGATTAAGCCAATCGGTAGGGCTATAATCTAAAGTCATTCTTATTTGAGCATTATCCAATCCAAAGAAATTGTAAAAGAAATCTTGATTAAATGCTCCAAATCTGTGAAGTATTGAATACTGAAGGTCTCCTTTTCCAGGCAGTTCCACTGACTGCAGATTAACAACTTTTGTTCCTTTAAAAGTTGCAAAAGCATATTCAGTTTCTGCCCCGTTCATTTCTTCCAGCTCATTTAATAAGTCTTGAGCAGACAGCCTAATTGAGAAAAATGATAGTAGGAATATATAGAATATAGAATTCTTAGTCATAATCAAACTTTACAGTTATTTCTAATACATCTGAGATGTTATCTTTTTTAGAACTTGGGATTTCAACCTTATAGTCCGCAGGCTTAACCTTAAAATTAGCAGTTAAACTAACTTTTCCGTCTTTTACGTTGACATTAACGGGATAGCTGACATCTTTGCTTACCCCATGAATGGTCATATTGCCTTTCATAATCAACTCATAGGATCCATCCTTAGTAAAATTATCTTGATTGAATTCTACAATACTACCTTTGAATATGGCCTTCGGATAAATGTCGCTCTCCATATAGTTTTCATTGAAATGCTCTTGCATTAAGGCCTTTTCAAAATTGAAACTTTTAATAGCTAAAAGGAAAGCAAATTCCCCATCTGCCAGGTTTATTAAGCTAGAAACAGCGGTATTCTTAGCTTCAATATTTTCAACTGCTGCGGCAGAGAAAAAAGAAACTTCTCCCGTTCTCGTGCTTAATTTTTGAGCTTGAAGGCTAACACTTAGGCTGATGCATAATACTAATAGTAATTTTTTCATCTTTTTAGTTTTAATTATTAGGAGCTCCATCTAATATCCAAAGCTCAATTTGTCTTTCTTCACAATCACTTAAATAGGGCCCACCAGGTCTCATCCTTTGACCAGTTTCACCTGTTATTCTTCCCATTAAGGATCCACTTATTGCGCTTGCTCTAACATCGCCATAAACAGAATAGTCTATTCCACTTTGTGCACCTGGAGCGATATGACAGCCAGACAAAGCACAATTGTTGGACATTAGTGCTTTAATATTGGTTGAATATTTAACATCCAATGTATCACAATCACTTTGGACAGTACTAACTATGTCGTCTTCGTTTCTTGTGGTACAATGACTACATAAAATAAGTACTAAGAAAAGACTACTTATTTTGACCAAATCCTTCATTCTCTAATGTGTTGATTATTAATCAACTAATGTACATTAATTGCAATAATTTTCTAACTTTAACAGATAAAAGATAATCATGAAAAAATTTCTATACTTAGCCGTTGTAGGTGTAATAATTGCAGGAGCTGCTTATTTATATGTATTTCAAAAGCCACACACCGACTTTACTAAAATAAGCGCTGATACCACAATTAGTTCAGATAGCTTATTTAATGCTTTTCAGCAAGATCAAACTCTTGCAGAGCAAACTTATATCGCGAAAGCGGAAGTAATAGAAGTAGAAGGAATCATATCAGAAATTAGAGAAAATATAATTTTACTTTCAACTAATTATGGAGGGACTATTTCTTGTAATATGATAGAAATGGACGCTCAGTTTGAAGTGGGTCAGTCTGTAACTATCAAGGGAAGAGTTACTGCCTATGATGATTTAATTTATAATGAAGTGCAAATGGATAATTGTAGTATCGATTAATAAACATAAGCCCCCTTTTTTACTCTGAGCATTTGTAAAAATGCAAGGACAAAGAAAATTGACAAGCTGAGGACACTCATGGTCATAGAGCCTGTAAGGTCGATTAGATAGCCATAAGTAATAGTTCCAATAACAATTGCAATCTTTTCTGTAACATCATAAAAGCTAAAGAAACTTGCAGTATTTGTAGTTCCCTTTGGAAGTAATTTTGAGTAGGTAGATCTTCCAAGAGATTGTATTCCACCCATTACCAAACCTACCGTAGCGCCCAGCAAATAGAACTTTACTTCAATATTAGTATCGTTTTTGTCAAGAGTAAATGCTCCAAAACATATAATGGCCCAAATTGCGATACTCAGCTTTAATGCTCCAAGATTCCCGATTTTATGACTTAATCTGCTAAAGATTAGAGCTCCGGCAATTCCAACAAACTGAATGATTAATATGGTTGTAATCAATTTGGATGTTTCTAATTCTAGCTCTACACTTCCAAATAAACTTGCCAAGAGGATAACTGTTTGTACGCCAACACTGAACAAGAAGTATGAGTAAAGGTAATTTCTTAAGTTTTTAAGATCTTTAAGTTTAGAAATTACAGCCTTGATTTGCTCAAATCCTTTCCAAATATAATCTCTACTCGCTTTCTTTTTAAACTGATTATCAGGGAGGTAGTGAAGGCTCAATTGGCCAAACGCTAACCACCAAATACCAGTAAGTATAAAAGATGCTCTAGTAGCCATAAGCGTATCGCTAAAGCCAAAACTTTCAGGATACTGAGTCATTATTAGAATAAAAATAAGAAGTAAGCTGCTGCCGATATATCCTAGACTGAAGCCTTTGGCACTAAGCTTATCTTGTTCATTTGGAGTAGCTATTTGCGGAAGGAAGGCATTGTAGAAAACCAAGGATCCCCAAAAGCCAATGCTAGCCAGAATACTAGCTGCAAGACCATATGCAATATTGTCACCTACAAAGAAAAATAACAATCCACATGAAATAGCTCCTAGGTAGCAGAAGAATCTTAGGAATTGCTTCTTAGCACCTGTATGATCGGCAATCCCAGATAATATCGGAGAAATTATTGCAACTATGATAAATGAAATACTAAGTGAATAGCTATAGAGCGTGGAATTCATTAATTCAAATCCCAAAAACTGAACAGTATTGGCTTCAGAAGCATTTCTGGTTACAGCTTCAAAATAAATTGGGAATACCGCTGTGCTTATTACCAGAGAATAGACAGAGTTGGCCCAATCATAAAAGGCCCAAGCATTTTGAACTTTATTCTTCATTGCGCCAATATACAGAATACATTATAATGTATTAAACCATATCCATGATGTATATTTGACCCTTATGAATGTAGAGAAAGAAATACTTAAAGAGGCTAAAAAAGCTATTGATTTAGCTCAGTCGATAGTAATAACATGTCACGTTAATCCTGATGGAGATGCAATTGGAAGCTCATTGGGTTTGGCTCAGGTACTGAAAGAACTGAATAAAGATGTTACCGTAATTGTGCCTAGTGCTTTTCCAACCTTTTTAGATTGGATGAATGGCATTGATCAAGTCATAGACTTTGAAAATAATGTTGAGAAGGCCACATCAATTTTAAATGCAACTGATCTAATTATATATCTTGATTACAATAGTTTAAAGAGATCTGGAAGCATGCAAGGGGCTTTAGCAAATTGCATTGAAAAAGGAACCGCCGGAATAACCATCGATCATCATCAACTTCCTGATAATTTCAGTTCTATTACTATTTCAGATTCTGATATGTCGTCTACTTGTGAAATGATCGCTCATTTTATCAAAACCAATTCGTGGCACAATCATTTAAAGTTTGAAGGTGCAGAGTGTCTTTATACAGGGCTTATAACAGACACTGGTGGTTTTAAATATTCAGCTACTACAAGTAAAACTCATGAAGTAGCAGCCGATTTATTGGAAATAGGGGTTAGGCCTGAAATTATTTCCTCTCGTATCTATGATACTAACTCAGTAAATAGATTAAAACTTCTTTCTAAATGTTTAGAAAGAATGGAGCTGTTTGAAGATTTAGGAGTTGCTCTTCTGCATTTAACGGAGCAAGATTTAATCGATGCGAAATTTAAAAGAGGCGATACAGAAGGCTTTGTAAACTACGGTCTTTCTATCAAAGGAAATGTTTGTGCCGCATTCATGTATCCCAGAGATGGTATGATAAAAATGAGTTTCAGGTCTAAAGGAAATTTTGATGTGAATCTTTTTGCACGTAAGCATTTTGGCGGAGGGGGACATAAGAATGCAGCAGGCGGTGCTCTAGAAATCCCATTAGAAGAGTGCCTGCAATTATTCAAAACCAATATCGTTCATTATGAAGCTGAACTTAAAAACTCATTTAATGACTAAGCTTTTCGTTTTCGCGATTTTATTTAGTGTGTTCTCATGCGCTGAAAATTCTGTAACTCCGATAGAAAAAGGGCTCAAAACTAAAGAGGATGCGTTTGAAGTTCAAAAATCAATTATCGATATGGAAAGGGAGAGCATAGAACTATATATAAAAGATAGAGGACTAGAATTTAAAAGATCTGGAACCGGACTCTTTTCAAAATTAGAAGCAAGCTCCAACGATTCATTGCAAATTGAGTCAGGTGACATCGTAGTTTATTCCTATAATGTTGAACTTTTAAACGGACATAGCATTTATTCATCTGATGAAAATGGTCCTAAAGCTTTAAAGGTGGATAAGCAGGATGAAATACTTGGCATTCACGAAGCTTTAAAGCAAATGTCGCTTGGGCAAATAGGTCTATTTATATTACCTTCGCACCTCGCCTACGGCGTAGCAGGAGATCAAAACAGAGTACCTCCTTATACTGCCTTAGTGTACCAAATAGAAATTTTAGAAATCAATAAAGTAAAAAAGGATAAATGAAAAAGTTAATCATGCTTTTAGGCTTAAGCCTATTTTTTTTAAGCAGCTGTAATTCTCAGTCTGCAGTTGTCGTTAATGGAGAAGAAATGGAATTGCAAGATGGTCTTTATGCCAATATGCACACTAATAAGGGAGATATTTTGATTTCTCTTGAATACAAGAAAACTCCTTTAACTGTAGGTAATTTTGTAGGTCTTGCTCAAGGTAAAATTGAGAATACTGCTAAAGAAGCAGGTGTGCCTTATTATGATGGACTTAAGTTTCATAGAGTAATACCAGATTTTATGATTCAAGGAGGAGATCCTTTGGGCAATGGTTCTGGTGGTCCAGGGTATAGCTTCGCTGATGAATTTGATCCTAGTTTAAAGCATGATGCTGCTGGAATATTGTCTATGGCTAATTCTGGTCCTGCTACTAATGGTAGTCAATTTTTCATTACTCACAAAGAGACTCCTTGGCTAGATGGAAAGCATTCTGTTTTCGGTAAAGTAGTGAAAGGTCAAGATATTGTAAACGCAATTGTTGGTAATGATGTTATTGAAACTCTTGAAATTATAGCAGTTGGATCAGATGCAAAATCATTTGATGGCGCAGCCGTATTTAAACAAGAACTTGAGAATGCTGAATTAGAGAAAGAAGCTGCTGAAGCTGAGACTATGCGTCAGTTAGAAAGTATGATAGATGGAGCTACAAAAACAGAATCAGGATTATACTATAAAGTAATTGAGAAAGGAAATGGGCCTAAGCCAACTATCGGGCAGCAGGTAAAAGTAGACTATGCTGGCTACCTAGCCGATGGTACTTTATTTGACAGTTCTATAGAAGAAGTGGCAAAGAAAAATGACAAATTCAATCCTAATAGACCTTATGCGCCATTCACTTTAGAATATGGCCCTGGAGCAAGAGTAATCCAAGGATGGAAAGAAGGAATTCAATTAATGCAAGTAGGTGATAGATATAAATTTATCATTCCAGCTAATCTTGCTTACGGTGATAGAGGCGTACCAGGAACAATACCACCTGCAGCTTGGTTGATATTTGACGTGGAAATGATAGAAATAGTAAAGTAAAGAAATGAATAACGGAATTTACGCAAAGTTTGATACCTCAAAAGGGGAGATACTTGTACAATTAGAGCATGAAAAGACTCCTATGACTGTGGCTAATTTTATTGGCTTAGCAGAGGGTGAAATAGAGAATACTGCTGCAGAAAAGGGTAAGCCTTATTATGATGGTCTTAAGTTTCATAGAGTTATTGATAACTTCATGATTCAAGGAGGAGATCCTCAAGGAACTGGAGCCGGTGGCCCGGGATATAATTTTCCAGATGAGTTTCATGAAGAATTAAGACATGATGCTCCAGGAGTATTATCTATGGCCAATGCTGGTCCTGGAACTAACGGAAGTCAATTCTTTATTACGCATATAGAAACTCCTTGGTTAGATGATAAGCATACTGTTTTTGGAAAAGTAATTGAAGGACAAGATATTGTTAATAGAATTGCTCAAGATGATATGCTGAACAAGCTTGAAATAATTAGAGTAGGGGATGAAGCTACCAACTTCAAGGCAGTAGAGATTTTTGAAGGCCAAATGGAAGATTTGATTAAGGCTTCAGAAGAAGAAAGATTGAAGGGTGAATCTAAGTTAGATGAGTTAACTAAAGACTTTACAACTACTGAAACTGGCTTAAAGTATAAGCTAATGGATAAGGCGGATGGTAAAGGCGTAGCTCCAAAAGCGGGCGATAGCGTTGCTGTTCATTATAGAGGGATGTTGTTAAACGGCTCTACCTTTGATGATAGCTCTAAACGCGGAGAACCAATTAGTTTTAAAATTGGAGCAGGTCAAGTAATTCCAGGATGGGATGAAGGTATTTCATTGCTTACTGAAGGTCAAGAGGCTAGATTGGTGATTCCACCGCATTTAGCCTATGGTGAGGCCGGTGCTGGAGGAGTTATTCCACCAAACGCATGGTTAATATTTGATGTTCTCTTGGTCAAGGTGAATTAAGAAGAAAAAGGGTCCCAATTGGGACCCTTTTTTATTATAATATTTTTGGTAGTTTCTTTAGAATATCATCCTTATAAGTCCTGCTTATAGGCACGTTAAAGTTGCCTTTCAATATAATATGATCAGAAGCAATAATACTAATTTGATTGAAGTTTATTACAAAGCTTCTATGAACTCTATAAAAGTTTGAGCCCAAGACCTCTGTAACTGACTTTAGGGTATGAGGTGTCATATAGCTATTTTCTGAAGTATAGATTTCTGTATAATTATCAAATGCCTTGGCATAAACCATATCGTCAATCAAAACTTTCTCTAAGCCGGCTTATAATGTGTGTCTAGAATGAGTTGTTCATTTATAGAATCCTTCATGAAAATTGCCATTGCTTTAAAGTAGAGTGATAAAGCTTTATCATAATTTTCACTATTTTGATAGCAACTTCCAAGGTTTACCATCGCTCTAGCAATTAATATACTATCACCTTTCTCTTTGGCAATGGTATAATCAGCTCTGGCTAGAATAAAGGCGCTGTCGGTATTTGTTCTTAAGTAGTAGTCAAATTTATCTGAGTCAAAATATTCCTGAGCTCTCTGTCCTTGTGATAAAACAACCAAGGGGAAGCAGAGAATCAAACAAAATAATATGACTTGAACTTTTTTAATTTTAGTATTCTTTATTTCTATTCGTTAAAGAGCTTCTTTTCTTCATCCTCTAAAAGGGCAATCTCATCCCTTAATCTTGCAGCCTCAATAAAGTCCAAAGCTTTGGCCGATAATTCCATTTTTTTGCGCAAGTCTCCAATGTCTTTTCTTAATTCTTGCTTCGTTGAATAGACCTTTTTAGCCTCAGCAGCAAGGTTAAAGTTCTCGGCTTGAATGTAGGTAGATGAGCTAGCCGCTGATGATCCTGCAATGATAGATTCTTTAGATTTCTTTAAAGCCTGAGGCACTAACCCATGTTCCTTATTATATGCCATTTGTATACCACGTCTCCTTTCCGTTTCATCAATAGTAAGTTGCATACTATTGGTGATTTTCTTTGCATACATTATGGCTCTTCCATTCAAGTTTCTGGCGGCTCTTCCAACAGTTTGAACTAATGATCTTTCTGAACGCAAGAATCCTTCTTTATCTGCATCTAATATGGCTACCAAACTTACCTCAGGAAGGTCTAATCCTTCTCTTAAAAGGTTTACACCGATTAATACATCAAATACCCCTAATCTTAAATCACGCATTATTTCCACTCTCTCAAGTGTATCTACGTCTGAATGGACATACCTACATCTAATGCCGTAGCGTGTAAAGTATTTAGTAAGCTCTTCAGCCATTCGTTTTGTCAAGGTAGTAACCAAAACACGTTCATCTATCTCAACTCTTTTATTGATTTCTTCCATCAAGTCATCTACTTGATTATCAATAGGCCTTACTTCAATTATAGGGTCTAATAAACCTGTTGGTCTAATTAATTGCTCAATAAATAGACCTTCCGTTTTTTCTAACTCATAGTCAGCTGGCGTTGCACTTACATAGATTACTTGTTTTTGTAATGACTCAAATTCTTCGAATTTTAAAGGTCTATTATCCATCGCTGCAGGTAACCTAAAGCCATATTCAACTAGGTTTTCCTTTCGGGATCTATCACCACCATACATTGCTTTGACTTGTGAAACGGTCACATGACTTTCGTCGATAACCATTAAAAAATCATCAGGAAAATAATCTAAAAGACAAAAGGGTCTAGTTCCAGGCAAGCGCCCATCTAGGTATCTCGAATAATTTTCTATTCCTGAGCAATACCCTAATTCCCTTATCATCTCAAGGTCAAACTCTGTTCTTTCTAAAAGTCTTTTAGCTTCTAATGGTCTCTCATTTTTCTTGAAAAAATCTACTTGAGACATTAAATCATCTTGAATTTGGTGAATGGCTCCGTTCAATGATTCTTTACTGGTAACAAAAAGATTTGCCGGAAATATTCTAGCAGTTTCAAAGGATTCTAAAACTTCTCTATTCGCTGGATTAAAACTTTCAATTCGCTCTATTTCATCACCCCAAAAATGTATTCTTATGGCGGAATCTGAATAGGCTGGGAAAATATCTACTGAATCCCCTTTTACTCTAAAGGAACCTCTAGAAAATTCTGCGGTGGTTCTATTATAAAGAGCATTGACAAATTTATGTAGTAATTGATTTCTGGGTATAACTTCACCAACTGATATTTCTACTAATTGATTCGTAAACTCTGCCGGGTTTCCAATACCGTATAAACAAGAAACAGAGGCTACAACTATTACATCTCTACGCCCTGAGAGTAGAGAAGAGGTAGTACTTAATCTAAGTTTCTCAATTTCTTCATTGATACTTAGATCTTTCTCAATATAAGTTCCAGAACTTGGTAAGTAGGCTTCCGGTTGGTAGTAATCATAATAACTCACAAAATATTCTACTGCATTTTCGGGAAAATATTGTTTGAATTCTCCGTACAGCTGGGCTGCAAGTGTCTTGTTGTGGCTTAATATCAGAGTAGGTTTCTCTACTTCTTTAATTACATTGGCAACTGAAAAGGTTTTACCAGAGCCAGTTACACCTAAAAGAGTTTGGAAACGCTCATTATTGTTTATCCCTTCAACCAATTGCTTGATAGCTTCTGGTTGATCTCCTGTAGGCTCGTAGTCAGATTGTAAATTAAATTTCTTTGACATTCAATATTTCTATGATACGCAATTCCTTATTAATCAAGATTCTATTCAAATCGATCCATAACAGATTGCCATTCCTTAATCATTGTACTAATTAGCACTCAATAATAGATTCTCAAGTGATACTAATCTTGTTGGAAGCTAATATGGGTTTATCTTAATGCAGAAGACTAATAACACTAAAAGCAAATCCAATAAAAAAGGTCTTATTCTTCTGACCTAGAAGGCTCCTCTGACTTTTCCTCTTTTGGCTCTAGCGTAGACTTAATCTTCTTTCCTATCAAGCTGACTTTATCTTTGAGTGCTTGAACATTTGATTTTTGCTGCTCAATTTTCTTTTCAACTTCTTTAATTAGAGGGCTCTTAGAATTGCTACTGCTGCTGAAGAAGTTTATGTTATTCTCTAATTGATTCAGTTCTTTAATACCTTCGTCAATTTTTCTTCTAAGAAAATCCTGCTCTCTTCTAAGCTCTCCTACACCCTCATTGGCTAGCTGTTCAAGTTTATTTTCAAACTTTATTTTTTCCGCTTCCGCTCGATTTAAATCTAATTCTGAGAATTTAGAATCTATGAGTTTGTTGAAATCTTGCTCAATTTGCTTAGTGGCTCTAGGAACCATGCCTATGGCTCTCCACTCTTTGATTATGGTCTTTAATTCTTCAACAGGCTGCTTTGATGCTTTAGGATCAAAACCTTCAATTTCTATTAGTCGTTCTTGTTTTTTTGCAAAATTGACTTTAAGTTCTTTGTCCTTATTCTTATTAAAATCAGTTAACCTATTAAAAAAGTGATTGCAGTTGGATTTAAATTCTTTCCAAATTTTATCGGATTCACTTTTAGGTACATGACCAATTTTCTTCCAATCTGCTTGAATTCTTTTAAATTCATTAGTTGCATTCTTCCAGTCTAAACTATCTTTCAGCTCCTCAGCCTTAGCTACTAGGGCTCTTTTTCTATCTAGATTCTTAGTATGCTCTTTCTTTAAATTCTTATAAAAATCATTTTTGGCTTTGTTGAATTGCTTCACTAAGCCTCTAAATTCTTCCCAAACTTTATCATTATCAGGATGTTGAACTCGCCCAATTTTTCTGAACTCCTCACGCACGGCATCAATTCCTTTAATGCAATCCTGCCATCTTTGGTGAGTATCAATTTTATGGAATGGCAGCGAACTTACTTTCCCTAAAAGCTCACGCTTCTTCGCAATTAATTTCTCTCTTTCTTCCTTAAGCCCTTCATACCATTCTTCTCTTTTCTCATGCAGTGCCTTAGTCATTTCGCTAAAACGTTCCCACATTTCTTCTCTTATTTCCCTTTCAACAGGGCCTATCTCTTTCCATTTTTTATGGAGAGCCTGTAGTTTTTTGAATGCAGAAGTAAGGTTTTCCTCTTTCGCCAAAGCTGCTGCTTCACTAATTAGTTTTTCTTTCTTTTCCTTATTTTTCTTAAAATCTAGATCTCTAAGCTCCTTGTTAATTTGTATAAAACTGTAGAAATTATCTATATGGTGATGGTAGGTTTTCCATAAGTCATTTGATTCATTTCTTGGAACTGGGCCAATATTTTTCCACTCCGCTTGAAGGTCATTGAATTCTTTAAAGTGACTACCGATACTCTCATCTTTATTGGTAAGTTCTTTTAGTTTCTCAATGATTTCTTGTTTTGAAACCAGATTTGCTTGTAGCTTATCCTCTAGTTCTTGGTAAAACTTCTTTCTTTTTGCTCTATATTCAGAATAGACCATTCTGAATTTTTCCCTTAAAGGCTGAATAAATTCAAAATCGATGGCGTTTCCTCCTGATTCGATAAATTCTTTGAGTTTTTCTTCTTTTTCTGCGTTCAACTGAGAAAGAAGATTAGTTCTAATAGAATCTATATGCTCTTTAATTCGGTTGACACTTTCGGATTTTAAAAGGTTCTCAGCTTCAGAAACTAGATTACTGGCCTCAAAGTCAGCATAGTTAGGTAATTCTAAATCTTCCTTAGCAAAAACATCCTCTTCTTCTTCATCAGAATCAACTTCTACATCTGTATCTTCAGATTCTAGCTCTTCATCGCTAAGAATTGCTTCTGTTCCTTCAATATTATTTTCAGCTACAAGGGCTTCAGCAGTAGGACTTTCGGTATCTTCAACCTCATCCTCAACTTCATTTTTGTCTTCTTTGACTAATTCCGACGGATTTCGCGCTTCTACTGGCTCTGAACTATCTGAGGTTGTTGTGTCAACATCACTGAGTATAGTATCTTCCTTTTCGTTCTTTGATTCATTTAAGAGAGCATCCTCCGTTGGATTTGGAGTTTCAATTCCCTCGTTTCCGTCTTTCTTGTCTAGCTTATCATTCTCCTCTCTCATGTCTAAAATATTGACTGTTAATTACTTTGCCACAAATCCCATGCTTCCAGCGCCTGGATTTCTAACATTCGTTGTCCATTGATAGTACTTGCGCCTTTTATCTTTGCCTTTTTTAAAAATGCAGTTTCTTTAGGCTTGTATACCAAGTCATAAAATAAATGATTTTGATTGACACCATCAAGTAAAAGGGGCGGCTTCTCAAGAACATTTGGCCAAGTGCCTAAAGGAGTACAGTTTACTACTAAATCATAATCTTTTAGTCTGCTGGCAGCCTGTTCATAGCTAATTGATGTTTTTAGTGCTTTTCGGCTGACTATTGTACACGAAACATCAAGTTGATTTAAGGCAAAAACAATAGCTTTTGATGCACCTCCTGATCCAAGGATTAGCGCTTTTTTTAGTTTGTGAGCAGTTTCTAATAAACTTTTTTTAAACCCTAGGTAATCAGTGTTGTAACCGCTTAGCTTTTTGTTCTTTATTACTATGGTGTTTACTGCACCGATCTCCTTTGCAATGGGATCAATAAAATCTAAATAGGGAAGTACCTTTTCTTTGTACGGAATAGTAACATTTAGACCTCTTAAATCTTCTAGTCTAAAAATGTCTTGAATTCTAGAAAGATTTTGAACATCAAAATTTTGATAGCTAAAATCAACTAAGCCTTCTCTCTTAAATTTCTCATTAAAGTAGCTTGCTGAAAAGGAGTAGTCGATATTCTTTCCAATTAGCCCGAACTTCATGATTTAGTTTTCTTTTGAATCAGGAGAAAATCGGTTTAAAACCAGAATTAAACTAGCACCTAAAACGGCAAGAATAATAGCGTAAATCAAATTAGATTCACCTTCAAAGTTAAAAGGTGAAACACTTTCCTGAACTATAGGAATGATTTCTCCATGTCTATCTATACCTGTTTCTAAAGTTGTTTTCCATGGCCAAACTTTATTTAGGGATCCAATCATGAAACCACTAAGTAAGGCTATTGTGATGTTTTTATGATTCTTGAATAACCAAGTGAGGAATCGCGCAAAGCTCAAAAGTCCAATAATGCATCCAAGTCCAAAAAAGAAGATTACATCAAATCTCATCTCGGAGATAGACGCTAAAATAAATTTATATTTTCCCATTAATAAGAGGATGAAACTCCCACTTATCCCCGGTAAAATCATTGCGCAAATTGCTATGGCTCCTGAGAGCGCAATAAACCAATACTCTTCAGAGGTTTCTGCTGGGCTAATTACAGTAATCATATAGGCAATAATTACTCCTGCAATTAGACCAATAATTGATACAATAGACCACTTAGAAACAGTTTTTCCTATTATCCAAGCACTGGCCACGATTAGGCCAAAAAAGAATGCCCAAACTAGTATAGGGTAGGTTTCTAGTAAGTAAGATATAAGTTTTGAAAGACTAACTATTGAAGTACCGATTCCCGCAAAAAGGAAAATTAGAAAATTTCCATTTATCTCTTTCCAGAAACTTTTAAAGCCTTCAGTAAGGAGTAATTTAAAAGTCTTAAGATCGACTTTGCTTAAGGTTTCAATGAGTTCCTCATAAATACCTGTAATGAAAGCAATTGTTCCTCCACTAACACCAGGCACAACGTCGGCGGCACCCATAGCTATACCTTTTAAGTAAAGCAGAAGTCTATTCATAATTTATATTTTGAACAAAGAAAATGAAAAATGAATTAGGAATGCTTGAGTCTACCTAAGATTACTTTTACATCCTTATTATCATGAAGTTTAGGAAATATAGAAAGGAAAAAGTTCTTTCTGTCAGGATCAATATCTAGAGCCTTTTTAAAATAAATTCCAGCCTCGTCTGACTCTTGTAAAGTGTATAAGTAACCCGCAAGTCTGTAATTCATTTCTGAGGATTCTGGGTTTAATTGAACACCTTGATAAAGAACTTCTAATCCTTCATTAAATTCACAAAGATCAAAAAGCAACTCAGCATAGTCAATAAATACAGCTGGACCCATATGACCGAGCTCAAGAATATTCTCATATACCAACTCAGCCTCATTCAGTAGCCCAGCTCTTCTAAAGATACTCGCAGAAGTATTTAAATATTCAATATTTTCAGGATCTAAAGCTATCGCCTTCTTTATGGCATGGACGGCTTCAGTAAAACTTAAATTTTCATCAAAAATTAATGACAATTCAAAATGGGCCTCATCTAAATCATCATCTTCATGTACCGCCTTTGTGAAATACGAAAGTGCCTTTTCATGACGATGCATTCTCAGATAGCATAATCCAATTTTATAAAAAGTAAAGCCAATTGGATCTTCAAAATCAAAGCTTTGCTCATAGGTGTTAGCCGCTTCCTGGAATTGATAAGTTCTCTCCAAAATTCTTGCTTTCTCAAAATATGCAGCTGTAAACTCATCATCAATAAGAAGAGAATAATCTATGGCCCAAATAGCTTTGTCATACTCTTTTTCTTTAGCATAGATCATGGCTAAGTGATACCAGCTAACTTCCGAATAGGGATTTTTATTAATCAGCTTTTTGAAGAAACTAATTCCTTCAGAATTTTTATCTAAGAAATCTAGACAAAGGGCAAGATTATATATTGATATTTCATCTTCAGGGTTTTGCTCAAGACTCTGTTTATAATATTTTAAAGCAAGCTCGTAATTCCCGGCCATTTGATACTCATTAGCCATTAATGGCCATATATCTTCAGGGAATTCAGCTCCCTTCAGGGACTCCTTAAAAAAGTTTATTGAAAGATTATGCAGCCCTTCTTTGCTAGCAATTGCTGCTTTTGCAAGAAATAACTCTTGAGAGTTGTCATGTGATTTCTCAAGGCTTTCTAATTCTTTTTTCGCTTCCGCGATTCTATTAGAGGCCGTATAATATTGGGCCCTTCTAAATCCAAAGTTACTGCAATAAGGATGTTGTTCCGTGGCAATTTCAGAAGCTTTTAAAGCTTTTACCAAAGATCCAGTCTCGTAATAGTAATCAGAAATTGCTTCAAATTCATCAACGTCAAAGAAAAAACTAGTTTTCTTTTTTAGCATTTCTTCAAACTTCTGAATAAGTGGACCAACCTCTATATAATCTTCATTCTCATCATTAAACATAGGCTAACCTTTCGTTCCCTTAAATTTAAATATATGCTGCTTGCAAAAGTACGATGCTATGTTGCATTATTCACAAATTAATTAACAAAGCTTTCTTTTTTAACGCTTTCTTGCCTTAATTGGTTGATTATATTTGCCAATAGTTTTAACTCCAAAAAAATAAAGGATGACCCTTATCAAATCTATTTCAGGGATTAGAGGAACAATCGGCGGAAGCCCGGGCAATAATCTAAGTCCGCTTGATGCCGTGAAATTTGCCTCAGCTTATGGTATGTGGCTGAAAAGTAGAAGGGATGGTAAGTTAAAGGTAGTAGTTGGTAGAGATGCTAGACCTTCTGGTTCTATGATTCAAAATCTTGTTCAAAACACTTTGGTTGGTCTAGGTATTGATGTAATTGATGCGAATCTGTCTACAACACCTACTGTTGAAATGGCCGTGGTGTTTGAAAAAGCAGATGGTGGAATTATTTTAACTGCTAGTCATAATCCTGTAGAATGGAATGCATTAAAACTTCTAAATGAAAAAGGAGAGTTTATTAATGCAGCAGAGGGTGCGGAATTATTAAGAATGGTAGAGTCTGAGGAGTTTAGCTATTCTGAAGTTCAAGACTTAGGTACAATTAGTAGAAAAGAAGACTTTATTAAAAAGCATATTGATGCAATTTTAGCATTAGATTTTATTAATGTTGAGGCTATCAGAAATGCAAATTTGAAAGTAGCAGTTGATGCAGTAAATAGTACCGGTGGAATTTCTATTCCACCTTTGTTAGATGCCTTAGGTGTTCAACAACAAGAATTGCTTTACTGTGAGCCCAATGGGCAATTTCCCCACAATCCTGAGCCTTTGGAAAAGCATTTAGGAGATATTATGGGCAGAATGAAAGAAGAGAAATGTGATATAGGATTGGTTGTAGATCCTGATGTAGATCGACTAGCTTTGATTTCTGAGGATGGAAAAATGTTTGGTGAAGAATATACTCTTGTGGCTTGCGCCGATTTCTTGCTTCAGAAGAAGAAAGGAGCTTTAGTTAGTAATTTGAGTAGTAGTAGAGCTTTACGCGATTTAGCCAATCAATATGGTGAAGAATATCAAGCTTCTGCAGTGGGAGAAGTGAATGTAGTGATTAAAATGAAAGAGATTGGTGCTGTTTTAGGCGGAGAAGGAAATGGAGGGATTATTCTTCCAGAGTTACATTACGGAAGAGATTCGCTAGTTGGAATTGCTATGATACTTACTTATTTAGCGGAATCAGGTAAAAAGTTGAGTGAATTAAGAGCTTCCTATCCAGAGTATTATATGGCAAAAGACAAGGCTGAACTGAAAGCTGGAATGGATGTAGATGGTATTTTAAATAGCCTCAAAGAGAAGTATAAGAATGAGCAGTTGAATACTATTGATGGTGTGAAAATTGATTTTGACGAAGAATGGGTACATTTACGTAAGTCAAATACTGAGCCCATTATTAGAATTTATACAGAAGCTAAATCTATGGATAGAGCTCAGGAATTAGCAAAGAAATTTGCAGCAGAATTATTAGAATTAGCATAGGTAATATGGAAGTAATGGAGAAGACGGAAGTTACTAGCAAGAATCTTGAGAATTATTTTTCAAAGTTTAAAAAGAATATTGTTGGAGATGATTTAATTTTTAACGGTCCCTTCGGTCCAAAGAGAGTCATCTATGCTGATTGGATTGCTAGTGGTAGATTGTACGGACCTATAGAAGAAAAGTTAGCCAAAGAAATTGGCCCTTATGTAGCCAATACTCATACTGAAACTTCATTCACTGGTAAGGTTATGACCTTGGCTTATGAAAAGGCCAAACAAGTTTTAAAGAGGCATGTTAATGCAGGTCCTGAGGATGTCATAATTCCAACAGGAACTGGAATGACCGGAGCCATTATCAAATTTCAAAGGATATTAGGTATCAAGGTTCCTGAGCAAGTTAGAGGAGCGGTTGAAGCCGGCATGCAAGAAAGACCAATTGTCTTTATTAGTCATATGGAGCATCATTCTAATCAAACATCTTGGCTAGAAACTCTTACAGATGTTGAAATGATAAAATCCAATAATGAGGGATTAATAGATCTTGATCACTTGGATGAACTCTGTAAGAAGTATTCGGATAGAAAAGTTAAAATAGCCTCAATTACTGCATGCAGTAATGTAACAGGTATTGAGACTAATTATCACAAGATTGCTGAGATTATGCATGAAAATGCAGGGCTTTGCTTTGTGGACTTTGCTTGTTCAGCTCCTTATGTGAGCATTAATATGCATCCAGAAAATGAATTAGAAGCATTAGATGCAATCTTTTATTCCCCCCACAAATTTTTAGGAGGACCAGGAAGTCCGGGAATCTTAATATTCAACTCTAAGCTTTACTCAAATAAAGTTCCGGATCAACCGGGTGGTGGTACAGTTAGTTGGACTAACCCTTGGGGTGGTCATAGATATTTTGACAATATAGAAGTAAGAGAGGACGGTGGAACACCAGCCTTTATGCAAACTATTAGAGCTGCTTTATCTTGTCAATTGAAGGATGAAATGGGAGTTGAAAACATTCATAATAGAGAAAAAGAGTTGGTTGACTTTCTTTTTAAAAATCTATCTGACCAAGAAAACATAATTATTCTAGCAGATAACATCAAGGCTAGATTAGGATCAATTTCATTTTACATAAAAGATTGTCATTATAATCTTGTTGTGAAACTCTTAAATGATCACTACGGAATTCAAACTAGAGGAGGCTGCAGCTGTGCTGGTACTTACGGACATTATTTATTAAATGTTGATCCGGATTATAGCAAGCAAATCACTGACTTAATAGATCATGGAGATTTAACTAAAAAGCCAGGTTGGATTAGATTATCAATTCATCCTACAATGAGTAATAGTGAATTAGAATATATCTGTGATTCCCTTAAATGGATTGCACATAATCATAAAGAACTTGCTAAGGATTATAAATATCTTCCAGCATCAAATGACTTTGAGCATAAGTCATTCACAGATGAAGGTAAAACACTTGTAAACAACTGGTTTTAATGGAGTTAGTATATTTAGATAATGCAGCCACTACACCCTTAAGCCAAGGAGTTAAGGAGAGAGTATTTGAGCTGATGAATACTGTTTTTGCAAATCCATCTTCTCAGCATCAATTTGGTCGAAAGGCAAAAACAGTTGTTGAAGAATGTAGAAAGTACATTGCAAATTCAATAAATGCTATTCCTTCTGAAATTGTATTCACTTCTGGTGGGACTGAGGCAGATAATATGGCTATTCAGTTAGCTGTTAGAGATTTAGGAGTGAAGAAAATTATTACTTCTCCCTTAGAACATCATGCTGTTTTGCATACAATTGAGCAAATGGGTGCTTTGCATCATGTGGAAATTGACTTTGTGAAATTGGATGAGTTTGGTCAAGTTGATTATCAAGCTTTGGAAAATCAATTGATCCGGTGCCAAGTTCCTAGCTTATTAAGCATCATGCATGTTAATAATGAGGTTGGAAATGTATTGGATTTAGACAAAGTAGCTAAGCTGGCACATATCAATAATGTGCTTTTTCATTCAGATACGGTTCAGAGTTTTGGATCTTATGAAATAGACGTAAAAGAAAGTCCAATCGATTTTCTTGCCGCTAGTGCTCATAAATTCCATGGTCCAAAAGGAGTAGGGTTTATATACATAAGAAAGGATCATAAATTTCATTCGCTACTAACTGGAGGTTCTCAAGAGAGAGGATTAAGAGGCGGTACTGAAAATTTATGGAGTATTGGAGGAATGCATAAGGCATTAGAAGAAGCTTGTGATGAAAGAGAGGCCAATTATGAGCATCAAAGAATGCTTAAAGCCGATATGATAGAAAAACTCAACTCAAATTTTGAGGATATTATTTTTCATGGCTTGAGCGCAGACTTAAATAACAGCAGTCCAAAAATATTATCTGTTGGTTTTCCAGGTGCTGAAAGAAATAAATCTATGTTTTTATTTAGCTTAGACCTGAATGGAATCGCTGTTTCAGGTGGATCAGCTTGTTCAAGTGGTAGTCTTAAAGGATCTCACGTAATTGAAGGAATACACCCTGGCGCAAATTGGCCTGTAATTCGATTTAGCTTTTCTAAATTTAATTCCATCAATGACATAGATAGAACTATAGAGGCTTTAAAGCAACTATTAGTTCAAGCCTAAGAGAAATTTCAGGAGTGCTCTATACTTTTGGTATTACTAGCCTGATATCCAAATAGATTATTATCTCTGATAATCTCATCGACATAGGGAGGAAGACCATTTTCCCATCCACTTTCTCCATGTCTAATCTGCCTTAAGATTTCACGAGAGAAGAGGTGAAGAATAGTAGGGTCGTAATTCTCAATGTCAATAATACGGCCATTAGAAACTAAGTAATCGTAAAGAGGCATTAATCTAGGGTGAATCTTTATGGTCTTGCTCGTTTGCATTTCATCTTGATCATTTGGTTTTGAAGGATAGATGAATAGTTTGGAGTAAGATGAATAAAGAATTCCAATAGCTTCTAGTATCCCGCCTTTTAATTCGCGATAGTACTTCTCGTCAAATAGATCGATCAAATTGGTCACTCCTAGAACAAGACCCAGGCGTGATTCTGTATATCTTTTGAAATATTCTACAAGCTTATAGTATTGTTGGTAATTAGAAATCAGCACAGTTTGTCCTAGGGAGCAAAGAATTTCAGCTCGGTCTAAGAAGTCTTGTTCATCAATTTCACCCTCAGACTTTAGATTGTTAAGAGTAATTTCGAAAAGCACGACTACATTATCTTCAGTAACTTTCTTTTCTTTTAAAAAGAGCTCATAGCCCGTTTTAATCATATCTATATTGACCTTAGTTGCGGGTCTGAAACTTCCACGCATAGCCAAGATGTTCTTTTTATATAGAAGTGCAGCAGGAAGAATATTCTTTCCTTCAGGGCCAAAAATTACAGCATCAGTCATTCCGTTTTTCAAAAGTTGAAGCGACATGAGGCGGTTGTCCACTTTTTCAAAGCAAGGTCCTTCAAAATGAATCATATCGATTTCAATCTTATACTTAGCTATGCTATCGTATAAAGATTTTAGCAATTCTTCTGGATTATCTTTTATATGGAATGCGCCATGAATTAGGTTTACTCCCATGATTCCAATAGTTTCTTGCTGCAATTGAGCCTCTTCTTCTTTCATTCTAATATGAAAAAAGATGTCACTTGGTCCTTGATCTGGTTCCAGTTGGAATCTTAAACCCATCCAACCATGCCCCTTAAACTTTCTCGTAAAGTTTATAGTAGCTACAGTATTCGCGAAAGCGAAATAGCATTTATCTGGATACTTTTCTCTATCCAGTCTTTCCTCAATGAGGCCATATTCATGAGTCAGCATTTTTCTTAGCCTATGCTCAGTAACGTAGCGATTATCAGTTTCAATCCCATAGATAGCATCAGAAAAATCCTTGTCATATGCACTCATGGTCTTGGCCACAGTACCAGATGCGCCACCGGCTCTAAAAAAATGACGAACTACTTCTTGGCCAGCGCCAATTTCAGCAAATGTGCCGTAGATATTTTCGTTCAAATTAATTTTTAATGCTTTTTGGGCAGCGCTAAGTACCAACCTTTCCATAATCTCAACTTTTAGGAGTTCTACTACAAAAGTATAAGTTTGTTTGAGGCTTTTGAGCTTATTTCTATATAAATTCTATTAGATTTATAAAATGATTAGAATTACTGTTTTAGGATCAGGAACGTCTCAAGGAATACCAGTGGTGGCATGCGACTGTCCTGTTTGCATGTCGGATAATCCGAAGGACAATAGGTTAAGAAGTTCTGTTTTAGTAGAATATGATGACTGTTCCGTCTCTATAGATGTGGGACCAGACTTTAGACAACAAATGTTGAGAATAGGCCAGAAAAGTGTAGATGCCATTGTGGTTACTCATGAACATATGGATCATATTGCTGGCTTAGATGAGATTAGAGCGTTTAACTTTCGCAGCGGTAGCAATATGAAAGTTTATGCAAGCCAATCGGTAATCATAAGACTCAAGGAGCAATACTCATACATATTTAAAGCTTCAAAATATCCAGGAGTTCCAAGAGTAGAGCTCATAGAGATTTCTAATAGTCCATTTGAAATAGGGGGTAAGTTATGGCACCCAATAAAAGTTAAACATGCAGGAATGGATGTCCTAGGTTTTAGGATAGATGATTTCTGTTATGTTACAGATGCTAATTATATCGCGCAAGCGGAAAAGAAAAAAATAGAAGGATCAGACGTTTTAATATTGAATGCCTTGCGAGATCAAGAACATCATTCTCACTATTCTAAAGCTGAGGCTATACAACTTGGGGAAGAATTAAAAGTGAAGCAATTATTCTTGACTCACATAAGCCATCAAATGGGTTTGCACGATGAAGTCAATAAAAAATTGCCCGCCAAAGTACAATTAGCTTATGACGGGCAAATCATTAAGCTATCTTAAACAGACACATTATACTCTCTTAATGCCTCATTCAAGGAGGTCTTTAAATCAGTACTAGCCTTTCTCTTTCCAATAATCAGAGCCGCTCCCACTTGAAACTCACCTGCAGGGAATTTCTTTGTATAACTACCCGGAATAACTACGGATCTAGAAGGAATTACTCCTTTCATTTCAACGGGTTCATCACCAGTTACGTCAATAATTTTTGTGCTGGCAGTAAGAACAACATTAGCTCCTAAAACAGCTTCCTTTTCAATGTGGACTCCTTCAACAACAATACATCTTGAGCCGATAAAACAGTTATCTTCAATAATAACTGGGCTGGCTTGAACAGGCTCCAAGACACCACCGATGCCAACACCGCCGCTTAGATGAACATTTTTACCTATCTGAGCACAACTACCAACAGTTGCCCAAGTGTCCACCATAGTGCCTTCATCTACCTAGGCGCCAATATTTACATAAGAGGGCATTAGAATTACTCCCTTGCTGATATATGCACCATATCTTGCAACAGCATTTGGAACTACTCTAATACCAAGTTCTGCATAATTAGATTTTAATGGAATTTTATCATGGAATTCTAGTGGACCAGCTTCAAGAGTTTCCATTTTTCTCGTAGGAAAATAAAGTATGACCGCTTTTTTTACCCAATCATTCACCTTCCATTCACCATCTACTTTTTCAGCACATCTTAATCTACCTTTATCAATTTCCTCAATACAGTAATTAATTGCCTTCAATGATTCTTCATTATTTAAAAGGCTTCTGTCCTCCCAAATATTTTCTATTATCTGCTTTAAGTCAGTCATTTTATTTCATCTAAATTTGGGCAAAAATAGAAAGGATTTGTCGAAAATATTGGCTTTAGATATAGGAGGTAAGAGAACTGGCGTTGCAGAGACCGATAGTTTGCAAATTATTGCTCAAGGTGTAGCCATGGTTGAAACCCATAAATTAGAAGTATGGCTTAAGCAAAGGTTTAAGGATGAGGACTATAGCACCATTGTGATAGGAGACCCTTTAGCTTTAGACGGAGGTGATAGTGATAACTCTGAGCTTGTAAGAAAGTGGAAAGAAAAACTAAGAAAAATATTTCCCTTAGTGCCAATAGAGATGCAAGACGAGCGTTTTTCTTCTAAGATGGCCATGCAAGCCATGATTGAATCTGGAATGAAAAAGAAAAAGAGGAGAGAGAAAGGAAACTTAGATCAGATGAGTGCTCTAATAATTTTGCGTTCCTATTTAGAAGCTCGCTAAAGTTCATTTTGTAGTTTTGCCAAAAATTTTTTAGAATGATTTTACCAATTGTAGCATACGGAGATCCGGTTTTAAGGAAAAGAGGAAAGGATATTGAGAAGGATTATGCGGACCTTGATAAGTTTCTAGCAGATATGTTTGAAACTATGTATAAGGCATCAGGCGTGGGCTTAGCGGCACCACAAGTTGGTAAATCGATACGTATTTTTATAATTGATACAACTCCTTTTGCAGAGGATGAAGATCATGATGATGAAGGATTAGATGGATTTAAGAAAGTATTTATTAATCCAGAAATTCTTGCTGAAGAAGGAGAGGAATGGGATTTTAATGAAGGATGTTTAAGTATCCCTGATGTTAGAGAAGACGTTTGGAGACCAGAGCAATTAACGATTAAGTACTTTGACGAGAATTGGAAAGAGCATACTGAAACTTATGATGGACTGAAAGCTAGAGTGATACAGCATGAATATGATCATATCGAGGGAGTATTATTTACAGATCATTTATCCTCATTGAAAAAAAGATTGCTAAAAGGACGTTTAACTTCTATCTCTAAGGGGAAAGTGAGCGTTAACTATAGAATGAAATTCCCTTTAGTAAAATGAGAAATTTAATAAGCTTAAGCATACTGTCCTTTAGCCTTCTTTCTTGCCAAACTGCAGAAGTTGCTCAAAAAGAATTAAGTTTAGAAGAACAGATAAAACAAATAGAATCAAGAGCTTTTGCTGATCAAACTATACAGATTGAAAGAGCAGATTCTATGGTTGCATTGTATACTAAGTATGCCCAGACTTTTCCAGAAGATAGCATGTCTTTAGTTTATCAGTTTAGGTCGGCGGATATGTATCGCAGCCTTCCTCATAAAGGACTTAAAGCTATTAAAATATACAATCAAATATTTGAAGCGAATAAAGGCAATGCACAAGGAGGTAGAGCAGTTTTTATGATTGGATTCACCTTTGATGAATTATATAAAGATGCAGAAAGGGCAAAAAAATCATATACCTATTTTATAGAGAATTACCCGGAGCATCCGATGGTTGTGGACGCTAAAAATCTAATTTTACTTTTAGATGGCGGCGAAGAAGACTTGGTGAAGTCTTGGGCAAAAGAGAATAATAAAAACATAGAAGAATAAACAGATGACATTACAAGATATTTTAGCAATTGGAGGAAAGCCAGGTCTTTATAAAATGGTAGCGCAAAGTAGAACAGGTGCTATTGTACAAGGATTGTCCGATGAAAAGAGATTCCCTGTAAGTAGCACTAGTAATGTAAGTTCTTTGCAGGATATCGCTATTTATACTTATGATGCTGAAGTTCCTTTGAAAGATATATTTAAGAAGATTCAGGAGAAAGAATCAAATACTAATACAAGTGTTGGACACAAAGAATCAGCTCAAAAATTGATGTCGTATTTCGAGGAGATTTTACCAGAATTTGATCAAGACAGAGTTTATGCTTCTGATGTAAAAAAAGTTATTCAATGGTATAATACCTTGAATACTGCAAAGCTATTGGATGAACTTCTAATGGACACAGAAGAAGCTCAAGCTGAAGAGAAGTCTTCAGAAGAAGATAAATAAATGAGCACTAGAGAGGCGCAGAAAGAAGCATTTGGTAGACTCCTTAATATCATGGATGAGCTACGAGAGCAATGTCCCTGGGATAAAAAGCAAACCATAGAAACGCTTAGGCCTCTCTCTATTGAAGAAACCTATGAGTTAG
>CBFIDE010000023.1:26880-28729 GCA_965661265.1 uncultured Schleiferiaceae bacterium | reverse complement strand
AGAATCACTAATATTTTGCTGAAGTTCCAAAATCTTAGCCTTCTTAATTACTTTATAGTCTTGATAATTTCCGCCCTCATCAATTAAAGTCTCAACTTGATCATTTATACTTTGAGCATTAGTAAAGGAAATGGCGCTAAAAAAAAGAAAAATAAATAATCTAAATTTCATAATAATAAGCTCTTGACTAAGAAATAAATATATGTTATTTGTGGCTGCAAGATACCAATTGATATTATAATACAAGGCCTCGAATGGGCTGAACTTAGAATTAGATGAAAGCATATTTGTCTTTTTTTTTACTAATTATGGCTAAGGTCCTTGTCGGGCAATCCTTAGCTAATAAGTACTTCCAAACTTTTATGGCCGATACGGTAATATCAGCTGAGAAACGGTTTATTGCTTATCCAACATTAGCATTTACTCCTGAAACTAGTTGGGAGTTTGGAATTAGCGGTCTGTATGTGTTTAATGCAAAAGAGAACCTGAAGAATAGACTTTCTGAAGTAAGTACATTTGCCTTCTATACCGTGAATGATCAATTTGGAATTTGGTTTGATCACGCTATCTATACGGATAGAAATGATTGGTTCTATCTAGGCAGAATAAGATATCAGCAATTTCCATTATTATATTTTGGACAAGGATTTGACACCCAAGATGAGCACCTAGCCTTAGTAGAGGGCAATTTTACTTTGATCAAGGAAAGAGTTTTAAGAAAGCTAAGTGGAGCTCTTTATACAGGATTGGAGTTTGATTTGGAATATTTACAAGATGCTGATTTTCAATGGTCAGATGGTATTCCTACAGTTGATCGAATTTTGCCAATTGCCTCAGATGGAAGTCTGAATATTGGCTTTGGTTGGGGTGTTATTTATGACGAAAGAGAGAATGTCTTAAACGTTAGAGAAGGTTTTTATACAGAGCTAGCCTTTTTGAATTATGGTGCACATTGGGGAGGGGACTATAATTTCAATCAAGGAATTATCGATGTGAGGTATTATAAGTCTGTGAATAAACGTGATGTATTTGCTGCTCAGGCTTATGGTCAATTTACAGACGGAAATGAGATTCCTTTTAATATGCTCGCTCTAATGGGCGGCGAGAGTCTTATGAGAGGCTATTATTTAGGGCGTTACCGCGATAATAATTATATTGCCGCTCAAATGGAATACAGATTTCTCCCTCTTAATTTAGGCTTTACTAAAAGGATTGGAGCCAATATTTTTGCTTCAGCAGGCAATGTTTACAATATGGAAAAAGGATTTAATTTTAACGAAACTCTTCTTGCAGGCGGCGTCGGTTTACAGTTTCTTCTCTTTCCTGATAAGGATATTTACACTAGATTTGACGTGGCATTTACGGAAGAAGGAAATGGATTTTACTTCTTTATTGGTGAAGCCTTTTAAACATACAAATGATGAAAAGAATTCTATTGCTTGGCGCGATATTTACTGTGCTCAATGCATGCGTAAAAAGACCAAATTTAACTGAACTGGAACAGGAGTTCTTTGTAGCTACTGCTTATGATGAATCAGCAGATTTTTCTAATTATGCTACCTATTTTATCCCAGACTCTGTTGCCTTTATATCTGATGTACCTAGTGATCCAGATAAGTTTAAGAATGATACTACGGTTCAAATTATAAATGAGCTTATTCAAAACATGAACGCTAGGGGTTATACGCAAGTTACTGACCCAACAACTGCAGATGTTGCGCTTACTGTTAGTTTGTTGAAGAGACTGAACGCGGTTTCCTCAGGATATCCTGGCTATTGGTGGGGCTACCCTGGTTATTGGGGTGGCGGCTATTGGGGCTATCCTGGCTACGGATATTACTATCCATAT
>CBFIDE010000023.1:0-26781 GCA_965661265.1 uncultured Schleiferiaceae bacterium | reverse complement strand
GGCTATTGGTGGGGCTACCCTGGTTATTGGGGTGGCGGCTATTGGGGCTATCCTGGCTACGGATATTACTATCCATATTCTTACGTCAGTATTTATAAAACAGGTACCATTGTAATTGATATGGTTGACTTGCAAAGAACTGACCCAGATTTAGAACAGTTAGTTATTTCTTGGAATGCAATACTAGGAGAAGTTTATTCAACTAATGACCCTGTTTCAAGTACTTTAGAATCTATTAATCAAGCCTTTGATCAATCACCTTATATCTCAAAGAACTAATGAAAAAACTAATATTAATATTTGCTGTAGCCTTTGGCTTAAATTCTCAAGCTCAGGAAGAAACCTATTTCTCTGTTGATTGGGTAATAAGCTCACCATTAGCACAAAGAGATTTTATAAGCAAAACAAGTTTTTCAGGTTTTGAATTTGGATATCATGCTGAAATCGCACCTAATATGACCTTAGGTGGAACTTTTGGAGTGAGTGGTTATGATGACTATACAGCAAGAGAGACTTATGATTTAGAGAATGTAACCATAACTACAGATCTTTATAAGTATCAGAAAACAATGAACTTCATGATGCATTATAGATATATGATTGAGACGGTTGGCCCGATTACTCCTGTGTTAACTGCAGGAATAGGAACAATGTACTCTGACTATAACGTTTACTTTAGTACCTATAACTTATATCAAGAAGAGTGGGGACTAAGTTTCAAGCCAGGAATTGAGCTTTTATATAGACCAGTAAATAGAGATGGAAGTTATTTTAAACTAGGAATAAGTTATCAATACACTAATATCGATACAGATATCTATCAAATGGATAGCTATAGTGGCTTAAACATTAACTTTGGTATTCTATTCGCAAATTAATTTAGAGATGAAAAAATTATTACTTTTTATTGCCTTGGGACTTACTACGCTTTCTCAAGCTCAGGTAGAAATAAAGCAACAAGCTGCCTATACTTTTGATGATAGTTTTCAAATTGATTATGGTGATGCTAGAATCTATGGATCTTATACTTGGGGGTTAAGCTTAGGCTTTGAAGTGAGACCTAATTATGAGGTGCGAGTAGAGTATACGAACCAAGAATCTATCTTGAATGTAAAACAAAGCTTTCCTTATGGAAGAGATGTTGTGAATGTACGTGTACATTATGTTCAATTAGCGCCTTATAGATTGTTCCCAGTAAATGATAAAGTTATTCCTTTTGCAGGAATGAAACTGGGTGCTGCTATAATTGAAGACGTTACCAATGAGTATTCTACTAGAGTTAGATTCGCTATTGGTGGAGAATTAGGTACAAAAATTATGTTAACTGACTTTCTAGGAATTCACCTAAATATGGGCCTTCAAATGCCAGTTCAAGGTGCTGGAATCAGCTTTTGGGCGGGTTCTGGAGGTGCTGGAGGTGGTGTTAGCACCTACAGCACGATTTTCCAGTTTTATATGGGTGGAGGATTAATCGTTAGACTTGGCGAGTAAACCTTCCTTATTAAGTTGAGCACTTATAATATTAGCATACGTTTGAACGCTTTTGTCTAATCCACCTGGATTATAAGCCTCAGATTGTATACTAGTGATTAATGTTTGTGTTTCAATATCATATAAATTGGCCTCAAGAAAATAGGTTTTATCTGTAGTATAATACCCTGGATCATAAGCATATGGTGATGCATATCCGTAGTATCCCCCAAATGAGCCATAATATCCACCGTAATAAGGCATTGGATTATAACTAGTTGTTCCTTGTACATAACGAGTTTCTGATTGAGCATCAATCATAGTAGCAGTTAGGATGGCAGTAGCTCCTGCACTCTTCGCTTTGGCGACAATAATCTGAATGGCTTCTTCACCTTTAGGCATACTCGGCGGTAAGCTTTTATTACTTTCCATTGCAGTTACGCCATATTTAGCTAAAGAACTAGTAAAAGCTTGTTCAGTTTTAAGCTTTGTATCTAAACGAGCTGTAATAGCATAAACAAATACTTCTCCATAAGGCTCCACTTTCTGCTCTTGATTAACCCAAGTTCCAGTTATTTGTTGAGAAGGTCCGCAGGCTGAAAGCATAATTAGGCCTGTTCCTAGAATGAAATTAACTACTTTTTTAGTCATAAAAATTGAATTGATTGGATAAATTATTTTTTGATAAATGCAAAAGCAAGGGTAAATTGAAACACAAATCGGTCTATATTTTCTATTGGAGCCAAACCCGTTGTTTGTTGCATTAAATAGATAGTTCGAAGTTTTAGATAGACCGGATTATTTGGCAGTTTTTTCAGATAGAGTCTATAACCTAAATCAAAAGGAAGGCCGAAAGCGAAAGGTTTAAAATACTCGCTTACATCTTTGATTAATTCCAAACTATTACCATCATTTTCAATATAGGAAGTTTGAAGAGCTGAGGAAGTATAGTTGAAGCTAATACCACTTCCGATAAAATAGTTGTTAAAATTATATTCTAATACAATTGGAAGTTCCAGTAGATTTAGTTGAATATTATTAGTAATCTTATCATAGGGAATTGTAATGGCATCCTCATTAATAGTGCCCTTGGCTCCTTGTTGTGAGAGGGCATTAAAATTAGCAGAGAGTGAAAAGTTTTCAGAAAGCTTTGTATGTGTTCCGAGACCAAAATTTAGTCCAAGTCTTGAATTAGATAAATCGGCATTTAGCACGTCAGTATAGTTTAAACCGATATCAAAACTTAAATGAAATTTCTCAGTAGCTAATTGATCTCCAAAAATGAGAACGATAATGGCCGCTTGACCATTCGCTTTCTTTTGAAAACTGAAAAGACTAAGAATAAGAAATAGAAATGGAAAAAGACTTCTCTTTATTACTTTCATACTGGTCATTGAAGTAGCAAAGATATACGAAAAAAATAGAGAATGCTCTTAAATTAAGTGTAGCCCTTTAGGAAGTAGTGCTCTTGCCTCCCTATGACTCTTGAAATATGCTTTAGGATATTTACACATTGGAACTACTTTAAACTCCTTGTCTTTAATTACCTCAAGAACAGTCTTAATCATCTCATCGGCTTGACCACTTTTAATGAACTCCTCAGATAGCTCAGCCTTGGTTAAAAAAACCTTTTTTTCTTGAATTTGATATTCAATAATTTCAAGTCCAGCTTCTGTTTGCACCTCGTAATGGCGCATTTCTATGTTGTCTACAACATCCATCATGATTTTCATGCTTTTATTCCCGCTGTAAACGGGCGTACAAAGATACGCAAAATTCATTTTATATTTTTAGTGGGACTTGAATGCCCAATTTGCCTTAATTTTGAACCTATAAAAACACATCATGAGATTTATCCATTCAAAAAAAAATATAATTTTTATTTCCTTATTGATGCTGAATGCTTGTTCTCAAAAGGAAGCAAAAACAGAAAAATCATTTTTTGGCTTTGCCCAAGGAACAACCTATCAAATCAAGTTTCTAGATTCTACTAATGAAATAGAGCAAACAAGTTTTGATTCTATATTTGAGCTTATCGATATGTCAATGTCTACTTATGTAAGCAAGTCAGAGGTTTCCAAATTGAATAATAGTGGACGCCTGAATTCTCCAAGTAGTCATTTCTTAACTGTTCTTGAAAGATCTCGCGAAATCAATTTAGAGAGTAATTCAAAGTTTGATATAAGTATAGGTCCTCTAGTAAATTATTGGGGATTTGGAGTGGAAGCCTATAATAAAGAAAGAGATAGCACAGAGCTTGATTCTGTGATGGCCTTGGTAGGAATGGATCATTTAAAATTGGATAGTCTTGGGCTTAAATTAGGAATGGGATCTAAAATTGACTTTAATGCTATTGCCCAAGGTTATACTGTTGATGTCCTTTCCAACTTTCTCAATTCAAAGAAAGTAGATAATTATTTGATTGAAGTAGGAGGAGAGCTAATTGCTAAAGGAACGAATGAAGAATCTAAAGTTTGGAGAATAGGAATAGATAAGCCTGCAGCAAATATTGATGAACAAGCAAGATTTCAAATAATAATTGAGCTTAAGAATAAGGCTTTAGCAACTTCTGGAAATTATAGAAAATTTTGGATAGACAAAGAAAGTGGTATTAAATACTCGCATACAATAAGTCCAATCACTGGAATGCCGGCTAAGAATAACCTTTTAAGTGCTACTGTAATTGCTAACAATTGTATGGACGCTGATGCCTATGCCACTTGCTTAATGGTATTAGGATTAGAAGAGGCCAAGAGCTTTTTGAAAAACAAGCCTGAACTTGAAGCTTACTTAATTTATTCTTCTAAGAGTGGTGAATGGAAAACATATCAAACTCCTGGCTTTGAGAAGTATATTTTGAATTAAGCTGTTTTAAGCTTAGACTTATCATCAGATTTACATTTTTCTTCTGGAGAAGCTCCACAAAAAGAACAGGCTTCTCCATCTTCATTAAGAAAAGGACTATTGCTTGCGCAAGTTCCAGAGAATTCACCATCTTTTTTAGCCCAAATTTTAATCGCAATTCCTGCAAAACCTAGACCTATTAATACGCTGACAATAAGAAATAATTGCATTTAAATAATATTTACTTCTGCTTCTATTTGAACTGCAAATTTACTAAAAACATCTTTTGCTACTCTTTTTGAGAGCTGAATTAAATCTTGTCCAGTAGCATTTCCGTAGTTTACTAATACCAAGGCCTGACGGGCATGCATTCCAGCATCCCCAATTCTTTTTCCTTTCCAACCACTTTGCTCAATTAACCATCCGGCCGCAAGTTTATATTTCTCATCAGCCATAGGATATGCAGCTATGTCGGGATACTTTTCTTTAAGAGAACAATAAAGGTCTTTAGATACAATAGGGTTTTTGAAGAACGATCCTGAATTTCCTAACTCATTTGGATCAGGGAGTTTGGATTGTCTAATTCTAATGACGGCTTTTGAAATATTCTGTATTGATATATCTAAACCTAACTTAGCTAACTCATCGGATATGGCCCCATATGTTGTTCTAAGTTTGTGATTTTTCCTGCTAAGCTTAAAGCTAATTTCTAGAATTACAAATCTCCCTTTATTACGTTTAAAATATGAATCGCGATAAGCAAATTCACAATCTTTATTATCGAAGGATAGTATTTCCTTTGTTTCTAGGTCAAGAGCTCTTAAAGATTGGAGAACATCTTTGATCTCCACACCGTAAGCGCCAATATTCTGAATTGCTGATGTACCAACATTACCAGGAATAAGAGAAAGATTTTCTAAACCGCCAAGTTCATTATCTAAGGTCCATAAAACAAACTCATGCCAATTCTCGCCTGTAGAAGCGGTAACAAGGCTAAATTCATCATCTATTTTTTGAGTAGATTTTGCTTTAATATCTAAATGAATCACTAAGCCTTGAAAATCTTGGCTTAACAGAATATTACTTCCACCTCCCAACCAAAGAACATTTTTAGCAGTCAGAAAGTGATTTGATTCTAATAATTCAAAAAGTTCTTGCTCTGAATGAACACTGATAAAAGAAGTTGCCTTGGCATCTATCCCAAAAGTATTGAAGCTTTTGAGCGAAAAATCTTTTAAAAAATTTAGACTCATTTAGCTTCTTTACTATTATATGTGGCTAGAGCTACTTTTAGAATTTCAATACTCCTTTTAAGGTCTTCAATATTAAGAACATAAGCCAGTCTAATTTCTTTAGTTCCTTTGCCTGGAGTAGAGTAAAATCCTGCCGCTGGGGCGACCATCAAGGTAGCGCCATCAAGCTCAAATTCACTGAGCATCCATTGAGCAAATTTTTCAGTATCATCCACTGGAAGTTCAGCCACGGCATAAAAGGCACCTCTTGGCTTAGGACAAAATACACCTTCAATGGCATTTAGGCCCTCAACTAAAACATCTCTTCTTTTCTTATACTCCTCATTAACTTCAAAGAAGTACTCAGGGCCAGTTTTTAAAGCTGCCTCACTAGCAATTTGTGCAAGTGTAGGAGGGCTTAGACGTGATTGAGCATACTTTAGGGCAGTATTCATTACCCCTTTGTTTCTTGAAATTATACAACCAATTCTTGCGCCACACATACTATATCTTTTAGACACAGAATCTATTACGATAGCATGATCTTGTAGTTCTATGAGGTTAAGAATTGAATGGTGTTGAGCACCGTCATAGCAAAACTCCCTATAAACTTCATCCGCAATTAGAAAGATGTCATGCTTCAAGCATAAGTCTTTTAATTGATGAAGTTCATCTTCAGTATATAAATAACCTGTAGGGTTACCTGGATTGCAAATCATTATTGCCTTTGTGTTCTCATTGATTAGCTTTTCAAAGCTATTAATAGGAGGTAATGAAAAACCGCTTTTAATATCTGAGCTTACCGCTCTAACCTTGATTCCAGCAGCAATAGCAAATCCATTGTAGTTAGCGTAAAACGGTTCTGGAATAATAATTTCATCTCCAGGATCGCAGACACTATTCAGAGCAAAACTTAAAGCTTCTGAGCCACCAGTGGTTACTATAATATCCTCAATGTCAACAGAAATATTATTCCTTTCATAATACCAACAAAGACCTTTTCTGTAAGATTCAAAACCAGCAGAATGGCTATATTCCAAGACTTTTAGCTTATTGCTTTTAATAGCCCTTAAGGCGATTTTGGGCGTCTCAATATCAGGTTGGCCAATATTCAGATGAAAAACCTCTAATCCTTTTTTTAATGCTTGCTCAGAATAAGGAACCAATTTTCTAATTGGAGACTCTGGCATATTTGATCCTCTTGTTGATATGTTTGGCATAATAAGAAAATAAAATACCCTCCGTAAGTGGAGGGTATAGTTATGTGAAAGCTTATTTTATTTCTCTTCTAACATAGAAGTAGATTCCTTAACCGGTGTAGTTTTAGGTTGAGGGACATCTTTTACCGTTCCTTTAATTCTTACTGTCTTTTTACCATTTTTGGCATTAGAAGAAACTGTAACACTTTTAGTAAAGCTACCTTTTCTCTTAGTGTCATACTTTACTTTAATTACTGCAGATTCACCTGGTGCAATTGGCTCTCTTGGCCACGTTGGCACAGTACATCCGCAAGAGCCTTGGCAATTAGTAATGATTAATGGTTCTTTACCTGTATTTGTGAAAACAAACTCTCTGTTACCATCTGCTCCTCTTTCGATAGTTCCGTAATCAATAGTTTCTTGCTCAAAAGTAATTTCCGCAGCATTCTCATTATCTTGAGAGAATCCTGTTAAAGTAGCTAAAACTAGCCCAAAAGTAAGTAGTAGATTTTTCATGATATTTTAATTATTCTGTTTACAAATTTAAGCTTATTTCAAACTTAATACAACTTCTTTTAATTCCGCTAAAATTGTGCCACTAATGTAGCCATTTCAATGATTGTGTTTTATAGATTTGTGCCTCCAAAAATAATCCTTACAATGGGAATAGAAGATAGTTACGATCATTTAAATTCTGAAAAGAAGTGGTATCAGTATTGGTTGGATCAAAAATATTTTGAATCTAAGCCAGATGAAAGGGAATCCTACACCATAGTTATCCCTCCTCCAAACGTTACCGGTATTCTGCATATGGGTCATATGCTGAACAATACTATTCAGGATGTTCTTATTAGAAGAGCAAGAATGAAAGGCTATAATGCATGCTGGATTCCTGGTACGGATCACGCTTCTATTGCTACAGAAGCTAAAGTTGTAGCCAAACTAAAGGCAGAAGGTATTGAGAAATCTTCTTTAACTAGAGAGGAATTTTTGAAGCATGCTTGGGAATGGACTCATAAGCATGGTGGAATTATTTTGGATCAACTTAAGAGCTTAGGCGCTAGTTGCGATTGGAGTAGAGAAGCTTTTACCTTAGATGAAATTCGTTCTGAATCTGTTATTAAAGCTTTTGTAGATCTTCATAAAAAAGGGCTCATTTATAAGGGCTATAGAATGGTAAATTGGGATCCTGAGGCAAAAACTACAGTTTCTGATGAGGAGGTAATCCATAAGGAGTTAAATTCTAAACTTTACTTTTTAAAATATAAATTAGAGAATAGCGATGAGTTTTTGAATGTTGCTACAACAAGGCCGGAAACAATCTTAGGCGATGTTGCTATTTGTGTAAATCCTGAGGATGAACGATTTCAATCCCTTATTGGAAAGAACGTTATAGTTCCAATAGTTGGAAGAAGCATTCCAATAATTGCGGATGAGTATGTTGATATTGAATTTGGAACAGGTTGTCTTAAAATTACACCTGCCCACGATATAAATGATTTTAACATTGGTAAGAAGCATAATCTAGAAACCATAGATGTTTTTAATGATGATGCTACTCTCAATGAGAATGGCCTACATTATGCCGGACAGGATAGGTTTGTAGTGCGCAAAGAAATTTCAAAGGAATTGGAGAGCCTTGGCTTGATGCTCAAGGTTGAAGATTATATAAATTCTGTTGGCACTAGCGAAAGAACAGGTGCAGTTATAGAGCCTCGCTTGATGGACCAGTGGTTTTTAAAAATGAAGGAGCTTTCTAAGCCTGCCTTAGATGCTGTAATGACTGATGAGGTTGCTTTAATTCCCTCTAAGTTTAAAAACACTTATCGCCATTGGATGGAGAATGTTCATGATTGGAGCATTTCAAGACAACTTTGGTGGGGACATCAATTACCTGTTTATTACTATGATGATGATAATTTTGTAGTAGCTGAGACAAAAGAAGAGGCGCTAACTTTAGCTAAAGAAAAGACTAATAAAGATTTAAGCCTAAATGATCTTAGGCAGGATAATGATGTCTTGGACACATGGTTCTCTTCTTGGCTTTGGCCGATTTCTGTATTTGATGGAATAAGAAACCCGGAAAATGAGGAGATTAACTATTACTATCCAACAAGAGACTTAGTTACTGCTCCTGAAATTTTATTCTTTTGGGTTGCTAGAATGATTATTGCTGGCTATGAATACAGAAACGAAAGACCTTTTGAAAAGGTTTATTTAACAGGAATTGTAAGGGATAAGCAAGGAAGAAAGATGTCTAAGAGTTTAGGCAACTCTCCTGATCCAATAGAATTAATGAAGAAGTATTCTGCGGATGGTGTTAGACTTGGTATGCTCCTAACTTCACCAGCAGGAAATGATCTTCCATTTGATGAAGACCTATGTATTCAAGGAAGAAATTTCTCTAATAAAATTTGGAATGCCTTACGTTTGATAAAAGGATGGACTCTTGATGATTCTAAACCCATGGATAAAGCATCATCTGTTGCTTCAGAATGGTTTGAGGCAAGAAGTATGCAGGTATTAGCTGAGCTAGAAGAAAGCTTTGATAAATATAGAATGTCAGAGGCCTTAATGACAACATATAAGTTCATTTGGGATGATTTCTGTTCTCTCTATTTAGAGGCAATCAAACCTGCTTATGGTGATACGATGTCTAAAGAGACCTATGATCAAGCAATAGTATTCTTTGAAAGGCTATGTATTATGATTCATCCTTTTATGCCTTTTATTTCAGAAGAAATTTGGCATCTTTTAAAGGATAGACAGGAAGGAGAAAGTATCTGCATTAGTTCATGGCCAGAGCTTAAAGAATATGATGAGAAACTAATAAGTGATTTTGTTCAGGCTGATGCCATTGTTAATGGAATTAGAAACATTAGAGCCACTAAGAATATTCCTAAAAAAGATCTACTAGACTTGGTTTCAAATACTGAGAAATCTCTAGAGAAATCACTAATCCCTTTAGTTCAAAAATTAGGTAATATAAATTCTATTTCTTTTGATGGCGCCGAGGGAGGAGCCGGTTTTAGTTTTATGGCAAGTGTGTATGAGTTCTTTATTCCCGCCAACGAAAGTGTTGATTTGGAGGCTGAGGTTGCTAAACTCAAAATGGAATTAGAATATCAAATTGGATTCTTGAAAAGTGTTGAGAAAAAGCTCTCTAATGAAAGATTTGTTTCAAACGCTCCAGAGCAAGTAGTTGCCTCAGAAAACAAGAAAAAAGAAGATGCTTCTTCTAAAATAATATCCCTTAAAGCTAGAATAGAAGAACTTTCTTAGTTCTTCTATTCTAGTAAACAAAGATCCATTTAGATTGATCTAAAACTTGAAGGAAAAACTGTCCTTTAAGATTTCCTAAATTAATCTCGTATGTCTCTTTATTACCTTGGTGATTTAGAATAGTATCATGAACTAGTTTTCCACTTAGATCATATATTTCTAAAGGATAGCTTCCTTTTTCTGAATAATTCAAAAGTAACTTAAGCTTTCCATTGTTTGGATTAGGATAAACTTGAATACTAGGTTCTTCTTTGATTTCTTCTTCAATAATACTGATCGTTTGCCCTGAGTTTGCAAGAGTGTATTCTCCAGTGATCATAGTATCAAGAAGGAAGTAGCCAATGCCATTAGTATTAGAACCAATATCTACCTTTTGCTGATTTTTATAAAGTTCCCAGTCTTTGGTGGCATCTTCTCTAAATAAAATCACTAAACTGTCTTCAGAAGTTGCGCATAGCCTTTGATCAAAACCATTTGCATTCGCATTATAATCGATACGGCCACCAAAGCTCAAATTTTGAGTATTTATTCCTCGGATTGTCCAATATCGATCACCGGTATTAAAATCGGCCCAAGCCGGAATTTTACCCTTAGGATTGCCAAAGTGATGAACAGCTATTAATTCAGCACTGTCAACAATGCTATTTATGCTCAAACGGATGTCTGCATAACGTCTTAATGGAAATTGATTTGCCTTAATTTTATAATGATCATAAGTACTGCTTCCTAAAATTCGTCTTGAATAGTTGGCTAAGGCAAAAACTGGTTCAAAATCTAAATCATTAAAAGTAAAATTCTCTTTATCTTGACTAAGCTTCACTGTCCTGTTAGTAGTATCGCCTTGAGCGCTAAAAAAACTAATATCAACAGGTAAATTAGTAAAGCCATTTGGAGACTGCCAAGACCTCTTTCCAATCGTAATATGAGAACTAAATAGATTATTATTGGAGTTAGGTCCACTTACTATTGAATCGATACTAACTTGAGAGAATCCTGGATTTAACACCCATTGATCAAAAAAGTCAGATAAGTTTAATCCACTTATGTTTTCAAGACCATCCTTAAAACTTTGTGTACTTAGGTTTTGATATTTATTCTGTTCTAAAAGCAAGCTAAGTGAGGAGAAAAACAGACTATCTCCCATATAAGCTCTGAGGTTGTGGCCCACCATGGCACCTTTTTGATAGACATGAGTTCCGTAAACATAAGCATGATCTAATCCTTGTATTGCTTTATAACCATCATCATTTAAGTGAGCTGTTCTTAAAACTATATATGCGTTGCCGGCAACTGTATTTAAATAGTCTGTTCTTCCATAAAGATCCTCTCTGTAAAGGTGAGAGCAATACTCTGCCATACCTTCATTGATCCACATGTCTAAATCGGTTTCACAAGTAATCTTATTTCCAAACCAATGATGTGCTAATTCATGCACCATAATATCTTCTCCACCTAGGCTTCCGTTGGCTAAATTTATAGGATAATGAATGGATGTAGAATGTTCCATGGCACCAGTGGTGGTCATGGCATATCCTAGCTTTTCCCAGGAGTATTCTCCAAACGAATTCTCAAGAGAGTGAAAGCTTGGCTTCAAATTTCTAAAGGAAGATTTCAAATTACTAGTATCCGCCGCTTTAGCGAATAACTCTATGGGTAGGATAGCATTTTTGGCTTGAATGGTATCACTAAGAACTTCATAAGTACTTAAAGCGACAGAAACTAAATAGGAGGGAATAGGACTTCCCATTTCATAAGTCCAAACTAAATTTTGATTACTTAAAGTATCTACCGATTTCAATAGACCATTGCACAGAACTCTGTGGTTACTGCTGCTTTCGACTTTAAAGGAATAAGTACTATGCTCAACAAAATTATCAAAACAAGGGTACCAAGATCTTCCGTAAGTGTGAGGGTTTGCTGCAAAACCAACGCCTAGATTAAAGTAATAGCCATTGCTGTAATGAAATCCGCCCCATCCGCTTGCATCTCCTTTTGGTTGTCCGTGGTAAAAAATATTCAGTGTGCTGGAGTCACCTATGCTCAAAGAATTTAATTGTACTCTTAAAACTGTGTCGTTGTAGGAATAGGAGAGCGGAGATCCTGCTTTGTCTGAAATACTGTCAATCTGTAATTTCAATAAATCTAATCCTATACTTGAAACGTTGTTTAGTTTGGACCGAATAAGAATGGATGCTTGAGCACTCATTTGCTTAGCTGCGATATTAGTCATATCCAACTCTAAACTGGTATGAAGAATGTCAATGCTATCCGATTTTGCATTATAATTAAGCGATGGTGCTTGGCTACTAATGGATCTCTGATTTTTCACATCTTGACATCTATATTGAGCATTAGACAATAAAGGGATAAGGAAAATTATGCATAGAAAGATATTACGCATTCTGTATAGTATTTTGTCTTGTTATTTCATAAAGTAAAGCGCCACAAGCTACGGATACATTTAGACTTCCAATTTTACCTACTAATGGCAATTTTAATTTGTGGTCCACCATTTTTAAGTACTCAGGAGAAACACCATCTTCTTCTGAACCCATAATTAAGGCAAGCGGACCAGAAAGCTCATGATCATAAACAAGGTCTTGAGTTTTCTCTGTGGCCGCACATACTTTAAGCCCACTTTCTTGTAAAAAAGAAATAGCATCCTTAAGATTAAACTCTTTACAAATTGCTAAATGATGAATAGCGCCCGCGCTTGTTTTTAGAGCTTCAAAATTTACTGGAGCCGCTCCTTTTACAGGGATTACAATTGCATCAACACCAGTGCATTCAGCTGTTCTACAAATGGCACCAAAATTCCTGACATCTGTGAGCCGATCTAAAATTAAAACTAATGGATCCTTTCCTTTATCAAAGCAATCAAGAATAACATCTCCCAATTTTCTAAAACTTACGGGAGATGCAAAAGCGATAATACCTTGATGATTTTTAGCACTAATTCTGTTTAGCTTTTCTACAGGAACGTGCTGATAATTTACCCCAGAAGCTTTAATTAGAGGCCATAGTTCTTGATAAGTTGGACTGTTAAGTCCTTTTTGAATGAATATTTTATCTATCGGTTTATCCGCCTCTAAAGCCTCAAGTAAGGGCCTAGTACCAATAAGGAGATCGCTGTTGGTATTGAATTCTGTCACTTTCTTCTTGTTCAAGCTTTATGTCGTTTGAATTATATATTTGTCCATTTCTCCATGCTTCTATAGCTCTTCCCCAGCCATATCTGTACTCTGGAGACCTAATTAATGAATAGTCATTCTCAGAGAATGGGTTGTTCACTTTGCCAAAGGTAAATGAATATGATAGAGTAGAAGTTTCATCTCCATAAATCCATATTTCTCCATCTGAATTCTTCTGAACCTTATCTGGTGCCCCATAAATAATATAGATAATTCCTCTGTCGGATTTCCAACCTTCAAGATAAGAGTGGAAAAAGATGTTTGAATATTGCACTCTAGAATAAAATGCATCTACTATCACCTTTGAACGATCAATACTGCCTGCCCTTTTTCTCCAAAACTTCTTTACTAAAAGCTCTAATTCTTCTGGTTTGTTGAGGTTGTCAATAATTTCTTTGTACTCTCTTTTAGTTGTTAAATACCTTAATGGCTCTGCCATTTGAACGTAGGTAGCAACATAAGGGTATTGATTATTATAATTATAGACCGTAAAACCATCCCATTCTGAGGTATCCAATCTTAAATGAAAAATGCCTTTTTCGTTTAACCTTATCGTTTTATTCAGATTTACTTTAAGTGTTGACTTTGGGTCGATACTAAAAGTTTCTTCGGTAGATCCAGAATATGGGGGCTTAGCTAGAGGAAACTCATTTTGATAATGGCTTAAAAAGAATATACTTTTAGTGCTATCTAGATACTTTATTTTAAAAGGAATTCCTGTGGGTAGGTGATTTTTGAAAATCACTTGATCTAAAGTATCCGTCAAAAGAAAATTTTGATAATCCATAGGCCCTTCTCTATGAATAATTATATAATTTAAAAAGGATTGGTCTCTGTTTTGATCTGTTAAAAGAATCTGCAAATTCATTTGGGCCTCAGTTGCCTCTGAAGTTTTCAAATCAAAATAGCCATTAATAACTTTTCCTGAAGGCTCAACCATTGCATCCTCAAACTGAAATCTCGCTGTGTCTAAAGTGTATTCGTTCCTATTTCCAAAAGTCAATTTATACTGTAATTCAAAAAGTGCTTTATAGCTTAAGCTTTCGCTATCCTTTCTATACAATAGATTTTGATTTTCTATTCTATAATAAATTCGACTAATGGAGTCATTCAAATGAAATACTCTAAAATCAGGACGAAGACCTACTTTCTTCTGATCATATAGATAGGACATATCTGTAGAATCTAAACTTCTTTGCCCTGCACACGCTTGAAGAATAAAAGCAAGCAGAATTAATTTCCCAAAGCTTCTAAAGAACCCTAGAAAGTAAGTTGATTTATATTTTAAATCTCTTTTTGCCATTCATCAAAATTAACTTAAAAACGACTGATATAACCAAAATGAATTTTAGAAGTTCTAAAATCGAATGGATTGAGATCTGTCCGTCCTATAGCGTAGGCTAGACTAAAGATTCCTGCGCCAGATTGAAAATTCAATCCAACACCTAGTCCAAGATAGTAAGTGCTTTGGTTTGGACTTAAAGGATTCTCCACCACAGCACCATCGGCGAAAGCCGAAATAAAATCAAATTCTCCCAACATATATCGGTATTCTGTTTTGAAAATCCCGTAAGCAGATGTGAAAATTTCTTGCTCATTAAATCCTCTCAAGCTCTTTAGTCCACCAATTCTGTACATTTCATTCAAGAAATAATTAGCGCTGATTAAAGCCTGTAATTCCGCGGATAGCTTTACAATATTTCTTTCTGTAATTTTTAAAAACTGATAATGCTGAAATTTTAGTTCATATTGATTTATTTGTTCGGAATTGCTTGACCTGATATTACTGCTTCCGGAAACCAAACTAGAAAATCCAGAAGTTGGGACCACCATTCTATCAAATCTATTCAATAGAACGCCTAGGCTATATTTATCTCTGGAGAAGGAATTAATACTCTTAATATCACTCAAATTATTTGAGTTTAGCCTATTGTAAGAGAACCTGATCGCATCTCCAGATTGTATTTTATAATCTAGTCCCAGGCTAAAACTAGTATTTACAAAGCTAGAGTCTTGCCTAAAAATATTGAGTCCAAGGTTAGGACCAATGGGTAATTTGAAAATATAGGGCATGCTATACTTTAGTTCCAGACTTTGAACACTTTCATCCGGCCTTCGCCATCTGAAATAGAATTCTTCTCCAATATTGAAGTTATTGAGAAGTTCTAATTGAACATCACCATTAAGAGTAAGAGTTCCTTTGTCATCTGAGTTAAAACCTATGACTCCATCAATAAAATTGCTTTTCACTTTTTCTAAGTAGAGATAGAGCACATTGGCATCTTTAGAGAAAGCAACCGCAGGAGAACGACTTACTTTTAAATAAGGTATTTGCGCCACTAATCTATTTAAACTTTGAATGTACTCTTCAGAATAGGGTTTGGATTTTTCAAATCTAAGACCATACTTAATTATTGCTGAGGACACTTTAGCATCTCCTTTAATTATGATTGAATCTAGCAAACAAAACGGGCCTGATTCTATAATAACATCCGCAGACAGTTCTTTTTTCTGAATAGAAATATTAGATAATTCAACTTGAGCAAAGGGATAACCATTATTCTCTAAATAGGCCAGATGAGAATTAACCACCCTCTGAGCTTTATTACCATTGATAGTTTTTTGATTGTTGATTCCTCCTTGAGGGATGAGAATTTTATTGCTATCCTGCTTAATAATATTTATCTCTCCCCATTTTAATTTTGGACCCGTGTTTAAATGGAGTTCAGCTGATTTTTTATTCCAAATAAGTTGAGCATCAGAGCTTAAGTAATTATTCGTGCGCAGCGTTTTCTTCAGGCTCAAGGCCGATATAATTAAAGCACTTGAGTCAGTATATATTCCGTTTTTCTCAAGTAGAGTTTTCTCTAGCTTTGGATCCAATTGCCCGTTTTCAGAAAAGGTGATTTTTAGCTCATACTGCGCATATGAATGAATACAGTTAGCGATAAAAAAAAATAAAAAAAACAGAACTTTTATATTCATACTGCCCAATTAATTGGCTGCAGTCCATTCTTCTTTAAATAAGCATTGGCCTGCGAAAAAGGTTTGGATCCAAAAAAACCTCTGTGAGCTGAAAGAGGGGAAGGATGTACAGATTCTAAAATCAAGTGATGATTTGGGTTTTGAATTATTTCTTTTTTTGATTGTGCATGATTACCCCAAAGAATAAAAACCAAATTAGTTTTTTGAGCACTTATAGAACGGATAATTGCATCACTAAGTGCATTCCACCCTATGTTTTGATGTGAATTAGCTTGATCTTTTCTAACAGTAAATCCTGTATTTATTAAAAGTACACCTTGCTCGGCCCAAAAAGATAAATCACCATTATGAGGTATGGAGCCGTAATCCTCTTTTAATTCTTTAAATATATTTCTTAAAGAAGGAGGCTCTTTAATTCCTGGAGCAACACTGAACGCAAGCCCATTAGCTTGCCCATCGCCATGATAAGGATCTTGACCGAGAATAATGACTTTACAATCTTCAATTCTACACTTTTCAAGGGCAGAAAATGTTAATGCACTAGGGGGGTATATTATTTGATCTTTACGCTCTTCATTGATTTTGCGCTCCATGTTCTGCCAAAAATTGCGATCAATAAATGCATCAATGGCGAATAGCCAATTTTTAGGCATCAAGGATTTAAGATTTTTTGACATACTATATAGTTAGTATTTATGGTTTATATACGAGGGCCTAATTGTAGGCTAAATTGCTTATTTTTGCTTGTAATACATATAATTTAAATAAAAGATCATGAAAAAGCTTCTCTTTTTAGTTGCATTCGGTTTGACAATCTTTGCTACTCACAGTTGTAGTTCAGCGGAAAAGTGTCCAGCATACAATGTAGAACCTATTGTTGAAATTCCCGTTCAATAATATGGACTTTAAGCTTTTAACAAGTTTAGATCAATTGGATGAAATAGATAATGAATCTAAAACATCCAAACATGGTGCATTGATTTTTAAGCATAGTACTTCTTGTTCGATTAGTGCTAGAGCTTATAGCAGAATGAATAGAGATTGGAATTTTAAAGAATCAGAGATGCCAGTTTATCTTCTAGACCTGAAAAGATTTAGAGAGGTTTCAAATTTTGTGAGTGAAAAGTATCAAATAACACATGAGAGTCCACAACTTCTTTTAATAAAAGATGGAGAATGTGTTTGGAATGTCTCTCACTTTAATGTTGATCCTAAAAATGTACATGAAGAAGTAAATGCTTAGAAAAACTCTTATCATATCCCTATTCTTTAGTTTCATTGGACTAAAAGCTCAGCTTACCACATCTGCGGACAATAGGCGTATGGCATATGATAGAGAATACACTCTAGGACTCTCAGGTCATGGTAGGGGATATGCAGTTAATGGACGTTACCTTAAGTTCGTTGATGGTTATAATAAAAATGGACTTGAAGTAGAGTTCAGTAAAATTAGGCATCCAAAAGAAATCAGTACACCAGATCAATTTCAAAGAAGTGGAAGAGGATTTGTTTTTGGAAGAGTGAACTCCTTTTATACGCTAAGAACAGGATTTATTAGAGAAAAAATACTTTTTGATAAAACTGATAAAGGAACAGTTTCAATTTCAATGATTTTTAGTGGTGGCCTTTCTTTAGGGCTCTTAAAACCTATATATGTTAGAATAGCTGATCCTGCAATTGAAGAAATTATCATAGAACGATACAACCCTGAGATACATAATAGGTCTGAGGTAATAGGTGAAGCAAGTTATTCTACTGGAATTAATGAAACTAAATTAAAGCCAGGTATATATGGTAAGTTTGGTTTTAACTTCGATTATAATCTTTTAGATGAAAAAGTAACGTCAATGGAGGTAGGATTGATTTACGATATGTTTTTTACAGAAGTACCAATATTTTATGAACAAAATGGTGGTGAAGACATTAATACATTAGGCTTCTTTCAATTGTATATAGCCGTTAACTTTGGATATAAGAAAAATTAAATTTTATCTGTGATAGCAGAAATTGAAAATAAAGTAGAGAAGAAACGTAAGCCAAAATGGCTTAGAGTAAAGTTGCCTACGGGAGATAATTATCGATCGGTTAGAAAGTTGGTTGATAATTATAAGCTTCATACGATATGTGAAAGTGGCAATTGCCCTAATATGGGTGAATGTTGGGGAGCTGGAACAGCAACCTTTATGATCCTTGGAAATACTTGTACCAGGTCATGTGGTTTCTGCAATGTAAAAACCGGAAGGCCTGATCAAGTTGATTGGGATGAGCCGGAAAGAGTGGCTAGGTCTATCAAATTAATGAATATAAAGCATGCCGTCTTAACTAGTGTAGATAGAGATGATTTAAGAGATGGAGGCTCCATAATTTGGACAGAGACAGTGAAAGCAGTTAGACGCTTGAGCCCAGGAACGACTATGGAAACCTTAATTCCTGATTTCAAAGGAGAGACTGTTAATATTGATAGAATTATTGAAGCTGCTCCTGAAATAGTAAGCCATAATATGGAAACAGTTAGAAGACTTACAAGGCAAGTAAGAATTCAAGCTCAATATGATCGTTCTTTAGAGGTTTTGAGGTATATTAAGGCCGAAGGACAGAAAAGAACCAAGAGTGGAATAATGTTAGGTTTAGGTGAAACTGAATCAGAGCTTATTCAATCTCTAGAAGATCTGAGAAAGGCAGATGTTGATATTATAACTTTAGGACAATATTTACAACCAACCCCTAAGCATCTTCCTGTCGTTGAGTTTATAGAACCAGAGCAATTTGAAAAATATAAAAGCATTGGTTTAGATATGGGATTTCGTTATGTTGAGAGCGGTCCCTTAGTAAGAAGTAGTTATCATGCTGAAAAGCATTTGTTTTAAATTTTGATAAGTTATTAAGTAGTATATATTTGTAGCCCTATATAATCTGACAAGAATGAAAAGAAATTTACTTTATGTGTCGTCCGCTTTTGTTGTTACTGCTCTAGTTGCAGGACTAACAATGATGAATGATAAGCAAGAAGAGGTCTATACTCCTAGAGAAAGCAATGCATCAATTGATGCCGCTTATGGTGCCGCAGAGTACCGCGCTAGTATGTTGGTTAATGCCAGCACCGGAAAGTTAGATCTAGCTGATGTTGCTCAAGCAAAACAACAAGCAGATGATTTATTGAGAAAAAAGAAGTCCTCGGCAATTGGCTTACAATGGGAAAATGAAGGTCCTATTAACATAGGTGGCCGTACAAGAGCGATTTTATTGTGGAATCAAGATAGCAATACGGTATTTGCTGGTTCTGTATCTGGTGGACTATTTAAATCTACTAATTATGGTTCTTCTTGGGAGCCAGTGAATGATTTACAAGATAATTTGTCTGTTGTTTGTCTTGCTCAGGATAAACAAGGAACAATTTATTATGGAACAGGCGAGACTCAATATACAGGGGGCTCGGGAACTGGAAATATTGGCACTCCAGCCTCATTAGGTGGTGGCGTATTTAAATCAACCGATGGCGGAAATACCTTTAATGTTCTTGCTAGTACCATTCCTACTGCAAATAATAACTCATCTCAATTTGCTGCGATTGGTAAAATTGCTATTGACCCAAATAATGATAATACTATTTATTTAGGTACAAACGCAGGTTTAAGAAAAAGCACAGATGGTGGAGTTACATGGACTAGTCCTATATCACTTAACTCTAGTTGTAGAGATATGATTGTAACCAAAACAGGAATTGTGTGGGCTAAAGTTGGAAACAGACTATACAAATCAGATAATACAGGTTCAAACTTTACTGAAATTTCCCAGGCGATTCCAAGTTCTACACAAGTGCCAAGAACCTCTTGGAGAATGAGAATGGCGTCATCTCCGGAAGATGATAATTATGTATATCTAGTTGAAATTGGAGTTGTTACTATCAGTAGTGGTTCTAGCCAAAGAACAGAGTCAAATGTATTGAAGAAGGTTTACAGAACCACTGATGGTGGTACTACTTGGGCTACAATTGGTGAGTATACAGCTTTGTTCAACCCTCATGCTAATCAGGGTAATTATAATAACGCAATGGCTGTTGATCCAATTAATAAGGATAGATTAATTATGGGTGGTTTACCACTTTACGAATGGTCAACTACAGGCGGTTGGCAACAATTATCCTCAAATAGTGCTGATGATCAAAGTCCACTGTATGTTCATGCTGATAATCATGAAATGCAATTTGATCCTAATAGACCAAATATATTATGGGTTGGAAATGATGGTGGTATTTTTAGAAGCACTAACTCAGGACGTACTTGGAAGTCCTTGAATAAGGGATATACTACTACTCAATATTATCATGGTCAAATTGATATGAATGGTGCTACTATTGGTGGTACCCAAGATAATGGTACTATCTATGTTGATAATGATCAAATAATAGAAGGCAATGGAGTTAGAACTAACTTCATGTTCTTCAGAGGAGGATTAAGAGACGGTGATGGAGGTTATGCGTTAATATCAAAATTAGACCCAACTGTATGGGTGAAAGAGATGCAACAAGGAATTTCTGCAAGATCTTCCGATGAAGGTGAAACCTTTGTAGAGTATTTCGATTTTAGAAGAATGTTTATTGGAAACACTGGAAATGCAAGTGATGGATCTTATGCCAATTGGGTTGCTCCATACGTTTTATGGGAGAAGAGATTTGATGAACTTTCTGAAGATTCAATAGCTTTAGTAGCTGATTCTGCATTTACTAGTATTGGATTTGGAAATGGAGGAAGAACTTACACTGGAACAATGAGAAAAGCTCAAGCTTCTACATTGTTCAAGACTGATGGCTTAAGAGTAGAAGCAGGTCTTCAGGTTGTAACTTCAGATGCCAATGGAGACTTGCAAGGTGATGGTACGGGGACATTTAATCCTACAACTGGTGAGTTTACAGTAACATTTACTAATGGAGTATTATTAGAAATTATCGCTAAGGCAGCGACAAGATATGATGCAGGAAGTCCAATTCTGCTTACTAGTAAAACTGGTGAATTGCCAATCTTTGATACTTTGGATGTAGCACTAGAGTCTAATGAGACTTATAAGTCTTTAGACCCTGCTCAATCTGCTTTCTTTATTGGCCATACTGGTCTTAATGATAATAATGCAGGATTACCAAATAAGAATCAAAGAGGTGGTATTTGGATGACAAGAGAGCTTCTTTCCCAAAAAATATTGACTCCAACATGGCATCAGATTGCTGAAGTAGGTGTAGGGAATACTCCAACTACTATGCGAGTTTCTGATGATGGAGATAACTTATGGGTTGGAGTTAGATCAGCAAATACCTTTGGTTCTCGTTTAATGAGAATCACAAATATTAATGCAGCTAGAGACAGTGCCTCTATGGATCTTTATGATCATTATGTATTTGATACTCTTCAAAGGCCTAATACTTCAGTTATTGAGTCTGAGTATGTCAGAACTTTCAATCAGATTATTACTGATATTGCTGTAAATCCTGCCAATCCAAATGAGATTGTAGTAACATTGGCGAATTTCGGAGCTAATCAATATGTTTACAGGTCTACAAATGCTTTAGATCCGAATCCTACATTTACTCCTATACAAGGTGATTTACCTCAAATGCCAGTTTATACAGCTACATTTGATATCAATGATCCAGATGGAGATAATGTAATTCTTGGAACAGAGTATGGAATTTATACTACTGATAATTTCAAGCAAGGCTTAGTTAGCTGGACAGAGGAAAATTCTGGTGGTGCTAGAGTTCCTGTTTACAGATTAGTTCAGCAGAGAACTGTTAGATATGATCTAAAGACTAATCAAGATTTTGAGGGTACTATTTACGCTGCTACTCATGGTAGAGGTTTCCTTAAAACTAATACTACTGCAGATTATATCAGTATTAAAGAAAACAATGCAATTGTTGAGAATACCGATATCCCTGTTCTTGAAATCTATCCAAATCCTGCTTCTAATTTTGCTAATTTTAAAGTTGAACTAGAGAATAAGGAGGATGTTACTCTAAGTATTAGAGATATCCGTGGTGCTTTAATAAGAACACTTAATTACAATAACGTAAGTGTAGGAACTTCTGATCTTCCAATTAATCTAAATGGATTAACAAGTGGTACTTATCTTGTAAGTGCTCAGGGAGGTGATTTTGTAAGAACAGCAAAGCTGATCGTTAGAAATTAAGATCCTTAAATTTGAATTATATTAAGCCCCTTCAAATTTTGGAGGGGTTTTTTGTTTACAGTCTATGAAGAAAATAAGAATTGGAATCAATGGTTTTGGAAGAATAGGGAGGTCACTCTGCAGGGTGATAGAGCTTTCTGATAATATTGAGATAGTGGCCATTAATGACTTGGCAAGTCTCAAGAATGCGGCTCACCTTTTAAAATATGATACTACACATTCTATCTTTCCAGCTCCAATCGAAGTATTGGAGAATGATATTTTAAAATTTGGGAATCATACAGCTTATTATTCTTCCCATACAAACATTAGTGACCTAGACTGGAAGAAGTATGATTTGGACTTCATTGTTGAGGCTACTTCATTATACAGAACAAAGGAACTTCTTCAAGGCCACTTAAAGCTGGCTTCTAAGGTCATTTTAAGCGCCCCACCTTTAGATGGTATTAAAACTATAGTCTTGGGTATTAATGAAGAGGAAATCGATGCAAATGACAGAATAATAAGTAATGCAAGTTGTACAACTAATTCTGCAGCTCCCTTAATAAAGGTGGTAAATGAATTGTGTGAAATTGAGCATGCCTTTATTACAACAGTCCATAGTTATACAAGTGATCAAAGAATTCAGGATGGTCCGCATAAAGATTTTAGAAGAGGAAGAGCTGCAGCAGAGTCCATAGTGCCTACTTCAACAGGAGCAGCAAAGGCGCTTACAAGAATATTTCCTCAATTTGAGGGGAGAATAGGAGGAGCTGGAATAAGAGTTCCTGTGCCTGACGGTAGCCTTACTGATATCACTTTTACTGTAAAAAATGAGGTGAGCTTGGATTTAGTTCACCAAGCTTTTTTAAATGCCTCTCAAAATGAACTCAAAGGAATTCTTGGCTATACCAATGACCCTATTGTTTCAAGAGATATTATAGGAAGTTCTTACTCTTGCTTATATGACGAAGAACTTTCAGCAGCCTTAGGAAGAATGCTGAAAGTTGTAGGTTGGTATGATAACGAAATGGGCTATTGTAGCAGACTAGTAGATCTTTTGAACTATTGGTCTAAACTCTAACTCAATTATAAAACTTCATTAAGCTTGGCCTCTAAATCAGGACCTCTTAGATTAGTTTCTATAATTGTTCCATCTCTGTCTATTAATACTGTATAAGGAATTCCAGTAAATCCGATTTCACGAACTACAGAAGATTCCCATCCTTTTAGGTCACTTACATGGTTTGCCCACATAAGACCATCTTCTTGAATTCCACTAATCCAAGCTGTTTTAGCATCTGGCTGCTGAGGTAGTCCATCTAAAGAAACAGAGTATATATCAAATCCTTTAGACTTATACTGATTGTACATTCTAACGACATTAGGATTTTCAGCTCTACAAGGAGAACACCAAGATGCCCAAAAATCAATTAATACGATCTTTCCTTTCAAATCAGAAAGATTCTTGATATTTCCTTGCGGGTCTGGCAAACTAATTTCTGGCATTGGTAAGCCTGGAGCAATAGCTTTATTAGCTTTTTCAATCTCTTTTTGAATTGCTAGAGCATCCTTTAATTTAACTAACCTTTGTGAAAAATATACCGAGTGCTTATTATTAGGATAAGCGGCTTCCATTCCGTTTGCTACTGCTCTGTAATACTTAAAATCTTCTTGTGGATTCAATAATTGGTAATTTCCAATAACTTGAGAAAAAATAAGCATATTGGCGATAAATGAGGAATCTGCATCTATTAAGGCTCTCAATTCATCAGAAGTATTGCTCACAATAGTCTCAAATCGCTCATTAAGAGCTAATCTCTTGGCTGTGTTTTCAGGATCCTCATCATTCAATAATTCATTTTCTTGATCTAAAGTGTCAATTTTTAGAATAGCATTCTTTACAATAGAATTTATAATACCCATTCTTTCAGATTCAGCATTTCCTGAAATCGTATAGTTGTAGTTTCTTTCATCCCCAGAAGCACTAATTACTAAATGATCACCTGATTTACCCCATAACGGAATGCTATAGTTTTTATCAGACTGAAGCACATAGAATTCTACGCTATCAGAATCAATATTGAATTCAAAATGACCATCTTCAGTTTCAATGGTATCCATATTCACTAATTCTTGAGGTTCTAATCTCATTAAATATACCTGACTAGATCCCTCAAAATCTCCTTCAATTACTAATTGGTCACTGTTGTTGGTACAAGCAATAAAACTTAGTCCTGCTAATAATGGTAATACTTTTTTAAACATAAATTATTTTTCTAATTCTTGACGTACTAATTGACTGGCCACTTTAGGATCGGCCTTTCCTTGTGATCTTTTCATTACTTCTCCCATAAATAAACCAAGCAAGCCTTTCTTTCCAGACTTATACTCTTCAACTTTATCGGGAAATGCTTCTAGAGTTGCAATAACGTGCTGCATGAGCGCATTAGTATCACTCTCTTGAATTAAGTTTAGCTCTTCAGCCAGAAGCTTTGGATCTTTATTGGGTTCACTTAAAAGTGCTTTAAATATTTCGCCAGAAGCAGCACTATTACTTATAATAGAGTTGTCTACCATTTCTATAAGTTTAGCTATGGTGCTTGGCGCAATTTCTAAATCAGTTATTCCTAATGCCCTCTCATTCAAATGAGACTTGATAGTTCCCATAATCCAGTTGGCTGCAGCTTTGGTGTTTTTAGTATGACTTATTAGGTCTTCAAAATAAAGCGCAATCTCTTTGGCATCGGTTAACAATAGGGCATCGTATTCACTTAGCCCTAAATCAATATATTTCTTTAACAACTCACTTGGTAAAGGCGGCATTTGTTCCTTAATGCCGTTTATTTGAGCCTCTTTTACAAATATTGGAAGCAAGTCTGGTTCCGGAAAATATCTGTAATCATGTGCATCTTCTTTGGCCCTCAGTAAAACTGTGATTCCTTTAGAAGCATCAAAATTTCTTGTTTGTTGATGAACTTCTTCATTGTTCTCATAAAGCTCATATTGACGATGAATTTCATAATCAATTGCTTTTTGAACATTACGGAAGGAGTTCATATTCTTAATCTCTACCTTAGTACCAAACTTTTCTCTTCCTCTTGGCCTGATTGAAATATTCACATCACATCTAAGTGATCCTTCTTCCATATTACCATCACTAATATCAAGGTATCTTACTAACTTCCTCATTTCAGAGAGGTAGTTATAAGCTTCAATTCCATCTCTGAAATCTGGCTCAGACACTATTTCTAATAATGGTGTTCCAGCTCTATTTAGGTCGATAAGTGTATGAAAAGGGTCTATATCATGAATACTCTTGCCGGAGTCTTCCTCCATATGTATTCGAGTAAGCCCGATATGTTTTTCATTACCCTTGGCATCTTTGATTTGGATAGAACCACCATTACAAATAGGAGTAGTGTCCTGAGTAATTTGGTATCCCTTAGGTAAATCGGCATAGAAATAGTTTTTTCTAGCAAATTCGTTTTTCTCTCTAATGCTTGAGCCACAAGCAAGACCTAATTTAATTGCTGACTCTAAAGCCTTTTTATTAAACATGGGTAAGGTCCCAGGATGCCCTAAGCTTATTGGGCTGACCTGCGTATTAGGATCCGCACCATATGTTGTAGCATCCGTACTATAAGCCTTTGACTTAGTGTTCAATTGAACGTGAATCTCAAGGCCAATAATGGGTTCGTATTTCTCTAAAATATGCTCCATAAACGTATTATGATCTTGCAAAGAAACAAAATAGCCTCCTTTAATTAATCTAGTTAGAGTATTGTTTTAAAAAACTTCCCACTTTATTTTCTAAAACTTTTTCATCTTCTTCAAAGAACTCTAATCCAATTTTTACCTCATAGGCTTTTTTAAGACTTTCTGAGCTTAAAAGAGGCTCCAGTCTTTGTTTATCTTTTGATGTAGTAATGATTTTTAGTGCAGTATTAGATTCAAGAACTGATTCTATTGATTGAATATCCTGCTTACTAAAGTTATGATGATCAGGAAAGTCAAAATGTTTGATTACCCTATAGTTTTGACTTAACTCCTTATAAGCTAAACTGCTATCCGCCAATCCGCTGATGAATATTATCTCTGATTGCAACTCAATAACTTTAGTAGAATTGAATAGGACAGGTTGATGGTAGCTAATTCTTGTAAAGATTAATTCTTGATGATCTTTTAAGCCTAAATTATTTCGCCATTCCAACTTGTCAATTTTATCAAAATTGGGACACTTACTAACAATCACAACATCAGCTCTATTAGCGCCATTTCTGCTTTCCCTTAGATCGCCGGAAGGCAAAATAATATCTTTAAAATAAGGTTTATAATAGCTTGTTAGTAGAATGTAGAAGCCTGCCTTTAGGGATCTATGTTGATAGGCATCATCTAAAATCACTTTTGATAAATTGG
>CBFIDE010000022.1:0-32788 GCA_965661265.1 uncultured Schleiferiaceae bacterium | reverse complement strand
AAAATTATTTACTTCAAAATTTCCGATATATGACCAACAATGATATTCTAAGGCGTATGAGATATCTCTTTAATTATAATGATTTAAAGATGATTGAGCTTTTCAAGTTGGCGAATTTAGAAGTAAATAAGAATGAAATAAGCAATTGGTTAAAGAAAGAGGATGAACCCACCTATACTGAGATAAGTGACCAGCAATTGGCTTCATTTTTAAATGGACTCATTATTGAAAAACGAGGGAAAAGAGAAGGACCTCAACCAATAGCTGAAATTCGTTTGAGCAACAATATGATTCTGAGAAAATTGAAAATTGCCCTTGACTTAAAAACAGATGACATTCTAGATCTTTATGCTTCGATAAATAAAAAAATCAGCAAGCATGAATTAAGCGCCTTCTTTCGGAACCCGGAACATAAGTCTTATCGACATTGTATGGATCAATATTTAAGAAACTTTCTGAATGCACTTCAAAATAAATATGCTCAAAATGTTAACTAATTTTTAATTTTGAAATAATAAGATTCTTTGTCAACATTCTACAGATCAAAGGAGTTATTGATACCATGACGAAGATGATTAGAATCTAATGAAAGCTATAATAATAGGATCAGGAATAGCAGGCTTAGCAAGCGCCATTAGACTTAGAAAAAAAGGCTATGAGGTTAAGCTTTTTGAGGCTAATGATTATACCGGCGGAAAAATTCATGCCATTAGAGAAAAAGGTTATCGCTTTGATATGGGTCCCTCTCTATTTACGATGCCTCATTTAATAGATGAACTTTTTGAACTCCATGACTTAGATCCTAAAGAGCACTTTAATTATCACCAGAAGGATACCGTCTGTAATTATTTTTGGGAAGATGAGACTAGATTTACCGTTCCTGCTAGCGAACAGGAATTTATTAATAAAGCCTCTGAAAATTTTAATGTATCCAAAAAAGACCTTACTCAATATTTAGCTAAGAACAAGGCTAAATATGATTTGACTGCAGATATTTTCTTGAACAAGTCCTTACATAAGTGGTCCACTTACCTTTCTCTTAGCACTCTTAATTCACTTTTACAAGCTTATAAGCTAAACCTGAATAAGTCATTACATAAAGTAAATGAATCAAATTTCAAGGACCCAAAGTTAGTTCAGCTATTTAATAGATATGCCACTTACAATGGTTCATCTCCATACAAGACACCAGGAATTATGTCTTTAATTCCTCATTTAGAAATGCACTTTGGTACTTTCTATCCAAAAGGTGGAATGCATTCTATTTCTCAAAGTCTGTACAAATTGGCCCTTTCATTAGAAGTAGAATTTCACTTAAATGAAGGAGTTACAAAAATAAATACTGAAAATAAAAAAGCAGTAGGAGTTAGTACAAAGAATGGAGACTATAAAGCGGATGTAGTTGTCTCTAATATGGATGTATTCTCAACCTACAAAAGACTCCTTCCAAAGCTAAGGCATCCGCAAAAAATTCTTGAGCAAGAAAGATCAAGTTCGGCCTTAATCTTTTATTGGGGCATACAAGATGTCTTTCAAGAATTAGACCTCCATAATATATTTTTTAGTAATGATTATGAAGGGGAGTTTAAAGAAATCTTTGAAAAAAAGAGCTTGCATGACGACCCAACGATCTATATAAATATAAGTAGCAAGGAAGATATAAATGATGCACCTGAAGGGTGTGAAAATTGGTTTGTAATGATTAATGCTCCAGGAAATTTTGATCAAGATTGGGAGGAATTAAAAGCCAAGGCGAGAAAAGCTATCCTTAATAAATTGAGTCGAGTATTGAAGCGAGATATCGAAGCACTTATTAATTTCGAAACAATTTTAGAGCCTATTACCATTGAGAAAAACACGAGTTCGCATAGAGGATCCCTTTATGGAACTTCAAGTAATTCAAAGTTTTCAGCCTTTTTGAGACATGCTAACTTTTCTAGCGAGTACAAAGGTTTGTATTTTTGTGGAGGCTCAGTGCATCCCGGTGGTGGGATTCCCCTTTGCTTATTGTCTGCCAAAATAATGACTGATATGATGCCTTCATGAAAAATATAACAACACTCTATACAAAGGAAAATCTATCAGTTTTTACTGTCTGGTTGTTTAGCTTGTCAGGAATGATTGGTATATCTATTGGTTATTTTGATTGGTTTATCATCAAAACACCTTTAAACCTCTTGATTCTCTTTGGACTTCTAATCTTAAATTTTCCCATACTCAAGGCTAAAGCAATTGGAATTGCTGTATTAATTTTCATAGGAGGATTTGCTGTAGAATGGGCTGGTGTTCATTCAGGAGTTTTGTTCGGGGAGTATTATTATGGAAGTAATTTTGGTTTTAAAATCGATGGAATTCCTCCCCTTATCGGGATCAATTGGGTTATTCTTACTTTAACCAGTGCTGCAATTGCTCAAAAATACATTGAAAATAAATGGCTTAGAGCTTTTTGTGGTGCCCTATTGATGGTTTCTCTTGACTTCTTTATTGAACCCTTAGCGCCAATATTTGACTTCTGGCATTGGTCCATAGGACATGCTCCACTTCAAAATTTTACAACTTGGTTTATTGTTGCCTTTTTAATGCATTTGCTTTATTCTTTCTCTAAAGTAGAAAGTTCTTTCCGCCTTCCCTTACATGCATTCGCCTCCCAGGCTTTATTCTTTATCTATTTTTATTTCTTTTATTCGTAAAAGAGGACTTAGAGTAAAGACTTTAGTGCTGTCAGACCTTCAAATTTTCCTTGGACTTTAAATGGAATAAAACGAGCAAACAGTTCTTCTTTATACCAATTTAGTTCTCTAGTTAGTTGAATAGCTTTTCTATGCTCCTCGCTAGAATAGGCAAATGCCATCATATCCTCTTGACTTTCCCAAGCGCTCAAGGTTGCCATTTGAATTAGAGGCAACTCTCCTACTCCTTTTGTGTAAATAAGACCTTTAGCATTCTGAATAGGCTTTTGAGAAGTCGGTACATAACTCCAAAATTTCCTGAGCTTTGACCTCTTAATAGTGGCACGCGTGAGTATTACTCTTGGTTTAGATTCATCAACTTGAGCCATAACTTTTTGAAATGGATTTTTGCCATCCCATGTTCCATGACTTGCAATGTTCCTTAGAAAAACAGTGGCTGATTCATGCGCCTTATCTTTATAAGTACTTAAAAATTTATTCTTCCTTAAAAAGACCTCTGCATCTTCTACATCATTCCAAATTTGTAAGAGTACATATACTGACCAATCAGGCCGAGGATTAAAACCTAAACCTCTTCCACTTCCCATAAGTTTATAAAACTCTTGTCCTTCTACTTTCGCTAATTTGGCAGGACCAAATTGCATCATGAAAAATGCCCAAACCTTAGCGCTTAGGCTGTTCATTTTAAAAAAAGTAATAGTAGTAACTTGGGACATAATTAATTTACAAATTACACTTTAAAATTAATTTAAAACCTTGAGAACAGACCTTCTAGAAATGGAGATTAAAGGCCCAAATGTTAAGCAAAAAAATCTAGCTTCTTTTAATTCTAATAATTCGGAGGCTATCTAAAACTTTCATAATAATATAAGTTGGATCAATTTCATGCCAACGTACACCAAAATTTGGGTTAGTGCTTCTTTTATGATGATTATTGTGATAAGCCTCACCCATCATTAAAAAATCAAATGGAAGAAAGTTTTTAGAAGTATCTTTTACTTTAAAGTTTATATAACCATAAATGTGAGCAAACCAATTGATAATTGCTCCATGAATAGGGGCCATTAAGAAAACAATAGGAAGTAATAACCATTGCCACCACGATGTAGCAAAAAAGTAGAAGAAAGATATATACCCAAAACCCCACAATAATCGAGAAGCCATTGAGCTAGCAAACAGATCAAAATTTTTCCATTGAGGAACATTAGAAATAAACCTCTCCTCAACCTTAATTTTGCCTGAATTAATTTCTTGATATATTCTTTTCGTTTTCCACATCATAGCAAAAAGACTTTTATCATATTTTGGAGAATGTGGATCTTTCTCAGTATCAGCAAAAGCATGATGCATCCTATGCATAATTCCATATCCATAAGCGCTTAAATAACTACTACCTTGAAATACCCAGGTTAAAACATAAGTAAGCCTTTCCATAAACTTTGACATAGTTAAGGTTTGATGAGCAGCATATCTGTGTAAAAAGAAGGTTTGAAAAAAAAGACCTCCATACCATAACACTAAGATGAAAATTATGATTGCCATTAGAATATTAAGTAGATTAAGATAAAAATAGATGAATTTCTTCTTGAGGGATTTTAAGATTTATAAACATTGAACATACTATTTAAAAGAACAGAAATACATTCAAATTGTTTGACCAAAAGCTTAACTTTTACGTAACGTCAAAAATATGAAGGAATCTAGTATTTATTGGCCTTTGCGAAAAGCATTTTATTTAAAATACTATCTTCCATCTTCAGTTTTTCGTATCAAGGATATAGATATATGACATTAAACGATCTATGTTCAGATTACACAGTAGTATGTAGCAATTTTATTGAAGCCTTTGGATAAGTAAGCTTGAAGTGCAGAATTTATACTTTTAGCTTTGGTACTTTTGCTAAAGTTTACAATATGAACCGATGAACCTATTTCTTTGAGACCACCTATGGTTTCATCTTTTAGTTGGTCTGCGATTATACAAACTTCAAATTTAGTAGATTCAGCTAATTATTTTAAAGCAGCTTTAGCCGTACTAATAATAATAGCATCCTCTTTATAAGCCGGAATTAGGATTCAATAGTTTGATTCTTTTTGCGAGCGTATCTCCTTTGGGCTCCAAGAAAACAAACTTGCACAAGAGAAAATAAAGAAATAAAAAATTTGTATCCCGAAAGCGCAGAGAATAAATAATTCTTAAAGAGTAAAGACTTGAGTAATTAGGTCAAATTAAACCATTTTAGTTAATTGGCTAATCTATTTTAAGTTTTTGTGTGCTGATTTCTATACCTGCGTGATTTACTTTTAATATATATACTCCAGGGCTTAAGTCTGAATTGATGATCAAATTTGAGGTAACAGTTTGCTCAAAAAGACTGAACACCTTGGCCCCGTCAATAGAATAAATCTCTACTTGAATGTTTTTTCTAAGACTTTCAGCGATGCTTATTTCAAACTGACCATTTGCAGTTGGATTAGGATAGATATCACTTACTAATTGTTCTGATTCTCCTACAGCAAAATCGAATGTTCTCAAAGGAAATTCTTTCACCAAAGTCTGACCAGCCTTAAACTCGACGTCAAAAGTGTCTGTTAGATAGCCAGCTTTACTAGCCTCAATCTGAAATATTCCAGTATCTGCTTGACCAAAATTAAAGAATCCAAAAATATCAACACTCTCATTCAAGCCACCACTCAATATTCTAACATTAGCATTTGGGATGCCTACTTGAGTAGCTGAATCCTTGACCAAACCTCTTAAAAAAGACGCTCTAGGATAACTCGAGTTTAGAACAAACAAACCCTGTTCAATATCTGTAACCAAAATATTACCACTTGGCAAATACGGATATGCTCCCCAAGCTCCATTATAACCATCTCCTGTTAAAGGTGAGGTATCATAATAGGCTGTTTCTACTAATATGTCAGGATTACTAGCATCCACAATCTGAAGTCCAGAAGTATAATAGCTCGTAACTAAGAAATCATTCAGAACATGAGTGTTATGGGGAATTACGTCTGAGCCTCCATATGAAGTTCTAACCTCATCTAGATAGGTGATATTGGTGCTATCAGTTACATCATAAGATGCAATTGAAGCACCGCTTCTCTCGTCTGTAGTAAACACATACTTATTATTGTCTGAAAACCATACATTGTGAGTAAAAGTAAATGGTGTAGCAATACTAGTTACATCTACAGGATTAGCCCTGTTTCTAATATTCACCCATCTTAATGTACCGTTTATAATAGCTCCACCCCAAAGGGTATCGCCTCTTACAACACCATCATGTAGATAATGTGTATCATAATTACCTATAAATGCTGGATTCTCAGGGTCTGCATTCAAATCAAATATTAATGCTCCTCCTGCTGGTGTATTAGCACCAAACATATAGAGATATCCTTTTTCATCAATGTATAGATTATGGGATCTCTGAACTATAAAAAATGTAGTATCCTCTCTTACTAAAGGAAACCTTTTTACAAATTTTGGATTCGCTTGGTTAACTGAATCCATATCTACAATAAGTAAGCCATCAGAAGTTCCAGAACTAAGTCCATCATGCATTACATAGGCATAATGGCTCCAAGTTTTAATATCTCGCCATATAGAAGATCCACCGGATATAAACTGTTTTTCTATTGGAGTGGCAGGATTAGTAACATCTACAATGCTCAATCCGTTTTTGACTCCAACCAGAGCGTACTCATTTCCAACAGAATCTGCATATCCCCACACATCATTCAAATTTTGAGAATAAGTTAGACTTCCTAATTTGGTTATTCCCTTCCTATTCTGGGCGTAAACGCCTGAACTTAAGACAATAAGACAAAGCGCCAAATACTTTTTCATAATTAAAAATCTAAGCTGATTTGGGCCTGTTCGCCGCCAAGCTCATTATTATTTCTATCCCATTCTTTAGTAGGAGCTTTCTCAAAATCAGAAGGTTCTATTTCTTTCTTCTCATCGGCCACTTCAGTCTTATTAGTTTCAGAATCATTAGAATCTTCTTTTGAGTCTGTGTTTTCAGATGAATGGTTTTCCTCTTCAGAAGGAATATCCAAAATATCTTCTTGAAGTTCCTCTTCTTTTTCCAACTCAATAATCTCTTTTACTTCAGAGTCATATTTTGTTAATTGGTTTCCCAAAGCCTTCATTCCTTTAACGGCTATAAACTCAGAAAGGTTGAGTTCCTCATCATCTCTTTGCTTTCCTTTAACTTTTCTGTAAGTAATTTGGGCAAAGGAATTTTGCTTCGCACTCACCATTTCTAGTCTAGACTTAGGATGGTCAGAAATAAAGAGTTCCTTATTATCTGACATATCAGGAACGAATCTTTTTACGTAATACTTCTCTTTTTCGCCTTCATAATAAATCACGCTTAAAGCTCTCTCGGGATTAAACTTCTGAACGCTGACCATATCTTCGTCAAAATGAACATTTAGATCAGTTCCGAGAAGTCTATAGTGGCCAGAATGAGATAATTCCAAAATTCTATCATCCCCACTAAAACTACCTAAAAGCTCTCCTCTTTCTTCGGCATTTAATCGCTTTACAATTGGATCAAACCATATTTTCCTTGCAGCCAAAGTACTTATACCTTCTTCCTTGAGCTCTACTTTTTTGACAGCATGTTTGGACACCAAATTACCCTTAACTCCTCTACCTTTGATAGCCAAGCTACTAAAGTCTAAATCGAATCGCAGTTTTCTAAGGTTTTGGATTGCTCTTAAATAGACACTAACAACCTCAGCTTCTCCATTGGCATTAGCTGTAAAATACAATACTTGAGAGTCAGGATTACCTGCAGTAAGAGCATATTCCTTATCTCTTGTTATAGAGGTCACATTAAAACGTTTCATAAAGCTGGAACCCTTTGGTCCATCCCTATAAATCATATTGTAAACTGTTCTTTTATCACCTTTCTTAAATACAGCGATATGCAATATATTCTTACCTACATAAGTTTTTGCATCAACTCTGGTAACCATCATAACACCATCCTTCCTAAAGACAATGATGTCATCAATGTCACTACAATCAGTAACAAATTGATCTTTTTTAAGGCTTGTGCCTATAAAACCTTCTTCAAAATTGGCGTAAAGCTTGGTATTTGCAATTGCAACTTTAGTGGCATCGATATCTTCAAATACTTGAATTTCAGTTTTCCGTTCCCTTCCTTCTCCGTATTTCTTCTTTATAGTTTTAAAGTAGTCTACCGCGTAGTCAGTAAGATTATCTAAATTGAATTTTACTTTTTCAATTTTATCTTCAAGGGCAGCAATAAAATCATCTGCTTTATCTAAATCAAATTTTGAAATTCTCTTGATTCTTATTTCAGTAAGACGAGCGATATCATCATTTGTGACTGGTCTCAAAAGATGCTTTGTGTGAGGCTTTAGTCCTTTGGCAATAAATTCTATTACCTGATCCCAAGTTTCAGCCTCTTCAATATCTCTATAGATTTTCTTCTCAATGAAAATTCTTTCTAAGCTTGCAAAGTGCCATTGCTCTTGCAGTTCTGACAATTCTACATTCAACTCTTGCCTGAGTACTTCTTGAGTATGTAATGCAGATCTCTTTAATATGTCCTTCACAGAAAGAAAATGTGGCGCATCTTCGTCTATAACGCAACAAAGTGGCGCAACTGATGTCTCGCAATCAGTGAATGCATATAAGGCATCAATAGTTTTATCAGGTGATACTCCTGGGTGCAGGTGAATAAGTATCTCAACCTTATCAGAGGTATTATCCTCTATTTTTTTAATCTTTATTTTACCCTTTTCGTTGGCTTTAAGAACTGAATCAATTATGCTTCCTGTATTGGAGCCAAAGGGTACCTCAGAAACTATAAGTGTTTTTTTATCGAGCATTGATATCCTAGCTCGAACTCGAACTCTAGAACCTCTTAACCCATCATTATAGCCACTTACATCTACTATACCACCTGTTGGAAAATCGGGTAAAATTTCAAAACTTCTTCCTCTTAATACTTTAATGGAGGCATCTATAAGTTCATTAAAATTATGAGGTAGTATTTTAGTACTTAAACCTACAGCAATTCCTTCTACACCTTGAGCAAGGAGTAAAGGGAATTTCATCGGGAATTGTACAGGTTCTTTACCTCTTCCATCATAACTAGCTTGCCACTCAGTTACTTTAGGGCTAAAAGCTACGTCAAGTGCAAACTTTGTTAATCTAGCCTCAATGTATCTTGGTGCAGCCGCTCTATCACCTGTTAGAATATTTCCCCAATTACCTTGAGTATCTATCAAAAGGTCTTTCTGACCTAATTGAACAAGAGCATCACCGATAGAGGCATCACCATGAGGGTGGTACTTCATTGTTTGGCCAATAATATTAGCCACTTTATGGAATCTACCATCTTCCATTTCACGCATAGCGTGCAAAATTCTTCTTTGAACTGGCTTTAAACCATCTTTTAATGTAGGTACAGCGCGTTCTAAAATTACATAAGAAGCATAATCTAGGAAGTAATCTTCATACATTCCTGAGACACGAGTAATAGATACTCCACCTTCATTAGAAATTGGTTCTAAAGAGTTTTCCTCGCCTTCAATCATTTATTCTTCGACTTGTTTTCATTCAACACCCCTGACAAAGATTTGTGCAAATCCTTAAGCTCTCTTCTTTTAAGGTAAGTAATAGTCACGGTTTCCTTCTTCCTAGTACCATCCTTACTGCTGATGTAAACGATAAGAACCCTTCTAAGAAGATTGTTTTTTATTTTAAAACCAACCAATTTTCTCTTTGGAAACTCAAAATGCTTTTGAAATAATCTTGAAAAACCCAATAAGTTAGGCTCTCTAGCATCAAAGTTTAAAACTTCACCATCGCTATCATACATAAACATAGGAAGTCCACGATAAATTAGAATAATGATAACTACTATTGAAATCGGCGAAAAGCCAATAATACTCTTCCAACTACCATCAATATTTAAAAGAATAAGATCAATTATTATACTCAAAATACAGAGTAAGTACAGAAATCTTAGGAACTTAATAGATTGTGATGAATTAATTCTCATGCGCCTTATTTTCTTCAAGTAGATCTTTCTCCACTCGTAAATTGTCAATTATAAACTCTTGTCTTTTAGGAGTATTCTTTCCCATATAAAACTGAAGAATATCCTCAATAGTAGAATCCTTACCAATCATCACTGGGTCAAGTCTAATATCGTCACCAATGAAATTTTTAAATTCATCAGGCGATATTTCGCCCAATCCTTTAAATCTTGTAATCTCTGCCTTCGCACCTAGCTTCATTAAAGCAGCTCTCCTCTCATCTTCTGAATAACAATAAAGGGTTTCCTTTTTATTTCTAACTCTAAATAAAGGAGTCTGCATTATATAGAGGTGACCTTCTTTCACTAGCTCAGGAAAAAACTGCAAGAAGAAAGTAATTAAAAGCAGTCTAATATGCATTCCATCTACATCGGCATCTGTAGCTATCACTACATTATTATACCTCAAATCCTCAACCCCATCTTCTATATTAAGAGCAGCTTGCAAAAGGTTGAACTCCTCATTTTCATAGACCACTTTCTTAGAAAGACCGAAGCAATTTAAGGGCTTTCCTTTAAGACTAAACACGGCTTGAGTATTTACATCTCTTGACTTAGTTATCGATCCGGAAGCAGAATCTCCCTCAGTAATAAATAAAGTAGTTTCTAACCTTCTATCATTCTTCAACTCATTATAATGAGCTCTACAATCCCTTAACTTCTTATTGTGTAAACTGGATTTTTTTGCGCGATCTCTAGCAAGCTTCTTGATTCCGCTTAGCTCTTTTCTTTCTTTTTCTGCTCTTAGAATTTTCTTTAGTATCGCTTCCGCGATTTTCTCATTCTTGTGCAAGAAATTGTCCAATTTGGTCTTCATGAAATCATTCACAAAAGTCCTGATGGTTGGTCCTTCTGGGCCTATATCATTTGATCCTAATTTTGTTTTAGTCTGAGACTCAAAAATAGGCTCCATAACCTTGATACTGATTGCGGCAACCACTGACTGCCTAATATCGGAAGCATCAAAATTTTTATTGTAAAAATCTCTTAGAGTCTTTACTAAGGCCTCTCTGAATGAAGATTGGTGGGTTCCGCCTTGAGTGGTATGTTGGCCATTTACAAAAGAATAATACTGCTCACTCTGACTTCTTTCATTATGAGTCAATGCAATTTCTATATCATCTCCTCTTAAATGAATAATATCATGTAAAATATTACCATCTAAATTATCCTGCAAAAGGTCTTTCAATCCATTTTCAGAATGTATTTTCTGGCCATTAAACATTAATGTTAGGCCAGGATTGAGATACGCATAGTTCCAGAGCATTTTTTCAATATACTCATTCACGAACCTATAATTCTTAAAGATATCGGGATCTGGGCTAAAGCTAAATTTAGTTCCTCTTCTAGCAGAAGATTCAACAATATCAGCATCCTCGATTAAAACTCCACCATTAAATTTAGCAAGCTTTGTTTGACCTTCTCTAATACTCTGAACTATAAATTCAGAAGACAAAGCGTTAACAGCCTTAGTACCAACACCGTTTAATCCAACAGACTTCTTAAAAGCCTTAGAATCATATTTAGCTCCAGTATTTATTTTAGAGACACAGTCAATTACCTTTCCAAGAGGAATACCTCTTCCGTAATCTCTAACGCTAACTTGACCTTCTTTGACACTAATTTCAATAGTCTTTCCAGCTCCCATGACAAATTCGTCAATAGAGTTGTCAAGAATTTCTTTCAGTAAAATATAGATACCATCATCTTGAGCCGAACCGTCTCCTAGCTTACCAATGTACATTCCAGGTCGTAACCTGATATGCTCTTTCCAGTCTAAAGACCGTATATTATCTTCATTGTACTGAGTTTCAGCCATGATGCATTTTTCTGTGTGTCTTGACCAAATTATAAAATAATAGTACTTAAACTATAAGGTGGGCAAGCAGTTTTAAACAGTTTATCAAAAATACCTTAAACGTTAAATCTAAAATGCATTACATCTCCATCTCCTACGATATACTCTTTACCTTCTACAGATAGTTTTCCAGCATCTCTTGCAGCTGATTCAGAGCCATACTGCACGTAATTGTCGTAAGATATAACTTCAGCCCTAATAAAACCTTTTTCAAAATCTGTATGAATAACTCCGGCGGCTTGGGGAGCTGTAGAACCTTTTAGAATAGTCCATGCTCTTACTTCTTTTACTCCTGCTGTAAAATAGGTTTGCAAGTTTAAGAGCTCGTAAGCCGCTCTAATTAATTTATTATTTCCTGGTTCTGACAAGCCTAAATCCTCTAAAAACATTTGTCTTTCTTCAAAAGTCTCCAACTCTGTAATATCTGCTTCAGTACCTACAGCAAGATAAATCATTTGAGCATTTTCTTCTTTAGCCATTGCGCCAACCAAGTCTACAAACTTATTTCCATCTTTAGCTGATTCCTCATCTACATTGCAAATGTAAATTACCGGTTTAGCCGTTAAAAAATGAGAATCGCCAATAAGCAGCTCCTCATCCTCACTTAGAACATCAAAGTTTCTTACACTTTTACCTTGCTCCAAATGAAGTTTTAATCGTTCAAAGCAAGCAACATTAGCTAGTGCCTTTTTATCTCCCGATCTTGTAGCTTTTTTCAATTTATCTAAAGCCTTATCTAAGGTTTCAAGATCTTTTAGCTGTAGCTCGATATCAATAGTTTCTTTATCCCTTATCGGATCTACACTTCCGTCAACATGTACAATATTATCATTCTCAAAACAGCGCAGGACATGAAGAATTGCATTACATTCTCTAATGTTTCCTAAGAATTGATTTCCAAGTCCTTCTCCTTTGCTGGCTCCTTTTACTAATCCTGCTATATCAACTATCTCAACATTTGCCGGAACTACCCTTTCAGGATGCACCAATTCCTCTAACTTATAAAGCCTCGGATCTGGCACTGTTACCATACCAACATTTGGTTCAATTGTACAAAAAGGAAAGTTAGCTGACTGTGCCTTAGCATTACTGAGGCAATTAAAAAGAGTTGATTTACCCACATTAGGCAAACCTACAATACCACATTTCATAGATTTATTATTAGATCGGCAAAGGTAAGAATAACTGATGCCACTTTAATGATTGTTTTTGCTATTCTGTGGAGGTTATCATTTTTTTTAAACAATGGGCAATCAGAAAACTTAGAAGTAATACTTTTGCCACAAGAAATTAAGGAAATGGCAGACATCAAGAAGTTAGAAGACATTGCATCTCAAGTAAGAAGAGATATAGTTAGAATGGTACACAAGGTGAACTCTGGGCACCCAGGAGGTTCTTTAGGTTGTACCGATTATTTTGTAGCTCTTTATTTTGAAATGCTGAATCATCATGCTGAGAACTTCAGCATGGACGCTAAAAATGAAGATTTATTCTTTTTATCTAATGGTCATATCAGTCCAGTATTTTACAGCGTATTAGCTAGATCCGGATATTTTCCTGTTGATGAGCTAAACACTTTTAGACTTATAAACTCCAGACTTCAAGGACATCCTACAACTCATGAAGGCCTGCCAGGTATAAGAATAGCTTCTGGTTCTTTAGGTCAAGGAATGTCTGTTGCTATTGGTTCCGCATTAAGTAAAAAGTTGAATGGTGACAAGAGCATAGTTTATTCACTACACGGTGATGGTGAACTTCAAGAAGGTCAAATATGGGAGGCTGCTATGTACGCTTCTGCCAATAAAGTGGATAACTATATTGCCACAATTGATGCTAATGGTCAGCAAATTGATGGCTCCACAGATGATGTCCTTGCCATGGGATCCCTTTCAGACAAATTCAAAGCTTTTGGTTGGGAGGTTATGGAGATTGAAAATGGTAACGATATGAAATCGGTTATTGAAGGCCTTGAAAAAGCCAAAAGCTTATGTGGTAACTCTAAGCCTGTTATGGTAATAATGCATACTGAAATGGGTGCAGGCGTTGATTTCATGGAAGGCACTCATGAATGGCATGGTATTGCACCAAATGATGATCAGCTGGCTAATGCTTTATCACAATTAAATGAATCTCTGGGAGACTACTAATTGATCTTAAAAAAACACATACTACTCTTTATTTGTAGTTTTTTTATTCTAAGCCTTAACGCGCAGACTAAAAAGACCAATGAAGAAGGACTTACTAGAATACTATTTGTTTTTGATGGATCTCAGAGCATGTATGGACGTTGGGATTCTGGTCAAAAAATAGATATTGCCAGACGTTTGATGTCTGAAATGCTTGACAGTCTCCAAAGCCTTAATAGCAATTCATTCCAATTAGCCTTGAGAGTTTATGGCCATCAAAAACCTGTTCCGCCGCAAGACTGTAATGATACGAGACTAGAAGTAGGATTTGGCTTTAATAATATTCCTAAAATAAAAAAAGTTCTAAGAGGAATCAAACCTAAGGGAACTACTCCTATAGCACGTTCGCTTTCTAGAGCAGCCAATGATTTTGGTGATTGTGAAAACTGTAGAAATATTATTATTCTAATTACTGATGGTGTAGAGTCATGTGACGAAGATCCCTGTGCCGCTTCTAGGCAATTACAGAAGAAAGGTATCGCACTAAAGCCATTTGTTATTGGTATTGGTTTAGATGAAGAGTATAAAAACACTTTTGAATGTGTTGGAAATTACTATGATGCGTCTGACGAAAAAACTTTTGAGAATGTATTGGACATTGTAATTTCTCAAGCTTTGGATAATACCTCTGCTCAAATTAATCTATTGGACAAAAATGGCCTTCCTTCAGAAACTGATGTTCCTATAAGCTTTTATGATAGGACAAGCGGCTTGCTTAAAAAGCAAATCATACATACATTAAATTATATAGGAAATCCTGACACCATTTATTTAGACCCATTAGTTACCTACGATATTACAATTCATTCTATTCCGGAAGTACATATAGATAGCGTGAGAATTGCAGCTGGTAAGCACAATATGATTGGCGCTAATCTAGCTAGAGGAAGTTTGAAATTAGAACTTCCGTCTAATAGAACATCTTATGATGATCTGAAGTGTATCATTAGGACCAAGAATGGCACAGAGATATTACATGTTCAAGAATTCAACACTTCTCAAAAGTATCTTCAAGGGAACTATAACATAGAAATATTAAGTCTGCCTAGATTCTCAAAATCCAATATTAGAATTAAAGCAAATGAAACTACAAGCTTAAGCATTCCACCTCCCGGTACAGTAAATATAAGTAGTAGTTCTCCTGGATTTGGAAGTATATTAATCGAAAGAAATAATCAACTAGAATGGGTCATTGACCTGAATAGTGATAGCAGAAATCAAAGCATTAAATTGCAACCTGGAAATTATCGGGTTGTTTTTAGATCTAAAACCTCACAAAAAAGCGAATATTCAGTAAGCAAAAAGTTTACTGTAAGTTCAGGCAACATAAGTATTGTAAAACTCAATTAATATGAAAAAATATATTGACCAAGGCGCTAAAGACACTCGTTCAGGATTCGGAGACGGACTTACTGAATTAGGTAAAACTAACCCAGATGTAGTCGCTCTTTGTGCTGATCTAACAGGTTCTTTAAAAATGGGTGACTTTAAAAAACAGTTTCCTGATAGGTTTTTTCAAATCGGGATTGCTGAAGCTAATATGATTGGCATCGCAGCGGGTATGACAATTGGCGGCAAAATTCCTTTTACAGGTACCTTTGCTAACTTTTCTACTGGTAGAGTTTATGACCAAATAAGACAATCTGTAGCTTATTCAGATAAGAATGTTAAAATATGTGCTTCTCATTCTGGACTAACTTTAGGAGAAGATGGTGCTACTCACCAAATCCTTGAAGACATTGGCCTTATGAAAATGTTACCAGGAATGACAGTAATCAACACTTGTGATTACAATCAAACTAAGGCAGCGACTATTGCTATTGCTAAATTTGAAGGTCCTGTTTATTTAAGATTTGGACGTCCAAAAGTAGCTAACTTCACTCCTGCAGATCAAGATTTTCAAATTGGAAAAGGCCTTCTTCTTAATGAAGGTTCTGATATAACCATTGTGGCTACTGGTCATATGGTATGGAAAGCTCTTGAAGCTGCTGAAATTCTAGAAGAACAAGGAATTAGTGCTGAGGTAATAAATATTCACACTATTAAGCCCTTAGATGAGGATATTCTAATGAAATCTATTTCTAAAACATGCTGCGTTGTTACAGCTGAAGAGCATCAACAAGCGGGTGGTTTAGGGGAAAGTGTTTCTAGTATGCTATCAAGAAAACTTCCTGTTCCTCAAGAATTTGTTGCTGTTCAAGATAGCTTTGGCGAAAGTGGCACACCAGAACAACTTTTAGAAAAATATGGGCTTAATGCAAAAAGCATCGTTGAGAAATCAAAAATCGCGATAAGCAGAAAGTAATTTTATAAATAAGCATCATACAGCCCTCCTGCCAAAATTAGCACGAGGGCTTTTTTTATTTGCGCTCTTAAACTATTTCACCAACTTAGAGTCCAATAAGAGAATGCAAAAAGAAAATCCACTTATTCAAACATTTCTACAATCAAAGAAATGGGAAAAAGTATTTGAAATTCTTGTAAAAGAGTATCAACAAGATCTGTATTGGCATTTACGAAAAATCCTTGTTTCGCACGACTCCACTAATGACTGCTTGCAAAATACTTTTGTTAAGATTTGGCAAAACTTAAGCAAGTTCAAAGGCAACTCTGCTATTTACACTTGGATGTACAGAATAGCTACCAACGAAGCTTTAAGCCATCTGAAAAAGGAAAAGAAACACCTATCTAATAATTTAGAAATAGAACTTGAGAGTGATGTTTACTTTAATGGGGATGAATTTGAGAAACATTTTGCCCTTGCTCTGGAAACTCTCCCGGAAAAACAAAGAATAGTTTTCCAATTGAAGTACTTTGATGAAATGAAATATGATGAAATGTCTGAGGTTTTAGAGACGTCAGTAGGAGCTTTAAAGGCGTCTTACCATCATGCCGTTGGAAAGTTAAAAAAGTTTGTACAGGAAATAAACCTTTAGAAAGAAATAAAATCAAAGAGATATGAATCAAGAAATAAATAAGAAAAAGTTTCATGAGAGCTTCAAAGTTCCAGAAGGGTATTTTGAGTCTAATGAAATAAATCTTTTAAAGATTTCTTTAGAATCTAGAAAAGATCGTTCTAAACTGATACAATTATTAGCTCCAATAAGTATTGCTGCTGCTATAGTTCTTGGATTCTTTCTATACACTCCCACAGTCATTACCCATGAGTCAGCAATTGACAACAGCATTAGTAGTGTCATTATTGAAGACTATCTGCAGACTAATTATACCGACGCACATAATTTAGCAATCTTGACTGAATTAATCTCCGATGAAACGCTTGAAATTGGTGAAATAGAATTGCTCTCTTATATTGATATCACAGAGGACATGCTTTATGAATTAAACTATAATGAATATATATATTATGAAAACCTTTAGAAACTTACTCTTATTTGGCTTCATCTTTTCGACATTTGCATTAGGCGCTCAGCCAAGTGAATCTGAAAGAGAAGCAATGAAAGCTAAAATTGATAGCAAACGAATTGCTTACTTATCAGAAAAATTAGATCTCTCTCCAGCAGAAGCTCAAGCCTTTTGGCCTGTATATAATCAATACCGAAGGGAAATTGATGAAGTTCAGATAGAATTGATGAAAATCAGACGTAAAATGAGAAGGGCTGATTTAGAAAATAAAACCTTTAGTGATACTGAACTTGAAAAAATGCTTCAAACAGGATTCAAAAACCAAGAGTTATCTCTTAAAATTAGACAGAAATATCATGAGAGATTTAAGGAAGTATTAAGTATTCAGAAGGTAGCTATACTGTATAAAAGTGAATTTGAATTTCATGAAATATTAATGAAAAGAATGCGCAAAGGAGGAGGTGATGGCAAAAGAGGTCCAGAGCCTGATGACAGGAGGTAAAACAGTCTTATGAATAATATATATCAATAAAAAAGCCCTGCAAATGCAGGGCTTTTTTTATTGGGTGGAAGACCGGTCTCGAACCGGCGACCTCCTGAACCACAATCAGGCACTCTAACCAACTGAGCTACAACCACCATAAATAAGGGGTGCAAATATAATATATTGTTTCTAACTTCAACAAGAAAAGAATGGCCATTTGTAACAATTAAAAAATTATCCAAATATTTTTCGAAGACTCTAGTTTTTAAGTAAGAAATAAGAACTTTATACCATGAAAAATATTCTTTTTATCTCTAGTTGGTATCCCAACAGAAATGCCCCTACTCTGGGTAATTTTGTGGAACGACACGCCCAGGCAGCTGCCTTATATAATAAGGTGTGGCTGATTGCAGCATTTGAGGATGAAAAAGATGAAGTTGAGATTGAAGAGCAAGAAAACTTTAAAATATATAAATCGTATTTTGTAAAAAAGCTCCCTATCCTATCTTATAGAAAAGCACTTAAGAAAGCTTATAAACTAGCACTAAAAGATGCTGGAGTTTTTCATATTGCACATCTAAATGTAGTTTATCCTGCAGCTACTTTTTTACAAAGACTCAGAATTCCTTTTGTAGTAACTGAACATTTTAGTGGTTATCATTCTATTTCAGGCCATCAATGGAGTAGATACCAACTTTTTGTTCTTAGAAAAGTATTAAATCGAGCTAAATTAATAATGCCTGTTTCTGATCACCTTGGCAAAGCAATGATGCCATTTACTAATAATCAGAATTTCAAGTCAATTTCTAATGTAGTGGATGAATCTATTTTTAATTTTGAGAAAAAGGAAAATTCAATTCCGAAGTTTTTTCACATTAGCACTTTGCAAGAAGAGTCTAAAAATATCAAGAAGCTATTAGAAGGATTCAAAATACTAATTGACAGGAATATTCCATTTGAATTAGAGATTGGAGGTGATGGAGATTTAGATCAGCTCAAGCAGAACATTAAAAACACTCTTGGTTATCAAGAGTACATTAAAGTATTCGGAAGCATAAGCTCTAAAGAGGTAGCTAATAAAATGAAAGCATCTTCTTGTTTTGTAATGTTTAGTCGATTCGAGAATCAGCCCTGTGTAATCTTAGAAGCACTTTGTACCGGAACTCCAGTTATAAGTTCAGATGTAGGTGGAATTCCTCAATTGATAAACACTAAAAATGGTATTTTAGTAGAAAGAGATGATTTGATAGCATTTCAAAATGCACTTTTAAAGTTTACTGCAGAAATGTCGTCCTATAATCATGAAGAAATATCGCGAGAAGCAATTTCAAAATATTCTAAGTCAGTTATTGCAAAGCAACTTAATGGAATCTATTTATCGCACGCCCTTTAAGTGGGTAATATCTTCTATTCCTAAATCCTGGCTTGAATAGAATCCTTCTCCATAAGATTTGCCGATTAATCTACCCATATCTTCAGATCTATACCTAATAGAATTTAAAAAGCCTTTGCTAGAGATTACTGTTGCTGGCTCTTTACTTTTTGGGTCAAAGAATTGTGATTCGTACTTTAAAATAGAACTCATTTTTTGATCCATTTCATCCTGATCAAAAGATAAAATTACTTGAGGTTTTAGACTTTGAAACTGAATGTAGTGTAATATCATTTGCGGCCTGTGCGCTTCCAATAATTCACCGTTTTGTTCATCTTTCAATTCAATCATTCTCAATCCAGCAAGGAAAGCCGCAGTTCTTACTAGCTCCCCTCCTTTTCCATGGTCCGGATGACGGTCCTCTAAGGCATTAGCTAGCAACCAATCCGGTTTATGTTTCCTGATTTCAGCAGCAACTTTCAGCTGGTTTGACTTATTATTTTCGAAAAAACCATCCGACATGCATAGGTTTTTCCTAAAGCTAACACCTAAGACTTTAGCTGCATCATCCGCTTCCTTTCTCCTTTGCGCGATAGAACCTCTTGTTCCCAAGTCACCCTGGGTTAAATCAATGAGCCCTACCTTATAGCCTAATCGTACTTGTTTAGCTACTGTTCCGCCAGCGCTTATTTCAATATCATCAGGATGTGCACCAAATGCAAGAATGTCTACTTTCATAACTTTAATTTACAACAAAGATCAAAAAAAACAGAGCATTAAAGCTCTGTTTTTATTACTGTATTTTATAAATCTATCTTACTGTTTCTTATAGTTGAAAGTAATAATTCCATCATTATTTCCTTGTGAATCAAAATTAGGGTCTAAAGCAATAATTTTGATCACAATATACTCGCTTCCATTTCTCAAGTTCGCAATATAAATATCATCAACTTGAGGATTATTTATAAAAGAAACAGGAAAACTATTCTGATACACTTCAATAGCAGATTCTAAAGTTGCATTGTCGTAATCATAAGAGTTGTGTTTAGAAAAACTACTACCACTCTTTGATTCACAACTGCCAGTAAAAGAAGCCGTATCTGTACTGACAAGATCCTTAACATTATCCGGATCATTATAAGATACCACTGCATCATCAATAAAGTTCCAACCGATGGCAGTAGAGTCATTCTTATGATAAAAAGAACCTGATTCTAAATTATTTAGAGGTGTTTCAGCAATTACTATTACATCAATACTCGCAGACATTCCATCGTCATCATCATTTAATACAAACTGAATTTCAGTAGAACCCTCAGCCATAAAATCAGAGCCACTAAAACTCAATGTATCCTGATACAGACTAGAGTATGATGCTGGTAAATCAGTTTCATTATCAGATAATTGAATTCCTTTAGATGATAAAGGAAGTGTAGAAAGAGCGTTAACACCAAATTGAAAAACAGTCATTTCTTCAAGGCTATTATCAGCAGAGGCCATTGCCTCAAGTGCGATATAAAAATCTGTTCCTTCCTCGATTCTAAAAACTCCTGCGCTATCAGTTGATGATCCACTAACAGCTTTAACTGTCAGACTTGCTGGTACTTCAATATCATCATCATCGTCATCATCATCCTTACAAGAGACTGCAGATGTAGCTAAGAAAGCAATCATTAGGAAATAAAAAATCTTTTTCATGTGTGTATTTTGGAGCAAAATTAGCCTATCTCGAAATGATAACGAAAATATAGACCAATTATGAAGCAATTAGTGTTAAAATCAATGCTTTGGATAAAGTATTTATTACTTTCGCGCCATCAATAAGAAAACAAATACAATGGCTACAAATAAGACATTTACCATGATTAAGCCTGATGGCGTTCAAAACGGACACATTGGTGCAATTCTTGAAAAAATTAACGCTTCTGGCTTTAGAATTACTGCTATGCAGTTTACTAGATTATCTAAGAAAGATGCCGAAGCATTTTATGAAGTACATAAGGAGAGACCTTTTTACGGAGAACTTGTTGAATATATGACATCTGGTCCTATAGTAGCAGCAATCTTAGAGAAGGAAAATGCAGTTGAAGATTATAGAACTTTAATTGGAGCTACAAATCCAGCTGAAGCTGCTGAAGGAACGATCAGACAAATGTATGCTGAAAGTATAGCTGCTAATGCTGTTCACGGAAGTGACTCTGATGAGAATGCTATGATTGAAGGAAACTTCTTCTTTTCTCAAAGAGACAGACACTAAGAATAAAAAAAGGAGGTCAAATTGACCTCCTTTTTTTTACTTAAATTCAATTTCTGAAATCGGTTTAGATTTTAATCTCAGATTAACTTTATCCAACATTTCAGATTTTCTCATATTTAACTCTTGCCTTAGTACAGATGAGTTTAAATAAACGCTGAGAACACTTCCTCTGAGTACTACCTTCTTAGTTTTATTGTTAATAGCACTTCCTACCAGCTCTTCCCATCTGGCGTATATTTCTGTTTCATCAAACTTTTCATTGAGCTTATATGCCTTGAGAAAAGCTTGAATTGCCTGTCCTAAATTTTGTTCGTTAGACTTTTTCACTTAGCAATTTCCCTTTTTCAACCACAAATATTTTAGCATTCTCGTCAATCTTTTTAACCAGCTGAGCAGTTCTATCATCATGAGTATCAGTAATGAATATCTGTCCAAATCTCTCCTCGCTAACAAGCTTCACTAATTGACTCACTCTTTCTTCATCTAATTTATCAAAAATATCATCCAGAAGCAGAAAAGGCTTTTGATTTTGCTTTTCTCTTATAAAGTCATACTGTGCAAGCTTGAGTGCTATCAAAAAACTTTTTTGCTGACCTTGACTTCCAAATTTTCTTAAAGGTCTTCCTTCTAAAGTAAATTCTAAATCGTCTTTATGAATGCCGGAAGTAGTATACTGTACTATTTTATCTTTCTGTAAATTTTGCTCTAACAGGACAGTTAGTTTGCTGTCAAGGAGCTGAGATTTATAATTTAAATCAGGGAATTCAGAATCTTGTGAGATAAGAGAATAATATTCTAATAATCTAGGCTTTAACTTTTCTACAAATTCTTTTCTCGCCTCAAAAATATAATTCGCCTTTTCCTCTAATTGAACATCATAGACTAACAGACTCTCTTTATCCCATTTATGATTGGCCGCAAAAAACTTTAAAAGAGCATTTCTTTGAGCTAATGCTTTATTATATCTGACCAAATTATCTAAATAAATAGAATTACTCTGACTAATAACAGCGTCCATAAATTTACGCCTCACATCAGATCCATCCATAATTAAATCTCGATCATATGGAGAGATAATTACTGAAGGAAACTGGCCAATATGGTCTGCAAGCTTGGCGTAGTCCTTCTTATTTTTTCTCAGAATTTTCTTCTGCCCTCTTTTTAAGCCACAATAAATTCTATAATCCTCATCAGATTTCTCAAATTCTCCTTCAATTACAAAGAATCCCTCTTCATTTCTAATATTCTGACTATCGATAAGATTAAAATAACTTTTGCACACACTTAGATAATGAAGTGCATCCAAAATATTGGTTTTCCCTGAACCATTATTTCCTACAAAACAGTTGATACCACTAGAGAAATCGAGCGAAAGCTCCTCCCAATTTTTAAAATTTATTAGATGTAAATTTTTTAATTTCATAGTAAAAGCGAAATTAAGACTTTAGCAATGGTAATAAAGTCTTTGGGCTTAAGAAAAAAAATTTATTTTTGCGCTCTTAGAAAACACAAGCTCAATGGCTAAAAAGAAACAACAAGAAGAAGAAGTATTGGTAGATGTAGCACAATCATTAGGTCGTGCTGAGAAGTGGTTCGAAGAGAATCAGAAGACAATAATTGTTACTGTTGCCGCAATTTTCATTCTTGTGGGTGGATACTTTGCATACGACACCTACTATCAAGAACCTAGAGAGAAGGAGGCATTGGAAGAGATTTTCTTTGCTCAACAATATTTTGAGCTTGACTCTTTAAACACTGCCTTGGCAGGAGATGGTCAGCATTATGGATTTGAGGATATCGTAGCTAATTATAGCGGAACAAAGGCTGGTAATCTTGCTCAGTATTATGCAGGTATTTCTTATTTGAATTTAGGTGATTTTGAAAATGCTATTAAATATTTAGATGCTTTTAAGAGCGATGACCCTATTTTCAGTGTCCTTGCTTCCGGATCTATTGGTGATGCGTTTTTAGAATTAAATCAAATGTCTGAAGCATTAGAATATTACACTAAAGCTGTAGATGGAAAAACCAATTCGACAGTAGTTCCAGTTTATCTTCAAAGAGGTGCTATTATAGCCGAACAAGAGGGTGAATACAAAACTGCTTTAATGATGTTTACAAGACTTAAGAATGAGTTTAAAGATTCTCCTCAAGCGGTTGATGCTGAGAAGAACATTGCTCGTGTTCAGTCATTCATAAGCAACTCATAAATGGCCACAGCTTCTACTAACCTTTCCGATTTTGCAAATCAAGAATTAGGATCTGCAGAGCACTTAAAATTTGGAATAGTAGTAGCCGAGTGGAATTCTGATATAACCGAAAATCTTTATTTAGGAGCTCATGACTTACTTTTAAGTCTTGGGTGTCCTATTGAAAGTATTGATCGAATAAACGTGCCAGGAACCTTTGAATTGGTTTATGGCGCTAAATTAATGTGTGAACTGGATCAATATGATGCAATTATCACTATTGGTTGTGTTATTCAAGGAGAAACCAAGCACTTTGATTTTGTTTGTCAAGGTGTAACGCAGGGAATTCAAGATTTAAATCTGAAATATACAAGTCCGGTGATTTTCTGTGTTCTAACAGATAATACCAAGCAGCAATCTATAGACCGTTCTGGTGGAATCCATGGGAATAAAGGAATAGAGTGTGCTGTAGCCGCTGTTAAGATGGCTAAGCTTCATAAAGAGTTAAGCTCCTAAGAAGTAATCAATTCTCCGTATAGATCGTAATCCGTTGCGTCTAAAATTTCAACATTTACAAATTCACCAATTCTAAGGTATTCTGCTTTAATCAGAACTTCATTATCAACATCTGGAGAATCATATTCTGTACGTCCAATAAAGTAATCGCCTTCTACCCTATCAATTAATACTTTATGAGAAGTTCCTATTAGGGCTTCATTCTTTTCTCTTGATATTTCCATTTGAATAGCCATAATCTCTTCTGCTCTTTGCAGTTTCACTTCATGTGGCACATCATCAACTAGATCAAAGGCTGTTGTATTCTCTTCATGACTGTAAGTAAAACATCCTAGTCTTTCAAACTTAGTATCACTCACCCACTTCTTTAGAATTTCAAAATCCTCCTCAGTTTCGCCAGGATAACCAACTATTAGAGTAGTTCTTATCGCCATTCCCGGGACCTTTTCACGCATTGCGCTCAAAAGCTTATTTGTTTTTTCAAAGCTCGTCCCCCTTTTCATTGACTTAAGCACATTATCGCTAATATGTTGTAAAGGAATATCAATATAGTTACAAACCTTAGGCTCCTCTCTAATCACATCTAGAACATCCTCCGGGAATCCGGTAGGAAAGAGATAATGTAATCTTATCCATTCTATGCCCTCAACCTTTACAAGCTCTTTAAGGAGATCCCCTAAGGCCCTTCTCTTATAAATATCAAGACCATAATAAGTCAAGTCTTGGGCTATTAAAATCAATTCTGCCACACCTTTTGCAGCTAATTTCTTAGCCTCAATGACAAGATCCTCAATAGGAGTAGATTTATGTCCACCTCTCATTAAAGGAATTGCACAAAAAGAGCATGGTCTATCACAACCTTCAGAAATTTTGAGATAGGCGTAATGACTCGGAGTAGTTACCAAACGTTCACCAACTAATTCTTTCTTATAATCAGCACCAAGAGCTTTTAATAATTTAGGTAATTCCCTAGTTCCAAAATACTGATCAACATCTGGAATTTCAGCTTCTAAAGAAGGCTTATAGCGCTCAGAAAGGCATCCAGTTACAAAAAGCTGATCTATTTTTCCTTGGTTCTTCTTCTCAACATAAGATAATATCGTATCAATAGATTCCTCTTTGGCATTATCAATAAAGCCACAAGTATTTACAACTATAATATTACCCTCTTCTTTCTCCTCTGCTTCATGAGTAACCTCTTTGCCGTTAGCTTTCAATTGACCCATTAAAACCTCACTATCATAGATGTTCTTAGAACAACCCATGGTAATGATATTAATCTTATTCTTTTTTAAAGATTTTGTGCGCATATACTTTATTATTGAGAAAAAAAGCTGTCTACAAATTCGCTCTTATTAAATACCTGAAGGTCATCGATACCCTCTCCAACACCTATATAACGTACCGGTATTTTAAAATTATCACTGATTCCTATAACCACACCGCCTTTGGCAGTGCCATCTAATTTTGTTAAAGCCAAAGAGCTTACGTCCGTAGCCAAAGTAAACTGTTTTGCTTGCTCAATTGCATTCTGTCCTGTAGACGCATCAAGAACTAACATTACATCATGAGGAGCATCAGGAATAAGTTTTTGCATAACCCTCTTAATCTTAGAGAGCTCATTCATTAGATTTACTTTATTATGCAGTCTACCTGCTGTATCTATAATTACAACATCCGCATCCTGAGAAATTGCTGACTCCAAAGTATCATAAGAAACAGATGCTGGATCAGAACCCATTGCTTGCTTCACAATAGGCACACCTACCCTTTCACTCCAAATAGTTAATTGATCAACTGCGGCAGCTCTAAAAGTATCTGCTGCGCCTAATACTACTTTATAGCCCTTCTTTTTAAATTGAGCAGCTAACTTTCCAATAGTTGTAGTTTTACCTACACCATTAACCCCTACTACCATAATTACATAGGGTTTCTTTCCTTCCGGGATACTAAAGTCTGCTGGACCTTGACCCTCAATATTCAGAAGCTTGGTAATTTCTTCTTTAAGAATTGAGTTTAACTCAGAAGTATTAACATACTTATCACGAGCAACCCTTTCTTCTATTCTTTCTATTATTTTCACACTAGTATCAACACCTACATCAGAACTTATAAGAACTTCTTCTAGATTATCTAGAACTTCTTCATCAACCTTAGACTTTCCAACAACCGCTCTGCTTAGCTTGCTAAAGACACTTTCTTTTGTCTTTTCAAGTCCTTCATTAAGCTTCTCTTTCTTGTCTTTAGAGAAGATATTTTTAAATAAGCCCATCCCTGTAGATTTTTTGATAAAAAAAAAGGCTACCAACATTTGTTAGCAGCCTTGAAAATAAAAATTTAAAATACTTTATGATTTAAAGAATTCATTCACTAAATCTTTAGCAATAATTTTTTCCTCAAATGAATATGCACCACTCTTAGCATTCTTGGTCAACTTCACTGCTTTAGTGAAAGATGCAGAACCTTCTTTCTTTAATGTTGCTACTACTTTCTTTGCCATGTCTTAATATCTGTAAGATTACTTAATTTCTTTATGAACAGTCATTCTCCTAAGGATAGGATTGAATTTCTTCAATTCCATACGGTCTGGAGTGTTTTTCTTGTTCTTAGTAGTAATGTAGCGAGATGTTCCTGCCATACCACTTTCTTTATGTTCAGTACATTCTAAAATAACCTGAACCCTGTTGCCTTTCTTAGCCATAACCCTTTAGCTTATTATTTAGTAAGGAATCCGTTAGCACGTGCTTCTTTGATCACGGCTGATACTCCTTTCTTATTGATGTTCTTTAAAGCAGAAGTACACACTCTAAGTGTGATCCACTTATCCTCTTCTGGGATATACAAACGCTTCTTAGCTAAGTTTACATTAAACTTACGCTTACTCTTCTTGTTAGAAAAAGATACGTTATTACCCGTAATCGCCTTCTTTCCTGTTAATTCACAAACTCGTGACATTTCTCTGCTCGTTAAAAAATTGGTCTGCAAAATTAGGCAAACTTTTATTTACCTACAAGTCTATAGAAGAATTTTTCTGAATCTCTTTTCTCAAGAAATCTAAAGCCATCAAAGCGGTCTTTCGGATATTCCTTTGTCTATTTCTACCAAACTGATACACATGGGCTTTAGTCCCTTTAGGACCAGCCACCGCTATCCAAATTGTACCTATGGGCTTTTCTAAAGAACCACCATCTGGACCCGCAATACCTGAAGTCGCGACAGCAAAATCTAGATTAAACTTCTTTCTTAACCCATTTGCCATCTCAGTAACCACTTTTTCTGATACAGCTCCAAATGATTTTAAACTCTCTTCTTTAACATCTAATTCTTGAATTTTAATGTCATTTGAATAACTAATTACACTTCCTTGAAAGTATGCTGAGCTACCTGGAACACTAGTTAGCAAATGGGCTATATAACCTCCGGTACAACTTTCAGCCGTACCTATTGTCAATCCATTTTCTTTTAAAAGAATTCCAATTACCTCCTCCAATGTTTCTGCATCATTACCAAATACTATATCTCCTAAAATGAGGTTCAGTTTATGGAATTCAGCATCTATCAATTCTGTTCCTACACTTTGTTCTAAATCATAAGAACTCAATCTTAACTTAACTAAGCCAGCGGAAGGTAAATAGGCTAAACTTAAACTGTCTGGTAAATTATCCTCCCAATCTGCAATAATAGTAGCCAATTCACTCTCTGGGACTCCTTGAGTTAAAAGTGTTTTATGGACCGTTTTACCTGCTCTGAGGTTTTTTTCAATCCAAGGAATAATCTTCTTTTCTACTAAATACTCTGTTTCATAAGGAACTCCAGGTAAACTAAAATAATGTCTATTATCTCTTTCAAAATGCATCGCAGAAGCGGTACCTATTTCATTAATAAAATAGCTACAGCTACTTGGCAAAAACGCTTGCTGTTTATTTATCTCACTTGGAGTTCTGTTAAAGCCCAAAAAAAGTCTTTCAACATTATCATAGATCTCTTGGTGGTAGATTAGCTCACCTCCAAAATAATCCAATAAGGTGGTTTTTGTAATATCATCTTTTGTAGGTCCAAGTCCTCCGGTAATGAACACTAGCGACGTATCTTTTCTAAGTGTATCTAAGGCTTGAACTATACTTTCCTGGCTATCTTCTACTACTTGCTTGTGAACGACCCTTACGCCTGCTGCATTTAACTGAGTAGCAATAAAACTTGAATTTGTATCTATGGTTTGACCGATAAGAATTTCATCTCCTATGGCAATAATTTCTGCTTGAAGGCTTTTTTTCATCTCCAACAAAAATAGAGGTCTTTCTTTTGAAATAAAACTATTTGAAAATTATTTAGACCCTTAAAATAAAAAGCACCTATTTACCTTTAAATAAACTCTTAAAAAAGCCTCCTTCATTCTCGCTATTTTCACCTTCTTCTTTAATCAAGAAGTCTTTGATAACATCTAAACTGCTTTCTTCTTTAAAATCAGGACAATCAGCCAAAGTGCTTTTAACAGAATCTGATATTTCTAAGCCCTTAGAATATCTTTTTCTGAGGCTAGAAGAAGTACTGTTATACTTGAGAAAACTACCGATAATAGGAAGAGCTGCTTGAGAACCACTGCCTGGCCTGCCTGATTTGAAATGAACCTTGGGACTACTTGCTCCAACCCATGTTCCCATGACTAAAGATCCATTATAAGCTAAAAACCAAGCATCGGAATAATTCTGTGAGGTTCCAGTTTTTCCGGCCAATTGACCATGATATTCATACTTAGTTCTAATAGATTGTGCAGTTCCATTATCAACTACAGAAGAGAGCATCTGGTTTATATATTCTGTTGTCTCCTTCTCCAGTATTCTTTTTCCTAATTCCTTTTCTTTCCTATAAAGTACCACTCCATTCTTATCCTCAATGCTTTCTATCATGTATGGATCTGTAATCAGCCCACCATTTGCAAAACTAGAATACGCACTTGCCAACTCAAATAAACTCACTGAGGCAGCTCCCAAAGCTAAGCTTGGCTCAGAACCTCTAACATTACTGAAGCCCAAATCTCTAAGCATCAACGATAATTTATCCAAACCTAATTTTAAGGCTATCTGAACGCTTATGGTATTTAATGAAAGTTTCAAGGCTCCCTCCATTGTATATAAACCTCCATATTTATTAGAATAATTTCTTGGGCTCCAATTATCGTAATCTTCATAAACCCTTTGCTCATTCTCATAATAATCACAAGGATCAAAACCATTTTCTAAAGCTGTAGCCATTATAAACGGCTTAACAGTTGACGCCATTTGTCTTTTTGCATAAACTAAATCGTATGGCAAATAGTAAAAATCTCTTCCTCCTACCCAAGCCTTAACGGCACCATATTGAGGTTCTAAAGCAACAAAAGAAGCATGTAAAAGTGATTGATAATGTTCAATAGAATCTCTAAGGCTGATAGACATCACAGTATCTTGAAAACCTTCTGAAATCAATCTTTCCTGAACCTCATCCAGCTCTCCAATATTTGAATTCCTCTTTAATAATTTAGTGTATTCACCTTGAACTAATTCTTCACTTTGCCACGGTCCATTCTCACCCCACTGCTTTTTATACACCCGCTGAAGATTGCGCAAATTAGCATCAACGGATTTCTCAGCATTTCTTTGAATAGCATAATCAAGAGTAGTTCTTATCAGCAAGCCATCCTTTGAAAGACTAGGTCTTTTATCCTCATCTGGATAGATCTCTTTAAGAATTTCCGCCGCTCTCTTCTTTACATTGTATATAAAATAAGGAGCCTTTCCGTTGGTTACTAAATTGGTATAGTTTAAATTAAGGCTAAGTGCTTTTAATGAATCGGCTTTCGCGCGATTTAAATAATCGTACTTCTCCATCTGGCTGATAACTACATTACGTCTCTTTAAGGCATTCTCTGGATTTACTCTCGGATTGTAAAAGGTATTTGCTTTAAGTATTCCAACTAGAACAGCTGACTCTTCTATTTTTAACTTGGACGCCGACTTTGCAAAAAACCTTCTGCTTGCCGCTTCTATGCCATAGGTGTTTTCAGAAAAAGGAACCGTATTTAGATAAAGCTCAATAATTTGATTCTTAGAATAGATTTCTTCTATCCGTGTAGCTAGAATAATCTCCTTCAACTTATTCACTGGCATACTCATAAAACCGAATGATGCTCTACCAAAAAGGTTTTTGGCCAATTGTTGACTTAAAGTACTTCCACCACCAGAGGAGGCGTCTTGAAGTAAGATTGATTTAAACAACACTCTTACTAAAGATCGATTATCCACTCCATCATGCTCAAAAAATCGAAAGTCTTCCGTGGCAATCAGAGCATTAATTAAATCTTTTGGTAGTTTCTCAAAGGATATAGTGGTCCGATTCTGAATATAGATTTGACCTATCAATTGTTGATCAGCACTATAAATCAGGCTAGCATCTGCATTCTGAATATCCTCTAAATCTGACCTTGAGGGAATAGGACCAAAAACGCCCCAACTAACTAATTTTATAAATAATATAAGAAATAGAATCCCGAGAAGGCAAAAACCTAATAGATATTTAAACAGCCTTCTTAGCATAGATGACTAATTAAATCCTCTTCATTTGAGCCTTAATTGTCTTTACCTGCTCATTCAAAAGACCTTTAGAATCTAGCTTCTTAACCTCTGTTAAAAGTACCATTGCTTCTTTCTTTCTTCTTTTAGCAATTGCTATTCCGGCCAACTGTAATTTACACATCGCCTGATCTGTCTTTTGTCTTAATCCAGTTGAAAGAGATTTTCTTAAAAGAGTTTCTGCTTTACCAATTCCTCTTTGAGATTCTATCATACCCATAAGCATATAGTAGTAGGCCAACTGAGTTTTTATTAAAGATTTCTCTGGGGATTTGATTCTTAATAACACTCTTTCGGCTTTAGCCATATCGTTCTTTCTTAAATACCAGAAAGACATTAGAATGTATTCGTTTCTAAAATAAGTAAGCAGTACTAATGCTGCTACAAATATCCACATAATACCATTGCCAATATGACCTTCAACAAATTGCCAAATTGAAACTCCAAAAATGGCTGTTGTAATTACTAACCTTAATACTTTACTTAACATTTCTTCTCTTTAAGCTGGCAAATTTAGGAATATTAGATGCTATTCGGAGTCTTTAACTCTAAAATTTAGCTACCATTTTCACATTCAGCAATCTAGAGGTAAGATAGTTCGGAACTGCATATTCTCTAGCCGTACTAACATCTTTAATCCAAAGGTAGCTAATGGTATTTCTTGTTTGTAGCAAGTTGAAAACCTCAAGGCCTATCCAAAGACTCTTAAAGCTATTTAAGAATTTAGACTTATAAGTCTTTCCTTCCATCTTTAGTACTTTATTGAAACCAATATCCACTCTTCTGTACGGCGGCAATCTGAAAACTCTTTCTTCAGCGGTAGCTTGCGGAGGGCCAAATGGCAATCCAGTTCCTAAAGCCAATGTCATATTAACTCTAAAAGTAGGATCTGACGGTAGGTAGTCTTGAAAGAATATTTTAAAATTAAACCTCTGATCCGTTGGTCTTGGCAAATAGCCAGCTCCATCGCCTTCAATATCCTCTTGAATGGTCATAAGACTCACACTTGCCCAACTTTCTACCCCCTTTACAAACTCTCCATTAATTCTATAATCTATTCCTGTTGCAAAGCCAGTAGCAGAGTTTTCTGCTCTATATCTTATTCTAACATTATCTAAATCATAAGGAATGAGTTGATTGAAGTTTTTATAATAAACTTCAGTAACCATCTTAAAGGGTCTATTCCAAATTTTAAGCTGATAATCATGACCCAAAACCAAATGAATCGATTCTTGAGCAACTATATCTTCATTAATTCCACCATCTAGATTTCTCATCTCTCTATAGAATGGAGGCTGATAATAAAATCCACCAGATAGTCTGAACACCATATCTCCATCCCAATTTGGCTGCCAGCTCAGACTAGCTCTTGGGCTAATCACATTCTGATTATTGAATGTCCAATAGTTGGATCTTAAGCCAACGTTAAAGAATAAGTCATGACCTTCTAATTCTACTAACTGAGATCTTTCTATAAATCCCATTATTCTATATGATCTTAAGCTAACATTAGAATTAAAAGATTCAAATAAGCTTAGGCCTGTTGCTGGTTGAATAGAGGTATAAATATCACCTCCTCTTGGGTTTCCCTCTTGGTCAAAAACAGTGGCTAAAATTGAATCATAATTGAGACTTGGATTATGAGGAACATTATAGCCGGCAGAATCAATTCTTTCCCATTCCTTATAACTATCAATAATATCTTCTGATTGAAACGTTACTCCCCATCTCCAACTAACATCGCCTAAATCAAGTAAGGCTGTATGGTTAACATTGGCAACTATTATATCTAAATTATTTCTTGCGTAATTCTGAAAACCTCCTACACCTCTCACAAAACTCACATCTCCAAAATCATCTGATCCTAAATTATTATCTAGCTCGCCTAAGCTATAAGCTCCTATAATATCAAAGAATTCTTGCTCCTCTGTCTGAAATACTGATGAGCTAAAATTAAGCTGAAGTTCTTTAGTTGCTCGATAAGTTGCTGTTAGTGCTCCAAATCTTGTGTTAAAATCATAGTCTTCTTTACCATCAAAGAATACTGTTAATCTAAGTGCTTCTTGAAAAGTTCCAAAATCTGTGGTTCTTACACTTGGAACAACTTCATATATATTTCTTGAGTAATTACCCAAGAAGCTAATTATCCATTTGTCTGTCAGATCGTAAGT
>CBFIDE010000021.1:0-34703 GCA_965661265.1 uncultured Schleiferiaceae bacterium | reverse complement strand
CCACAATAATGAATCTATTGTACATAATATTGAAAGAAGCTTTAAGATCATTTCCATGAGCTTGCCATTTGTCAAGAAAGTTCATGAGTCTTGCACTTGCTCTTTCTACCTTTTCAAATTCTAAGTGAGTATTGCTTTGAAAAATCCATACTCTGGCATTATCCGCCATTTCATCAAAACTGATATACATATCTATAGGTCTTTAGCTTGAGCAATCATTTCGGCAAGGTCTAGTACTTCTATTTGACCTTCTTTCTCAGAGTTTTTCACTCCATCAGTCATCATTGTATTACAGAAAGGGCAGGCTGCTGCTATAAAATCTGGCTTAGTTTCCAAAGCCTCCTCTGTACGCTCAATATTTACATCCTTATTTCCTGGCTCTGGTTCTTTAAACATCTGAGCACCTCCAGCACCACAACAAAGGCCATTGCTTTTACAGCGTCTCATTTCCACCAACTCTGCATCCATCTTGCGAATCAACTCTCTTGGTGCTTCGTAGATACCATTAGCTCTACCAAGATAACAAGGATCGTGATAAGTAATTCGTTTTCCTTTAAAGTCACCACCTTCTATACTCAGACGGCCTTCTTTTAGTAGGTTATTGATAAACTTAGTATGGTGTAAAACTTCATACTTCCCACCTAAATCAGGGTATTCATTAGCTAGTGTGTTAAAGCAATGAGGGCAAGTAGTGATGATCTTCTTTACTTCGTAAGCATTCATGACTTCAATATTAGCCATGGCCTGCATCATAAATGTGAATTCGTTTCCTGCTCGCTTAGCCGGATCCCCTGTGCAAGACTCTTCCGCTCCTAAAACCGCATAATCTACCTTGGCTTCATGTAAAATCTTTACAAAAGCCTTTGTAATTTTCTTAGCTCTATCATCAAAACTACCGGCGCAACCTACCCAAAAAAGAACTTCTGGAAGTTTGCCTTCCGCCATTTTCTCTGCCATGGTAGGCACTTTTATAGAATTCTCCATTATTATGGTATTAAAGTATATGTTGTACTAGCCCATTTAAAACTAATAATTCCATTGAGCTTGTTAAAATAAAAATAGTGTGCTGCATTAGCAGTATCCATTCTACTAAAGTACACATCTGTATAAATAGTACTGTCCTGCATTAGGATACTATCCTGAAAGAAACAATCTACAGATGCACAGTTCTCAAATGGATCAAAAACTAGATCCATAGATTCAATGCTTGGACTAATTGCTAAACTCTTTAATTCTATATTTAGAAGGCCTTTGGTAAGATTCTCTAGACTTGCATCATACTCTGTTTTTAAGGCATAGTCAAAAAGAATATCAATACTATCATTTCCATAGAGGCACTCATAATTATCAGTCTCTATATAATCAAAACCTTTATCTGATTGCGCTTCATTAGCATCAAGAGTGGAGATGGTATTGGAGCTTTCTAATAATTCTAGCTGAATGGTATCTCCACTATGGCTTGCAAAGGATCTAGTAACTGTAGGTAAGAAATCAGTCATATTAGAGCCCGCGCTTATGGATAAGAAAGCATCCTTCTGACAAGATGTAAGTAGGCTAAAGGTAAATAGGAGAGGGATTAGTTTTTTCAAGACTTAAATACTTGAATAGTCACTTCCTTTTCTACCATTTTGGTAAACTTTCCTTTATAACGAGTAGCTCTTACTAGATGATTGTCAATCCAATGATAATTACCACCTCTTGGTTTACCCATGAGCATAGCGTGATATTTGAATCCATGATCATCCAGCCATTTTTCCGTTACTTCTCTTTGATCTTCTGTTCTAGAGGTAAAGAAGGTCAATATATGTCCTTCGTCATACCAAGAGTTTACAGTTTCTCTTGCATCTTCATAAACCTTAGCAGTAGCCATTCTTTCAGGCTCTTCATTAGGAATATCATCACATATAGTACCATCAATATCAATTAAAAAGTTCTTGATATGGTCTGGTAAGATGGGGCTTAGTTTTTCTCCATCTTGACTAAGCTCTAAGAGCTTCTTTTCAATAATACTATTTGCTGATCTTTTAGAGCTCATTCGTCCAGTTTCCACGGTCAGCTTGAGCGTATGCCCAAGGAGCACCATTATTTTCTATATTCTGCATCATAGTATTGATAGAAGGGCTTGCGCTACTTTCTTCCATTACCATATATCTACGCATATCTACAATAATAGAAAGAGGATCAATACTTATAGGACAGGCTTCAGTACAAGCATTACAACTAGTACAAGCCCATAATTCTTCTGGTGTAATAAAGTCACCTAAAAGGCTCTTATTATCATCTACAAACTCACCATTAGCCTTGATGTTAGCGCCAACTTCTTCTAGTCGATCACGCGTATCCATCATTACCTTACGGGGAGATAGTTTTTTGCCTGTTTGGTTCGCTGGGCAAGAATCGGTGCATCTACCGCATTCTGTACAACTATAGGCGTTCATTAATTGAACCCAATTCAAATCCTGTACATCTTTTGCTCCAAATCTACTTGGTGCTTCAGCGCCTTCAGCAGGTGCGGCAAAAGGATCTGCACTTGGATCCATCATAGTTTTAACTTCCTTCATTACCGCAGCATCATTGGTGAGCTGACCTTTTGGCTCCAATTTAGAATACCAAACATTTGGGAAAGCCATAATGATATGGAAGTGCTTAGAGTAGGGCAGGTAGTTTAAGAATGCAAATATTCCTAAAATGTGACCCCACCAGGCTACTCGCTCAATAATATGTAATGTTGGTTGACTCATATCGCTGAAAAGCGGAGATAAAAACGAGCTGATTAACCAAGGCCCATGTGCACTTCCTTCTATATGCCCTTCTACAGCACCTAAGACTAAAATAGCAGTCATTAATACAATCTCAATGTATAGAATGTTATTTCCATCATTCTTAGCCCATCCTTTTAATTCCTTAAAGCGATCTACTTTAATAATATTCCTTCTAATCAAGAATACCACACAGGCAGCAAGCACTAAGAAAGCAAGCACCTCAAAGAAACTAATAGCTACATTATAAACAGCACCTAGAGGCTCTGCTAATATTCTGTGGGTACCTAAGATACCATCAAGTACAATTTCAGCTACCTCAATATTTATTAAAAGGAATCCTAGATAAACAATAAGGTGCATGGATCCTGCGATCCATCTTCTTTTGACCATTTTAGATTGGCCCATTGCTACTTTAGCCATTATTTTCCAACGCTCAGAAGCATTGTCGGATCTATCAATATCCTTTCCTAAATTTATATTTCTCCAGATTTCCTTAAACTTCTTAGCAAAGAAAAAAGCTGCAACTCCTAAGGCAAGGATGAAAAATATGTTCTGAATTCCAAAATGCATAGAATGTCTTTAATTATTTAGTATTGATGCTATCTAACAGCATCTTCTTTTCCGCAGCTTTTATTTCCTCTATCTCTTTATCAGAATAGTCTTTACTGCCACCAAACATTGAGAAGTGAACGTATCGCTTTGGATTATACTTTAAATCTAATAATAATTCGTTGAGCTGCAGCGAGGCGTCGCTTAAGTTTTTATACAATTTAGGATCATTGATCAACATTCCTAAAGAACCATCTCCCTCATCAATCTTTTTTAAGATTAAATCGGCGGAAGCCAAAGAAGAGTTCAAGCTTTCAAATGTTTCTTTAATATTCACTTGAGCTAAGCTATCTGTTACCTGATCTAAGTTTTGAAGTATGCCGGAAATCTGCTCCTCATTTTCTGCCAAGTTCTTAGTGATGCTGGCCACACTTTCAAATGTAGATATTAGATCATCTTCAGAGCTTTTAGTAGTCTTTTCTAAGGATTCTATAGTTCCTTGTAATGCTGCAAAGCTTTGCTTCAGAGAATTGAAAGTGCTCAGGAAATTATCTTTAGTATTCTCATTAAGGAAACCTGAAATTAAAACTAAAACAGTATCAACACTTCCGATTAGCTTCTCGGTCTTTTGTTTTAGTGGAGCTACTTGCTTATTCACTTCCTCGCTCAAACTAAGTTCGATGGAAGAAGGCAATGTGTCTCCATTGCTCACATTTGAAGGTAAATCACCCAGAATAAGCTCAATATTTTTAGTCCCCATCAAATCACTAGAGCTAATTTTAGCTGTTGTATTAGTTGGAATAGGAAAGTCTGTAGACAAACTCATGGCCACAACTAAAGATCCATCCATTATAGGGTGGAGGTAAACATCCTTTACTTTCCCAACCTGTAAACCATTAATAGTAACAGGCCTAGTTTTAGTTAATCCATCAATCTTATTGTAAACAGAATAGATGACCTTTTCATTCTTGAAAATATTATTCCCTTTTAGGAAATTCAATCCCCAATAGAGTAGTGCAATTGATAAGAGAGCAATAATTCCTACTTTGAGTTCTGTAGTAAGTTTCAAATGATATTTCTTTTAGTATCTAGCAAAGATTAAAAATTTTATTGAAGGATTTCTAGTGCTTTGCTAAGCTTAATTCTCTTGCCTTCTGAAAGGGCCACAATAAAAGCATCTTTAAATCCTAATTGAGCCAATTCTCTTTTTTTATTCTGCGCCTCGGTCAGGTTATCGAACTCTCCAATATAGTACTTAAACAGAGCTCCATCCTCATAAAAGGCAACATTTTTTAAACCTTTAAAGTTTTCTGGACTAAGACTTTTTTTCTTAGCGCTTGTCGCGATTTGAACACAGATAAAAGTGCTGTTTTTATTTATTTTCTCCTCAACTTTTTTAGCCGGCCCAGCCTCATCTAATGCTGTAATAGGCAGAAGAACAGTCTCGGTAGATTTTGCTGCTTCTTCTAAGGGAGTTTGCTTTTCAATTTTTGGTTCATCTTCCATATCAATTTTTAATTCAAAAGACTCGCGCTCCATTTTATACTCTTTAAATGCTCTATAGATTGCAGAGGCCATTAAAGACTGGCCTTTTTCTGAATTTAAGAAGTCTTCTTCTGCAGGATTGGTTAAAAAGCCAAGCTCCACTAGTGTACTTGGCATCACGGCCATTTTTGTTACCATTAAAGGTTGCTGCTTCACACCCCTATCTCTTCTTTGCACTCTATAGTTAAATTGGTCTTGAACTTTTTGAGCAAAGCTTACAGATTGATTTAAAAAAGCATTTTGAACCATAGTAAGAGCTATAAGGCTCTGTGGATTGTTTGGATCAAATCCTTCGTACTTTTCCTCATAGTTATCCTCCATAAAGATGACGGAGTTTTCATTCTTGGCAACCCTAAGGTTATCATCATCATGGTTACGCCCAAGGATAATGCTAGTGGCCCCAAAAGCTTTGCTAGAAGTAAAGGCATCGCAATGGATACTAATAAAAAGGTCTGCATTTGCTTTATTAGCGATAGCAGCTCTTTCTTTCAGACCGATATAAACGTCTGTTTTTCTTGTAAAGATTACCTGAACCCCTTCTATATTATCTTCGATATACTTACCAAGTTTCAATGCTACGGCCAAGGCAATATCTTTCTCTTTTGATTTATATCTACCTGTACCAAGATTACCAGGATCATGTCCTCCATGCCCAGCATCAATAACAACTATATTAACACCATCCGATTCTTGAGCCAGATTTTGATAATTAGAAATTAGTAAAATGCAAACTACATATAGAAGTATGTTCTTCAATGGAATGTTTTTTGATTAGCTTTGAGCCTTACAATATTAATGCCTGTTTTCACTTGCAAATTTAAGCGTCATATTGCGAGAGCCGCGTATAAAGATTATCATTTTATTAACTATTTGTCTGGGATATCTTAGTAATTCCATGGCTCAAGTAGTTATATCAGATACTTCAGGTCTTAAACCTTTAAGTACAGACTCTACATATACTACAGAAATAGAAACGCCTCAGGGTGAAAGTATGTTATCTTCTAAGGTGATTTATACGGCAAATGATAGCATTGTTGGTAGTCCTAGTCAGGGTAAAGTTTTTCTGTATAATCAGGCCTATGTTGAGTATGAAGACATCATCTTAGAAGCAGGTTATATTTATATAGACTTTGATAAGAACGAGGTATTTGCTGAGGGTTATGAGGATTCATCAGGTGTAGTAGTGCAGAAACCCATATTTACGGAAGGAGATAAAAAGTATCGATCAGATCAAATGCGCTATAATTTTTCTTCTAAAAGAGCTAAGATTAAAAAGGTTATCACTCAGGAAGGAGAAGGTTTTTTACATGGTGAAGATGTAAAAATGATGGAGGATAGGTCCATTTATATTAAAAATGCATCCTATACCACCTGTAGCCATGAGCATCCTCACTTTAGGATTATGACACCTAAGGCTAAGGTGATTCCTGGTGAAAAAGTAGTTTCTCAATTCGCGTATTTAGAAATTGTAGATGTTCCTACACCCTTAATGGTTCCCTTTGGATTTTTTCCAACCACACAGAAAAGGAAGTCAGGAATTATTATCCCAACCTATGGGGTATCTGAATACCGTGGTTACTTCTTAACCAATGGAGGGTATTATTTTGCTGGTAATGATTATTTTGATGCGGCCCTTACGGGCGATATCTACTCGCAAGGTGGTTATGGATTTAAGGTTATATCCAAGTATAATAAGAGGTATGGCTATAATGGAAACATAGATATTGGATATAATAGAATCAGATATGGTGAGAAAGAATTTGAAGAATTTATTCCCGGCGCATTTGATGATCGTTCAGATTTTAGGATTTCTTGGAGGCATAATCAGGATAGAAAGAACAACCCTAATTTCTAATTTAATGCCAATGTAAACATTGCCTCTTCTAACTATTATAAGGTTACTAGTGTTAATCCTGCAGATGTCTTAACAAATACTCTGAACTCTTCTGTTGGTTTTACGCAGAACTTTAGTGGCAAGCCGATTAGTTTAAACATTTATGGAAAGCACTCACAGAACAATCAAACCAATGATCTTACTTTAAGACTTCCGGAGGTTGCATTTAATGTGAGTAGAGTTTTTCCGTTTAAAAGAAGCGAAAAAGTAGGGCCAAATAAGTGGTATGAGGAAATTGGTATTAATTATAGCTTGCAAGGGGTCAGTGAAATTCAATCTAAAATTGGTGCTAATCCTTTTAGCGAAAGCAGCTTAAGGGATAGTACTAAGAGTGGAATCAGGCATACCGTAAATACTTCCGCAAACTATAAGCTTTTTAAGAATATCGTTTTTAGTCCTTCATTTAGATATAACTCTAGAATGTATTTTCAAAGATTAAATTACTCTTATGAGGACTCTACCCAATCTGTTCTAACAGACACAGCTAGAGGATTCTTCTATAATCAGGACTTTAGTACCACAGCTAGCTTCAGTACCAAGCTCTATGGTATGTTTAGATTTAAAGGCAAACTAAGAGCCTTAAGACATGTAATGACTCCAACGGTTGGAGTTAGTTTTAGTCCAGATTTCTCTAATGAAATTTGGGGGCAGTATCAAGAAATTCAAACAGATTCTCTGGGCAACACTCAAAGGTTTAATAGATATCAAGGAGGTATTTATGGTTCTGCCGGAGCAGGCCGTTCTAGCACTATAAATTTTGGTGTGCAAAACACCTTAGAGGCTAAGGTTAACAGTAAGAGGGACAGCACGGGACTAACTAAAGTAAAGATTTTAGAAAGGCTTAGCCTAAGAACTTCCTATAATGTTGCTGCTGAAGAGTTTAATTGGTCGCCTCTAAATCTTTCTGTTTCATCTACGGCCTTTAAGCGCTTAGTGAATATGCAATACTCCGCCATCTTTGATTTTTATGGATATGATGAGGAATTAGGAACTAGGGTGAATGAATATGCCAACAGTGTAAATGGAATTCTTTTAAGACCAACAGGTCAAACTTTTGCAATGGGCTTTAGCTTAAATTCAAATACTTTTAAGGCTAAAGGTGGAAACAAAAAAGGTCAAGAGCGCGAAAAGAATGTTCCTATTCAGGCAGATGATTTGGGAATCACAACCGGTGATATCGATTATTACAGAAGACCGGGCTATGTAGATTTTAATACTCCTTGGACCTTGAATGTAAACTATAATATCAATGCGAGATATGCAGGAGATATCTCTACAATAAATCAAAGTTTAAGTTTAAGTGGAGATGTGCAACTTACTGATAATTGGAAAGTTAATTTCAATACTGGATACGATTTAGAAAATCGTGGCTTTACACCTACCAACTTCAATTTCTATAGACAATTGCACTGCTGGGAGATGATTTGTACTTGGGTTCCTTTTGGATTTCAACAAAGTTATACGCTCACAATTAGAGTATCCTCAAGCATTCTTCAAGATCTTAAATACGAAAGAAGAAGAGGTGTTGGTGACTTTGTTCGCTAAAAGTTATTCAACCAGTTTTTTAGTATTTCTTTTCCATGCTCTGTCATAATAGACTCTGGATGAAATTGCACCCCAGCCATTTTTAACTCCTTAGATTCTATTGCCATGATTATATTATCATCGCTTTTTGCAGAAATAAGAAGATCTGAGTCAGGCTCGATTTTTACGGCCCAAGAGTGATATAAGCCTACTGCATGCTTCTTTGGAATGTCTTTAGCCAATTCTGATTCATTATTCCAATGAATAGTCTTGCTAATTCCGTGTTGGACTTTCTCTTGGTTATAGAGCTCATGTCCTAAGTATTCAGCGATAGCCTGAAATCCTAAACAAACACCCAAGATGGATTTCTTGCCAATATATCTCTTGATTACTTCAAGACTTAAGCCCGCATCTTTGGGCAATCCTGGGCCTGGAGATATAATAATATGGGTATAGCCTTCTATTTCATCAAGATTAAATTCATCGTTCCTAACTACTTTGACATCACTATGAGTGATAGCCTCTAAGTAATGAGAAAGATTGTAAGTAAATGAATCGTAATTATCTATTAAGAAAAGCTTCAAGCTTATTACTTTTATAAATTAATATTCAACAAAAGTATGAAAGAAATAATCCGTTCTGAGAAAGTACCTTCACCAATTGGTCCTTATAGTCAAGCAGTGAAAGCAGGAAATACACTCTACTGCAGTGGGCAAATCGCGCTAGACGCAGAAACAGGAGAGTTGGTCCTTGATAATATAAAAGTTGAGACTCATAAGGTGATGCAAAATCTATATGCAGTGTTGAGTGAAGCCAATATGAGTTTTGACAATGTTGTGAAATGCAGCATTTTTCTAGCTGATATGGGCCAGTTCAATGAGGTGAACGAAGTATATGCTTCGTATTTTGATGAGAGACCACCGGCAAGAGAGACAGTTGAGGTAAGCGTCTTGCCAAAGAATGTAAACGTTGAAATTAGTCTAATAGCAGTAGATTAGTAGGTGAAATACAATGCGAATACTGAAAATCTAATAGCTTGTTCAAAAATCTGCTTGAGATTAATTCAATATAAAAGCTTAAACACTAAATTCGCATTTTAAATTTAAATGATTCTACATATGAATTATGATCTTATTGTTTTAGGTAGTGGACCTGGTGGCTATGTTGCAGCTATTAGAGCGTCTCAATTAGGTTTAAAGACCGCAATTATTGAACGTGAAAGTTTAGGCGGTATTTGCTTAAACTGGGGATGTATTCCTACCAAAGCATTATTAAAAAGTGCAAACGTTTTTGAATATATAAATCATGCATCTGAATACGGTATTACTGTAGAGAAGGCTGATAAGGATTTTTCTGCTGTTGTAAAAAGGAGTAGAGGTGTAGCGGACGGAATGAGCAAAGGTGTTCAGTTCTTAATGAAGAAGAATAAGATTGATGTTATAATGGGCAGCGGTACTCTTAAAGCGGGTAAGAAGGTGTCTGTTAAGGCAGAAGATGGCAAGACTACAGAGTATAGCGCAAAAAGTATTATAATCTCTACAGGAGCTAGATCTAGAGAGCTTCCAAACCTTCCTCAGGATGGTAAAAAGATCATAGGATATCGCCAGGCGATGACTCTTGCGACACAACCTAAGAAGTTGTTAGTAGTTGGTTCTGGTGCTATTGGTGTTGAATTCGCTTATTTCTATCAAGCAATGGGAACAGAGGTTACTATTGTAGAATACCTTCCTAATATTGTTCCTGTTGAAGATGAAGAGATTTCTAAGCAGATGGAGCGTAGCTTCAAAAAGCAAGGAATTAAAATTATGACTAATTCTGAAGTAACTAAGGTGGATACTTCTGGAGCAGGTTGTAAGGTTAGTGTGAAGACTAAAAAAGGAGAAGAAGTAATTGAATGTGATGTTGTTCTCTCTGCTGTTGGAGTTCAGGCCAATATTGAGAATATCGGTCTTGAAGCTTTAGGTATCAAAACAGAGAAAGGAAAGATTACAGTTGATCCATTCTATAAGACGAATGTAGATGGTTTTTATGCCATCGGAGATTGTGTTCCTGGTCAATCATTGGCGCATGTAGCTTCTGCTGAAGGTATTATTTGTGTTGAGAAGATAGCAGGTCATCATCCTGAAGTCTTAGATTATAATAATATTCCAGGATGTACTTATGCATCTCCTGAGATCGCCTCTGTTGGTTATACTGAAAAGGCAGCTAAAGAGGCAGGTTATGAACTTAAGGTAGGTAAGTTTCCTTTTTCAGCCAGCGGTAAAGCTAGTGCAGCAGGACATAAAGATGGTTTTGTAAAAGTAATATATGATGCTAAATATGGTGAGCTATTAGGATGCCATATGATAGGAGCTAATGTTACTGAAATGATTGCTGAGTCTGTTGTTGCAAGAAAATTAGAGACAACTGCAATGGAAATATTAAAATCTGTTCATCCTCATCCAACTATGAGCGAGGCAGTGATGGAAGCTACTGCAGCAGCATATGATGAAGTAATTCATTTATAAAGCTTTTAGAGTATATTATTAAATCCCGCTTTTGCGGGATTTTTTGTTTCTAGATACTTCAAATAACTATTCTTGAGATTAGAGAAACCCATGATTACATTTATTAGATTTACATAGAATTAGAGAAGATTGAAAAGATTAATCCTTAGTGTTTGTTTTGCACTTTCCTTTATGGGAGTATCGGCTCAGGCCGATAGCTTATTGTATGAAATCCTCTTTTCCTTAGACTCCTATAGACTAGAAAAGTCTCAGAAAATGAGAATTGATAGTGCTCTATATTATTATCCGCCTGCAAGCCTAAAAGCCATTTATATTTATGGGCATACCGATACATCAGCAAGTATAGAATATAACAGAAGACTAAGCAAGAATAGAGTTCTTTCTTCTTTAGAATACTTGGTTTCTAAAGGGGTAGATCCTATTATCGTCAAGACTGATTTTTATGGAGAGGAGCGACCTAAGTATACTTCAAAGGTGGAGGAGTTTTATAGGAACAGACGAGTAGAAATTGTTTTAGAGATTGACCCATTGCTCTTGCCTCAGAGGGAAGTTCCTATTTATAATTTAGACCTGAAGGCAAAGGATAAGCTCAGGATTCCGGGTTTGATTTTTGTAGGCAATCAACCTATACCTATTGCCTCAAGCATTCCAGGACTTAAAGATGCACTTCTGTTAATGCTAAGAAATCCAGATTTAAAGCTTAGGGTGGACGGTCATGTTTGCTGTAGTAATGACCTAGTATTATCAGAAGAAAGAGCTGATATGGTCTATTATTTTTTAATTAATAATGGAATAGATAAATCTAGGCTAGAAACCAAAGGCTTTGGTAATAAGAAGCCTCTTTTCCCAGAGAAAACACCTAGAGAAAGAGAATTGAATAGGAGGGTAGAGCTGACAGTTATTTCCAATTCTGATAAAAGAGTAGATACCACACTCAACGATTATTCAGTTATAATAAGGACACAATTATTAGACATTTCTTTTTTTCCAAAGAAGACCAAATTAACTCCTAGTGGTGATTTTATGCTCGATCTGCTCTCTAACTCAATGATTGAAAGTGCAGGCTTGTTCTACGAGCTTACTGTTATTAATACCATCAGTGATACTAGATTAAGTGCTCAGAGAGCAAAAGGTGTTGAAAGAGTGCTCCTTGGGTTTGGCGTATCAAAAGACAAGTTTAGCGTTGGTAAAAAGGAAAATACCATGGGCTTACCAACTTCCGATAATAAGAACTATATTCTAATTAAGATTACTGAAAATGACTAGAGATTATTTTTTAAGAGTTGAAGTACCTTATTTATTAAGAGATTTAGACTCTCATGCCAAGCCAATTTGGGGCTCAATGTCTGCTTATCAAATGTTAGATCATTTAAGAATCGCATTTGACATTTCTATTATGGGTCTTAAAACAGATATTCTTACACCGGTAGATAAGATTCCTGCTTTTCAGGCCTTTCTTCAAACAGATAGACTTTTTGTTAAGGGTGCTGCAATGCCTGAAATGTTCAGTCAAGTTAGTCCTATTGTTGATGCTGAATGGGAAGAGCTAAAGCTTAGATTTATAGAATCTTTGACTAAGGCTTTACATTTTTTAGACGATAATGAAGATTATAAAGCAGCTCATCCAAATTTTGGTTTATTAAACGCAAATCAATGGAAGGACATGCATCAAAAGCATATAAAACATCATTTTACTCAATTTGAACTCATAGATGTTATTCCAAAGAATTAAGGATTTATGGTATTTTTTTAAAGGATTCTTTCCTTTAAGACTTCTTTTTCTGCATTTCAGAAGAAGCTATATTCTTATAATTTTTTGGCTATTAATTTTCTCTTTTCTTCTAGGAAAACTTGGAGGTGACTATGGCTTGCAATACCTATTTCTTGCTCCTGAGTATCTGGGAAAAGTAAGCTTCTTTAGTTATTTCATTGTCGGACTTAGCATGGGGCTCTTCATTATGAGTTTCCACATAAGCAGCTATATCTATTATAGCTATCGATATACCTTTTTAGCAACTTTAGATAGACCCCTCTGGAAATTCAGCTTAAATAATAGCATTATACCTGCAGTATTTTTTCTTGTGTATTTGTTCTATTCCTTTGATTTTCAATTAGAAGAAGGAATCTCTATTGGTTTGATACTTATTAATCTTTTAGGGCTTTTTCTTGGAGCATTTGTAATGATCAGTATTAGCTTGACGTACTTTTTGAGTACAATTAATCAAAAAAAGACAGAGCAAGGAAAGTCAATGGGTAGCATTATGAAGAAGGATAATAAGCTTATTGATGAAGAAATGCATCCTAGCGGTGTCAACCATTATCTGAGCGGACTTTTTTCTACCAAACTTGCAAGAAAGGCTACCCACTATTCAAAAGACTCTGTATTAGAAACTTTTCAGCAACACCACGGTAGCGCCTCACTTTTTTTTACTTTACTCTTTATCTTAATTCTGGTTTTAGCAGCTGTAGGGGGGAGCTCATTTTTTATAATTCCAGCGGCTGCGAGTATATTTTTGATTTTCTCCCTCTACTTAATGATAACCGGTGCTGTCTATACACGCTTAAAAACATGGACCTTGTCTGTTGGGATTGTAGTTATTTTCCTTTTGAATCATTTCTCTGGGAAAGAATTCTTTAAAACGTGGTACTACGCCCCAGGTATGGATTATTCGGTATTAAAAGAATATTCGCAAAAGGAGATAGAAACCATTAATACCGACAGCATACTGTTAAATGATAAAAAGCAAGCAGAGCTTATTTTGGATAAATGGTTAAGAAAACAAAAGACTAAGAATGGCAAGAAGCCTAAGTTGATTGTGCTCAACCTGAGTGGTGGTGGATTAAGAAGTGGAGTATGGGCCTTAAAAGTATTGAGTGAGCTCGAGAAAGAAATAGGAGAAGATTTTAGTCAATCTTTACAGTTTATTTCCGGTTCTTCTGGTGGAATGCTAGGAGCGGCCTATTATAGACAGTTAAGATATGCGGCTAGCTCAGATAGCATTGAATGGGAGCAATCAATTTCTAATTTATCGCAAGATCTCCTAAACCCTATTGCATTTAACTTGGCAGTTAATGATTTGTTTTTTCGCTTTCGCGATTACACTTTTGCCCAAAAGGATTATTCTATCGACAGAGGTATTGCCTTTGATCAACAGCTTAATGTTAATACCAAAGGAGTTTTAAATAAAAGACTTTTTGAATTTTCTAGTTTAGAAGAATCCTCTGAAATACCCTTAATGGTATTGTCGCCATCTATTATTGGGGATGGAAGGAAGTTAATTATTTCTCCAACACCTTTATCCTTCTTATGCTCATCTCAACCCTATAGTGGAGTATCTACTCAAAGGACAATAGACGCAATTGAGTTTAGTAGATATTTTCAAGAACAGTCTGCGGATTCATTAAGTTTTTTAACGGCCTTAAGAATGAGTGCAAGCTTTCCATATATCACTCCTCTAGTGAATCTGCCATCTGAGCCCAGTATGGAGTTGATAGATGCAGGAGTAAGAGATAATGAAGGCTTTGAATTAGGCTTGAAGTATATATTGGCGATGGAATCATGGTTAAAAGAAAATACTTCGGGAGTAGTTATTGTTCAACTAATGGCCAGCCGAAAAGAAGCTTTAGAGATTAAAGACTTTGAGAATAAAATGTCGGATAGGATTATTAAGCCAATTTCTGGAGTCATAGAGAGTTTTTCGAACCTGCAGATATACAATAAGGCCTTTTTAATGGAGCTCAGTGATGAATTAGAAGGCTTAGAGATTGATTTAGTCAGGTTTAATCTGTTGGAGACCCAAGGAGCTTTATCATTAAGTTGGCATTTAACGCAAAGAGAAAAGAATCAAATAAATAAGGCCTGGGAAGGAAATAGGAATCAATCTGAAAAGAAAAGATTACAGGAATTATTGAATTGAAGCAAAAAAAAAGCCGGCAAATCAATAGAAATTGACCTGCCGGACCTTCAACCAACCAAACAAAATTTTAATCTCTTATTACAGTACAATAACTAGACCATTCTAGATTTATTGCCTTTGTTATCTGAATAACGTAACAATTGTATGAAAGGTTTGGTACACTGTAATTTATTGTGGTAATACAACTTTATCTAGACCATGCATGACACCGTTAACTGCATTGGAGGAGTAACAACAGGATCCTTATCATCCTCATCACATGAAGTGAATAATAATGTACTTGCTATTAAAACAGCTGATAGTTTGAAAAATAAATGTTTCATTTGAGTACTAATTTAAATTATTATTTTGTTCAATGTTATACACGAAAGGTTAAACAAAATAGTTTGCGCTGATGAAAAAAAGTATTAAGTATCTGTCTATCAAAGGAATTAATTTTTCTTTTGGTAATTCTAAAGTCCTAACTAATTTAAGTTTGGACCTAGAAAAAGATTCGATTATGGGTTTGGTGGGGGAGTCTGGATCAGGTAAAACCACTTTACTAAAAGCAATTGCCGGGAAGTATCAGTATCAGGCGCGTTCATTCCTTTTAGATGGGGCTGAACATACTTCTGGAATTAATAGTCTTTTACACAAGCATGAAAGGGTTTTATTAGTGGATCAGCATTTAGATTTAGATCTCTTTAAAACTGTTGATGAGAACCTTTTGCGTTTTACAAAGGGTCTGAGTAATGCAGCCAAAGCTCGCCGATTAAAAGCATTGAAGGAAATATTATCATTGGGCAGAATCGGTACAAAAAAGGTAAACCACCTTAGTGGTGGGCAAATGCAACGTATTGCCATTGGATCAGCCTTAGCTGCAAATACTTCCTTATTACTCCTTGATGAGCCCTTTAGCCATTTAGATTTTGGGTTAAGAAATAGATTGATGGAATGGCTCAAGGAAGAACGGCCTTTTGATGCAATGATTATTGTCACCCATGACCCTAATGATATGTTATCTATATGCGACTCTATCGCAGTAATGCAAAGAGGTAAATTGGTTCAAAAAGGAAGTCCTACAGAAATCTATTCGAGACCTAAAAGTTTGAGTGTGGCAAGATTGTTTGGTCTGATCAATGAATTAGACCACGAGGATAGCGCCTATTTTAATTCTTCTGATTTAGTCAGACCTTCTAGCGTATTGCTGAAAAAGGATGGTTTGAAGGCTCAATTGAAAAATATAGAGTTTTGTGGCACTCATTATATATTGAGTTTCAAGAGTTCTATTAGTGGAGCTATTATAAAGTGCAGTGTTGATTCTACTCATGCTAAAAGGCTAGAAGTAGGAGGGAGCTATAATTTAGGGCAATAAAAAACCCCGAAGCGATTCGGGGTTTTAAATATTAAGAACACAATGAGATTTATTTTAACTTTTCAATAACAGCTTTAAAAGCTTCTGGATGATTCATTGCTAGATCGGCTAACACCTTTCTATTTAAATCAATTCCACTAGCATTAAGCTTACCCATAAAAGCTGAGTAGGACATACCATGTTCACGGGCTCCAGCATTAATACGCTGAATCCATAGTGCACGGAAATTTCTCTTCTTATTTTTACGGTCTCTATAGCTATAAACCATCGCCTTTTCAACGGCATTTTTAGCTACAGTCCATACATTTTTACGGCGTCCGAAGTAGCCCTTGGCTTGCTTCATTACCTTTTTTCTACGCGCTCTTGACGCTACAGAATTTACTGATCTTGGCATAATAATAATTTTTTTGTGAGCGGCGGTAATAATTTATTACTCTTAGGGGCCGAAACACAGGGTTAATTAAATAAACTCTAATGTATCAGATACATAATTGTTTCTTGATACTTGCTTCATCTGCTCTTGCTACTAAAGTGGCATGAGTTAGATTACGCTTTTGCTTCGTCGTCTTCTTAGTAAGAATGTGACTCTTAAAAGCGTGCTTTCTTTTGATCTTACCAGATCCAGTCAGCTTAAAACGCTTCTTGGCACTGGATTTTGTCTTCATTTTTGGCATTTCTATTCGCTTTGGGTGTTCTTAAAATCTTTATATTATTTGGCTTTTTTAGGAGCCATCATCATTATCATTCTTTTACCTTCTAATTTCGGCATGCTTTCAACTTTACCGACATCTTCCAGCTCTTGTGCTAGCTTAAGAAGAAGGATTTCTCCTTGATCTTTAAAAACTATGGATCTACCTTTAAAGAATACGTATGCTTTAAGCTTACTTCCCTCTTCTAAAAACTTAAGGGCATGTTTCTTTTTAAACTCGTAATCATGCTCATCTGTATTAGGTCCGAAACGAATTTCCTTGATAACAGTTTTTTGAGCCTTTTGGGTAATCTCCTTTTGTTTTTTCTTCTGGTCGTAAAGAAACTTCTTATAGTCAATTATCTTGGCTACAGGAGGATCTGCCTTTTCAGTAATTACTACAAGATCATAACCTTGATCTTTTGCAATCTTTAAAACAACATCAGTAGCATAGACACCTTGTTCATCAATGTTTTCTCCTACTATTCTTAACTTAGGGAAGCGTATCTTTTCATTAATGATATGCTTGTCCTCTTCTACGACTCTAGGCTGATAGCCTCTACGATTAAATCTCTTAGCCAGTGTTTCTACTTTTTAATTAAAACTTATTTATCTGCTAACTCTTCGGCAACTGCACTGTTTACTAAATCTGCAAAAGCTTCTATAGTCATTGTCCCTTTGTCTCCTTCACCGTGACGTCTCACTGAAACAGTTTGATTTTCAAATTCTTGCTCTCCTACGATTAACATAAAAGGAACTTTACTCATTTCAGCATCACGGATCTTTCGACCAGTTTTCTCGTTGCGTTCGTCAACAAGCGTGCGAAGGTCGTAATTTTTAAGCAAACTAGAAACTTTTTGAGCATAGTCTACATACTTCTCTGAAATAGGTAAAATGATGATCTGATCTGGCGTAAGCCAAAGAGGGAAATTTCCTCCGCAATGCTCCAGCAGGACTGCAACAAAGCGCTCCATGCTACCAAAGGGTGCACGGTGTATCATTACCGGTCTATGCATTTCATTATCAGAACCTTTATACTCTAATTCAAAGCGTTCTGGCAAATTATAGTCTACTTGGATCGTTCCTAACTGCCATTTTCTTCCTAAAGCATCCTTAACCATGAAGTCTAACTTTGGTCCATAAAAGGCCGCCTCGCCATATTCTATAACATAATCAAGATCTTTTTCGGCCACAGCCTCCTTGATTGCATTTTCTGCCTTTTCCCAGTTTTCATCGCTACCAATATACTTACTAGAGTCCTCAGGATCTCTCAAGGATACTTGAGCTGTAAACTCATGAAAATCAAGAGTTTTGAAAATATAAAGTACTAAATCAATTACCTTTTTAAACTCATCTTTCAACTGATCTGGCATACAGAATAAATGTGCGTCATCCTGAGTAAATGCTCTTACTCTTGTTAATCCATGAAGTTCTCCACTTTGCTCATATCTGTAAACTGTTCCAAATTCTGCAAAACGAAGGGGTAGGTCTTTATATGATCTTGGTGCTGCCTTATAAATTTCGCAGTGATGCGGGCAATTCATAGGCTTTAAAAGATATTCTTCTCCCTCTTCAGGTGTGTTGATAGGTTGAAAGCTATCCTTGCCGTATTTTGCATAGTGACCACTGGTTACATACAGCTCTTTATTGCCAATATGCGGAGTTATCACTTGCTCATAGCCAGAAGCCTTTTGGGCCTTTCTAAGGAACTGCTCCAAGCTATCGCGTAAAGCGGCTCCTTTTGGTAACCATAAAGGTAAACCTTGACCTACCTTTTGTGAGAAAGTAAATAAACCAAGCTCTTTACCTAATTTTCTGTGATCTCTTTTCTTTGCTTCTTCAAGTAAATTAAGATATTCTGTTAACTCACTTGCTTTAGGGAAAGATATTCCATAGACCCTAGTAAGCTGTGGATTATGCTCATTTCCTCTCCAATATGCACCTGAAACTTTTAAGACTTTTACAGCCTTAATGAAAGATGTATTTGGTATATGTCCACCCCTACATAAATCGGTAAAGTTTCCGTGGTCACAAAAAGTGATTTCTCCATCGGTAAGATTTGAGATCAATTCTGTCTTAAATTCATTGCTTATATACATAGATAAGGCATCGGCTTTACTCACCTCTCTAAGCTTAAATACAAATTTCTGACGAGCGTTTTCAATCATTTTTTTCTCAATACGCTCAAAATCCTTGTCGCTAAGAGTATCTTCACCTAAATCAACATCGTAATAGAATCCGTTCTCAATGGCTGGGCCAATTGTTAATTTGATATTAGGATATAATTCTTCAAGCGTTTGAGCTAAAAGGTGAGCAGAAGAGTGCCAAAAAGCTTTCTTTCCTTCATCATCTTTCCATGTGTACAATACTAAATGACCACCCTCTTTTAAAGGGTCCATAACTTCAATGGTCTGACCATTTAAGCTTGCGGACAATACATTACGTGCTAAGCCGCTACTTATACTCATAGCAACATCAAAGGCTGAGCTGCCGTCTTCATAACTTTTTTCACTACCGTCAGGTAAGATAATATCTATCATTTGTGCCTGTAATTCAATTCAAAATTGGAGTGCAAAGATAAGAATTATGTGTGGTCCACTACTATTAAATTAAGCAAAGGCTAGGAGATTGTTTAAGTGCTTTATCTTTGCACCATGACTAAAAAAGAGTGGTTGACCCAATTCAATAAAATTAGCTCTAATACTTTGATGGAAACATTGAATATGAGCTTCACTGATGTTGATGCCGAAAAGGGTTTTTTAGAGGTAAGTATGGAAGTAGGGCCTCATGTACATCAGCCTATGGGTTTGCTGCATGGAGGGGCTTCTGCAGCTATGGTTGAGACGGTCGGAAGTAGTGCTTCTTTACTTTTTGTAGACTATAAGCAATACGCTGTCTTAGGAATTGAGATTAGTTGTAATCATCTGAAATCTGTTAGAACAGGTCTGATTAGAGCACAAGCTAATATTCTACACAAAGGTCGTTCTACTCATTTATGGGAAGTAAGAATCTTGGATAATGACAATAATTTGGTCTGTCATGCTAAGCTTACCAATATGATAGTACCATTAAAAAAATAATGATTAGAGCTCAATTACTATTTTCTCCACCTAACGGCACAAAGGCTGAGTATTATGCTGAGAAAGCGAATGCTGAGTATAAATTCAGGTTCTATCCTTTCGATAAGGCTGAAACTCCTATTTCAATTGAAATGGAGAAGATAGAGGCACCTTTAGAGTATTTCTATCAAAATGAACTTGCGCTTGATTCAATCTCAAAGAGAGATTACCTTAAAAAATTAGAACAAGTAATTGAGAAGATTAAGGTTGAGTCGTGGCAAAAAGTAGTGTTGAGTCGAAGTAAATATTTTGATGTTGACTTAAACCCAATTAAATATTTCAATACACTAAGAATGGCCTATCCTGAAGCCGCTGTTTATTGTTTTACTCATCCTAATTCAGGAACATGGATAGGAGCAAGTCCTGAACTTTTGTTGCAAGTAAATGAACAAAATGCTCAGACCATGAGTCTAGCAGGAACAGCAAGAAAAGGGGAAGGAAATGAACTGGGAATTAAAGAGGAAAAAGAGCAGAAGTATGTCACTGAGTATATTCTAAAAACACTATCTGGGTTTCAAGAAGTAAAGGATTTAAACATCTCTAGCACAGAGAACGTTATCGCTGCTAAATTACTACATATCAGAAATATAGTCACATTTAGCTTAAGTGATAATTTTAGTTTAGAAAAAATACTGAATGCTCTTCATCCAACTCCTGCTGTGGCGGCTTTGCCTATGAAAGAAGGAATCAACTTCATTAAAGAAGTAGAGAGCGCATCAAGGTCTTTTTATTCTGGTTATTTTGGCTTAAGCAAAGAACAGAAATCAGTTTTTTATGTTAACCTTAGATGTCTGCAATATGGCTCAAACGGAATAAAACTTTATGCCGGAGGTGGAATCACTAATTTAAGTGATCCTCTGAAAGAATGGGAAGAAACTAATGCAAAGATGGAAACACTTGCGAGACTAATAGATGTTAATTTATTGAATGACTAGCAAAAAGTATAATGCTCAAGCTATAACTCATCTTTTGAAGGAATTTGAATGTGAGAATATTGTTATTGCTCCAGGCAGCAGAAATGCACCATTCATATTTTCTGTAGGTTCGTATAAGTATTTCAATATTTTTTCTGCAGGAGATGAGCGTTCTGCTGCATTTTTGGCTCTAGGAATGGCCAAGCGAACTAAAAAACCAGCTGCTGTTATTTGCAGTAGTGGTTCAGCGGTTCTGAATTTCTACCCTGCAGTAGTAGAGGCTTATTATTTATCTATTCCTCTAATTTTAATTTCAGCCGATCGTCCTCCTGAGTTTATTGATAAACGCATGGGACAGACTATTAGGCAAGAGAATATATTTGAGCAACACATTAGATACCAAGCTAATCTGATTTGTGAGCCTGAGGATAAGGAAAAGTCACTGAATTATAATCTTGTTTCAGAGGGATTGAAAGTCTTACAATCACCTAAAATTGGTCCAATTCATTTTAACGTTCCATTTGACGAGCCTTTATATGAAAGGACTTCTCAAAAGTTGGGCTTTCCAAAATTAGAGTTTGGGTCTCAGCCTAGGAAGGCCTCAGAGAAAATTGAGCTTGAAGTGCTACAAAGCTCTTCTAAAGTCATGCTGCTGCATGGTTTGGATGAGAATAATGGTGAAAAGCAGAGCTTATTAAGGTCTCTCGCTGCAAAGGGGGTCTTAATATTAAATGAGACTCTGTCTAATAATCCATTAGATGAATCAATCTCTCAAATTGATCAGTTTTTAGAATCTTTGAATGATGAAGAACTAGGCAACCTAAAGCCAGATTTACTTATAAGCATTGGAGGGGAGTTGGTTTCAAAGAAGATTAAAGCCTTTTTGAGGTCTCATCAACCAGAGCATCACTGGATGACTGCTACAAACGGTGATTTTCCTGATACTTTTGATGCGCTTAGTTGGAAAGGAGAAATGGATGAGATTGAGTTTTTATTCCAGATGAATAGTTCTATTTCTAATCCTAGCTTAAGCTATAAAGAACATTATTTGGCTCATAACGAGCGATTTAATATGGTCCTCAATGACTTTGTAAGTGAAATTGAGTTTAGTGATTTAAAAGTTTTCAGTTCTATTTATAAGACTGTAGATAAAGAGGTAGATTTCCATTATGCTAATAGCACTTCCGTGCGATATTCACAGCTCTTTCGATTTAAAAAAGAGCATGGACATTACAGTAATAGAGGAACAAGTGGAATTGATGGCTGTACATCCACGGCCTTAGGAATGAGTATTCACTCAGATAGAGAGAATATTCTAATCAGTGGTGATATTGCTTTCTTATATGACGTAAATGCTTTGTGGAATAAGTTACGACCTTCAAATTTTAAGATTATTATTATTAATAATGGAGGAGGTAATATATTTAAACTTATTGACGGTCCTTCTGCCGATGATCCCTTAATGGCGTTCCAGGAAACTCCACATGACACAGACTTTGGTGGCATCGCGCAAGCCCATGGTATCTGTTATCTTAAGGCAACCAATGAAGCTGAACTAAATAAAGAATTAAAGTCTTTCTTTAGCTTGAGAGAGATGTGTATTCTTGAAATAGAAACTGAGTCTAGCGTATCTCCAAAAGTTCTTAAGGAGATGTTTAAGAAACTAAAATCACAATAAGTGGATAATTTTAAGAATGATGTTTTGAGTATTGAGAGTCTAGTAAGCTTAAGCTCTACTGATTTTAATCGTTTGCATGCAGATTATAAGTATTTGCGCATGACTAGATTAAGTCTGCTATGGCTTATGTTAACGGGTGTAGGAGTGTTAATTGTCTTAAATTCTGATCTTAGTTTTTGGATTTTTTCTCTTTCTTCTTTTCTGATTTTAACGATAGCACTAATCTATGTGCAAATAGGATTTCCGAGGTATGGATATGCGCTTAGAGAAAAGGATATTAGTTTTAAAAGTGGACTTATTTTCTTTAAGCAAACTTCCGTTCCATTTAGTAGAATTCAACACTGTGAATATTCCCAAGGTCCTTTGTCAAAGTTGTTTGATCTTGCTGAAGTTAAAGTGTTTACTGCCGGCGGTACATCTAGTGATATAACAATATCAGGTCTACATAAAGAAGAAGCTCAAAACCTTAGAGAAGAGGTGATTAGACTGTCTAATTTAAATGAATAGTTCAGTATTTGAAAATAGTCAAAGACAATCTCCTCTTGGTGTTGCTGTGAACTTTGTTCGAAATCTTCGAAAGGGTTTTCAAATCTACTTATCCATTTTTATAGTTCAATTTGGAATGAGTTCTGATGGGCTAAGTTTTAGCACAAAAATTCTATTTGGAGTAATCAGTATTGGCTTTTTTATTTACAGTTATTTCCAATATGCCCGTTTTAAATTTAGGGTTAGCAAAGGTCATTTTATTCTAGAAAAAGGGGTCTTTACGAGCGATAAAATTGACATTCCTTTATCAAGAATTCAAAGTATTCATTTGAACCAAAATCCAATACAAAGGATTCTAAAGGTTTACTCCTTGAAAATAGAAACGGCCGGTAGCTCTAATGAAGAAATAGAGATTCCTGCTCTAAAGAAAGATTATGCTGAGCAGTTGAGGCTATATTTAAGTTCAGAATCAAAAAAGCTTAAGAAAGAAGAGATTTCAATTGAGCAAGGTGATAATGTTCTAACTGATCTTGATAGTTCTAAAACATCAAAGATAAAAAGGGTTCTTCATAGCCTTAAATTAAAGGATGTTCTTTGGGTTGGATTAAGTGAAAACCATCTTAGATCGGGTTTTGTATTACTGGCTCTAATTAATGGTTATCTATGGCAATTTGAAGAGTATTTTGATACTCCAATTTCTCCTTATTTAGAAACTGAAGCTGAGAGACTAATAAATTATAGTTTATTCATCTTTCCTATTGCACTTCTGATTTTCCTAATCATATCGGTCCTTTTTAGTTTGATATTAAGCACTCTGAGATTTTGGGATTTGAGTTTTTCTGAAGATGAAGATTATTATTTCTTAGAATCAGGGCTTCTTTCCAAACGGAATTTAAGTATTCCTAAGTCTAAGTTACAAGTATTTAAGTCTGTCTCTAATCCTTTACAGAGACTAGTCAATTATTCGACTGTAAGTTTAAAGGCGGCTTCTGCCAGAAGCGTGAATGATAATAAATCACTTCAAGTTCCCGGTATTAGCCCAATTGCTTCTGTTGAGCTAGAAGATACTTTGTTTGAGGAAATGATTGGTGCTAATAATGAAATTAAGTCCCAATCTTATTTAAGGAGACGTCTGAGTATTTATCTAATTATGCCTATTGTTGTTCTAGGTAGTATTGCCGGAATACTGATCAGTTACTATATCCTTATTCCAGTGGTGCTCTATTTAAGCCTGGCCATGTGGTTTATTTCAATGTATGTTGATTCAGTAAAAATGATTTATAATAAGGATCAGTTAGTGCTATATAAAGGCTATGTATTTAGAAAGAAATATCGATTAGAATTATTTAGACTGCAAGCTGTAAGAATGAATCAAAGTATTTTTCAAGATAGGCAAGGCTTAGTCTCGCTAGTGCTTTTCAGTGCCAATGGCCAGCTTTCAATTTGGGATATTAAAAAAGAAGAAGGAGAGTTGCTTTACAATATCTGTTTACAAAGAATTGAATCAAGTAATCAAAATTGGATGTAAGACTCTAACTTAGCCTTTTAAATTACTTAGGATGAATGTATGGATTGCCGCAGCAAGGCTAAGAACTTTACCACTTGCATTTTCTTCAATTTTTCTTGGTAGTCTCATGGCTGCATCAGAAGGTAGTTTTAATTGGACTATTTTAATTCTTGCACTTTTGACAACCCTGAGCTATCAAGTTCTATCTAATTATGCAAATGATTTAGGAGATGGATTAAAAGGCACTGATGCTAATAGAAAAGGTGAGAAAAGGGCAGTGGCTTCGGGAAGTATTTCTATTCCCCAAATGCGAGGAGCGGTAAGAATATTCTTTATAATCTCGGTTTTATTAGGGACCTCATTAAGCTTTTATGCCTTTTATCCAGACTCCATTCAACTCAGTATAATCTTCAGCGTTCTTGGTCTATTGGCTTGTCTAGCTGCCACAAATTATACTATGGGTAAAAGAGCTTATGGATATTTTGGATTAGGAGATTTATTCGTTTTAATATTTTTTGGATTTGTTGGAGTAGTAGGCTCTTATTTTTTATTCACTGCTCATTTGAACTTTTTAACTTTCTTGCCGGCTGCTTCTTTGGGCTTACTTGCAGTGAGTGTCTTAAACTTGAATAATTTAAGAGATAGAGAAGATGATCAAAAAGTGAGTAAAATAACCTTAGCTGTAATATTTGGTGATAAGGGAGCCAAGATTTATCAAGCCGCTTTGGTTGTGCTTGCCTTTGATTTTGCCTTTGTTTATAATATGTACTCAGGAGGGGACCTAATCAAAAACCTTTATCTCATTAGTTTTGTTCCTCTATTTATTAACCTTTTTAAAGCAATGAATACTCAGGAGCCAATGAAGATGGATAAGCTATTAAAACCTCAGGCATTAGCCACTCTATTATTTGCCATTTTATTTGGACTAGGACGATACTATGCAGGCTAGGTATATCAAGTATACATATCAATTTATTAGGCCGGCAGGTACAAGCAGAGGAATTCTAAAAACTAAGGACTCCTACTTTTTAATTTTAGAAGAATCTGGTTGTCGCGGAATAGGAGAGTGTGGCTTATTAAGAGGCCTTTCGGCGGATGATAGACCGGACTATGAGAAAAAGTTAGCTAATCTCTGCACGGACATCAATGAAGGTAAGAAAGACTTCTTTTCCTCTCTGATAGAGTTTCCATCTATTGAATTTGGTCTTGAGATGGCATTATTAGATTTAAAAGCCAAAGATCATATATTATTTGAGTCAGATTTTAGTCTTAAAGAAAAGCCACAACCAATAAATGGTTTGATTTGGATGGGTGACTCCAGTTTTATGAGCCAGCAAATCGAAGAGAAATTAAATTCAGGTTTCAAGCTATTAAAAATGAAAGTTGGTGCTATTGACTTTGAAAATGAGCTTACAATCCTTAAGGAGATTAGAAAGCGCTTTGGAGCTGCAGATTTAGAGTTGAGATTAGATGCAAACGGTGCATTTGGAAAAGATGCATTAGAAAAGCTTAAAAGCTTATCTGAGTATGGTATTCATAGTATAGAGCAGCCTGTTGCTAAAGGTCAAAATGACCTTATGGCCAATTTGATTGTAAACTCTCCCATAGATATTGCTTTAGACGAGGAATTGATTGGTGTTTTTAATAAAGTGGAGAAAAAGAGATTGCTGACTGAATTGAACCCAAAGTACATCATTCTAAAGCCAAGTTTTATAGGTGGAATAAGAGGAAGTGAAGAGTGGATTGAAATCGCTGAAAAGCAAAATATTAAGTGGTGGGCGACCAGCGCATTAGAGGGGAATATTGGATTAAGCGCCATTGCTCAATGGAACGCCACTAAGAACAATCCTATGGCTTCTGGTCTTGGAACGGGTTCCTTATATCATAATAATATTCCATCACCTTTAGAAGTGAAGGGAGGAGCCATTAGATATTTGCAGTCTTTAGATTGGGATTTAAGTCCTTTAAACCTTTAAAGTATAGTTCCTCTTAAGGCAAGCACAAAGTTAATACCGCTTGCGCTTATCCCAGAGGAGTAGGTTCTATAACCCTTGTTTAGAATGTTGTCTATTCCAAATTGAGCACTAATGTTTTGGTTGATTCTGTAGGTAGACCTAAAGTTGAGCGTAGTCCAAGAAGGACTGTAGGGCAGACCATTATTGTCCTTTGCGTAATAATCTGGCTTATCTAATTCAGAAGGCGCTAAACGTTCATTGGAAAGTTCAGAGTTGTATTGGGCATATAAAAAGAGGCTTAGTTTTTCTGTAGAATATCTAATGCCACTCAAACCAAAATCAGGGGATATATGCCTCAGGTTTTCACCAAGATTAGTTTCCCCTCTATTGAAAGCATAAGAGGTTTCAAAGCCTAATTGCTTTGTAACTTTATAGACTAAAGCTGCTTGAGCTCCATATATAACAGCCTGATCTCTATTCTGCAATGCTTGTATCTGATTCATTTGACCATCAATAAGAATGCTGTCTTGACCATTAATTTGGAAGTCATCTTTTACAAGGATATTCTTTAATAATGAAACATGAGCATTGAACTCAAATTTAAGTCTTGAATTCCATGTTTTAGTGATTCCAATATCTGCAGAATAAAGGTACTCAGGCCTTAAGTCTGGATTAGGCACTACAATAATCCCATCGCCAGATTCAAATATTTTAGCCGCATCATCAATATTTGGAGCTCTAAAACCATTACTTAGATTAAACTTAATGTCGGTGCTTTTATTAATAAGATAGGCTAGTCCAATGGATCCATTAATTGCATTGTAATCCTGATCTATATTATCAAATGGTAGATTAAGCGTTTTGCTATCAATATCTCCTCTTATTTGAATAAAATTAGCTCTTAAGCCTGCATTTAAAGTTAATCTATCTCTAAGATGTGTTCTGAGGTTGGCATAACTAGCATAAGAAGTCCAAGTGCTGTTGTCAGGGTATCTAGAGTCTGTAGGACTAATGCTTCCATCAAAAATATCTTCTCTTTCTCCAATAGAATTTAAAAAATTAAAGATATACTCAGCACCATAAAATAATTTAGTCTTTTCGGTAAGGCTCTTATCAAAATCAATGTTAGCACTTGTAGCGTTGAGATTTTCAGTTCTAGTTCTTCGGCTGCTATTATTCATTCTTCTATCAATCCTGCTTTCCTCAAAATTCTGGTAAGCTAAAGTTACTTTAGCTCTATCAAACATTCTTGTTTTATAATACGATTGAAGCTGAAGATTATTCATCATCCAATTTTGAGGGCCATAGGACCAGTCAGCAAAACGGAGAGAATTATTGGCATCAATTTGTGTTAAACGATCATACCTAGGGATATCTGAGCTTGTGGCATAATTGAGGGTATAGCTTATGTCCAATTTAGAAGTTGGTCTATATCTAATCTTTTGAAGAATATTTAATTGTTGATAAGCAGATCCTACTTGATTTCTAGGATCAGAATTAATGAGAGTAGAATCTTTTCCATTGATTGTTTCTTGGTAAGTAGGGCGTAGATATTCAGGAACATCCGTAGAACCCATTCTTAGGTCATCATAATCGGTTGCGCTAATACTCGTTATTATACTCAAGTTTTTTGCTCTCCACTGAAAATTAAAGTTGGCTGTTTTTTCAAAATTGGCCGATGACGTTCTTATTAAGTAATTTGATTCGAATGCACTGAGCCCTGAGTTTTTAAATTGTGGCGTTAAAGTATGATAATCAATCACCCCACCTAAGGCATCACTACCGTAAACAACAGATCCCGGGCCCAAAACAATCTCTGTGCTCTCAAGGCTATTGGCGTCAATGGAGATGACATTCTGAACATTGCCTTCTCTAAAGATTGCAGTATTCATCCTAACTCCATCTACCACTAATAGAATTCTGTTGGTACTCAGGCCTCTGATCATTGGTGATCCACCGCCCATTTGACTTTTTTGTACGTAAGCTTTGGAACTATTTTGAAGAATATCTGCGCTGGTCTGAGAATTTAAAAGTTCAATTTCCTTCTTATCAATTTTGACAATCTTAATAGGAATCTCTTTCTGATTTTCTTCCCATCTATTATAATTTACTTCAGCCTCTTTGAGGTTAAATGGACTCTCTTCTAAGAAAATGGAATCCTTAGTTTCAAGGATCTTAAGTGAAATTACTTGAGAGGTATAGCTTGGATGCTGAAAACTGAGTACCTCACATTCTTGGAGAAATTCTAAATTTATAAAACCTCTTTTATCACTAAGCTCAGAAGCTAAATCGCAATAGACAAAAACATTAGAGATGGGTTTCTTACTTATCTCATCAAATACTCCAACCTTCTGAGCATAAGAAGAGTAAGAAGCCAGTGTTATAATGAATAGTAGAGTTTTTCTCCACATAAATTAGAAGTATTATTGCGGGCTCAAAGAAGCAAAAAACATACCAATTAATGGTAATAAAGAGCAAAAAGAAAGAAGCATTTTATGCTTCTTTCTTACAGGGGAGGGATGAATATCCCATTTAGGAAATAGGAACTGTATTATATTAGACGGCTCAACTGAACAATTGGTTGGGATATCTTTTATACTTATATGATAATTACTTCTTCAAATTACACCAAACAGCCTATTCCTGCTGAGGTGTCTGATGTTTTAAGTTCATATTTTTCTAGTGAAAAATATATGGAAGTAAAAACTTCGGGTAGTACGTCTGCTCCAAAAATTATTAAAATCGCGAAAGCGCACCTTCAAAATTCAGCACATAGAACATTGAAGTACTTTGATCTCAAGGAAGGGGATAAAGTACTAATGGGAATGAGTGTTCAGAAAATAGGAGGGTTGATGATGTTAATTAGGGCGGTAGAAGGACAACTGGACATTGATTTTAAGGAGCCATCCGCCAATATTTTGAGTGAAGATGATGGGGAGTATAGCTTTGTGCCCATGGTTCCATATCAAGCCTATCACTCAATCAATGAGTTGCATAAGGCAAAGAAGGTCTTGATTGGTGGAGCAGCAATTAGTTTAGATTTAGAAGAAAAACTCCTAGAATGCACCCCTGAATTTTATCATTCTTATGGGATGACAGAGACTATTTCTCATATTGCCATTAGAAAGTTAGGATCATCTTCTAACTATAAGGCTCTTGACGGTGTTCAATTGAGTGTTGATCAAGATAACTGCTTAATTATTGATGTCCCTGACATTGGTGTCCATAAGCTGAATACCAATGATATAGTTGAATTGATTTCGCCCAGCGAGTTTAAGTTTTTAGGAAGAAAAGATTTTGTTGTCAATTCTGGAGGTATTAAGTTGTTTCCGGAGCAGATCGAAAGAACCTTAGGTGATTTAGGTTTTAATTACTTCCTAAGTGGAGAGGAGGACGCCGAGTTTGGACAACGACTAGTTATGATAGTAGAAGGCTCGGAGCGAGAGATTCCAGTTTCCACCTTCAATAGATTAGATCGTTATTCTAAACCAAAGAAAATTTATTTTAAAGATCAGTTTATAAGAAGCGATAGTGGTAAAGTACTACGTAAGTACTAAGCTTTTCAAAGTTTGTGGTATGAATTTTTATTATTGCTTTCGCGATATATACACAGTGCTATTAAAGGGAGTACATAAATTGACTAGGATGAGAACTTATAAGAATTGTCGAAATGATTTGTAAAGAAATTTTTGTTCTAACTGTGGCCAAAAGTATATAGATTCTAAGATTACATTAAAGTCTACTATTCTTAAGATTATCAACTTTATCTTTAATATTGACAAGGGCCTATGGCATACTACCTATTTAGCAATTGCTAACCCTAAGCGGTTGGTAAATGAGTATTTAGGAGGTCGAACAATTCCATGTTTTGCTCATTTAGGTATGTGTTTGTTTGGACAACTATTCAGATTTTCTTTTTTATTGCCTCAGGACTTCATAAGGCGAGTATAGCCGACATTTCTATAGAGTCGGAAGATCTGGACTTGATGTCAATGGTGATAGATAGTATGTACAACTATTTTACTGTTATTTTCTTAACGACCCTTCCTATATATAGCTTGACCAGTTATTTACTCTTTAAAAAACCGAAATTCAACTTTGCTGAACACCTAGTATTAGCCGCCTATAGTTTTGGCACCATTTCCTTTTTTGGACTAGTGGTAAGTATAGTTTATTGGTCGTTTCCACCAGTATTACAATAAATGCAGTTCTTATCTGGGCTAGTGATGTTGGTTTATAGCGTCTATTTTAAAGTAAAGGTATTTGAAGGAAATATTGTTTTAAGAATCTTAAAATTCTCCCAAGCCCAGTAATTTGGTTCATTGGATTTATGCTTGCTTTTGCAGAATTTAAAAGAATTTTATTGCTACTAATGAAGAAGTTCAAGAAGCAATTGAATTAAAGAAAAAAAGAAAGAAGCCTGAAAGCTCAGAATCAAAGAGCTTAGAACTGACAACAGATTCTTTGAAGGTCAAAAATTAGGTTTTACTTATTTCTTAACTCATCAATCTTTTTCGCAATTTCTTCTGCTTTAGCGGCAGTTTTATCACTCTCTGCTCTATTGATAGTAGAAAGTCTATGAGATTCTGAAAGAAGCTTAGAATACTCTTTTTGTAATTTTTCTAATTCTGATTTAGGCTTAAATAATCCAAACATTTTTTATCTTTTTTTATAAGACATATTTAAGGCAAGAATGTTTAGCCCTTTCGGGATATTCTTGGGAAACACAGAATAATCATTAATGCTATTCCGGCCAGTGCCCAATAAAAGTCTAAGAAAATTACAAAGAGGATAAAATACAAAAGGACAAATAGTGGGCTCAAAAGAAATAGAAATGCATAATTGATAGTCCCATGAAATGCTAAGTCTTGAATTTTATTTTTAATGATCTTAGAGGATAGAACAATAGGCCATAAGAATAGAATAGAGAATATAGGGGCAAGTCTAAATCCTAATTTTTTTAATCCTTTACTTTCTTCATTTTGAAGAAGCTCAAAATTAGAAGGCTTTGTTAAGTCCACTTTTGACTTTCTCCATTGGCTAACAATCTCCTTTTGATCTTCTGTTTTCAGATCAAGCATGCTAGCCGAAAGATTAGTTCTTAGCTCTTCTAGAATTTCCTTATGATCTAGATAGTTTTCTTTAGTCAATAAGATAGGAGTAGCAGGTACAATACTCATGGGTTTAAAAAACTGAGTATGATTTTGATAATTGATTCCGATTGGAACAACTTCAAGTTCTTCTACACCATTTTCAAATGCTAGATCTATTATTCTAGTGAAGCCTTTGCTTATATGTCTTAAACTATAATTAGTATGATGGTTGCCTTCAGGAAATAAGAGTAAATTTCTTTTGTCCTTGAGAAGCTCTGCAGCTTTTTGAAATATCTGATCATTTTTTTTTAATGCAGCTCTTCCGTCTCTAATTCTGTAAATAGGTAACATATTTAACCTACTAAAGATGTTTTTAAGCATTGGTTTTTTAAAAACGTCTGATCTGGCAAAGAAATTTATTTCAAGAGGAGTAAAGCATGCAATCAAAATTGGATCTAAAAGTGCATTCTGATGATTACAAAGAATGACCCTGGCCTTTTTGCTTTTCATGGCATTCAGCTCCTTAGTTTTATAGACCGTAATCTTCTGAAAATAGAACAGGAGACTTGATTTAATAAAGGGTAATATTTTGTAGTAGAGGCTAGATTTAGGCAAGGCTTACATTTTTATTTCTTAATCGCCATAAGGAGCTAATACTCATTCCGCTAATAATATGCCATATTCCCCACCAAGCTGCAATAATTGCCATACCGCCAAGGCCATCGAAATAAGAGAATATAAGGACAAGACCTAAGCCCGAATTCTGAATCCCGGTTTCAATACTTATGCTTCTTCTAATTGCAGGCTTGAGTTTAAAAAGTTTAGCAAGTTGATATCCGCTGAAAAGCGCAATCCCGTTATGCAAGGCAACTAAAAGGATGATATACTGGACATATTCATAGAATATATCCAGGTTGTTGAGTAAAGCAATTAATACAAAGCCTACAAAAATGAGCATGCTTAGATTCTTCAATATTTTGGATAAAAAGATTGAGATCTTCTCATAATAATGACGGCACAGCATGCCCAATAAAAGAGGCAGGCCTAAGATTAAAATTATAGTTTCAAAAATCAAATAGGGAGAAACATCTACTTCTCTTAAAATCTCATTACTGGGGCCATAAAGACTGCTGTAAAAAAGAAAATTCAATGGAGTAAAAACAATACACAAAACACTGGCTACTGCAGTAATACTAATGCTTAAAGCTACATCTGCCTTGGCGTTTTTACTAAAGAAATTAGAGATGTTTCCACCTGGGCATGCGGCTATCAGAAAAAGGCCAAGCGCCATAGATGCTTGGGGTTGAAATATTAGGACTAATAAAAAGGTTAAAAAAGGCAAAACTATAAACTGCGAGCATAGACCTACAATGACCGCTTTTGGGTTTAATAGAACTCTTTTAAAATCCTCTAGCTTCAAGTCTAGCGCAATACCAAACATGATGAGTGCCAAACAAATGTTGAGGAGAAATAGAGAATCTCCATCAAAATTAATTCTTACGCTATCTATTGATTTTATAGGCATATAGGACCTTTGAGTCTTAAATGTAGTATTTAATTCTCAAGCTTGAATAATTCCAGGGTTATATGCTTTTTTTAGTGGAGAATGATTGGCCATTTCAATTCCCATACTAATCCAAGTTCTGGTATCTAAAGGGTCAATAATTGCGTCAGTCCAAAGTCTAGAAGCAGAGTAGTAGGCCGTAGTTTGCTCATCATACTTCTTCTGAATTTTAGATAGAAGTTCATTTTCCTTTTCAGGTGTGATTTCCTCCCCTTTAGATTTAAGACTTGCTTTTTCTATTTGTAAAAGTACCTTGGCAGCTTGAGCACCACCCATTACCGCTAGTTTAGCTGTAGGCCATGCAACAATAAGTCTGGGGTCATACGCTTTTCCGCACATAGCGTAATTTCCAGCACCATAAGAATTACCTACGATGACAGTAAATTTAGGCACTACAGAATTACTCATAGCATTTACCATTTTGGCGCCATCTTTTATAATTCCACCGTGTTCAGATCTTGAGCCCACCATAAATCCGGTTACATCTTGTAAAAAGACTAAAGGAATTTTCTTTTGGTTACAATTGGCAATAAAGCGACTTGATTTGTCTGCAGAATCCGAATAGATCACACCTCCGAACTGCATCTCACCAGACTTAGATTTAATCAATTGACGATTGTTGGCAACGATTCCTACTGCCCAACCATCAATTCTACCATAACCTGTGATGATGGTTTTGCCATATCCCTCTTTATACTCTTTAAAATCACTGTCGTCAACCATTCTTAGAATGATGTCCAACATATTGTAAGGCTTTGCCCTATCTGCAGGAAGAATCCCGTAAATTTCTTTTGGATCTAGTTTAGGTGGAGCTGATTCAATTCTATTGAATCCGGCTTTATCAAAATCACCAATTTTTCCAACGATACCTTTAATAGTACTAAGCGCATCTTTATCATCCTTGGCCTTATAATCTGTAACGCCGCTAATTTCCGAATGTGTAGTTGCGCCACCTAGAGTTTCATTATCAATGTCCTCACCAATTGCAGCTTTTACCAGATAAGATCCTGCAAGGAAAATACTGCCTGTTTTATCTACTATTAAAGCCTCATCGCTCATTATAGGAAGGTAGGCTCCACCTGCAACGCACGAGCCCATTACAGCTGCAATTTGCGTGATTCCTTCAGAAGAAAGGATGGCATTATTCCTAAAGATTCTTCCAAAGTGTTCTTTATCTGGAAAGATTTCATCTTGCATTGGCAAATAGACCCCTGCGCTATCAACTAGATAGATGATAGGAATCCTGTTTTCTAAAGCAATCTCTTGAGCTCTAAGGTTCTTCTTAGCTGTCATCGGAAACCATGCTCCGGCTTTAACAGTTGCGTCATTAGCTACAATGATACATAGTTTAGATTGTACGTAACCAATGTAAATAACGCAACCCCCACTAGGACAGCCACCATGTTCTTCATACATACCTTCTGCCACAAAAGCACCTAATTCAATTTTAGGTTTATCCTTGTCTAATAAGAATTCAATGCGCTCTCTAGCCAACATTTTACCCTGAGCATATTGTTTTTCTATCTTTTTCTTTCCTCCACCCAAGCTAACAGTGGCTAGTTTAGATTTTAACTCAGCTATTAAAAGTTTAATACTATCTTCATTCTTATTGAACTCTATATTTTGACTCATTTTAATAGCATTTTT
>CBFIDE010000020.1:0-35755 GCA_965661265.1 uncultured Schleiferiaceae bacterium | reverse complement strand
TCAATCATTTTAATTGATGAAGCAACTAATGAAACAGTTGCAGCTGGGATGATTAGATAATTCCGAAAGAAAAAAAAGACAGATGACTAAGAAAGAGGGAATTATAAATTTTGCTGTTGTAGGTAGTGGTCATATTGGTAAAAGACATGCTGAAATGATCAGAAGAAACCCAAACGGGAATCTTGTAGCAATGGTTGATATTAAAAATAAGGCAGAACTAGGCCTTCAAAATGATGATTTCAAATTTTTCAACTCTATTGAGGAGCTAATTAATGCTAAATTGGAGATTGATGTTATTAATATATCATCACCTAACGGTCTACACGCGCATCATGCAATTTTAGCCATAGAGGCTGGCTATCATGTTGTTATTGAAAAACCGATTGCGCTAAGTACGTCCGAAGCTGAAAAGGTTATTTATACCGCACTTCACCACTCCAGATATGTGTTTGGAGTAATGCAAAACAGATATTCTCCACCTTCTGTTTGGATTAAGGATATTCTTTCTAAAAAAATGTTAGGTCAGATATTTATGGTTCAGATCAATTGCTTCTGGAACAGAGATGAGCGTTACTATAAGAAAGACACTTGGCATGGAAGCAAAGAATTAGATGGAGGAACTTTATTTACACAGTTTTCGCATTTCATTGATATAATGTATTGGCTCTTTGGTGATATTCAAAACATACAAACCAAACTTAGAGATTTCAATCATCAAGAATTAACAGAATTTGAAGACAGCGGAATTGTTAGTTTTGATTTTGTAGAGGGCGGAATTGGAGTTTTAAATTATAGCACAAGTAATTGGGATAAAAATTTTGAAAGCAGCCTTACTGTCATTGGTGAGAAAGGAACCGTTAAAATTGGAGGTCAGTATATGAACGAGGTTGAATACTGTCATATTGAAGATTATGAAATGCCCGAATTGGCTGCTTCAAATCCACCCAATGATTACGGCCCATATAAAGGAAGTGCTGCCAACCACATCTATCTTATAGATAATGTAATTAAAGTTCTAAATGGTAAATCCAAAATAACTACTAATGCTTTGGAAGGCCTAAAAGTTGTTGATATTATAGAGCGCATTTACAGTTCTGACCAATAGATTAAGCATAAAAAAAGGGGAGCGATTGCTCCCCTTTTTTATTACCTTCAATTAAAGTATTTATAACATTTCATAAATACCAGCGGCACCTTGGCCTGTTCCTACGCACATTGTAACCATTCCATACTTTTGATCTCTCTTTTGTAATTCATGAAATAATTGCACGCTCAACTTAGCTCCAGTACATCCTAATGGATGACCCATTGCAATAGCGCCACCATTTACATTCAATATATCTTGATTTAAATCCAGCTCTCTAGCAACCGCCAAAGATTGTGAAGCAAAGGCCTCATTTAACTCAATCAAATTAATATCATTCAATTTCATATTCGCCATTTTCAATGCCTTTGGAATAGCATCTACTGGGCCAATTCCCATTATTCTAGGCTCTACTCCTGCTACAGCATACGAAACCAATCTGGCAATCGGCTTTAAGCCTAATTCATTGACCATCTTTTCGCTCATCACTATAGTAAATGCAGCTCCATCTGAAGTTTGGGATGAATTTCCCGCTGTTACACTTCCTTTAGCAGAAAACACAGGACGCAATCTATTAAGAGCTGCTATTGAAGTATCCGCTCTTGGACCTTCATCGGTATCAAGCACATAATTCTTGGTCTTTCTCTTTTCATTAGCATCTAAATAAACCTCTTCCATATTAATTGGAAGAATTTCATCTTTAAACTTTCCTTCTGCAATAGCCTTTAAAGCTCTTTGATGAGACCTCAGGGCAAAGGCATCTTGATCTTCTCTGGATATTTTATACTTCTCGGCCACAGCCTCAGCAGTTAATCCCATATTATTATACCAGTCTGGATGAGACTTGGCAATAATTGGATTTGGTGTTACTTTATATCCTCCCATTGGAATAAAACTCATACTCTCTGTTCCACCAGCGATTATACAATCAGCCATACCAGATCTGATTTTGGCTGTTGCAATTGCAATAGTTTCAATTCCTGAAGAACAATATCTGTTTACTGTAACACCTGGAACTTTATCCGTATCTAATCCCATTAAAGAGATGAGCCTACCTACGTTTAAACCTTGCTCTGCCTCTGGCATTGCATTTCCAACTATTACATCATCTATCCTTTCTTTTTCTAGACCCGGAATTCCGGCTACCAAACTCTTAATAACATCGGCGGCTAAATCATCAGGGCGCATAAATCTGAACATCCCTTTTGGCGCTTTTCCAACAGCGGTTCTCTTTGCTGCAACTATATATGCTTCTTGCATTTTAATTCTTTTTTCAATTAGTTTCTAAGTGGCTTCCCTGTTTTTAACATGTGCTGAATGCGCTCTAGCGTCTTCTTCTCACCACATAAACTCAAGAATTGCTCACGCTCTAAATCAAGTAGATATTGCTCAGATACCATAGTCGGCTCACTAAGATTTCCACCGGCCATCACATATCCTAGTTTACTTGCCATCTTCTTTTCATACTCGGTAATATAGCCTCCCTCAAGCATCTGATGCGCTCCAACTTCAAACATCCCAAGTGCTTGCTTTCCAAGAACCTTAATATCTCTTGACTTAATAGGCATTTGATAATTAGAATTTGCTAAAGAAAGAGCTGTATTTTTTGCATCAGCAATTAAGCTTGATTTATTAATACTTATCTTATCTCTGCCCTCAACCAGAATTCCAAGTTCTAAAGCTTCAACTGCGGAAGTAGACACCTGTGCTTGCCCTATTTTTAAGAAGTTATCGCGATAAGCGTTAAGTTCAACATCATCTTTAATATAACGTTCAGATGCTCTTCTAGTGAACTCTTTAGTTCCACCACCACCTGGAATCAATCCTACTCCAAACTCAACTAAACCAGTATATAATTCAGCATTTGCTTGAACAGCATCCGCGTGTAATGTCATCTCACAACCTCCACCCAAAGACATTGCATGTGGCGCTACAACCACAGGAATACTTGAGTATCTCACTCGCATCACTGTATCTTGGAAGTACTTTATGGCAAAGTTTAATTCATCATACTCTTGTTCAATGGCCATCATAAATATCATGGCCAAATTGGCGCCCACAGAAAAATTATCTCCTTGATTGGATATCACTACAGCGCGATAATCCTTCTCTGCTAGTTCAATTCCTTTGTTAATTCCGGCCAGAACACCGCTACCTAAAGAATTCATTTTAGATCTAAACTCTATATTGATTACGCCATCACCTAAGTCGATTACAGCACATTCTGCATTAGACCAAATTGTTTTCTCAGGTCTTATGTGATCAAGAATAATTAAGCTTCTTGAGCCTGGTACTTCTTTATAATCTTTATCTGGAATGGAGTAATAATATTGCACTCCGTTTTCAACTTTATAAAAGGATTTGGCTCCAGCCGATTTCATTTCGCTTACCCAATCAGCTACTTTAAAATTGTGCGCTTGCGCGATTTCAAGTCCCTTATCTAAACCTAAGGCATCCCATATTTCAAAAGGTCCATGTTTCCATCCAAAACCAGCGCGCATACCAGCGTCAATTCTAAATAGTTCATCAGAAATTTCAGGGATTCTATTGCTTACATACGCAAATGTGCCTGCAAAACTTCTCCTATAGAATTCTCCAGCTTTATCTTTAGCACTGCTCAATATTCTTAAACGTTCAAGAATATCATCTACCGTTTTAGTGAGCTCTAAGCTTGGGAACTTTGTTTTTGATTGAGATGAATACTCTAGGGTATCTAAATCTAAAGACAGAATCTCAGATTTGCCATTATCATCCTTTACCTTTTTATAAAAACCTTGACCAGTTTTAGAACCTAGCCAATTGTTTTCTTGCATTTTCTTCAAGAAATCTGGCAAACCAAAGGTATCATGCTTTTCATCATTTGGAACTGCTTGATGGATTCCATTAGCTACATGAATTAAGGTATCCAGACCTACAACATCAGCGGTTCTAAAGGTGGCAGACTTTGGTCTTCCTATTAAAGGACCAGTAAGCTTATCAACATCTTCAACGCTCAATCCAAGTTCTTGGACACTATTAAAGAGATCCATAATTCCAAAAATACCAACCCTATTAGCAATAAAAGCTGGTGTATCTTTACATAAGACCGTTGATTTTCCAAGACTAGAATGGCCAAAATCCATTAAAAAATCTATTACCTCAGGCTTGGTTTTAGGCCCTGGTATAATTTCCAAAAGCTCTAAATATCTTGGTGGATTAAAGAAGTGTGTTCCGCAAAAATGGGCTTGAAAATCATCTGATCTACCTTCACTCATTAGATGAATAGGTATTCCACTGGTGTTGGAACTAATTAAGGTTCCTGGCTTTCTGTATTTTTCAACTTCAGAAAAAACACTTTGTTTAATTTTAAGATTTTCAACAACCACCTCCATAATCCAATCTACATCGGCAATTTTAGAAAGATCATCTTCAAAATTTCCTGTTGTGATTCTAGAAGCATAGTTCTTGCTATAAATGGCAGAAGGATTGCTTTTAAAAGTAGCCTGAAGAGCATCGTTGACAATTCTATTTCTAAAAACTGAACTGTCCTCCTTTATTCCTTTAGCTATTTCCTTTTCATTAAGTTCTTTGGGAACTATATCTAATAATAGTACCTCAACTCCAATATTTGCATAATGACAAGCTATTCTGCTTCCCATTATTCCTGATCCCAGGACTGCAAGTTTTTTTATTGTCCTTCTCATATTTTAGTAGGCTGTGATTTTAAATTTAGGGTTAAGCTGTTGACCTTCTCAATTACATCAAAAAAGACATCTAGCTTAGCTTTTGAAATATTCTCGGAAATCACTGTATTATAATCTAATACCGCAACTTTTGCATCTATTCTTTTCTCCTTTCCGAATTCTGTAAGAAAAACCAAAACTCCTCTACCATCATTTGGATTAGGCCGTCTTTCAATTAACTTTTTTTCTTCCATACTCTTTAGAAGTCTAGATAAGCTTGTTGCTTCCATTCCCATTTTTGGGCCCAAAGCTGTAGAAGGAGTACCCTCCTCAATATCAATATTTAGCAGAACGTAGCCAGTTGCCATACTTGCTCCATAATCAGAAGCAAGCTCATTGTACATCTTTGAAATTGATTGCCAAGTTCTTTTAATATGAAAATCTATGGTTTCTTCTGGTTTCACTCTAAATAATTTTCCTTCTTCCAAATATAGAAAATATTACTATGCGCGCATAGTAATTGAAAGATTTAATGTAGAAATTGATGGACACTTATTTTTGCAGCAATAAAAAAGCCTGCATTAGCAGGCTTCTATTTATTCTTTTCTGTGACCATAGATCTCTTCATACTGATCTTGACAAGACTTCAAAATATTTCTTCTTTTCAGACTTAATTTTGGAGTTAGATAGTTATTATCTACAGTCCAAAGCTCTGAAGTATATTCAACCTTCTTTACTTGTTCCCAGCTTCCAAAGTTCTTATTCAATTCAAGGATATCCTTAAATACTCTATCTCTGACTGCTTCATTCTTTACAATCTCTTCATTAGAAGAACATTTTATCCCTTTTTTCTTACACCAGGCTTTCACAAACTCAAAATCTAATTGAATAATAGCTGACGGGAACTTTTCTCCTTCACCTATGATCATTATTTGCTCAATAAACCTAGATTCTTTGAACTTATTCTCCATAATTTGTGGAGCAATGTATTTTCCACCGGAGGTTTTGAACATCTCCTTTTTTCTATCCGTAATTCTTAAGAACTTCCCTTCTACCATTTCTCCTATATCGCCCGTATGGAACCAACCATCTTGAAGAACCTCAGCAGTCTTCTCTGGCTGATTATAATAGCCCATCATCACATTTGGTCCTTTACAAAGCACTTCTCCATCTTCAGCTATCTTAAGCTCTACATTATGAATAACCTGACCAACTGTACCTATTCTTTTATACTCATTAGTATATCCGTTTACACAGATAATCGGAGATGTTTCTGTTAACCCATAGCCTTCTTGAACATTAAGACCTGCACCAGAGAAAACTCTATTTAACCTTGGGTTAAGGGCTGCACCACCTGATACTATAGCTTTAATATTTCCGCCCAATGCTGCTTGCCATTTAGAAAAAATGAGCTTTCTAGCGATACCTAATTTTATACCATATAAGCCTCCAGCGTTTAAAGGATCATAATCTTCTACAAGATCTACGGCCCAAAAGAATAAGGCTTTTTTAATTCCTGTTTGCTCTGCTCCTTTAGCGATAATTTTGTCGTATACCTTTTCCAATAATCGCGGTACAGCGGAAAAAATATCTGGCTTAATTTCTCTTATATTATCTCCAACCTTTTCAATAGACTCTGCAAAGTATACGCCTATGCCATTGTAATAATAGATATAGGTTAGAACTCTTTCAAATACATGGCAAACTGGCAAGAAACTTAATGCCGACGCGCCATTAGCTACCGGAATTCTATCTTGGCAGTCTAACACATTACTTACCAAATTATTATGACTTAGCATTACTCCTTTTGGCACTCCTGTTGTTCCTGAAGTGTAAATCAAAGTAGCTAAATCAGAATTTTTTACGGCCGTCATTCTAGCTTCTAATTCCGCTTGATGATCATCAGCCTCCCCTTCCGTTAAAAGTTCAGTCCAATTTCTAACCTTATCATCTTTCTCGAAAATAAATATTTCTTTTAAGCTTGCTACTTCATCAATAATGGCATTGACCTTATCAAACAACTCCATATCAGACACAAAGCAATACTTTACTTCACTATCATTAAATATGTAGTTGTAATCGGCAGAACTGATGGTAGGATATACAGGAACGTTAACAGCTCCTATCATCAAAATACCTAGATCAATGACATTCCACTCAAACCTATTAGTTGAAGACAAGATTGCAATTTTATCCTGTTGTTTTACTCCCATATTAATAAGTGCTCTACTTACTTTATAGGCCATATCTAGGATACTCTCTGTGGAGTACGAAACCCATTGATCTCCAATCTTAGTTGTTAGACACTTATCCAGTGGATAATTATCTCTTTGATGATGAATTAAATCAAATATTCTGCTAGGTTTTTTATCCGTCATAGTTATAGTTTTTTCAGTACTCACTAATATATTAAAAGTCAAATAGAAATCAGTCTTTGTCAGAAAAAACTAATTCTCCGTTTATAAAGGTTTTTTCAACCTTAATGTTCAAAATCTCTTTTGGCTCTACTTGCATCAAATCTTGATCTAGGACTATAAAATCTGCAAACATCCCAGCTTCTATAGAACCTTTAACAGCTTCCTCAAAACTAGCATAGGCTGGCCAAACCGTCATTCCTCTTAAGCATTCCTCCCGGCTTAATGCCTGATCTACCTGAAAACCATTTTTTGGAAACATATTTTGATCTTTTCTTACCACTGCCGCTAAAAAGGTTTTCAATGTCGATATATCCTCAATTGGAAAGTCTGTTCCTAATGGTAAAACACCTCTTAAATCAAGCAACCTCTTATAGGCATATGCATCCTTGATACGATCTCCCAATCTCTCCTCAGCCCAATACATATCAGAAGTAGCATGAGTAGGCTGAACCGATGGAATGATATTATACTCTTTAAAAAGTCTGAAATCATCGGGATGAACCAATTGAGCATGCTCTATTCTCCATCGGTCATCATTTGACTTGCCCAATTCATTAGCATAAATGTTAAGCATCACCCTATTTGCGCTATCACCGATCGCATGTGTATTCAGCTGCCATCCATTTTTGTGAAGGACTTTTGCTAGTTCTTTAAAATGATTTGGACTACTAAGCATAAGACCATGATGCCCTTCTTTATCTGAATAGGAATGTAACAAACATGCACCTCTAGAACCTAGTGCACCATCGGCGAAAGCCTTAACAGACTTTACCCTTAACCTATCCTTTTCAATAGCCCCTCTTTGTAAAAAGTCTTTGAGCATCTTCTCATTATCCCTAAGCATGGCATTAAATCTGATTTTGATCATACCCGCTTCCTGAATACTATCTAGAAGTAATATTTCATCCGTAGTCAACCCAGCCTCAGTGATGCTGGTCAATCCAAAGGCAAGACAATTTTCTTGCGCTTGCAACAGTTCTTGTATTAGTTTGGATTTAGACTTAGGTGGTAATTCAAAGAGTCCCATTGCATTATCAATAAGTACTCCTGTAAAATTAGAATCAGAGTCTTTGAGTATCAAGCCTCCCTCAATTTCAGAATCAACATCAATATTAAAATGATCTACCACTGCCTGGTTAATCAACATTGCGTGGAAATCCACCCTAGTTAGAACTACCATTTTGTTTGGAAAGAGACTATCTAAAACTCTTTTAGTTGGAAACTCCTTGCTAGGCCAATCGTTTTGATCCCAGCCATGTCCAACAATCACCTCAGATTTATTTGTTTGACTGAAAAGCTGTACTCTTTCAATCAACTCTTGTTCAGACTTTGTTTCAAATAAGTTCACTTGATTAAGGCCACTTGCGTACATGAAAAAATGTGCATGAGCATCATTAAATCCTGGATAGACGAATTGACCTTCTAAATCTAGGTTTTCAACGCAAGCATATTCCTTCCTCAGCTCTTCTTGAGTGCCAACAGCAAGAATTCTACCTTCATGAACAACAAAAGCTTCTGCTGTTTCAAATTTATCATTTACAGTATATACATTGCCATTATAGCACAGGAGATCATACTTCTGAGTGTTAGAGCTACAGCTGTAAATCGCCAGAAGGCAAATAAATAAGTGTATTGTATTTTTCATAATTCAAAAAAACCACCCGCAATATAAGGGTGGCTTTTAATAATACAACAAATGTATTTAGCTTTTTAATGAGCCCACCATTTCTTCAGGTTTTACCCATTCATCAAATTCCTCAGCAGTCAAGAAACCTAAGTTTATAGACTCTTCTTTTAAAGTAGTGCCATTTTCATGAGCAGTTTTGGCAATCTTGGCAGATTTCTCGTATCCAATTTTTGTATTTAGAGCAGTAACTAGCATCAATGAATTCTCTAAATGCTTTTGGATAGCGGCTTTATTTGGCTCAATTCCAACAGCACAATGATCATTAAAACTTACGCAAGCATCTCCGATTAATCTTGCTGATTGCAAAAAGTTTGCTGCGATCATCGGCTTAAATACATTAAGCTCATAATGACCATTAGAACCTCCTATACTTAGGGCTACATCATTACCCATTACTTGGGCACAGACCATAGTCAAAGCCTCACACTGCGTAGGGTTTACTTTACCAGGCATGATAGATGACCCTGGCTCGTTAGATGGGATGATAATCTCTCCAATTCCAGATCTTGGTCCACTAGCAAGCAATCTTATGTCGTTACCAATTTTCATTAATGACACAGCTATTTGCTTTAGAGCACCATGAGTTTCTACCATGGCATCATGAGCTGCAAGTGCTTCAAACTTATTCTCGGCAGTTCTAAAATCTAGGCCAGTAAATTCAGCAATCTTCTCAGCAACAACAGTGTCGTATCCTGCCGGAGTATTAATTCCTGTACCAACAGCAGTTCCTCCTAGAGCCAATTCAGAAAGATGCTCTAATGTATTTCTCAAGGCTTTTAGGCCATGATTTAATTGAGAAACATAACCGCTAAATTCTTGCCCAAGCGTTAAAGGAGTTGCATCCATCAAATGTGTACGCCCAATTTTAACTACGTTCATATACTCTTTGGATTTGTTCAGAAGAGTATCTCTTAATGTTTCAATTCCAGGAATAGTAGTTTCTACAATCATCTTATAAGATGCAATGTGCATTCCTGTAGGATAAGTGTCATTAGAAGATTGACTTTTATTTACATCATCATTTGGATGAATAAATGCCTTTCCTTCTCCAAGAGCATTTCCAGCAAGCACATGTGCTCTGTTAGAAATAACTTCATTTGAATTCATATTAGATTGAGTGCCTGATCCCGTTTGCCAAATCACTAATGGAAATTGATCATCATGTTGGCCATCTAAAATTTCATCGCATACTTGGCTGATCAAATCTCTCTTTTCTTGGCTAAGCACTCCCAATTGGCAATTAGCATGAGCTGCAGCTTTCTTTAAATAAGCAAAACCATAAACTACCTCAAGAGGCATGCTAGCCGCAGGGCCAATTTTAAAATTATTCCTGCTTCTCTCAGTTTGCGCACCCCAGTATTTATCTGCTGGTACTTGCACCTCGCCCATTGTATCCTTTTCTATTCTAAATGCCATTATTATTGAATTAAGTTATAAATAAATGATTCCGCTAACAGTATTAAAGCTATCATCAGAAGCATTCTTGGAATGTATTTGTCTTTATTATTTGCCTTAAGGCGATAGAGAATGGTGTTTATTAATATTAAAACCAATCCACCAATTAGAAAAATTTGAGCAAGTAAAAACCAATTTATAGCACCTATTGATTGCTCCAGGCCTTTGATATAAGCAAAAAAGATGTCATCCTGTGAAAGCAAGAATAAACCAATTAGGATGTGTAATAGACTGAAAAGACTGAAAAATAAATAAAAAATTCTCTTTACTTGCATGCTGCAAAAGTAATTCCTCAAAACTTGAGACCAAAAGCTTTCTGCAAAAACTATTTTATACTAATTTAGCAGAGTTAAAATTGTTAAGATATGTTTACTAAGACACTTGGGTTTTTCGTTTTCCTTTTCATCTTCCTAATGGGATTTAGCATGCTACTATTTTTAGGACTTTTTGTTGGCTATTGGCTAACTCTTTTAGGTCTTGAGAAAACCAATCCAAAATTGGTAAATAAGCTTTTAGGAGTTAAAGAAGACTAAACAAATTTGATATCTGTGACTTTACATACTCTTGTAATGAAGGATAGAATTGCGTAAATTCTTCTTCAAATAAACTATAATCTAATCGCAAATCATCAACAGCTTCAATCATTCTATTATCAAAGGAAGCTCTTCTACTCATTCCATTAAACACTTTTTGAAGACCTTCAAAATTAGAATAAGCTACCAGCCAATTATGCTCTATCATATAAGGAAGCATTCTTTGAATGGCTAATGGCATTTCCTCATTTCTTGAGTTCATAAATGAATAAAAGTTAGAAGCGAATAATTCTAAGTTCTGATGATGATACTTTTCAAAATCACGCGCTAAGAAATGATCATATAGGATGTCTACTATTACCCCACTATATTTAGAATGCTTTTCTCTTAGCCTGAATTTACTCTTCTTAACAATTGGATGGGAATCTGTAAACTCATCTATCTTATGATGAAGCTCTACTCCTAGAATAACTTTATCTTCAAACTCTTTGAACTCAACTCTTCTAATACTATCGGCAATAAAGTTGCCAATCATTAAATCCTTATTGGATCCTGAAAGAGCAATATGCGCAAGAAAATTCATAGAAGATTATTTGAGTGCTTCCAAATTTACTAAAAGATAAAAGGCACTCTTAAATTAATAATGCCCTTGAGAAAAAATATAAATCAATAGGGATGAGAGTATAAACCTTAAAACCAGAAATGTTTATCGGCTTCAGAACCTAATTTTCCTCTTCATAGAAGAGTTTATAGAACTTTCTCCCATCTTCATCTACGCCTCTTTCAATCATTTCCCGATTTCCGTGTACATAGATATGGAAGTTCTTATCTAATTTTAAAATGCTTTTGAAAACACTTTGCTTCTTTTTTACGGCTTCCGCCGATATTTCAAACCCTTGATTGAGCTCCAATCCTTGAGTATCTTTGGTTTTCACATACTCTCTAAAGCGGTCGGCCACTTCGGCATCTTCAAAAACTTCTAAGCTATACTCTTCTTGATCAAACTGCTCTTCATTATCAAAATACTCCTTGGACTTATGGATAAGGCCAAACTGTTCCTCTCTATCCAGTGGAACTTCAGATTGTAAATCTTGCTCAATGAAGCTTTTGGTAAGACTTATTAATTCTGAAGTCTGAGAAAACTGAGTACTCCTCAATTTTAGCTTTAAGAAATCATCAAACCAAAATTTAGCGTCCTCTCCTTTATTAAGATTATCAATAGACAGAACCTGAAAACCTTCTTCTTGATCCTGATTAAAAATAAGACACGCTTTATCTACTTTAGATGGGCTTATGCCTTTATAACTATAAAGATCAATTATAGAATTCTTTTCTTCTGTAAATAGGAAGCCTTGCTTTTTCTCAGATTTAAAAACTCCAATAGCTTCACCTTGCACCTCTCCAAATTTGAGTTGGTCAAAGTAAATGACAATTAAATCACCTTTCTTTATTTGAGGGTGATCAGAAACATCATAAAGTAGTTTGGCTAATTGAGCTGACTTGCCTACAAAAGAGCTTGGGCTTAAAAAAACATCCTTGGCAATCTCAAAGACATTATTCATCTCAAGATCCACAGGATGAGTAAATTGATAAAAATCTGGCGTTTTGAATGCGCTTGAAATATAGTCCCAAACAAGAGACATGGTAGGTTCATCTAATCCAGAGTCACTGGAACTTAATCTAAGCTCCTCATCTTTTAGCTTATTACCAACTTGATGTATTACTAGACTTCTGAGTTTGCTCAGACTTTTATCAAACATAATTTATGGATATCGCTCTTAAGCTTCAATCAGCTCAAAGCTAAAGCTCTCAGTAATTTGATTTACTAACAATTTCTTGCAAGCATCGTTTACCATTGCTTCTGCAGCCTCCTTTGAATCAGCTGTAAGCTCTAAGCTCATATGCTTTCCTATTCTTACCTCATTGATATTTCCAAGACCTAAGTTCTTGAAAGATTGGCTCACGGCTTTACCTTGAGGATCTAAAAGTGCCTTTTGAGGCATAATGTCTATTTCTGCAGTAAATTTCATTATTGCTTGGGTTTAAATATAAGCGAAAATATGAGGTACAAAGGTATAATAAAGACAAATGCTCTGAGCTTAAAAATTGGAAAAAGGAGAGCGATTACTAACAAAAATATATACTTATCCTTATTTCCAGACCAGCTCATATCTTTAAACTTTAAGGCTATCAATGGAATCTCTGCCACCAGCAATAGACTGGAAAGTATACTTAAACTTATCAGAAATACAGGATGTAAAAAAACCGATTGCAAGTCAATATCGCTATAAGTTGCCAACAGAGCAATACTTAAAATCATTAGGGTATTGGCTGGAGTTGGCAATCCGTAAAAAATAGAGTTTTGCCTTAGGTCAATATTAAACTTTGCTAGTCTCAAGGCAGAAAAAAGTGGAATTAAAAAAGCAACATATTTAAGGATTCCAATGCTTGGTTCCTCTCCTCCTTCTGACATTAAAAACAACTGAAAGACAATCAAGCCTGGAACTACTCCAAAACTGACCATATCAGCAAGACTATCTAATTGTTTACCCAATTCTGAATGGACTTTCAGCGCTCTAGCTACCATTCCATCAAGAAAATCAAAAGCCAAAGAAGCCGCGATAAAATAAGCGGTCAAAACTAATTCTCCATCCAATGTGCTGAGAATTGCAAAAATTCCACAAAGAAGGTTAGAAAGAGTAAGAGTATTTGGAATAAGACTTTTCACGTTTGTATATATTTGAGCAATATTAAAGTAAATCTAGAGTTTTAAAAACTAAATTTATTTATTTGCTTACGAATCATACCATTGCATTGAAAAAACTCATTTTTATATTGTTTCTATTACCTGCCTTTATCTTTGGACAAGGCAGGAAATATAGTAACGAATTCTTAAGTATTGGTATAGACGCAAGAGCTATGGCCATGTCTGGCTCAGTTGTAGGCTCTACAGAGGACATCAGTTCAGCTTATTGGAATCCAGCAGGCTTGGCCAACATTAAGGACAATTGGCAAGCCGCTGCCATGCATGCTGAGTACTTTGCAAGCATTGCTCAATATGACTATTTTGCCTTTGCAACTCCTATTGATGCTACTAGCACAGTGGCCGTTAGTTTTATAAGATTTGGTGTAGATGATATTTTTGATACTACTGAGTTAATTGACCAAGATGGTAATGTAGACTATGATAGAATCAATAAATTTACTGCCGCAGATTATGCTCTATTGCTCTCTTATGCTAGATCAAGCGAAAAGATTAAAGGATTAAATTTTGGTGGAAATGTAAAGGTCATTTACAGACAAATCGGAGAATTTGCAGATGCCGTTGGTTTCGGATTTGATCTAGGAATTCAATATAGATCAGGAAAGTGGTCTCATGGCGCTCAATTAAGGGATGCCACCTCTACTTTTAATGCTTGGTCAATTAATTCTGATGCTTTTGGTCCCATATTCACTCAAACAAAGAATGAATTACCAACTGAGAATTTAGAATTAACTATTCCAAGGTTATTAATCGGGTCCTCTAGAAAATTTAACTTAAACAAAAAGTACAGCTTACAAGCTGAGTTCATGACTGACATTACATTTGATGGACAGAGAAACACTCTAATATCTTCAGGTTTTGGAAATATTGACCCTGCACTTGGATTGGAGGTGGGTTATAAGAAATTTGTATTTTTAAGAGCTGGCGTGGGCAACGTTCAGAGGTTAAGAAATTTTGATGACTCAAGATACTATGCAGTACAACCTAATCTAGGAATTGGATTTAAGTATAGAGGCATTTCAATTGATTATGCTCTTACCGATATTGGAAACTCCTCTGGAGCTATTTATTCTAATATTTTCTCCGCTAAATTTAACTTGGGCGAATTCAAGAATTAACTATGCCAAAAAGACTGCTCCTTAGCCTTTCAACTCCACTTCTTCTTTGGCTCTCCTGGCCAGAAGGAGGATTCACTCCACTTATTTTTATCGCATTTATTCCACTTTTATTTGTTGACCTTGATTTAGAGAATTCGGAGGTTAAAAGAAAAGGTAGAAAGCTTTTCTGGTATGCCTATTTAAGTTTTGGCGTGTGGAATCTACTTGGTACTTGGTGGCTTATCTATGCATCCCCAGCAGCTCTCATTGCTACAATTATTATCAATGGTCTTGTTATGGCTTTGGTCTTTTCCCTCTATTCTATTATCAAGAAAAACTTTGATAAGCAAAGAGCATATTTATCCTTAGCGTTTCTTTGGATTTGCGAAGAAACACTTCAAAAGGATTGGGATTTTAGCTTCCCCTGGCTTAACCTTGGAAATGCATTTGCCGAAAGAATTTCATGGGTTCAGTGGTATGAATATACCGGTGCTTTTGGCGGGACCTTATGGGTATGGGCTGTAAATATCCTTTTGTTCTTATCAATTAAAGCATTTCTGGAACACAAAAGAAGGAAAAGACTTATTAGCCAAACTTTAATAATTCTTTTGTTCTTAGTGGTGGTTCCTATTCTATGGTCTAAAAACACTTTTAATAAATATATTATTAAAGGAGATACAGCTCAGATTGTGGCAGTACAACCTAACTTTAATGTATACTCTGAAAAATTTCAAATTCCTGAAAGAGAACAGCTGAATAAGTTTTTACGCCTCGCAGATTCTTTGATAGGACCAAAAACTGATCTTGTAATAGGTCCAGAAACAATGATCAGTAGTGGTCTATATGAAGACAGATTAGATCAAGCTAGTTCCATAATTGCTCTTCAGAATTTTAGCGCCAAAAATCAAGTGCCTTTATTAATTGGAGCCGCAACAATTCAATTTTACGAGGCCTCAGCTAAGACAAAGACCTCCAGACTACATAGTAAATCTGGTCTATACTATGATATTTTTAATTCCGCATTATTAATAGATGGGCAAGCATACCCTCAAATTTATCATAAATCTAAACTTGTTGTAGGTGTAGAGATGATGCCCTTAAGTGCTATATTAACTCCCCTTCTAGGTGAAATAGCTGAAGATTTTGGAGGAATTTCTGGAGTACATGGCACTCAAGAAAACAGAGAGGTATTTAAAAATTCTAGAAACAACATCAATGCTGCTCCAATTATTTGCTGGGAATCTGATTTTGGCGAGTATGTAACAGATTTTACACGTATGGAATCTAACTTCTTTGCATTAATCACAAATGATGATTGGTGGGATAATACCCAAGGCCATATTCAGCGAATGCATTATGCTAAGATAAGAGCGGTAGAAAACAGAAGAGATATTGCTAGGGCGGCTAACACTGGAATCAGTTGTTTTATAGATCAAAGAGGAGAGGTTTATCAAAGAACCAACTATCGGGAAGACGCCGTTATTATTGGTACTTTAAATCTTAATGAGGAGCTAACCTACTATGCCAAATCAGGTGATTTCCTTTCCAGAATTTCATTGTTTATTTCTGGCTTCCTTTTGCTTTTCGCGATGGTTAGAGCATTTTTAAACAAAAGAAAGTCTAAATTCTAATGATTGACTTCAGAAGCGATACGGTAACAAAACCGAGCAAAGAGATGCTCAAAAGCATGTCTAATGCTGAAATTGGTGATGATGTCTTTAATGAAGATCCAAGCATAAACAAACTGCAGACTTTAACAGCCGAAATGTTTGGTATGGAAGCAAGTCTTTTTTGCCCGTCGGGTACTATGACAAATCAAATTGCATTAAAAGTACATACCAATCCTGGCGAAGAAATTCTTTGCCATCCATTCTCTCATATCTACAACTATGAAGGCGGTGGAATTGCGGCAAACTCTTCCTGCCAAGTTAGGCTCTCTGAAGGCGATAGAGGTTTGACAAATTCTGAGAATTTGAGAAAACTAATAAACCCAGATGATGTTCATGCTGCTAGGACCTCTTTAATATCTCTAGAAAACACTTCTAATTTAGGTGGTGGGAGCTGTTATGAAAGTCAAGAAATTGAAAGGATAAAAGCTTTATCAATTGAGAAAAATGTAGGCCTACATCTAGATGGTGCTCGTTTGTTTAATGCTTTAGTTGCAAAAAAACAGAGTGCTGAGTTTTACGGACAAAACTTTGATTCAATTTCTATTTGTCTCAGCAAGGGCCTTGGCTGTCCTGTCGGCTCTCTGCTGCTTGGGAATTCTGATTTTATACGTGAGGCAAAAAGAATAAGAAAGAGATTTGGAGGAGGTATGAGGCAGGCTGGTTATTTAGCTGCTGCAGGCATATATGCTCTTGAGAATAATATTGATCGTCTTGAAGAAGACCATCAAAAGGCTCAAGAGATTAAAACGGCATTAGAAAACCTAGACTGGGTAGATAGTATTCAGGCCGTTGAAACCAATATTATCATATTTCAACTTATTGAGAGTAGTAAAACAGATTCATTTGTCAATCTGATGAAATCCAAAGGTGTGCTACTGATAAAAATGGGTTCCAATAAGATTAGAATTGTCACACATTTGGATGTCAGCGCTGCTCAAACCAAAGAGTTCACCGACTTATTGGCTTCAATTAAGGATACAGACTTTTAATTAAATCCCATACTAGGCCCGACTCATAACCTCTAGAGTAAGCCCATTTTGCCAATTTCGCTTTTTTATCATAGGAATTTTTGCCTGGCATCAAGTCCCATTTTTTTATAAGCTCAGACTCTAAAACAGATAAATATTCTGATTCATCAATTTGATCGAAGGCCTTTTTTGTGAGGTATGCACCAATCTGATGTACTCTTAGTCCGTCTTTTATTTTAACCCTTCCCCATTTTTTGATGTTGAATTTGCCCCGGACATAAGAAAGAGCAAACCTTTCTTCATTCAAGAATCCATCAGAAATAAGTTTTGAAATAATTTCATTTCTAGCTTCTTCTATTATTCCTAACTCCTTTAGCCGTTGCTCACACTCATAATTACTTCTATCGCGATAAGCACAATAAGACTCTAAACTGCTTTGAGCATCCTGAATATCATGGATTTTTTTTGGACCACTAAAGCTCATTCGTCTAGCTTTCTATTCTAAGGATTGTTCTAAAGGCAACAAATTTATCGCGGTAACGCTCTAAATGCTCCGCTTGTAATTTATTGGCATACACTTCTTGATATAATTTTAAGGTCTCTAAATCCTTCACCTCATACTGCACAGTATAAGTTACACCCTGCTGTTCCTCTACCATTACTTCCAATAGTCTATGACCCAAAAAAAGGCCTGTGCTCATTACATCAGGTATGTGAGTGGTTTTCATCCAATTCAGCCAATCGTCAAGAATAGCCAACTCCAAATTGATTGTAACATTGTAGATGTACATAAATTAACCGTTTAAATTATCTCCTCTTAGCATTCTGAACCTTTGACGGGATGGCTCTGTGAAAAAGCTATCTGGATGTTTTAATAAAATCTGTTCGTACGCCTTTTTAGCCTTCTCATTTTGCCCTAAAGACTCATATATTTTTGCCGACTCAAAAAGGGCATCATCCGCTAATATTCCAGCAGGGAACTTTTCTATTAATAGTAAAAAACTAGAAAGTGCATCATCTGTTCTGTTCTTATCCATAAATATTTCAGCACGCATAAAAAGACTCTCATCCGCCAAACTGTGCTCTGGATAAATGGCATCCAAAAGGTCCAAATAATAAAGAGCAGAATCCCCTTTTGACTGATATTTCAAGAAATCTGCTTTTGCAAAATACTCAAGAGGCGCAGAACTTGTATCTAGTGCTAGGTTATTATTAATGAGGCTTGCATAGTGCATGGCATCATTAGCAATTAGCTTGGATGTTGATTGCTTTAGAACGTCAAAAGTTGACAGTGCCCATTCAAACTCTGACGAATAGTAAGCCGCTAAGGCTTTATTAAACTTAGCTCTTTGACCAATTGGGGAGTATTCAAATGCTTTCTCTGCCTGTCCATAATATACAATGGCATCCCATTTAGAGCCGGAGTATAATAAGATATCTCCTAATTTTATTTTCATCATAGCGATATCCTCAGCACCAATAAAAGAGCTTGACAAACTAGATTGAAGCAGTTCTTTTGCCTTTTGAATTCTGTTTAACTGAAAAGCAAGAATATCTGCTTGGTCTATTAAAAGTTCAGCCTGAAATGGACTGGTAAGGAGGTCATTCTTAAACTTTTCATAATCTTCATTCAAAGCGGCCCATTCTTCAGATTGAATCAAAGAATTAGAACTTTCAAGTTCCATCCTTTTAGATTTGAGATAGAATATTATCGATTCTTCAAAAAAAGGATCCTGCCTATCTTCCTCTATGATGTAAGAGAAAATCTTGGAAGACGACTTATATTCATCAGCATTAAAAGCCGTTTTTGCTAAATAGAATAATCTGGCTTTATTAGACTTTGTTCTTTTCTCTAAGGCCTTTAGCTGAATAAATGCCATTGTATAATTATTATCAAGGACATAGATAAAACTAAGTAGCTCAGTCATTTGATCAGGCCCGCCCTTTTGAATTTCCATTAATAAGCCTTCTTCTAGGTATTCTGATTTTGGCAAATGATCAACATTCATTTTGGCCTGAACTAGCCAGGTTTTAATATTAGCCAAGTATGCCGCATTTTGATTGAGCAGAGCAATATATGAGTCATACATATTTTCAGTTTGCCCTAACTCCCCATAAATCATGGCCTTTTGATAGTCAAACTTTATTCCTGCAGGGCTTTCTTCTGCTTTGAGGTATATATCTAGAGCTATTTTAGGGTATCCTTTGGCCTGAAAAACAGAGCCGAAGCTATAACTCTGACTAGGATTACGTTCTACGGTTTGAGCTATTTCATCAAGAAGCTTTTGAGCTTTCTCTTTTTTTAATTGCCTCAAGTATAAAGAGTAAAGGTCAACGTAGGCCGATTTATCTCTAGCAGACCATTTTGAGTTATATTCTTTTATAAAAGCCTCTGCCTTTCTCTCCTTATTTAATTCTAAGTAGGAGTTTAATCTAATTTCATAGATTGGTTTGTTAAAAACAGAAAGCCCATAATCTTCGGCATATTTAAGAGCATTCTCATACTCTCCTTTTGCAAAATATGCTTTAGCCAGATTTTGGTCTTCAGGATTTTGAGCCCAAAGAACTATAGAAATGAAACCAAGAATAAGAGTAGCTATCTGCTTCATTTATGCAAGTTCTGAAATATAACAAGGATAAGCCCTTTTATATTCTATTTTATCATATTGTATATAGAATCCGTTCTGTGCTTATATTGATCATAATCTTGAATTTCTTCTTTATAATGATAAAAGAGAGTGGATTTTTCCATTATTCCAGCAAAGGCCATTTTCTCATCGCTTAAGAATGACATTAATGAATCTTCAGAAAAACTAGCATCTAGAAAGGCATTTTTCAATTTAGCAAATTGATTCTCAGAAAATTTCAACTCTTTGACTAAAGCATCTTTTCCTTCAATCAGCTTAGTCTCACATTTCCACAGACTTCTGTATGACTGCATATCTTTAAACCAAAACTCCCTATTAGAAGTATCTTGATAATTATTTCTTATGCTAGCATATTCAAGTTGATGTTGATTCAAATCCTCTTGTATTTCATCATAATTCAAGCTATCTAATCTGTACTCCAAAACCTGAACATATTGAATCATATCATCTAACTCAGCAACTTGATCAGGATATGAATTGGATTGGCAAGAAAAAACAATTGTTATAACACTAATTAAAGCGAGTACATTTTTCATTTATATAGTATTAAATCCAGTGAATGGTCTTAAGATTTCCGGAACCTCAATTCCATCCTCAGTTTGATAATTTTCAATAATAGCAGCCATAATTCTAGGCAAAGCTAAAGAAGAGCCATTTAAGGTATGGGCCAATTTAGGCTTAGAATCACCATCTCTATATCTTAGCTTTAATCTATTGGCTTGGAAAGTTTCAAAGTTTGACACACTACTAACCTCAAGCCATCTTTCTTGAGCAGCACTATAGACTTCAAAATCATAAGTAAGAGCAGAAGTAAAGCCCATATCTCCACCACATAGCCTTAAGATTCTATAAGGTAGGCCAAGCTTATCTAGAATAGCACTTACGTGCGATACCATTTCATCCAAGATTGTATAGGAATCCTCTACTTTAGAAACCACTACTAACTCAACCTTATCAAATTGGTGCAATCTATTCAGCCCTCTTACATCCTTGCCGTAACTACCTGCTTCTCTTCTAAAGCAAGGTGTATGCCCAGTCAGTTTGATTGGAAGATCTTCAGCCTTTACTATAGTATCTCTATACATATTTGTAAGAGGTACTTCAGCAGTAGGAATAGCATATAAATTATCTACAGGCATATGATACATTTGACCTTCCTTATCAGGCAATTGACCCGTACCAAATCCAGATGCTTCATTCACAAAGTATGGCGCTTGAACCTCCTCAAAGCCAGCGTTCATATTTTCATTTAAGAAAAAATTAATGAGCGCTCTTTGAAGTCTAGCTCCTTTTCCTCTATAGATAGGAAAACCCGCTCCTGTAATTTTAACACCAAGTTCAAAATCAATAATGTTGAATTTCTCCGTCAACTCCCAATGAGGCTTTGGCGTGAAATCAAATTTAGGAACCGTACCATGATTACTTAATTCTTCATTATCCTTTTCATTAGATCCTTCTGGGACACTATGATGAGGTGTATTGGGCAGACTAACTAAAAGATTATCAAGCGCATGTCTCAATTGCTCTTGTTCATTTCCTAATGATTTTGATTGCTCTTTAAGCTCAAGAGTTCTTGACTTTAAGACCTCAGCCTCATCTCTCTTTCCTTGCTTAAATAGAATACCTATTTCTTTACTTATTTGATTAGACTCAGCCAAGACACTATCAAGATCAGCTTGTGCCTGTCTTCTTTGCTCATCTAATTTCAGAATATCATGAATAGTTTGAGAAGCATCAATCTTTCTTTTTTTCAAGCGATTAATAACTTCTTCAGTATTGCTTCTTAAGGTTGATAATTGCAGCATAATATGGGTGCTAATTTATTGGCAAATTAAAAACAAAAAAAGCCTTTGATTATAAGAAATCAAAGGCTTTATAATATTTCAAACAAAATCTTTTACTTCGTAAATGGATCTATAGAAACATAAGATTTGTTGTCGCGCTTCTTTCTAAACACAACTGTTCCATCAACTAGTGCGAATAATGTATGGTCTTTACCCATACCTACGTTCTCACCTGGATTGTGACGAGTTCCTCTTTGACGAACAATGATATTACCAGAGATAGCCAATTGACCACCGAAGATTTTTACTCCAAGTCTTTTACTTTCTGATTCTCTACCGTTCTTAGAACTACCGACTCCTTTTTTATGTGCCATGGTCTAAGTATTTTATTTTGTTAATTCTTTAGCTTGCTCTACCCATGCAGCAACCACTTCTTCTTTAGCAGAAGCTTCAGCAGCATATTTAGTGATTTCGTCTGCCGACCAAGAAGCAATTTGCGTTAGGCTTGTTACTCCAATAGCATTCAAAGCATCAGCTTTCTTAGGGCCAACTCCTGTTAAGGCAGTTAAATCATCAGCTTTTGTTGTAGCCTTAGCTTCAACCGCTGCTGGTTTTTCTTCTACTTTCTTAGGAGCCTCCTTTTTAGGGGCTGCTTTTTTTGCTGGTTTTGCTCCTCCTTTACCAATTTTGGTAATTTCAATTAGCGAAACCATTTGACGGTGACCGTTCTTGACTCTATAACCTTTTCTTCTCTTTTTCTTGAAGACGATTACTTTGTCTGCTTTAAGGTGAGATACAATCTTAGCATCTACTTCAATACCTTCTATAACTGGGGCGCCTACAGATACATTACCGTTATCGTCTGTCAACAAAACTTTGTCGAAACTTACTGTTTCTCCTTCCTCTGCTGCCAATCGATTAACATAAATCTGTTGGTCTTGACGTACTTTGTACTGGTGCCCTGCTATCTCTACAATTGCGTACATAATTTATACTTGTGTTTTAAAGGGGTGCAAATGTAAAAAAAGATTTTTTATGAAAGGCTATACTTTATCAACTAAAATCTTTTAAGCCCCACATTTTTCCTTATTTTTGGCACTCTGCTAAAAGAACATAAGTTCACAAAACTTTAAAACAGAATTATGAAATACGTATTAACCGGAGTCCTCTTCATTGCTCTAGCTCTAAATAGCATAGGGCAAGATATCAAATTTGAAGAATATGATCTTGATAATGGAATGCACGTTATTCTACATGAAGACCATAGCTCCCCTGTAGTTGCCGTTAGCGTTCTATACCACGTGGGATCTAAAAATGAAAAAGCTGGTAGAACTGGATTTGCTCACTTTTTTGAGCACCTAATGTTTGAGGGTTCTCCTAATATCGAAAGAGGAGAGTATATGAAGATAGTTCAAGGAAACGGTGGCGCTTTAAATGCAAACACTTCTCATGATAGAACTTTTTATTACGAAATCCTACCATCTAACCAATTGGAGTTAGGGATATGGTTAGAGTCTGAGAGAATGCTTCATGCAAAGGTTGATACTGTTGGAATTGAAACTCAAAGACAAGTTGTTAAGGAGGAGAAAAGACTAAGAATAGACAATCGTCCTTATGGTTCTTGGCAAGAAGAGATCTTTAAGCGCGCATACAGCGTTCACCCTTACAAGCAAATTCCGATCGGAACTATGGCTGATTTAAATGCTGCCAGTTTAGCTGACTTTGAAGATTTCTACAAAACTTTCTACGCTCCAAACAATGCAACCCTATCAATTGCAGGAGATATTGACTCAAAGCAAGCTAAAGAATGGATCCAAGCTTATTTTGGTGATATTCCAGCAGGAACAAATGAAGTTCCAAGACCAGACGTAAAAGATCCAGGGATTCAATCTGAAATCATAGATACTATTTATGATAATATCCAATTACCTGGAATTTTCATGGCATACAATATGCCCCCTCAAGGAACTACTGATGCCTACGCTTTAGAAATGCTTACTACTCTTTTATCAGGTGGTCAAAGCTCTAGAATGTATAAAAAGCTTATTGATGAAGAGCAATTAGGAGTTGCTGTACAAGCATTCCCATACTCTTTAGAAGATGGTGGTTTATTTGTAAATCTTGCTATTGCAAATTCTGGTGTAGAGTTGAGTACATTGTTATCAGGAATAGATGCTGAAATTGAAAAAGTAAAAAGCGAGCCTATTCCTGAAAGAGAGTTTCAGAAGCTTCAGAATCAATTAGAAAATTCATTTGTGAATGCAAATGCAAGCGTTTCTGGTGTGGCTGAGAACCTTGCTAATTACCATGTTTATTATGGTGACACAGAGCTGATCAATACGGAGATTGAAAGATACCGTAAGATTACGGCTGAAGACCTTCAAAGAGTTGCTGAGCAATACTTATCTAAGGATAAGCGTGTAGTTCTTTACTATTTACCTAAGAATCAATAATCTACAATCAGAATTAAAATGAAAAAAATATTTCTAAGTCTGCTTAGCTGCCTATTGATGCTAAGTAGTTACGCGCAAATTGACAGAAGTAAGCAACCAACTGCTGGTCCTGCACCAGTACCTGAATTTGGCACTTATAAGCTGTTCACTCTTGATAACGGATTAAAAATAATCGTTGTTGAGAATGACAAACTACCAAGAGTAAGAATGAATCTTGTTTTAGATAGAGATCCTATTTTTGAAGGAGACAAGGCTGGCTACGTAAGTTTAGCAGGTGAGCTTTTAAGAGAAGGTACTTTATTAAATGATAAAGCTACTCTTGATGAGAAAATCGACTTTATGGGTGCTAGCATTAATACTTCATCTACTGGAGTATTTGGTAGTGGCTTAAGTAAATACACTGAAGACATTTTAAGTTTAATGTCTGAAATAACTTTGCAACCAAGCTTTCCTCAAGAAGGATTTGATAAACTAAAGACTCAGACTATTTCTGGAATTGAGTCTAATAAGGAAGATGCGAGCGCAATCAATGGTTCCCTGTATAGAGCTATGAATTACGGTTTAGATCATCCTTATGGTGAAATGATGAGCATTGAGAATGTTGAAAATGTAACTATTGACGACTGTAAAGCTTATTATAAAAAATACTTCATTCCTAATACAGCATACCTTGTAGTTGTAGGAGATGTAAAAGCTAAGAAGATTAAGAAATTAGCTAAGAAATATTTTAGTGAATGGGCCATGGGAGAGCAAGTAGAATTAACTTATCCTGATGCTCCAAAAAACACTCAAGTTGAAATAGGTTTAGTGAATAGAGAGTCTGCAGTACAATCTGTTATTGAACTAGGTAATACTATAAATCTTAAGCCAGGTGCTGAAGACATCGTAGCTGTTAACCTTATGAATCAGATTTTAGGTGGTGGATCTATTGGTAGATTATTCCAAAATATTAGAGAAGATAAAGGATATACTTATGGTGCTTATTCTGATTATTCTTCTGACGAGCTTGTAGGTAACTTTTCTGCTTCAGCTAGTGTAAGAAATGATGTGACTGATAGTTCAATTGTTGAGTTTATCAAGGAATTTGTTCGTATTCAGAATGAGCCTGTTGGCGATGAAGAACTTCAAAGCGCAAAGAACTTCTTGAATGGACAGTTTGGAAGATCATTATCATCTCCTTCAACTATTGCAAGTTTTGCGCTAAATATTGAAAGATATAATCTACCAGAAGATTATTATCAAACTTATCTTACTAGAATAAACGCACTTACAGCTGAAGATATCATGAATGCTGCTAAGAAGTATATTGAAATAGATAAGCTAAACATTGCGATTACTTGTAAAGCAGGAATGATTGCTCCTACCTTGGAGAAGTTTGGAAATATCACTTTCTACGATACAGAAGGAATGCCTACTGATGCTCCTAGCCTTCCTATTCCGGTTGGAATCACTATTGACACTGTGATGGCTAATTACATTCAAGCTATAGGTGGTCAAAAGAATATTGGCGCTGTTAAAGATTATACTCTTACAGGTTCTTTAGAAGCACCTGGTGCTCCAATGGCTTTGGATTACGTTATGATGGCTAAAGCTCCAAATATGTCTTTAACTGCAATAAAAATGGGCGGACAAGTTTTCCAAAAATCTGCTTTCAACGGAAAAGCAGGTATGGAAACTAGTCCGATGGGATCAGAAGAATATGATGCTGAAGCAATTGCTGAAAAGAGCTATTCTGAAACAATGTTCTTAGAAACTAAGTATACTGAAATGGGAGCAAGCTTAAATCTAACCAGCATTGCTATGATTGAAGGAGAACAAGCTTATGTTGTTGAAGTAACTGATCCAAATGGAAAGATGACTACTGACTACTATTCTGTGGAAAATGGTTTAAAAATTCAATCTTCTTCAAGCGAAGAAACACCACAAGGACCAATGGTTATTAGTATGGTATTATCTAACTATAAAGAAGTAAATGGCGTAATGTTCCCATTCACTATGACTCAGCTTGTAGCTGGCCAAAAAATAGTTATAGATATTAAAGAAGTGAAAGTAAATACTGGACTTAAGAGCTCAGAATTTACTGCAAAATAAACTTCAGAATCACTTTAGAAAAAACGTCTCTATTCAGAGGCGTTTTTTTTTGCTAATCTTTTTCTTATTCTCTCTGCAGGGCTACCCTTCATGTTTACTAAATAAACACCTAAAAGAATGGCAAGCATCCCAAAGAGATGATTCAAGCCTACTTTTTCTCCATCAAACACGCCCCAAGCTAAAGCCACAATTGGAATGGCATAAGTTACACTTGCAGCAAACAAGGAAGTTGTTTTCTTTATGAGATAATTGAACAACAAGATTGCTAAACTACTTCCTACTAAGCCTAAAATAGCGATGTATCCAAAACTCTCCCAAGCCAATGGATCTGTTCTCATAATATGAACGAAGTCTGTTCCAAACAATGCAATCGTAGCTGGAATTCCAACAAAACAAAGACTAATTAAAGTAATCGGCATTGGACCTAAATTAGTAAGCTTACTGTTTATTGTATTTATACTTATGGCGTAGCAAATTGTTGCAAGAATTGGATAAATTCCATAAGCCAACTTTGATGAATCTAATTGAACTTCTGGTAACAGAAGCACTATAGCGCCAATAAAACCTAAAGTTACTCCTAGTGTAGCTAACCACTTCACTTTTATCTTAAACCAAATAAGACCAATGATTAAAGTAAAAACAGGAACCATTGCATTTAATATCCCAACTAAAGAACTATCAAGCTTAGTAACAGCCAAAGGAAAAAGCAAGTAAGGAATGCCATTTCCAAATATCCCGATCACCAAAAGAGGTTTCCAATTTTGCTTACTAATCTTCTTTAAATGCTTGATGCCAATAAAAGACATAAACCAAAAAGCCATAGCAATTCTAAGCAGACCGATTTGTAAATAGTCAAAAGATGCTAGACCTCTTTTCATTAAAATAAAAGAACTACCCCAAGTAAGGGCAAGAAGAATAAAAAGTATCCAAGCTATAAGTGGAGAAAGTGGTTTGTTGCTCATAATTATCGGCAAAGGAAACACATTAGAATTAGTTTTTAGTAAAAAGTTCTTTAAGCATTATTAATGCCTCTAATATTCTCAAATAAAACATCTCTTCCGTAAATTTGCGGTATGAATACTTGGATTAATAAGCTGGTTACCATAGAGATTGTTCTAATCTTTTTAGTCATTATTGCAGGAAGTGTAGTTAGAATGACTGGCTCTGGAATGGGCTGTCCGGATTGGCCTAAATGCTTTGGACATTTGATTCCACCAACAGAAAGATCTCAGATAGAATGGAAAGCTAATACTGAGTTCAAGAAAAACCAAATGATCATTATTGATGAAAGCTTAAAGCTGGCTAAGGCCGATATAATTACAAACGAGCATTATAACGATTCTAATTGGACCAACTACACCAAGCATGATTACGCAATTTTTAATCCTTACCATACATGGATTGAGTATATCAACAGACTTTTAGGGGCACTGTCTGGAATTCCTATGATTCTGATCTTTATTTTTGGAATACTTAACCTCAAAAAAAACTGGCTCATATCTCTCCTTGGAGCTGCAGGGCTCTTTATGCTTGGCTTTGAAGCTTGGCTCGGCAAATTAGTTGTTGATGGAAATCTTATTCCAGGTAGCATCACCATTCATATGATGGGTGCTTTACTTATTCTTGCAATATTATTTACGCTCAGGGCGATTTTAAATCGCGAGAAGCAGACTAAGGCTATTAAAACAACTGGGGCAATTAGGTTTAGTATTATTGCCCTCTTGATACTTGGATTAATTCAAATTGGCTTGGGTACTCAGGTAAGAGAACAAGTGGACTACCTAGCTAAAGAAGGACTTGCTAGAACTCATTGGATAGAGAATTTAAACTGGCAGTTCTATGTTCATAGATCTTTCTCCTTACTTATTACGGCCTTAAGTTTATACTTGGCTTGGGCTTATAAAAATGGAAAGAGCACGCTCAAGGAAATCCCTTGGATTCTACTAATAATTATTATTGAGATTGTATTTGGCATTATACTGAGTTATCTAGCTGTTCCAGCCTTTGCTCAGCCTTTACACCTACTCCTTGGTAGCTTAATGTTCGGCCTTCAGTTTTCTGCTCTTTTATCTATGAGCATTGGACCTAAGAGTCAATCTTCATCATAAATAAGGTCCATTGCCTTAAAGCTATCATGTAAATTGACTTGCAATTTTACCAGGCTTATTCCAAAGCCTAAAAGACTATTTATATTTTCATCAATAAGGTAAGCTTTGATTCCTTCTGACTCTAGCCTTGTTTTTAGAACATGTGCTTCCATTGAATTTGAGAACTCCCCTATGGTCACTAGTTCTGCCATTGAAAGGTTTCAACCAAATGAGTTATTTCGTCAAACATATAATCATTAACAGGGCTTAATGAATCTGCATTGGGCGATGCATAAAAGTAAAGCACACCCCTCAAGAAATTATCTGTGGAGTCAGTAAGAAAAAATTGCGCTGAGCTTGCAGCATCACCAGCAATTTGATAAATCATTCCAAAGACTCTTTTCTCATCATCACGAATAATATAATCTTTCATTCCTTCAGCCCTAACAACGTGTTCAAAAGCCATTCCTTGACTATCCGTAATGAGGCTTTCTAAATTTTGATCATTGACGCTTCTATAAGTCAACTGCACTCTAGCCTTCATCTTAGGGTAATAAATATCTCCCCAACATTCTTGCCGTTTCCTTTCCCATCGTGCGTATTTATTTATATCAAAAGCATAAGGGCAATCATGCTCTAAAACACTGTACTCAGCAGGTGGTGTTGCTAATCTAAAATATCCACGAGGTTTAGGAGTAGCATCGCTATTGTCAGTTCTGCAAGAACATAAGATGGTAACTGTAATTAATAAAATACTAATTCCCTTCAGCTTCATATTTTACTTTAATTCTTTTTATCCTCCTGTCTTCAAGGCTCTCTACAATGAATGTAAAGCCTTTATAAAGTATCTCCTCTCCTTTTAGCGGAAACTTACCCGCTATTTCTAAAAGTAATCCAGCTAAGGTATCCGCCTCAGCCATTTCATCCCCAAATATTTCAGAGTCTAACTCCATTACTCTAAGGAAATCGGTTAAGTGAATTTTAGCTTCAAAAACATAATTATTGTCATCTAATTTTGAGTAGAACAACTCATCATCATCAAACTCATCACTAATTTCTCCTACAATTTCTTCAATAACATCTTCTAAAGTGATAATTCCACTTGTACCACCAAATTCATCTACTACAATTGCCAGGTGAATTTTCTTCTCTTGAAACTCCTTTAAGAGATCATCCAGCTTTTTATTCTCAGGAACATAAAAAGGCTCTCTCAATAGCTCCTGCCAATTAAAATCTTCAGCCTTTTCAATATGCGGGAGTATATCCTTGATATAAAGAATGCCCTTAACATTATCAAAATTATCTTCAAAAACAGGAATTCTAGAGTATCCAGAATCCAGTATCACTTTCATTAACTGCGCATAATTCCAATCTTTAGGAATACATACAACATCAGTCCTGGCCTTCATGACCTGCTTTACATTAGTATTACCAAACTTGACAATCCCTTCTAATATTTTCTGATCATCAACTTCTGATTCATCTGTAAGCTCCAGAGCTTGAGTGAGATCATCTACTGATAAATTCTTAGAATTAGTTTTAAGCCTTTTTTCTAAAAAGCTAGTTGACCTTACTAAAAGCCTACTCACCGGTCTCAAAGCAGATCTTAATAGCATCATTGCCTTACTCATTCTCAAACTAAAGCTAATGGACTCCTTATTAGCATAAATTTTAGGTAAAACCTCTCCGAATAATAGAAGAATAAATGTGATACTAACTACTTGAACTATCCACCCTAGGGTAGGATAATTTGTAAAATCAAATAGCGAGTTGGTTAAGAAAGAAGATAAGATAATGATTCCAACATTAGTAAAGTTATTGGTAATCAGTATTGTAGCAAGTAATGATTTAGGTTTTGACAATAAATCCTCAAGCAGCTCATGTCCTTTAGGGTTTGAGTTTTTCACTTCTTCCAGGTCCTGTGGATTTAATGAAAAAAATGCAACTTCAGATCCGCTGATAAGTGCACTAGCAAGAAGAAGAAGTACAAGGATAACAAGAGGTATCAAGTACTCTATTTGAAATGGTTGAAAAATTTCAGAGAGAAAGCTTAAACTGGGGGGGTCTGGATCCAACAGATTATTTTTTTATTCTTTTATTAAAATGGTAAGTCGTCATTATCATCAGGCTCAGCGCTTATACTTGCAGAGCTACTCTGAGCAGTTGAAGAATTATCTTCGGCCGATGCATTATTTCTAGGGCCTGAAAGCATGGTCATATTATCTGCATGAATCTCAGTAGAATATCTCTTTTCGCCATTCTGAGTTTCCCAACTTCTAGTTTTTAGCTTTCCTTCAATAAATACCTTATCTCCTTTATGCAGATACTTCTCTGCTACTTCAGCCAAACCACGTCTAACAACAATTGTATGCCATTCAGTTTGAGTAACCTTTTCATTTTGCTTGTTATTGTAGGTTTCAGATGTTGCAATAGGAAATCTTGCTAAAGAATTACCTCCATCAAAAACTTTAAGCTCAGGATCTTTACCTAGATTACCAATAAGCATTACTTTGTTTAGACTACCAGCCATAGAATCAATTAAATATAAATAATTTACCGATTAAATATACGCAAAGATAGTTCATTTCTATCCAGAAAACTGCGCAAAGGTTTTGGGAATGCAAGCTTTTCCAATTCCTCCTTTGAAACCCAAGTTACATTACTATCTATTTTGGGGATTAAACCGCTTGCAACAAATATTCTAATAAATAAATCTTGGTGACTAAGCTTATGTTTAGGTAAATCCTCCTGAAGCTCAATACTTATTTCAAGACCTATTTCTTTACTAAATTGGACTGCATTTAAAAGCTGGTCATTACTTTCTATCAAGATAAACTGGTTTAGAGATGCCCAAATATCCTTATCAGCTCTTTTGACAACGGCTATTTTATCTTCATTGCTTAAAAAGAGATAGTTCAGGTAGCGTTTTCTGCTATAAACCTTCCTGATTTTTACAGGGAAGTTCTTTTGCTCATTTTTTTCAAAAGCAAAACAAGAGTTCTGAAATGGGCATTTTTGACAATCAGGATTGACAGGAACACACTGAATAGCGCCAAATTCCATAATCGCCTGATTATATATTGCAGGATTATCGCGATCCAATAATTCAAGCGCCAATTTTTTAAACTCCTTCTGCCCTTTTCCGCTATTTATAGGATGAGATATTCCAAAGTACCTAGATAAGAATCTAAATACATTACCATCTAAAACAGCTTGCGCCTCATCAAAGGCAAATGATGAAATTGCAGAAGCTGTATAATCACCTACTCCTTTCAACCTTATTATTTCCTCATACTTTTCTGGGAAGATTCCTTTATACTCATCCATAATCATTTTTGCACTAGCATGTAGATTGCGAGCTCTTGAATAGTAGCCCAAGCCCTCCCAGTCTTTAAGGACGCTATCAATATCGGCGGAAGCCAAATCAGAAACCCTTGGATACTTCCCAACAAATTTCTGATAGTAATTCATACCCTGTGCAACCCTTGTTTGTTGAAGGATAATTTCTGACAACCAAATGAAGTAAGGGTTCTTAGTTTCACGCCATGGAAGTTGACGTAAATTGGAATTATACCAATCTAAAAGTGTATTTCTAAAAAGAGAATTATCCAAATTATTTGACTTTGAGCGAATTAAGGTATTTTTTTCTATTAATTATCTTTCGTATCCACTGAAAATAGTTCTATATTTGCAGCCCTTAAAAATAAGCAGTTTAACTTTTAATAAAATATCAAATGACCAAGGCAGACATCGTTACCAGAATCTCAGACAAAACTGGCATGGAAAAAGCTGACGTTCAAGCAACTGTTGAATCTTTCATGAAAGAAATTCGCACATCGCTTGAAACTGGTGAGAATGTTTACTTAAGAGGTTTCGGAAGTTTTGTTGTAAAGCGTAGAGCAGAAAAGACAGGAAGAAACATCTCTAAGAACACAACAATTATTATTCCTGCACACAATATTCCTTCTTTCAAACCAGCAAAGACTTTTGTTGAGAGTGTAAAGAAAAAAGTAAAGGCTTAATTAGTTGAAAAAGGGAATCCTCATATTAATCGTTTTAGGTGTAGCAATTTTAATTGCCTTGAACTTCATGGATGTAACACCAAGCGCTGAGACGCCGGTTGTTAATGAAGAGCAGCATTCTGCAGAAGACGGACATGATCATAGTAGGGATCTTCAAACGCCAGAGCAAATCGTTGATGAAGGCTTAGCAGAATTAAGAAGCGGCAGTGCTCCTCCGATGAAAGCAATTTTAAAAATCAGACAGGTAGCAGAAGACCACCCTGAAAACATTTATGCACAATTCACGCTGGGCCAGCTTTCTATGGAATCAGGTCAGTTTGAAAAAGCAATTGAGAGATTTACCAATGTTGTTACTATTGATCCAAACAATGCAGATGGATGGCTATTACTAGCACGTTCAATGAGAGCTAATGGAGATATGGAAGGATCCAAGGAACCTTATAAAAAAGCCTTGGAACTAGCTACTTCAGAAGTGAAGGAGACTATACAAGAAGAAATTAAAGAAATTAACATTTAAAATCACAGCATTATGCCAAGTGGTAAGAAAAGAAAGAGACATAAGATGGCAACTCATAAGCGTAAAAAGCGTTTAAGAAAAAACCGTCATAAGAAGAAGTAATACTTATTGCTTCTTGACATAAACCGCAGAAGCACCAATTAAAGGTGCTTTCGGCGTTTATACTAACGAGACCAAAAGGTTTCTAAAAATATTAAAAGTGGGTACAGAATTAATTATTAATTCCAGTACTGCTGATGAGACATCTATAGCCCTTTTAAAGAATGGCAAGTTGTCTGAGCTCCATTATGATAATTCTAATGAATTCGCTGTAGGAGACATTTACCTTGGTAAGATCAAAAAGATTGTACCTGGGTTAAATGCTGCTTTTGTGGATGTTGGTTACGAAAAGGATGCCTTTTTGCATTATCATGACTTAGGACCTCAGATTAATTCACTGAACAAGTTTAGTAAGCGCACTCTTACTGGCAAGCAGCGATGGTCTTTGGCTGATTTTACAACAGAGCCAGATATAGATAAAAACGGTAGTATTGAAAAGGTGTTGAAGACAGGGCAGACTATTATAGTCCAAATTGCAAAAGAGCCCATCTCAACCAAAGGTCCAAGAATAACTACAGAACTATCCTTAGCGGGTAGATATTTAGTACTTGTTCCTTTCTCTAACAGAGTAAGCGTCAGCTCAAAACTTAGAGATAGCGATGAAAAAGACAGATTAAGGCGACTTGTCAAAAGCATTAAGCCAGCTGGCTTTGGCGTGATTGTTAGAACAGCAGCACAGGATTGCTCTGTAGCAGAATTAGATGCAGATTTAAATGCACTGGCGGTTAAGTGGAAAACCTTACATCGTCAAGTTCAAAGAGTTAAAGCGCCAGCTAGAGCACTTAGAGAGTTAAATCGTGTTTCTTCTTTACTTAGAGATTTATTAAATGATTCATTCAGCAGCATAGTTGTTGACAATAAAGATCTTCAGATTGAGCTCAAAGAGTTCATGAAAAAAATTAAGCCTGAGAAAGAGGAAATTGTAAAACATTATGACGGAAAACTTCCTGCATTTGAGCACTTTGGTGTTGAGAGACAGATCAAGAGCAGTTTTGGAAGATCCGTATCTATGGGCAAAGGTGCTTACTTAATAATTGAGCATACTGAGGCTATGCATGTCATTGACGTGAATAGTGGTAATAGAACCAATAGCAATGATAACCAAGAGGCTAATGCCTTAACGGTGAATCTTGCAGCGGCAGAAGAGATTGCTAGGCAATTACGCTTACGCGATATGGGCGGAATTATAGTAGTTGATTTCATTGACCTGCATAAAGCTGAAAACAGAAAGCAATTGTTTGAGAAGCTTAAGGAAGAAATGAAAACAGATCGCGCAAAGCATAAAATTCTTCCTCCTAGTAGATTCGGTTTAATTGAGATCACTAGACAAAGGGTTAGGCCTGAAATGAATATTCAGACTAGAGAAGAGAATCCTGATGGCAGTGGTAGTGTAGAAGCTCCAATTTTAATTATCGATGAGATTGAAAACAAAATTGAACTTGTTTCTAAGCAAGAAAAGGACAAATATATTTACGTGCATACACATCCTTTTATTGCAGCCTATTTGACCAAAGGAAATTGGTTTCACAGCATTAAAAAAACATGGAGCAAGAAGTTCAATAGAAGAATTAAAATTGTTCCAAGAGACAGTTTTAAGTTTTTGGAATATGAGCTTCATAATAGCAAGGATGAAAAATATTCCTTCTAAAATTTAAGAATATTAAAAAGCCCCAAATCGATTGATTTGGGGCTTTTTTATGCTTGCTTGAATTAAATAATCCTAAGCCTACTTTTCTTTTTCTCTTGGTCTTCCAATAATGTCAACGAGATTGTCTTCAAATAAATACTTGATCAGTTCACCTGATTTAGGATCTATCCACAAGCTTTCAATCTCTTTGTTATATCCGTCAAAATAAACGGTATTAATAATCCACCATGAATACTTTTTTGTCCGGTGGTCATACCGCAACCTTTAAATATACCTTATTCGTACTCCTAGGAAAAATATACCATCTCTCGCCTTTTCGCACGGGCAGAGCGCAAGCAGCTCCACCTCCTCTATTTGTTCTAACTTTTATTTCCTTTTTAAGTTCCGTTTGTTTCAGATTTTCTTCCACTAAAAAAGTAATTTCTAATTCCAAACTACTAAAGACTGAAACAGAAATAACTTCTCCAATGAAAATCTCCTGAGCCCTATTATATTCTTGCTCATTTAATTTACTCAAGGGAGTACATTGACATGCCATACCCTTTATTGTTATAAGGACAAAGAAAATCACGCTTAGATATTTTAGATTCACTTCTCTCATTTTATAAAGGTGATTCTTATAAATATTATTCGGAGTCAGATTTAAGCGTAAGGATTTCCAGAAACTTAAGTTTTTTTTAACTAAATATCTCTCGATCTATTTCAGGTGGCTTCAAATATATCTAGCTTATTCTTGCCATTTATTAGAAGCCCTTTTTGGGACTAACGGATATAAGAACTAAATTTAAGTAGGGCTTGAGGGTAAAGCCCTTGGGCACATCTACTTCCCTTTCTTGATCATTGACCTCGCACTCTATTTTGGTTGTCTATTCACAAGTCTTGGCACTCTTATAAAGCTTACTTATCTTGGCTGTAAATTACACTTCTATTATGAAAAGGATATTCAGTCTTATATTATTATTAGCACTTTTTACAGGCCATTCACAGGAACTCATGAGTCCAGAATTACTTTGGGACCTTGGTAGAGTTGGATTAGAAGCTGTTAACCGAGACGGAACTAAGTTTATAT
>CBFIDE010000019.1:0-36389 GCA_965661265.1 uncultured Schleiferiaceae bacterium | reverse complement strand
TTTTTAATTACCAAGTACTATCGTAAAATTCTCATTCTAACCATTTAATTGGCTGACATTCAGTTTTTTTTTTATTTCTAACTTTTTCTGCAAATAACAGAACAAGCACAGGTAAAAATTAAAAGAGGTACATCCTTACACCTCTCTAATTTTCTTTTATTTTCTTGCTCGCTCTTCCTTGATCTCAGTTTTTAACAACCTAGCTCATTAAAAATTCAGATAGTTCTAAAATCAAAAGGCCCGGATCAGCGGGCCTTTTGATTTTACTAAACTATTGTATTAAAGCCCTAGCTTCTTTCTTAGGCTGTTGGACAATACATCTTTATGAATTAAAACTCCTAAAGTCTTGTATTCAAAAAAGGATTGACTAGCATAGATATAACCTATTTTCTCAGCTACACCTCTATCTCCCCAACTATTCTTAACAATAAAATACTCTGTACCACTCTGGTCCTTAACAATTCCGGTAATTTGCATTCCGTGATCATCTGTGGTAGAATAATTATCATAGCCTTCTTGTCTTAACTCAGCAGTAATCTCTTTTTCCGCTTTAGGTCCATTAAACATATCAGCCTTTTCTTCTGCCGACATATCTGAATAATCATTTGCCGGAACAATTGCTATTCCATTTTTAAGACTAAAACCTTTTTCAGAAACATCGGTAGCCCAAGCGACAGAATATCCTTCTTGAAGACTATTCTTAGTAGCATCAACCATTTCTTCTATGCTAACATTATATGCAGTTCCCCAAGCCCAATTATCTGGAACTTGAATCATTACTTCATCGTACATATTAAAATGAGTGAAGGATGTTAGTTGAACATAATCATCTGGATTAACTCCAACTATCTTGTCAGCAAAGCTTCGAGGGCTATACTTTACTCCATTATATTCAAATTCTTCAGGATATTCACCTAAATATGAATCTAAGATAGAGATAAGGCCTTTTCTCCAAGACGTTGAAAGAGTCCCGTTTGGATTCTTTATAACAACATCAAGATAAGCCTTAAGTACTCCTTCTAATTCTGAGTGATTATTGATGTCCGTCCCATAATCTAAACCTTCATAAACTTCTTGTGGTACAGCTCCATATTTTTTTAAGACATACATAACATCAGGTAAAGCACCACCTTGAGCAAAGTTTAAATATCCATGTAAACGAACATATTTTTCTGCCTTATCTAAATAAACTTGACGCACGGTAAACATTTCAGAAAGATCGACTGGCTCTTTACCCATTCTTAGCATCTCAGATTCCACAAAAGATGTGGTCGCATAACTCCAACAGGTACCGCTTCTACCTTGATTCTTTACTGGTGTTGTTTCTAGATCTAAAACCGTTTCAAAAACAAACTCTTTTGTGTCTCCTCCATTATCTTTCACCTTATTTATAAGGTCATCCTGAGCAGTGGATTGAAAACTGGTACTTAAAAAAATAGCGCATGCTACTATTGATATTTTTCTCATTCTGTAATTAATTATTTTCGCTAAAATATCAATCTTCTCTAGATATTAAATATAAATTGGCGACTAAAATATTTAGGTTGACTTGCCTGAGCTTATAAAAAAGCGAACTTTGTTGAAAGTACTTTTACTTTACTTATAAATTAAACTAGCATGAAAAAACTATTACCGATTATTCTATGCGCCCTATTTTATACATCAGAAGCACAAAATGCTCTAAATTTAGACGGCAATAACGATTATATCTCAACCTCTTACAGTGGCGTTTCTGGTCAAGGAGCAAGAACCATTGAGGCAATTATTAGAACCTCCAAAAATTCATTGCCATCAGCAAGTGGTCAAAGTGTTATTGCGGATTATGGCTCATTTACTAATGGAGGAAGATTCACTTTCAACATATTGTGGTCAAATAGCATTAGAATTGAAGTTGGCGGAAGCGGCTTAAGCGGAACAACTGCAGTAAACGATGGTAATTGGCATCATGTGGCTGTAGTTTACGACAATAGTGCAACAAATAACTTCTCATTATATATAGACGGCAATTTAGAGACCAGTGGTAATTTAGCCACCTCAGTGTCTACAGGCAGTTCAATAAATTTAAGAATCGGTTTAAGGGTAGACGGTGTAAACCCGTTTGACGGAGATATTCAAGAAGTCAGGATGTATGATTATGCCAAAACTTCTGCTGAAATAAATGCCTCAAAGGACATGGCCTTATGCCCTCCTTCAACTGGACTTGTTGCCTACTACTCAATGAATCAAGGAAGAGCGGCAGGAAATAATCCTGGGGTATCAACTGCAATTGATCTTTCAGGAAATAATAACAATGGAACTTTAAATGGATTCGCGCTAAGCGGAACAAGCTCTAATTGGATTCTTGGCAAAACTTTGCAATCCAATGGATCATCGTATACACTAATTGAGGATACAATTTGTAAAGGCCAACCTTATGTGTTTAATGGAGCTAGCATTTCAATGGCTGGTACTTATTCAGACACTTTTGCATTAGCAAGTGGATGTGATTCAATTATTGAATTAAATATAGAAATTGATAGCATCGATGCTGGAGTTTTGGTACTAACTAATTTCTTGAGAGCGAATAATGCCGACGCTTCCTATCAATGGATTAGATGTTCAGACAATAGTGTTTTAGTCGGCGATACCAATAGGATTTACATTCCAACTGATAATGATTCTTATGCAGTTATTGTTGATGATGGAAACTGCCCTGACACCTCCATTTGCGTTAGTTTAATGGATATCGGATTAAATGATTTTGAATACAATTCATTTGCCATTTATCCAAATCCTTCTGGTGGTCAGATAACTATTGAGAAAGACAATAGTAAACCAATAGAAAACTTAAGTATTTATAACCTTCAAGGACAATTGCTGTATGAATTAGGTAAAATCAATGGATTGTCAAGGTCATTTAGTTTAAATTTAAAAACAGGAATCTACATCCTTCAAGCAGATTATTCTGGTTCAACTCAAACACAGCTTTTAAAGATTCAATAAGAAAGACAGTAAAAAATGACTAAAAAAATAAGCTTGGTTGTTGGTCCATTGTTTTTTATCATTTTGAACAATTCTGGCAGCCAAGATTATTTTGCTGTTTTAGGATTATTAATCTGGATGCTCATTTGGTGGACTAGCCAAGCGGTACCTCTTGGGATAACCTCTTTACTTCCTCTTTTAATTCTTCCATTATTTACCTCGCTAGAAAGCAAGTCTGTAAGTAGTCATTATGCAAACCCAATTATCTATCTTTTTTTTGGAGGATTTGTTCTGAGTATTGCAATTGAAAAATGGAAATTGCATCAAAGACTTGCATTAAATCTCTTAAAACTACTAGGCAATAAAAGTAGCTCCATTCTTCTAGGAATGATGCTTAGTTCGGCATTTCTGAGCATGTGGATTAGCAATACAGCAAGCACTCTAATGATGCTACCAATAGGATTGTCCGTTATAGAATTTAGTGGAATAAAAGATAAGCATAGCCTTAAAAAACTTAGACTAAGCGTATTACTAGGTATTGCATTTGCTGCAAATATTGGAGGAATGAGTACTTTAATCGGTACTCCTCCTAACCTGGTTCTCGCTGCATTTAGTGATGAGCTTTTAAATCAAACCATATACTTTTCAGATTGGTTCCTATTTGCTTCTCCTCTTAGCTTGATTCTCCTTACTATTACTTTTTTTATTCTTAAGACTGGCTTAAGTGAGAGTCAAGCAGGCTTTGTTCATTCCGAAAATCTTTATTTAACCGATAGCCTTAAAAAATTAGGAAAACTTTCGATTGAAGAAAAAAGAGTAAGTATTGTTTTCTTTATTACAGCAGCGTTATGGATTCTAAGGCCATATTTAAATAAACATGAATTATTAAGCTCTTTAAACGACACATCAATAGCACTAGCATCCGCTATCTCTTTGTTTATAATTCCTACTTCAAAGCTTAAAAAGAAGACAAAAACACTCTTGCAGTGGAAAGATATGAAAAGAATGCCTTGGGAGATATTGCTGCTATTTGGAGCAGGAATTTCTGTTGCAAGCGCAATGAGTACATCAGGCTTGATGGAAATAATTGGAAATTACCTTGTTAGCCTTAATTTAGAATCAGTTTTACTAATCTTACTCTTTGTAACTTTTGTCGGTGTCTTTTTTACAGAGTTTATGTCAAATGTAGCTTTGGTGAGTGTATTTGTGCCTGTAATTTATGCATCTGCACAGGTTCTTAATTTAGATCCTAATCAATTAGCTATAGTTCTAACACTTGGCGCTAGCTGTGCTTTTATGTTACCAATAGCAACGCCTCCTAATGCTATTGTTTTTGGCAGTGGTAAAATTAAGATGTCTGAAATGATCCGTATTGGAATTGTTCTTAACCTAGTTGCAGTTTTGCTAATTACAGTCTATGCTCACGTTTGGAATAAGTATTTTACTTTATGGCCTGGATTTTAATCTTGATATTATCTAAGGGCCACTCTCCACTATCCGCTCTTACTTTAGAAATTGCATAGGCAACATCCATTCCCTTTATTACTCTGCCAATTACTGTATGCTCTCCATCTAAATGAGGTGATCCACCTATTTCTTGGTATATACTCTTCTGAGTATCATTCAGCTTGATCTCATACTTCTGTTCCATCAATTCTAACTGAGCAATATTATACTTTTTTCCAATAACTATGTAGAACTCAAAGGGCTCTGACCTTTTTAATTCATTTTTCTTATAGGATCTAGCCATAGCAATATTTCCACTTTGGTGGTAATGACTAGATTCCTCATAAGGAATTTTATAACTCCCAATTTTCTTTCGCTTGGTCAGTATATTATAGTCATCAGAATTCCCAGCCTGTATAACATGCTCAGGACTAACTCTGTAGAAATAAGTATCATCAAAATACTTTAATTCTGTTAAGTAATTAAAATTAGATAAATGTAATGGGGTTTCCTTAAATAGCTCAATTGTAATATCCCCAAATCCTGTAGAGATCACAAATTGGGTAGCTAAGGTGTCAATATCAAAGCTCTCAAACAGTCTAATTGCCGCTTTGTTGTCCTCTAAAAGCTTAGGGCTGTATTTTATCGCTTCTTGCGATATAGACTCGGACTCATTTTCCTTATTGTACGAATGACTAGCATTCGCATTTTCTAGCTCAATATTACAAGCACTTAGACTTAAGAATAAATAGCAAGACCCTAATCTAAATAGAAATGCAGATTTTATCTTAATCATTTATAGTATTTATGACTAAACGTGACCAAAACACCTCAAACAGCTTTGGTCATGTAAAGCTAGATTACTTTACTAAAATAGGACTGACAATGTTTGGAGTTTCTTCTAATAGTTTTTCAGGTATAGAAGATCTTATAATTTTATGAAGTTCATTTATTACTTTAATCTTTAACTCTGCTCTTGAGTAGACTAAGCTTATTTCTCTTGAAGGCTTTGGATCTGCAATAGGCTTTACAAATTGCTGATCTTCTTTAGAGATATCAATAGCATGCATATAAGGAATAAGCGTCATTCCGAATCCCTTTTTACTCAATCTAGTTAAGGTATCAAAATTTCCTGATTCTAAATCTATAGGTTTTGGAACTTTTGGACCAGTTTCATTACAAATATTTAGAATGCTGTTTCTAAAGCAATGCCCTTCATTCAGAAGTAAAATATCTTTAATATCTAGTTCAGAATTGGTTACAAAGCTTTCCTTTCCAAGCCTATGACCCTCAGGAACAAAAGCCATAAATGGTTCATAGTAAAGAGTCTTTTCTATAATTCCCTTTTGAGCTAAAGGTGTGGCCATGATTGCAGCGTCTAAATCATCTCTTCTTAGTTTTTCTAATATCGCTTCTGTTCTCATTTCCTGAATATGTAATTGGATATTAGGAAATTTAGCGTGAAACTTTGATACAAACCTTGGCACAAGTGAAGGAGAAACCGTTGGAATTATTCCTAATTTAAAGGTTCCTTCCATTTGATTCTTACTCTCTTGTAAAATCTGCTGCATTCTATCGGTTTCATGAATAACAGTTCTTGCCTGTTCTATTAATCTTTCGCCTATTGAAGTCGGTCTCACAGGATGTTTACTTCTATCAAATAAAAGCACACCCAGCTCCTCCTCAAGTTTTTGAATCTGCATGCTAAGTGTTGGTTGGGTCACAAAACAAGCTTCTGCTGCCCTGGCAAAATGTCTGTGATTATCTACGGCTATTAAATATTGAAGTTGAGTAATTGTCATATAGTTTAAATAAATTGAGATGCAAATTTAATAAACTTTACTTATTAAATGTTTGTACACCGAATTGTTTTTACATTATTTACCTAGCTTTGCTCCAAAAGAAAACAGATTGGACTTAAATTGGTTTAGGATAAGAGAGATTTTTCTTCACTTAAGCCCTGATGAGCTTATAGGTCCTGATGCACAATACAAATTAGCTCCAAAAGGAAGAGCAAAACCAGATATAAATTTAAAATTAAAGCAAAGTTCTAAGGAGGCTTCTGTTCTCGCATTAATTACAAAGGGTGAAAGAAATCAGGCGCAGATAATTCTTACCAAAAGGCAAAGTTATCCAGGAGTGCATAGTGGTCAAATAAGCTTTCCGGGAGGAAAAAAGGAAAAGTCTGACGCTGATCATAAAGACACCGCCTTGCGTGAAACTTTTGAAGAAATCGGAATTCAAGCCAGTAAATTAGAAGTTCTATCCCCCTTAAGTCCACTTTATATTCCACCTAGCAATTTTCTAGTTCACCCTTTTCTAGCTGTGAATAAGGAAAATTTAGAATATCGCCTTCAACCGAGTGAAGTAAAAAGACTTATAATTACTGATTTATCGAACTTCTTAGATTCTAATAACCAAGTGTTTAGAGAAATTTCAATTGGCGACTTTACTATTAAAACCCCAGCCTATGATATCGAGGACGAAATTGTTTGGGGGGCTACCGCTATGATGATAAGTGAAATTGTTGAAACCATTAAAACCAAGTATTAATAGCATTAAACTATATTTGCCGCCAGTTCAGAACGCTTTATGAGATTAAGACTATTTGATGCCTTCGGCAATTCATTAATAATTAAACGGATACTAATCTTTGTGTTTGGCTCCGTTGCGTTCTACAGGTTTACAATTGCTAACAAAACTAAGGTAGAAGGAAGCAGAATTTTGAAAGACCTTCCAGAAAATAAAGTCCTTTTTGTTAGTAATCATCAAACTTACTTCGCAGATGTTGCAGGAATGTATCAAGTTTTTAGCTGTGCTAAATGGGGTATTTATGATAGGATAAACTTTCCATTTTATCTTCTAAATCCAAAAATGAGGCTTTATTTTATTGCGGCAAAAGAGACAATGAAAGCTGGCATTTTACCAAAGCTCTTTGCATATGTAGGTTCTGTGAGTATAAAAAGGTCATGGAGAGAAGCTGGAAAAGTTGTAAGCCGTGGAGTTGACCCAAGAGATATTAATAAAATTTTCACAGCATTAGAAGACGGTTGGGTAATCACATTCCCTCAAGGAACCACCACTCCCTATGTTCAAGGCAGAAGAGGAACCGCTCATATAATAAAAGAAACGCAACCAATTGTAATTCCGATTGTTGTAGATGGATTTAGAAGAGCTTTTGACAAAAAAGGTTTATTCCTCAAGAAAAAAGGAGTTCAGCTATCCATAAGAATAAAAGATCCCTTAGAAATTGACTATTCCATGTCATCTACAGAAATTATGGATCAAATTATGGAAGGAATAGAACAATCAAGTGACTACAACTTATTTGAACAACTTGATCAGGATAGAGAAGTTGAAGCTCCGCAAACTAATTGAATATAGTTTTCGTATCTATAAGAAGTCGTTTAATTAGTACTTTGCCTTATCTTTGAAAAAGAAATTGAATAAAATGAAGAAATACCTCCTTCTATTAAGCTTTGCCTTACTTTTTTCATGTGAAGAACAAAGTATTGCGGACGAAACTCCTGAAAGTGAAATATCAAACGTGCGTTTGAGCCAATCATTTATATATAAAAACAAGGAGCTCGTTTTTGATAGTATTTATGTAAATGAGTCTGGGCAAAGATTTTATATCACAGATTTGCACGCTCTTTATACCAACCTAGAATTTATAAATGGTTCGGATACAATAACTAATAATGAGTTAATGACTGGCTTTTCTGCTAGTGATGATTTCCTGATGCAGGATGTAATGAATTTACCTACGGGCGGATATTCTGGATTTTATAACTTAAGCCTTGGATTAGATTCAGCCCAAAATGTATTTCGAGTTCCGGCTCTAGAACCTGAAGGAAGTCCTTTGAAGAATCCAATTTTTAAAAACGACTTAATTGGTTACAATCATTTAATTGTTCAGGGCAAATATTTTGACCCAACAAATCCTAATGATACCGTAGGAAATTTGGATTTTGATATTAGAATCGGAACCTATGAGCTTACTCAATATAGATCTAGTCCTGCGTTAAATTTTTCTGTCGGCTCCAGAGGAAAGGCTATTTTTGTCATTCAAACGGATATAGGCTTAGCGATGGACAAACATGATATTGCAGCAAGGCCAGAAATCAAAAGTGACCCTACTGATCCAGCTGACATGAATTATGCACTTCAATTTATAGGTAATGTTACATTCAGTTTATTTTAGAAAATTTCAAGTATTATTAGCAATTGCTTTACTGTTTACTCTTCAATCATGTGAAGAAGATAAAGATGATACAATTGTCGGTAATAGGTCTTTGAAAGTGAGAGTTCACTTAGTTCAGGGTGACACAGAGATTAGTCTTTCTGATACCGTAACTCTGAATAATAATTATGATGTTGTTTTGGACCTATTCAGGGTTTATGTTTCTAATTTTATTTTGGTAAAGTCCGATAATTCAGAAATGGAGATAAGTACGCTTGCCTTAATTAATCCTGGAGATGATATTTTTAATGAATTCACTTTACCACTTCCTCAAGGAGAGTATAAATCTTTAAAATTTGCAATAGGGCTTGACGCGACAACTAATGATAGTGATCCAAGCTCTTTTTCTAATGACAATCCTTTGAGCTCGTACCAGAGTATGTATTGGAGTATGCTAAAGTATCGATTCGCCAAAGTTGAGGGGCGCGCTAACCTGAGTGGAAGCCTTGGCTCCTCCTCAGACATTCTAATTGCCTATCACCCTGGTAGAGATGAAGCCTACAGAACTAAAACACATGCTTTTCCGATTACAGTTGACAATTTAAAGAGTCACTCCTATACGATGGATATGTATTTTGACATCAACGATATTTTTGTTGATGGTATTGGAGGCTCTATTGATTTTACAACTGAATCTCAAACGCATTCTACCCTTTCAGAAATGCCTTTGACTAATAAAATAATGGACAATTTAAAAAGCTCTAATTCAGTTCAAGCTAAAATTAGCACAAACTAAAGTACTTTCATAGCTTTGGAGTCTATTCAAAATATATGAAGGTACATTTTATTGCAATCGGCGGAAGCGCCATGCACAATCTGGCTATCGCTTTAAAGCAAAACAATTTAGACATTACTGGCAGTGATGATGAAATTTTTGAGCCATCAAAATCTCGTTTGGCCAAATACAATCTACTACCCTTTAAAAATGGCTGGGATACGTCTAATATTCACAATGAATTGGATTATGTCATTCTTGGTATGCACGCAAGAAAAGACAATCCAGAATTACTAAAGGCACAGGAATTAGGACTTAAAATTCTTTCTTATCCCGAATTTCTTTACCAGCAGAGTAAAAACAAAACTAGGGTTGTAATAGCAGGTAGTCATGGCAAGACAAGTATTACAGCTATGATTTTACATGTATTTAGCTATCATGACTTAAGCACAGATTTTATGGTTGGTGCTCAATTAAATGGTTATGAAACAATGGTTAAATTTAGCCCGGAGAATGAATTTATGCTTCTAGAAGGTGATGAATACCTCTCCTCGCCTATCGATCTTAGACCGAAATTTATCCATTACAAAGCAAATATTGCTTTGATATCTGGCATTGCCTGGGACCATATTAACGTCTTTCCAAGCTTTGAGAATTACTTAGAACAATTCAATGATTTTATTTCGACAATAGAAGTTGGAGGTGCCCTTGTTTATAATGAAAGTGATCCTACTTTGAAAGAACTCGTACTCAATCATCCACGAGAAATAAAGAAATTCCCATACTCACTTCCTGATTACTCAATAAATGATGACGAACTCTTATTGCATAGCCCAGAAGGTAATGTTCCATTAGAAGTTTTTGGAGAGCATAATATGCTAAATCTAGAGGGTGCACGCTGGGTTTGCAATCAGATGGGTATAACCGATGAGCAGTTTTATGAGGCTATATCAAGTTTTACTGGAGCAAGCCGCCGACTAGAAAAAATAGAAAACGGTAAGAATATTATCGCTTATCGCGATTTTGCGCACGCACCATCTAAGCTTAAAGCAACAGTGGATGCTGTGAGCGAGAGGCATCCAAGTAAGAAGACCATTTGTCTGTTTGAACTACACACATTCTCTAGCCTAAATTCTAATTTTATAGGAGAGTATAAGAACTCAATGAGCTCATGTGATAATGCCCTCATATATTATAATCCTCAAGTTGTAGAGCATAAGAAGCTTCCTGTTTTAGATAAAAAAATAGTTAAAGATGCTTTCGGTGGAGACAATGTTAAGGTTTTTAACAATCAAAGTGATTTACTGAAACAGTTTGCAGAATTAAAGAATTCAGATAGTGTAATTGTAATTATGAGTTCTGGAAATTTTGACGGAGTAGACTGGAAAAGTCAAATAGAGCAGTAATTTCAAAGTATAATTCAAAGATTATGTATTTTTGTGCAATTCTAATAAGATGATAAAGAAAGAGCTCCTTAATAATAAGAGCATAAACATCATACTCAATCGGCTGGCTAACGAGCTTATTGAAAACCACGGTGATTTTTCCGATACCGTTTTAATAGGTTTGCAACCAAGAGGAAAATACGTCCTCTCAAGATTAAAAGATATCATTGAAAGAAACGGAATCTCTAAGCTCAATATTGGTCAACTAGATATTACTTTTTTCAGAGATGACTTCAGAAGAAGAGGAAATCCTCTAGAAGCAAATCAAACTAAAATAAATATTCTTTTAGAAGGAAAAAAAGTAGTTTTCATCGACGATGTTTTATTTACCGGTCGCAGTGTCAGAGCAGCAATGGATGCAATTCAGTCCTTTGGACGACCAGAAGAAATAGAACTTCTTGTTCTGATTGATAGAAGGTTCTCAAGAGAATTACCAATACAACCTGACTATACAGGAAAGCGCGTGGATAGCCTTGAGTCCGAAAAAGTCTTAGTAGAATGGTCTGATGACAATTCAAATAACACAGTATTTATCATAAAACCAGCTAATGAGTGAGTTAAGTGTAAATCATTTACTTGGTATTAAAGACCTTACTGAAGAGGACATTCAACTCATTTTCTCAAGTGCCGAACAGTTTAAGGAGGTAATCAATAGACCGATTAAAAAAGTGCCTAGTTTAAGAGACATTACAATTGCTAATTTATTTTTTGAAAATAGCACTAGAACACGTCTTTCCTTTGAATTGGCAGAAAAAAGATTGAGTGCAGATGTTATCAATTTTTCAGCCTCGTCCTCTAGTGTAAGCAAAGGAGAGACCCTGGTGGACACGGTAAACAACATACTTTCAATGAAAGTAGACATGGTTGTTATGAGACATCCTAATCCTGGTGCAGCCCTTCATTTATCTAAGCATGTAGATAGTACCATAATAAATGCAGGAGATGGCGCACATGAGCATCCCACACAAGCCTTATTAGATGCTTTTTCTATGCAAAAAGAACTTGGCACCTTGAATGGGAAGAAAATTGCTATTGTTGGCGATATTTTACATTCTAGAGTTGCGCTAAGCAATATATTCTGTCTTCTAAAATTAGGAGCAGAAGTAGAAGTTTGTGGCCCTCCTACTCTAATTCCTAAGTATATATCTTCTTTAGGAGTAAGAGTAAGTTATAATTTAAGAAAAACTCTTGAGTGGTGCGATGTAGCAAATATGCTTAGAGTTCAGCATGAAAGGCAGGATCTAAAATATTTCCCTTCGATTAGAGAGTATACTATGAAGTATGGACTTACTATGAATCTACTTAATAGTTTAGATAAAAAAATTACAATAATGCACCCTGGGCCAATTAATAGAGGAGTTGAAATTAGTTCTGAAGTTGCAGATAGTGACCAATCAATTATATTAAATCAAGTGGAGAACGGAGTTGCAATAAGAATGGCTGTGCTTTACCAATTAGCTTCAAAAAGGACGATGAATTTTGCATAGAAGTTTATTTTATTCCTAAACAGCACGAACATTATGAAACATACTTTAAGCTTAATTCTACTTAGTTTTAGTATTCTTGGTTCTAACCTTACGCTTTCAGCTCAGTGCATCCCTGATACTAGCATTACACAGCATGGACTAATCCCTCCTGCCGTTAGTTGGCTTGATACAATAAATGGTGAACAATTAGTATTTCTTCCTCCTGCTTCTGTTGGTGTAAATTATTCTGAAGTTATCCAAGTAAAAGCGCCCATGGATACGAGTTTTCAAGGCAGTAATTTTCTTATTAACTCTATTACAATTAGAGGAATATTAGGCCTGCCCAATGGATTTACTTTTGGATGTGTACCTAGTAATTGCACATTGAATGGAGGGGATTATGGCTGTGGACAATTAACTGGTTTACCCACTGCTGCCGATAGTTTAAGGCCTAAGGTAGTTCTAGAGTTTAATATTGATATTGGACCTTCTAATATTGTCCTTGTAGATACTTTAGATAATTACATTTTCATGATTGAAAATATGTTTTCAATTAATGAGATTGCCCGTTTAAAGAGACTCAGAACATATCCCAACCCAACGAATGAACTCCTGAATATTGAATTTATTTCGAAAGGTGGAAAGGGAATTGCGGTAATTTCCAATATAATTGGAAATACAATTATTACTGAAGAAATCATTACTAGTAGCGGTTCTAATACGCAAACGTTGAATGTAAGCACTTTAAAAGCTGGGGCTTATCTGGTTACCATAATTTTTGATGACCAAAGTTATACTTCAAATTTGTTAAGTACGATTAGTGAATTTTGAGCTAACAATATTAGGGAGTAATTCAGCAGTACCTTTAATTAATCGACACCCAACAAGTCAATTTCTAACTATTGCAGATCGACATTTTCTTATTGATTGCGGTGAAGGAACGCAAATTAGATTAAGAGAAAATGGAATAGGGTTTGGAAGGATAGACCGAATTCTAATTAGTCATTTACATGGTGATCATTTTTTTGGATTAATACCTCTTTTAAGCACTCTGAGCCTCCTGGATAGAAAAAAGGCTATTCACATCTACGCACCAAAAGGCTTAGAACAGTTGGTCAGAGATCAGCTTAAAGTTTCCAGCTCTTGGTTAAAGTATCCTTTAATTTTTCATGTCTTAGAAACAAAAAAGAAAGCTGTAGTTTTTGAAGATACAAAGGTCATTATTAGTTCATTTCCTTTGTCACATTCAATCGAGTGCTGGGGTTTTGAATTTAAGGAAAAGCAAAGACAGAGGAAGATTAAAAAATCTTTTATTGAGTCAAATAAAGTTCCAATAACTGAAATAAAAGCAATCAAAGAAGGTGCTGATTGGACCAATGCTGATAATGTAGTTTTTAAAAATACAGATATAACCCTATTTGCAGGCAAACCCTTTTCATATGCCTATTGCACTGATACTGAACCCACTGACATAAGCGCTTATATTGACAGTCCAGATTTATTATACCATGAGGCCACATTCTTAACAGAGCATCTAAATAGGGCTATTAAAACTAAACATTCTACTGCGTTACAGGCCGCAGAGCAAGCTCAAAAACTGAAAACAAAATTTCTTTTAATTGGCCATTTCTCTATTAGGTATGACAATCTAAACGACTTCCTCGATGAGGCTAAATCATTATTTAGAGAAAGCTATTTAGCAGAGGAAAAAAACAAATATGTGCTGAAGCAAAGAAAATCAGATTACGGATTAGAATTTCTTAAAGCTTAAGGAATCCCTATGTATTTATGAGATTGCAGACTAATTCTCCATTTTGGATTTTGCATAACATATTCTGAGATAAGAGGCATAACTTCATCTCTTTTACTCCACTCTGCCTGCAAATATAAAATACAATTTACTCCAACCTTGGATGCATGTTCTTCTGCCCAAATAAAATCATGTCTATTAAACACAATAACCTTCAATTCATTAGCCTTTGAATAAATCTCATTTTTTGGTGGCATGTTTTTCTTGGGTGATAAACAGATCCAATCCCAAATTCCTGTTAATGGATATGCCCCTGAAGTCTCTATGTGAATTGTTAGTTCTTTTTCTTTGAGACTCTTAGTTAAATAGTCCATATTCCATGTTAAAGGCTCACCTCCAGTAACTACAACCGTATTGCTGTAAGAAGCTGAACGATCTGCAATGCCATCAACAGCCGTGGCCGGATGCAAATTAGGATTCCAGCTTTCCTTTACATCACACCAGTGACAGCCAACATCACAGCCTCCTATTCTTATAAAATATGCAGCTTTACCTGTATGGAACCCTTCGCCTTGTATAGTATAAAATTCTTCCATTATTGGAAGAACCTTACCCTCCTTTAAATCCTTATTCGCACTTTCAATCATTGTGCAAATTTAATTCTAAGTTCTATTAAAACTAAAGGATTGATGAATTCATTCAGAAACTTTATTAAGTAGATTAACATAGAGCTTTACCTTTGTAAGAAATTTACATTTATGAGTAAGCCTGTTCTTTATTATGTATTTGATGTTTTATGTGGCTGGTGCTACGGTTTTAGCCCCGTAATTAAGAAGCTGCAAGAAGAATACAAAAATGAGTTTGAATTCAAAGTTTTCAGTGGTGGAATGGTTCTAGGTGAAAGAGAGGGTCCTATTGGTGAAGTTGCTCCCTATATTAAAGATGGATTTTCTAAAGTTGAAGAGCTGAGTGGTGTAAAATTTGGACCAAAATTCTTAGAGGCACTAGATGAAGGTACTAATTACTTCACTTCTATGCCTGGAGCATTAGCAATAGCTCTTTTTAGAGCTGCTAAACCCGAACTTATTATTGATTATGCAGCTGAAGTTCAAAAAGCAATCTATTATCATGGTGCAGCTCCTGCTGACCTAGATACCTACTCCAAAGTTGCTCATAAGTTTGGACTAGAGCCAAAGAGCTTTGAATTGAATATGCAAGATCAAAAAGTCGTTACTGCTGTTAATGAAGAATTTAAGCTAATGCAAGCATGGGGAATTAATGGTTACCCGAGTTTAGTTTATATGCATAATGAACAAGCTCATTTATTAGCTAGAGGATTCAGAAAATTTGAGGATATTGTGGCTTCATTAAACCAAATAAAAGCTGAATCACTAAATTAACATGAAAAGCATCCTTCTAAGTATATCCATTCTTATTTGTTCTTATTCATACTCTCAGTCGGAGGAACAGCTTCAAGCCTTTGGTAAAGAAGTATTTGAGGCGCTCACAGATTCTAGCGAATTAAAACTTCCGTCTTATATAAGATCGTCTGAATATAAGAAACTGATAAGGACTCAACCTTGGCCCTTAAAACAACAAGATATTTCTATTCATAAGATGGATGAAAAATACAATCATAGCTATATGATGTATCAGCAATCCTATAGTGAACTAAGAGGTGATTATCAATATGACTTGAAGAAAAATGCAAGTTTTGAATTTTTAGAATCATCTACTGAACCGATGGAAAATAGTGAAGGATTTTACCATTTCAAAATCAAACTTCTATTTAAACAAGGTAAAGTTCAAAGCATGATTGAAATAATTTTTGATGCAGCTTGGACTGGCACTCATATGGCCATTATATCTGATCTGAAAGAAGATTTTTAATTTCCTTTTGATTCAAGCATTGGAACAAATTTATAAATCCCTTTATCTTGTATATCAATTTCAGATGCAGTTCGTTTGTAAATTAACTTCATAACTTGCTCTCCAGTTCCAACAGGAATAACCATTGTTCCTCCAATTTTTAGCTGCCTTAAAAGAGCAATAGGAATATCAGGTGCACCAGCAGTTACTATTATCTTATCAAATGGTGCATAAGTTGGCAAGCCTTGATATCCGTCTCCATATTTCATCAGGAAATTATATCCTAGTTTTTGCATCAGTGGTTTGGTAATATCAAAGAGCTCTTTTTGTCTTTCTATTGAATGGACTTTAGCCTGCATTAAGTGCAAAACAGATGCCTGATACCCACTGCCTGTTCCAATTTCTAACACCTTATCTCCTTTATTAATCTTCAGCATTTCTGACTGAGCTGCAACCGTGAATGGTTGAGAAATAGTCTGCCCTGCAGCAATAGGGAAGGCCTTATCTTGATATGCAAAATCTTCAAATGAAGAATCTAAAAAAAGATGCCTAGGTATCAGCTCTATAGCTCTTAAAACCCTTTCATCTCTTATTCCTTTTGCAATAAGTTCCTTTACTAACTTAGATCTTTGCCCTTTATGGCGTGGAGTATCTATCATTTTACAAATATCGCGAGAAGCATAATAATTCAATAGATTTAAAGGATTAAAAATGAACAATTAAATGTGAAAAGCTATTACTTATGACCTTTAAAGCTGTTTTAATTAATACTTTTGTAAAAATTTTATTTTGATGCTGAAAATAGGTGTTTTAGGCGCAGGCCATTTAGGGAAGATTCATATGAAATGTATTCAAGGTCTTCCAGAAGTATATGATCTTATCGGCTTTTTTGATCCTTCTCCTGAAGTAAGTGCGAGTATTTCTAAAGAATTTGGAATTCAAGCATTTGATAGCATTGATAATTTAATTGATGCATCAGACATAGTTGATATCGTTACACCTACATTGAATCACTTTGACTGCGCTGTAAAGGCTCTTAGAAAATCAAAGCCGATATTTATAGAAAAGCCTATTACAGAAACTTCTCCTCAAGCAAAGGAGCTAATAAAATTAAGTCAGGAAGCTGGAGTTCAAGCACAAGTTGGACATGTAGAGAGATATAACCCTGCCTACATTAGCGCTAAGGATTATATTTCAAATCCAATGTTTATTGAAACTCACAGATTGGCTGAGTTTAATCCTAGAGGAACGGATGTTCCTGTGGTATTAGACCTTATGATTCATGATTTAGATATAGTTTTATCAATTGTGAATGCCAATGTTAAAAAGATTAATGCTAGCGGAGTAGCCGTAGTATCAGATACACCGGACATTGCAAATGCAAGAATTGAATTTGACAACGGATGTGTTGCTAATTTAACGGCAAGTAGGCTGTCTATGAAAAACATGAGAAAAACTAGAGTTTTTCAAAGAGATGCGTATATCACTGTCGATTTTCTTGAAAAAAGCACAGAATTAATAAGAATGCAAGATGAGATTGACGGTTCTAATCCATTTGCAATGGTTATTGATTTAGGCGATGATAAGAAGAAACAGATCTATTTTGAAAAACCTAATAGCCTAGCTACCAATGCTATTCAAGAAGAGTTGAAAAGCTTTGCAAATTCAGTCAATAAAAACCTACAGTCTGACGTTACCTTAGAAGATGGATACAAGGCTCTTCATTTGGCAGAAGAAATTCTTGAGAAAATCAACTTAAACTTGAACGTCATAGCATAATATATGACCAAACCATTACACTCCTTGCTACTTTTAAGTGGCTTACTTTTGTTATTCGCTTATTCCTGCTCAAGAGATGACTTGAAATCAGAAGATGTCGTTTATATAAATCTTCCAGATATTCATTTATCAACAGACTATATAACAGAAGGAACTTCACATTCTAAATTTACAACAGCTTGGATTTTTGTTAATGACATAGGTGTAGGAGCCTATGAATTGCCAATGATAGCACCTGTAATTGCTGAGAAGGGCGATGAAATTGAAATTTCTCCTGGAGTTAGCACAAATGGAATAAGCTCAACGAGACAAATATACTCTTACATAGATCCAATAATTTTTCCTTTGGATACTGATCCTTTTGATACGGTATATTTTGACATTTCTGGTGATGGTATACCAGAAGTTAGTTTTGGTAACAATAAAACTCTAGTTATTCTTGAGGACTTTGATGAGCCTGGTTTAAACTTTCAGTCAAGTACAAGGTCTGATACCGCCTTAATCAAAATTTCTGATCCCAATTTAGTCTTTACTAATCCAACAGATACAGGCGAAGATAATGGCAAGGCTGGTGCAATTTTCTTAGACGCAAGTAATGATTTTGGAGAGTTTATTAGTTCAGACTCTTATGAATTTCCAAAAGGAGGCCCTAGTGTATACTTGGAGATATCTTATAAAAGTAATAATCCGTTTGTAGTAGGTGTTGTGGCTATAATTCCTGCAAATGCGCCGATTCAACGTCAAACTTTATTTATAAATCCTAAAGATGAATGGTCAAAAATATACGTGAATTTATCTACAGAAACTTCTAGCCCTGAATTAGCAGATGCCACAGGATTTAAGGTTTTTGTTTCATCCGCCCTTTTTGGAGTAGATACAGCTAGGATTTACCTAGATAATTTGAGATTAGTGTATTAGATGAAGAATGAACTTCTACAAAGAGCTAAGTATATTATTGGAGATATTATCTCCTCCTCTATAGCATACTCCATTTTGTTTGTGTTTCGGAAGGCCGTAATTGAGAAAGCACGTTTTGGCAAAGTTGTTTTTGAGTTTGATCCAAATTATTATGTCGGAATATTGCTTATCGCGATTTTCTGGGTTGGCGCATATTTTCTTACGGGCTTTTATAGAGATATATTCAGACGTTCCAGGTTAAAAGAACTCTTATATACATTTAATGCTTCCTTACTTGGTTCCGTTGTCATCTTTTTTGCACTAATTCTTGACGATTGGGTTACCAATTATACAGACTATTACAGAGGTTTTTTAGTATACTTTTCTGGCCAATTTTTAATTACGGCAACAATAAGATTTATTTTGAGCAGTAGAACTGCCAGAAAAATTAAAAAAGGACAAATTTGGTTTAATACTATTCTAGTTGGCTCAAATGAAAATGCGGTTGACTTATTCACTGAAATGGATAAGCTTCCTCATAGTGATGGGAACAAATTTATTGGCTTTGTGAGTGTTCATAATAATATTCGATTTTTAATTGAAAAGGATCTTGAACATCTTGGCACATATAAGGAGCTTGAAAAAATTATTAAATCCTATAATATAGAAGAAGTTATTATTGCTATTGAATCATCTGAACATGAGAAACTTGAAAGTTTAATAAATAGATTAGAGGGAAGTAATGTGAAGATCAAAATGATACCTGATACTTACGATATAATAAGTGGTAAAGTAAAACTTCAATCATTAGGAGCTCCATTAGTTGAAATAAAGCATGAACTAATGCCTCTATGGCAAAAAATTGTAAAGAGAGTTTTTGATATTATTCTAAGTCTATTTTTACTGCTACTGTGTTCACCAGTTATTCTGATTTGCATTGTAATGGTTAAAGCTACTAGTAAAGGCCCAATTCTTTTTATGCAAAAAAGATTGGGGATCTATGGCAAGGAATTTAAGATGATAAAATTCAGATCTATGGTGGAAGCTGCTGAAGATTTAGGTCCACAATTGAGCAGTGAGAATGACCCTAGAATCACGTCATGGGGAAGAATAATGAGAAAATATCGTTTGGATGAACTCCCACAGTTTTTAAACGTAGTATTTGGCCAAATGAGTATTGTAGGTCCTAGGCCTGAAAGAAGATATTATGTCGACTTAATACTCCTAAAAGCTCCACATTATAAGTATGTCCAAAAAGTAAAACCTGGAATTACTTCTTGGGGAATGGTGAAATACGGATATGCTGAAAACGTTGATCAGATGATTCAGCGTCTGAAATATGACATTATTTATATTGAGAATATGAATTTATTTAATGATCTTAAAATTCTTATTTACACAGTTCTAATAGTTCTTCAGGGCCGTGGAAAATAAACCAGATAATTTCCTAGATAATTTTGAAGAGATTTCTATCGAGAAGAAAGATGATTTCAATCGATTGTTTAAAAAATTGAAAAGAGTTAGACCGAAACAATTGGATAAACTTTTTAAAGATGCTCATCATGATTCATTTGAGCGCATAGAATGTCTTAACTGTGCTAATTGTTGCAAAACTACGGGTCCCCTCTTTACCAATAATGACATTGATAGACTTAGCAAAAGATTTAAACTAAGTACTAGCAAGTTTATCGATATGTATTTAAGAAAAGATGAGGATGGAGATTGGGTATTACAAACCACTCCTTGCCCCTTCTTATTGGAAGATAATTACTGTAGTGTTTATGAAGATCGCCCAAAAGCATGTAAGACTTACCCCCACACTGACCAGAACGGAATGCGACCAATTTTGGATCTAACTCTTAAAAACGCAGAAGTCTGTCCGGCCGTTCAAGACATTTTACTGAACATCGAAAAGATTATTTAATTAAAAGCAATTAGTCTATTTAATTGTTTCTGAACACTGTCGCATCGTAACTACTTGATTATTCAATAATTGTAAATAAAAAAACATTCAGCCAATACTTTATTATTAAAAAAATTGTTTGATATTTAAACCATTAATGATAGAGTTTCTAGAGTAATTGAGAACATTCTTCATTATTTCCAAACAAAACAAAGTAATTTAATATTGAATGAAATTTCTATTTGCCTCATTTTTAGCGGTTATAATTTCTACTTCTAGTCTGAGAGCGCAAAGCCCTGCAATTGTTGGGGGCTTAGGCTTAAATTTTATCGATGGAGATATTAATACAAGTGCATTTAACTTTTCTGCTTGGGGTCCAGATTTTAGCATAATGTATGTTCATCCTTTTGAGAATGCTAGATGGAATGTATGTGCAGAAATTAGTACTTCATTATCTTCTCAAAACTACGCTCAAATTGTGGGTGACAGTAATATAGGAATTCCACAAATGAGGATTTCTCAGCACTATTTTGGATTGAGCATGAGGTATGTTTTACTTCGGGAAGTAAATAACTATAATCCTTATGCAGGCATGATACTTCCCTATTTAGAATTTGGAGGAGGATATTCTTTAAATAAAGCAGAGTTCTTAGGAAAAGAATTATCACCGGGCTATGTATTACAGGCAGGTAATGAGAATGGTATGGCTGCTCAAATAGGAAGTGGGATTTTAGTGTTTGTGACCAAAAAATGGGGGATTGAAGGAAACTTTAAAGTTCGTTTTGGTTTTAGTGACATTTGGGATGGCGCAACTGGAACTGGCGATGATAATGATGTTCTAGTTCGCGCAAACCTTGCTTTTCATTATTTATTGTTTTAGTTGAAATCAGGATAAAGCAAATACTTTTTACGAGTCTTTTGGTACTCAACTAACCCATTTTGCCAACTGCTTCTTATTTCCTGAGCACTTAAATGATCGGTAATTTGCTTTCTTAATAAAGAAGTCCCAGCTAATTTTTCAAAAAAATTATTAAAAAAAGCTTCTTTATTCTCCGTTGAATTATACGCTTCAAGAAGAAATTCAATTTGAATTTTATTTGCTCCAATCATATAGTGTTCAGAAAATTCTCTGAGGTCAAAGCCTTTACATTTTAGATTTTCATGCTTAGGGTATTTAGCACCAGGACCTGAAACTGGTATGAAAATAGTATCAAAATCAGTCCAGTAAGGGGAGCCAATAATTTGAAATGGTATTGAAGTCCCCCTGCCAACGGATACATTAGTTCCCTCAAAAAAGCATAAGGAAGGATAAAGACTTATGGCAAGTTGATTTGGCAAATTTGGCGAAGGAGCTATGGGCAATTCGTATAATGTTTTATGATCATAGTTTTCACATTTAATCACTTTGAGATTTACTTTCACTCCATTTTTAAGCCATTGTTCACCGTTGATCATTTGGGCATACTCTCCTACTGTCATTCCATGAACAATTGGAATAGGATGAAGCCCTACAAATGAAGAATTCTTTGATTGCAATATCGGGCCGTCTATATAATGACCATGTGGATTGGGTCTATCTAATACTATAAGCTCAATACCATTTTCAGCGCAAGCTTCCATTACATATGTTAAAGTAGATATATAAGTATAGAATCTAGCACCCACATCTTGGATATCAAAAATTACGATATCAATTCCTTGAAGCATAGATTCGCTTGGCTTTTTATTCTTACCATATAGGCTTACTATTGGAAGCTTTGTCCTAGAGTCTATCCCATCCTTTAGGCTTTCGCCTGCATCCTTCTTTCCTCTAAAACCATGCTCTGGGGCGAAAACTTTTTCTATTGCAACTCCACGTTTAAGTAAGGTATCCACTAAATGAGTATTATTAATAACTGATGTTTGATTCGCAACTATAGCTACTGATTTTTCGTGTAGAAAAGCTAAGTAAGCGCCCATTCTTTCTGCACCTAAAATTATAGAATTAGACTCTTGATTTTGACCATTAAGAAGTATCGAAAACATAAGGAGCACCATAAGCAATTGTCTATATTTGGCAGTCATAAATATTTTAGATTGAATTTTGATTTTTTTATAGCAAGACGCCTAAGTTACAGCAAATCTAATTCCAAAAAGATTTCTGCTCCAATGATGAAGATTTCAATTGCTGCTGTTGCACTTGGAATAATAATTATGATTCTTGCTTTAAGTACAGGTTTAGGACTTCAACGTGAGATTAAATCTAAAATTATAGGTTTTAATGGAGCCGTACAAATATTGAATTATGAGAGTAAATCGATAGTTAATCAAAGTCCAGTAAGCCTTGATAAAGATTTAATTGAAGAGATAGTAAATTTAAACTACGTTCAAAGAATATCGCCCTTTGCTGAGAAAGCAGGGATTATTAAAAATGATAGTCTCTTTGAAGGTGTTGTTCTTAAAGGAATTACCAATGATTTTGATAATGATTTCTATCAAAGCATTTTAATAGATGGTGAATACCCAAAATATAATTCTAATAAAAGATCTGATTCTGTTGTCATATCGCAAATACTCTTAAAAAAATTAAAATTATCAATCGGTGATAGTTTTAGAATGTACTTTATAAGAGATACTAAGAAACCTCCCCTAGTCAGAAATTTTATTATTTCAGGTTGCTTTCAAACCAATTTTGAAGCGGTAGATCAAAATTACATTATTGGTGATATTAAGCATATTCAAAGAATTAATAAATGGTCAAAAGATCAATATGGTGGTTATCAACTAGCTCTTACCGAAGGAAGCAATTTGGATATTGCACAGGAAATACGACTCCTCCTGCCCTTTGAGTTGGATGCTGTAAGTGCTAAGTCTACTTATGAGCAATTGTTTCAATGGTTGGATCTTTTTGATGTTAATATGGCAGTTATCTTGGTGATCATATTAGCCGTTGCTGCTTTAAATATGTGTATAGCACTACTTATAATGATTTTAGACAAGACTCAACTAATTGGAATTCTTAAGGCACTGGGAGCAAGCAATTATACCATTCAGAGGATATTTCTTTTCAATGCTTCTATTCTTATTATTAGAGCTCTTTTAATAGGAAATGTTATTGGAATTGGAATTGCACTTCTTCAGAAGCAGACAGGCTTTATAAAACTTGATCCTTCTGTTTACTATGTAAGTGAAGTCAGTATTTTTATTGATCCTTTTTCTATACTCATCGTGAACATTTCTAGCCTTCTTATATGTTTCCTATGTATGATTTTGCCTTCACTTCTAATAACTAGAATTAGCCCCGTTAAAGCCATTAGGTTTGATTAATATTGCAATCCCAAATTACATTATATGCGTCCAGTAAAGAAAATATACGACTCCATTTTAGAGACCATTGGAAATACTCCAATGATAAGACTAAATGCAATTGCCGAAGATATTCCTGCAACAGTCTTGGCTAAAGTAGAATACTTTAATCCAGGTAACTCAGTCAAAGATAGAATGGCTCTCAAAATGGTGGAAGATGCTGAAGAAAAAGGCTTACTAAAACCAGGCGGAACCATTATTGAATGTACCTCTGGTAATACTGGTTTTGGACTAGCTCTAGCTGCAGTATGTAAAGGCTATAAATTAATTTGTACTCTCTCTGATAAGCAGAGTAAAGAAAAAATGGATATTCTAAGAGCGCTAGGAGCAGAAATATATGTTTGCCCTACAAACGTTGCTCCAGATCATCCTGAGTCTTACTATTCTGTTGCAGAAAGATTAAATAAAGAAATTCCAAATAGCTATTATCCATTTCAATATGATAATTTAAATAATAGACTTGCCCATTACGAAAGTACTGGACCTGAAATTTGGGAACAGACTGAAGGCAAAATCACTCATTTCGTAGTAGGTGTAGGAACTGGTGGCACGATCTCAGGGGTTGGAAAATACTTAAAAGAAAAAAATCCAAATATTAAAATCTGGGGAGCCGATACTTATGGAAGTGTGTTTAAGAAGTACCATGAGACTGGTGAATTCGATGAAAAAGAGATTTACTCTTATATCACAGAGGGAATTGGAGAAGATATCATTCCTAAAAATGTAGATTTCTCTGTCATTGATCACTTTGAGAAAATAACTGATAAAGACGGTGCTGTCGTAACTAGAGAATTAGCTAAAAAAGAAGGTCTATTTCTAGGTTATAGTGCTGGATCTGCCTATCAAGTGATTCGCCAAATGAAAGATGAATTGACTGCAGATGATGTGGTGGTAGTTTTATTCCACGATCACGGAAGTAGGTATATCGGAAAAGTTTACAACGATGACTGGATGAGAGATAGAGGCTTCTTAACTAATGAAGAAAGTAGAGCTGAAGATCTAGTCAAAGCCCATGAGAACTTACCACTAATAACTGCTCAGCCAAATGAAATTATCAGCGCTGTAATTCAAAGAATGCAGCATTATAAAATAAGCCAGCTTCCAGTAATTAAAGATGGAGAAAATATAGGTTCACTAGATGATAGCAAACTATTCTCCCAATTAATGAACGAAAAAGGTTTTGCCGAAAGATTAGTTTCTGATGTAATGGGTAAACCATTTCCTATTGTAGAGGCCAAGGATGAGCTTAAAAGCGTTGCAAGTAAAATTAATGAAGAGAATTCGGCTGTTTTAGTACAACTAGAAAATGATAAATTTCATATAATTACAAAACAAGATCTTATAAGCGCATTGAGCTAAATGGTGGTCTTTGATGACATTGGGCAAACATTTAAAAAGACTGAATCTCTTGGTTCAAGAATAGTTTCATTAGTCCCTTCTCAAACAGAACTATTAAGTGATCTAGGTTTAGAGAATAATATTGTTGGTCTAACTGCATATTGTGTAAAACCCAAAAATCTTCTAGAGTCAAAGGCGGTAATAGGTGGAACAAAAGATTTGGATATTGAAAGAATCCGATCATTAAGACCTACTCTTATTATTGCCAATAAAGAAGAGAATACCAAAGGGCATATTGAATCCTTAAAGGAAATTTGCCCAGTTTATGTAAGTGATATAAAGGATATTGAGGATAGTATAAATCTAATTAACAAGCTTGGTATACTTCTTTATAAAGAAGTTCAAGCTAATGTCATTGTATCAAAAATAAATGCCCAATTTCTAGATTTAAAGGCTATTCCTAACTCAAATTTTAAGTCCGCTTTCGCGATTTGGAATGCACCCTTAATGTTTGCCTCAACAGATACTTTTATCAATAGTATGATGCTTTTAGCAGGACTAAAAAACATGGTGAGTTTTAAAGAAGATCGATATCCAGCTTTAGATCAAAGAGAAATCCTAGATTTAGAACTCGATTTTTTGCTATTATCCTCAGAACCCTATTCATTCAATTCAAAAGAATTGCACGAAATTGGTGAAAGTTTTTATTCCATAAAGCTTTTAAAAATCATAGACACTGAGGCTTTTAGCTGGTATGGAAGCAGATTAGTTGAGAGCTTGAAATTCCTTTGTCTTCTAAAAAAGGAATTATTTCTTATGCGTAATGCTTCTTTAGATATCTATTAATTTTACTAATCATGGATGGGCCTTCATAGACAAAGCCAGTATAAACTTGAACTAATTTTGCTCCAGCCTCAAGCTTTTCTAGAGCATCTTTACCACTAAAAACCCCGCCAACAGCAACGATGTCAAGATCTTCATTACTATTCTTATACAAATAAGAAATAACCTCAGTAGATCTATCTTTAACTGGCTGACCACTTAATCCTCCTGCACCAATCTTAGCTACTTCATCTTGATTCATTTTAAGATTATCTCTAGATATAGTTGTATTAGTCGCAACGATTCCTGCGATATTGCTTTCTTTTGATATTTCAATAATATCATCCAATTGGCCATTAGTTAAGTCTGGTGCAATCTTTAACAGAATTGGTTTTGGATTGTCCTTTTTTGCATTTAAGTCCTGAAGACTTTTTAGCAAATCAAGAAGAGGCCCTTTCTCCTGAAGTTCCCTGAGATTAGGCGTGTTTGGTGAACTCACGTTTACTACAAAGTAGTCTACATAATCAAAAAGCTGATTAAACAAGCTTATATAATCATCTTTCGCATTTTCATTTGGAGTTACTTTATTCTTACCAATATTTCCCCCAATAATCAAATTCTTATCCTTTCTTGATTTAAGGCGTTCAAGCATATCAAGGACTCCACCATTATTGAATCCCATTCTATTAATTAAGGCTTTATCTTCAGGCAAACGAAATAATCTTGGTTTAGGGTTTCCGTCTTGAGCTTTAGGAGTAACAGTTCCAACTTCAATGAAGCCAAATCCTAATGAACCAAGCTCATTAAACAGCTTAGCATCCTTATCAAAGCCCGCTGCAAGTCCAATTCTATTTTTAAACCTAAGACCAAACACTTCAACTGCTTGGTTATTCACCTTTGAATTATATAACGACCTCATCAATAAGCCCCCTAATGGCAGCTTATGAATAAGTTTTAAAATTGAAAAAACTCGATAATGAATATTCTCAGGATCGAATGAAAAAAGGATGGGTCTAATTAAAAGCTTATACATGAATGAAATTTGGCACAAAAGTACGTACTAAGCTAGATTAATTCTAATTTTACGCCATGTCACAAGCTTATATAAATATAAAAAACAGGAAAGCGAGATTTAATTACGAAATCACGAGCACTTACTTAGCTGGCCTTATGCTCTTAGGCACTGAAATTAAGTCAATTAGAGATTCCTTGGTTAGTATGTCAGATAGTTATTGTTTTTTTAAAGGTGAAGAACTCTTTATTAGAAATCTTCACATTGCGGAATATAAATACGGTAATATCAACAATCACGAACCTCTTAGAGAGAGAAAGTTATTATTGAATAAGAGAGAGCTCAAAAAAATAAAGACTAGCCTAGAGCAAGGCGGAAACCTCAGCATAGTTCCTATTAGGCTGTTTGTAAATGATAAAGGCTTGGCAAAGCTAGAAATCGGCCTAGGAGCCGGAAAAAAATTATATGACAAGCGCCACTCTCTAAAAGAGAAGTCCTTAAAAAGAGAAATTGACAGAAATAGTTAACTAAAGCTTTTTTCTAAGCGCCATTAAAGTATTTTTTATAAGGCTAACTCTAGTCATTGGACCTACACCACCTGGAACAGGAGTAATATAACTAGCTTTTTTACTTACATTTTCAAAATCCACATCACCCTTCAACTTATAGCCAGACTTTTTGGATTTATCCACTACTCTTGTTGTCCCAACATCAATAATTACGACCCCATCCTTAACCATGTCAGCAGTAATAAAATCAGGCTTTCCAATAGCTGCGATAATAATATCAGCCTCTTTTAGTAATTTTTTTAGGTTGTTGGTCCTTGAATGTGTTAGAGTGACAGTTGCATTTCCTGGATATGCATTTCTACCCATTAAAATACTGGCAGGCAAGCCAACAATATGGCTTCTTCCTACCACAACACAATGCTTACCTCCTGTCTCAATATTATAGCGATCTAACAGATCCATAATACCCATGGGGGTAGCTGGTAAATAAGTTGGTAGATTCAATGCCATCTTTCCAAGGTTTTGCGGATGAAATCCATCCACATCCTTTTCAGGATCTATAGCCATTATTACCTTTTGCTCATTGATATGTTTAGGAAGAGGTAACTGAACGATAAAACCATCAATATCATCATCTAGATTAAGCTTTTTCACTTCATCTAAAAGTTCCTTCTCAGAAATTGTTTCAGAAAACTTCAGTAGGCTTGATTTAAAATCTACCTCTTCACAGTCCTTAACCTTTGCATTTACGTAAGTTATAGAAGCTCCATTATTTCCAACCAGTACAGCCGCTAAATGAGGTCTCTTGCTACCTTTTTCTACTAAAGCTTTTACCTCAATAGCTATTTCAGCTTTAATTTCTTGTGAGGTTTTCTTTCCGTCTAAAATATTCATCTAATTAATTTAAAAAGGTTTTCCACCTCCCATTCCACGCATCATGCCGGCCATTTTCTTTGCGCCACCACCTTGCATCATTTTCATCATTTTGCTCATTTCTCCAAATTGCTTCAGAAGTTGATTTATATCTTTAATCTCTTTTCCGCTTCCACTTGCAATTCTTTTCCTTCTACTCCCATTAATCAAGCTTGGATTAGCTCTTTCTTCTGGAGTCATTGAATGAATGATAGCCTCTATTCCTTTAAAGGCGTCATCATCAATATCTACATTCTTCATCATTTTACCCATTCCTGGGATCATTCCCATTAGGTCTTTCATATTACCCATCTTTTTGATCTGCTTGATTTGCCCTAGGAAATCATCAAAATCAAAATTATTGGTTGCTATCTTTTTTTGAACTCTTCTTGCTTCCTTTTCATCAAACTGCTCTTGAGCACGTTCAACCAAAGAAACAACATCTCCCATACCTAAGATTCTATCAGCCATTCTATCTGGATAGAAAACATCCAAGGCATCCATTTTCTCACCGGTACCAATAAACTTAATAGGTTTATTTACAACAGTTCTAATAGTTAGTGCTGCACCACCTCTGGTGTCACCATCCAATTTTGTAAGGATTACACCATCATAATCTAAGACATCATTAAAGGCATTAGCTGTATTCACAGCATCCTGACCTGTCATAGAGTCAACCACAAAAAGCGTTTCGTCTGGATCTATGGATTTATGGACACTTCTGATCTCTTCCATCATGGCTTGATCAATAGCAAGTCTACCTGCCGTATCGACAATTACTACATTAAAACCATTTGATTTTGCATGAGCAACAGCGTTCTTAGCGATGTCTACAGGACTTTTGTTCTCTAATTCTGCATAGACCTCCACTCCTATTTGTTCACCAACAACCTGAAGCTGGTTAATTGCTGCTGGTCTGTATACATCTGCAGCAACAAGCAATACTTTTTTAGTCTTTTTAGTCTTCAGATAAGAGGCTAACTTTCCACTATGAGTAGTTTTACCTGATCCTTGCAATCCTGCCATTAGTATTATAGAAGGCTTAGAAGTAAGATTCAGTTCAACTGCATTCTCTCCCATAAGGGATGCCATTTCATCTCTTACTATCTTGGTCATCAATTGACCTGGCTTTAGGCTTGTCAGTACTTTTTCACCTAATGCCTTTTCCTTTACTCTTGCAGTAAATTGTTTTGCTATCTTGAAGCTTACATCGGCATCTACCAATGCTCTTCTAATCTCCTTAAGTGTTTCAGCAACATTGAGTTCTGAAATCTGTCCTTGTCCTTTCAGTACCTGAAAGGCTTTGTCTAATTTGTCTTGTAAATTATCGAACATTCTTTTTTCTTAATATGGAATTTGGCTATTCCTTTCTTACATTCTATTTGGCACTTCTATTCCCAAAAGTGACATTCCTAACTTTATGGATCTAGCTACTAAGCTAGATAATTGAATTCTAAAAACAATAGCCTCACTATCTTCATCATTCAAGATTGGCAGCTGCTGATACATTGTATTAAACACTTTAACTAAATCATATATATAATTAGCTATTACAGCAGGGCTATGCTCTTCAGCGGCTTGAGTAATGATCATTGGGAAAAGCATTAATTGCTTAATAATTGCTTTTTCTGCTGGGTCCAAAGTTTTGGAATAAGTTACTTCTAGACTTTCATCTAGACCTCCCTTTTTCAAAAGAGAATTTATTCTTGCATAGGTATATTGAATAAAAGGCCCTGTATTTCCAGTGAAATCTATAGATTCTTCAGGATCAAACATCATTCTCTTCTTTGGGTCAACCTTTAGAATAAAGTATTTGAGAGCCCCTAATCCAATGGTGCTGTAAAGCTTATCCTTATCACTTGGCTCAAGACCTTCTGTTTTTCCAAGCTCTTCAGATATTCTTTTAGCTTCAGAAATCATATCGTTAATAAGATCATCAGCATCCACAACGGTTCCTTCTCTGGATTTCATTTTACCACTTGGTAAATCAACCATTCCATAAGAAAGGTGATAGAGCTCATCCGCCCAATCGTATCCCATTTTCTTAAGGATGGTAAATAATACTTTAAAGTGATAATCCTGCTCATTTCCAACAGTATAGATCATTGAACTTAAACCTTCTGACTTAAAATCCTGAAATCGTTGAATTGCAGTTCCTAAATCTTGAGTCATATATACACTTGTTCCATCACCTCTAAGTAGAAGTTTTTTATCAAGACCTTCTTTTTCTAGATCAATCCAAACTGAACCATCATCCTCTTTATAAAAAATTCCCGTTTCTAATCCTTGATCTACAACTTTTTTCCCAAGCAGATAGGTTTCACTCTCGTAGTAGTTTTTATCAAAATCTACTCCTAAAGCTTCATATGTGGCATCAAAGCCATCATATACCCATTGGTTCATTTTTTTCCAGAGCGCAATAGTTTCAGGATCACCTTGCTCCCACCTCATCAATAAATCTCTTGCCTGAATCATAATAGGCGCACGCTCTTTAGCTTCTTCTTCTGAAAAACCGGATGCTATTAATTCTGATTGCTGCATTTTATACTCCTTGTCAAAAAGAACATAGTACTTTCCAACAAGTTTATCTCCTTTAATACCTTTGGTTATTGGTTCTTCACCTTTTCCGTAAAGCATCCATGCGATCATACTTTTACAAATATGAATACCTCTATCATTAATAATCTGAACCTTAACAGAAGGATGACCTGCAGCCTTTAAAATTTCAGCTACTGAATATCCTAATAGATTGTTCCGGATATGACCTAAGTGAAGAGGCTTATTTGTATTAGGAGAAGAATACTCCACCATTATTGGTTTAAGTTTCTCCTTACTCTTTCCGTAGTTTAAATCGCGATAAGCAGCTGCAAAAGACTTTATAAAATAGGCGTCATTCACTTTTAGATTCAAAAATCCTTTTACAACATTAAAGGACTCTAGCTTAGCCATTCTTTTTACAAGAGCTTCTCCTATTTCAGCCGCTGTAACTTCAGGACTTTTTTTCGAGAATCTAACAATAGGAAAAACAACTAATGTCAACTCTCCTTCAAACTCTTTTCTTGTTAATTGAAGCTCCAATTTCTCAGGCTGATAGCCATATAAACTATCAAGTACGGCAAGAGCATCAGCCTTAATTAATTCTTTCAATGCTAACATTAGTCCTGTTTAAGGGTTTGCAGTGCTGGCTTCAATATTTCATAAGCAGCTTCTGCCATTGTATTTTTATCGTCTAATAGAGGATTTATTTCTGTGCACTCCAGACACACTAGTCTTGGATCATCTAAAAAGGATAAAATAAGTTCTTTTGCTTCATTCTTACTCAATCCATTTGGCACTGGAGTTCCTGTACCTTTACTTATGCTAGAGTCTAAACTATCTACATCAAATGAAACATAAAGAATATCGCAATTCACAAAGCTTTCCTTGATCTTATCAACCGACTGTTTTAAGCCCATCTCTCTAAGTTGAGCTGTAGAATAATTTGGAATTGAATACTTGCGAAGTAAGTTATTTTCTGGAGTCTCCGTATCTCTAACTCCCACAAATACTAAATTCTCAGGCTTTAGTCTTTGACTTTTACCCTTCATTTTATTCCAATTGGCAATTACTTCTGGACTTGGATCATTAATTTGAGAGTCTAAATTATCTTCAAAAATTGCTGTGGCTAGCGGCATTCCATGCACATTACCTGTTGGGCTGGTATATGGCGAATGTAAATCGGCATGAGCATCAATCCATAGTACACCTAAAGTTTTATCACGGTAATGTTGCTTAATACCGGCAATAGTTCCTCCAGCATTAGAATGGTCTCCAGTAAAAATAAAAGGAAACATATTATCTTTTAGACTCCTTTCTATAGCGTCAGCATTAAGCTGATATACTTTTGAGATATAGTCAATTTTTTTTCCAAAAGTGAAAGAAGTCTCTTTATGTAGGCTATAGTTAAAATTCTCTACCTCTTCAAAATCAAATTGATCTAGAAATCCAGGATCATCTTTTAAGCTTGCTAGTCTAAACGCTTCAAACCCTAAACTTGCTCCCCTTGTGCCAGCCCCTAACTCAGACATGGAACTAAGTAATCGTACCTTTCTGGACATAATTCAATTTTTCAGGCACAAAAATAGAAGATTTCACCAAGCTATGCATCCTCATTTCAAACTAATCTTGATTGAAATAAGCATAAGTTAAAGTCAATTGTTATAGATTATTAAAATTTGGAGTAGCAATAGAAATAAATATTAACAATCTAAGTGTATAGAAAGCAAATTAAGCTCGGATTAATCCATAATTCTCTTATAAAATGTTCTTATTTTTGAAAGTTACTAAATTGGCATAATGTCCGTGAAGAAAGGAAAAAACAAAAATCGCATAAAGCTCATAAGTTCCACACAAACTTTACTGTCCAATAAGACCAATCAGTCTGTATTTGGGATCTTTTTAATATTTATTGCTGTTTTCATGGTTGCAGCGTTTTCATCCTACTTGATGAATTGGAGCTTAGATCAGTCTGAACTTGAAGAAGGTTTTCTAAGCCTATTAGCTAATGATGACTATAAAGTTCATAATGTATTAGGAAAGATTGGTGCTGCACTAGGGCATAATTTCATATATCATGGATTTGGAGTTAGCGCTTTTCTGCTTCCTTTCTTTATTTTCCTTTTAGGGCTTAAGTTTAGCCTTAGAGCGCAACAAAAAAGTCTTTATAAGAAGCTGCTTAATTATGTATACTTCCTTATTTGGACTCCTAGTATGTTTGCTTTCCTGGTTCCGAACAACGCTCTTATCGCAGGTTCAAATGGAATAGGAACTAATGTTTTCCTTGTCAATCTATTGGGTCAATTAGGCCTGGGAATATCTCTGTTTTTCGCAATAATTATCTATTGCGCCATTTATTTTAAGTGGACTGCTGAAAAAATCAGTCACTTTATTGGTAAGATGGTATTGAAATTCAAAACAAAGGATACTGATCTAGTCACGGAACATGAGTTTTCCTCAGCTACGACTGAAGAGATTGAATCAGAAACTTCTGACTTTAATATCATGATTGAATCCAAAGCTGAGCTAACTAATGAAACCAAAGAGTTAGAGTTAGATGCTGTTCATCAGACAAAAGAAAAGTCAGTTGTAATAGAATCTAGGTCAGATGGGATTCAATTAGAGAGGATTACTGGACCTATTGTTGAGGCTGAGGCCGATAATAAGCTCGAAGATGAAGAAGATTCTGCAGATCTTGAGATTGAAACAGCGGCTAAAGAAGAGTTGGTTTCAAATAAAGAAATAAATAAAACTCTAAAGGACTTTGGTGAATATGATCCAAAATTGGATTTATCAAGATTTAAACTTCCTAACATTGATCTCTTGACCGATTATGGCGATAGCAATATTACCATCAATCAAGAAGAATTAGAAGAGAACAAGAACAAGATTGTTAATACACTTAATAACTACAACATTGAGATTTCTAAGATAAAAGCGACCATAGGTCCTACTGTTACACTCTATGAAATTGTGCCTGCAGCTGGAGTAAGAATTTCTAAGATTAAAAACCTTGAAGATGATATTGCGCTTTCACTGAGTGCCTTGGGTATAAGAATTATTGCTCCAATCCCTGGTAAGGGAACAATTGGAATTGAAGTACCCAGCACGAGCCCACAAATGGTTCCTATGCGGAATCTCATAAAAAGTGAAAAGTTTCAAAAAACAGATATGGAACTTCCAATTGCTTTTGGTAAAACCATTAGTAATGAAACCTTTATAGCAGATTTAGCTAAAATGCCTCATATGCTGATGGCTGGGGCAACTGGACAAGGAAAGTCTGTTGGTTTAAATGTAATTCTTACCTCAATACTTTATAAGAAACACCCTTCTCAAGTAAAGTTTATTCTAGTAGACCCTAAGAAAGTTGAACTTACCCTTTTCAATAAAATTGAAAGACACTACTTAGCAAAACTACCCGATACAGAAGAAGCAATCATTACTGATACCTCCAAAGTTGTAGCAACCCTGAACAGCCTATGTATTGAAATGGACAATAGGTATGATCTTTTAAAAACTGCTTTCTGTAGGAATCTAAAAGAATATAATGCAAAGTTTGTCCAAAGGAAACTAAATCCAGAAGATGGGCATAAGTACCTACCTTATATCATTCTGGTTATAGATGAGTTTGCGGACTTAATTATGACGGCAGGAAAAGAAGTTGAAACACCAATAGCACGTTTAGCACAGCTAGCAAGAGCTATTGGAATTCATTTAATAGTAGCTACACAAAGGCCTTCTGTTAATGTGATCACTGGTATCATTAAAGCTAACTTCCCTACTAGAGCTGCTTTTAGAGTAACTTCTAAAATTGATTCAAGAACCATTTTAGACGCAGGAGGTGCAGAGCAACTTATTGGAAAAGGAGATATGCTTTATAGTTCTGGTTCGGAAATTTTAAGGTTACAATGTGCCTTTGTAGATACTCCAGAAGTGGAGTTAATTACAGATTATATTGGGAGCCAACAAGCTTATCCTGAAGCTTATTTATTACCAGAGTATAAGACAGATGAAGAAGGTGGTGGGCTTGAACTAAATGATATTAGTGAAAGGGATGCTTTATTTGAGGATGCCGCTAGAATAATTGTTATTCACCAACAAGGATCTGCAAGTTTGCTTCAAAGAAAACTTAAACTAGGCTATAATAGAGCTGGTCGAATTGTTGATCAATTAGAGTTAGCTGGTATTATAGGACCATTTGAAGGTTCTAAAGCTCGCCAAGTACTTATACCAGATGAAATGTCTTTGGAACAGTTATTGAAAAACGAAATGGATAATTTATAATTATGAAAATATTAAAGTCATATCTAAGCGTATTTTTTCTAGTTTTTTCTGTTACAGTTTTTGGACAATCAAATGTTGAAGCCAAGAAGCTGTTAGATGAAGTAAGCAGTAAGTTAAAGTCAAGCAAGACTATTCAAATGGATTTTGATTATACACTATTGAACAATAGAACGGATCCTCCTACCAAAGTGGAGAATTCAGGAAATGTAATAACACAAGGAGAAAACTATAAGCTTAAGATGATGGATACTGAAATCCTAAAGAATGGCTCATTTGTTTATATGATACTTGTTGAAGAAAAAGAAGTAATTATCAATCAATTTGATCCTAAAGAAGATATAAATCCTTTAAGTATTCTCGATATCTATAAAAAGGGACATTCCTTAAAATTAGGCGGAACAGAGAAAATTGGAACTAAAACAATTCAATATGTAATTCTGGAGCCCAATGCAAGCGAAGAAATTGATAAAATAATGATTGGTTTTGATAAACTTACTAAGGAGCCTATTTCAATTAAGCAATGGGGAACAAATGGAACAATCACCACAATCAAGCTGAAAAATATAAAGAAGGATCAAGAGCTTGGGGCTGACTTTTTCCTGTTTGACAAGGCCAAGTATGAAGCTCTAGATTACATTATCAGTGAAGATTATTGATAAATTTATTTTCGGGTCTTTTATAAAACCCTTTCTTGCTACTTTCTTGATCATGGTTCTTTTCTTGGTCATGCAGTTTGTCTGGAAATATATTGATGACCTGGTTGGGAGAGGTGTAGAATGGTATTACATCGCTGAGTTACTATTTTATACTTGCGCAACCGTAGTTCCCATGGCGCTTCCTTTAGCCATACTACTGTCCTCAATAATGACTTTTGGAACTTTAGGTGAGCACAATGAAATGGCAGCCATGAAATCTAGCGGATTGTCATTATTTAGAATCATGAGACCTCTTTTACTTTTCATGATTTTTCTTGCTACTGCGGCCTTTTTCTTTTCAAACTACGTCATTCCAGTAGCCAATTTAAAGAGTCAAACACTACTTAAGAATATTACTAATAAAAAGCCAGCCTTGAATATAAGGGAGGGCGTTTACTATAGCGGTATTGATGGTTACTCTATTAAAGTTGGAGAAAAATACGGTGAGAATAAAGAAAAGTTA
>CBFIDE010000018.1:0-38219 GCA_965661265.1 uncultured Schleiferiaceae bacterium | reverse complement strand
CAAAGAAGTACTATTCAAACTTGCTGCTATTGTTTTGATATCTTCCAACACTATCCCTAAGCTTTCCTCAGCTTGCTCAGTATTACTCATCTTCCCACCTAGTTTGTCAAAATCTATCTCATACCAACAAAAGCCACCAAAGGCCAAAGGCCTTGGAGCTCTAAAACTCACAATATTCATGGTCTTATTTAAGGCATCAGCAAAACCAAATAAATCTTTCTCATGACTGCCGTAACCATGAAGCATAAATAAGGTAGGATTGTTTGCTGTTTTCTCTTGAGCTTCTAATATCTCAAAGTGTAAATTGGTATTCATAATAGAAAACTAAAATTGGTAACGTGCCGCAAAAGCAAAATTAAGATTAAGTAATCCGAAATTGTTGATGAGGGCGATACTAGGCTTAGCGTCAATCGCTAATAAAATGGGAACTCCATCAGATTTAAGACTGTACTCTATCCCTATAATTCCTATTGCCCTAAGAAGGGGAACTTGATCATCAACATCAGAATCAGCAAAGCCTAAAGCCCCACCAGCACCAGCATACCATTGAAAGCCATCTTTAATAGCCCATATCCATTGATGGGCACCATCAGCCCACCAAAATGAATTCAAAGAAGATGTTGACCATCCCGAATTGATTTCCAATCTAGTATTTCCAGATAGTCGGCCTTGATAAGATAAACTTGTTTCAAAGGCACTGCTCCCTCCTGTTCTAAACCCTAAAGCATGATTACTAATTTCTACATTCGTGCTTTTTTTATTGGTATGCACAGCCGCTGAATGATCATTAATATCTTGGCTTTTAAGATTGTAACTTATTGATATTAAAAATAATAATAAGAATAGATGCTTATGTATTGACATAACTATTAGTCTTAATTTTTGCTCCCAACTGATTGAGAAGAGAATAAAGACCAAAGTACGTTCTATTTAAATAAATGGCATCGCGTGGACCCCTTGCAGCTTTAGCTTTTTTCAACAATTTATCATTGCTGTATAAATCGCTAAATCCGTAAATCTCTTTAAAATAAGCATCATCTGCAAAATCAAACTCATCGCTCATAAAAGGCTTTCCTAATAACTTAAGAACATCAGCATAGATCACTGTGAAATGGTCTACCTCTTCCTGTGAATCAGCATTTAAAAGAAAGTCTAAATCAAATAATAATTTAGTGAACTCTTCCTTATCCTGATCAATTGCGGGTTTCATTAATTGGAAATAATTGGTATAGAATTCACGTTCAAATTGCTTAACACAACCAAAATCTAGAATACCTAAATCGCCATTCTCTTGAAATAAGAAGTTTCCTGGATGTGGATCTGCATGCACTTGAAGCATTTTATGAATTTGGAAATCATAGAAATCCCACATTAATTGACCTAGTTTATTTCTTAATTCTTGACTAGGGTTTGTTTGCATGAATTCATTGAGGTGCTTTCCATCCATCCAATCCATTGTAAGGATTTTATCAGCTGAGTATTCCGGATAATATTTAGGAAATACTAAACCTTTTATATGCGCGCAAGCTTCTGTAATTTCCTTAGATCTCTTAAGCTCTAAATTATAGTCAGTTTCTTCAATCAACCTCTCTTCTACCTCTACTAAATAATGCTCCATCTCCTTATAATTGATATTAAAAAGAGTAGCTACTAATGGCTTTACAATTTTTAAATCGCTTGAGATACTATTGGCAATTCCTGGGTATTGAATCTTGACAGCTAATTTATTACCATCCTTAGTCGCTAAATGAACCTGACCAATGGATGCCGCCGCAAATGCAGAACTTTCAAAGCTATCAAACAACTCTTTTGGAGAATGCTTTAAACTACTTCTAAAAGTCTTTACAACTAAAGGATAACTCAGGGGTGGCGCACTGTATTGGGCTTGCGAAAACTTTTTACTGTAAGCTTCTGGTAAAATACCTTGATCTAAGCTCATCATTTGAGCTACTTTCAAAGCACTTCCTTTCAACTTACTAAGTGTACTATAGATATCTTCAGCATTATCTTCTTGCAGCTGACGCTTAGTTGATTCAGCACCTACTAATCTTTTGCTGTAATGCTTAATATAATTACCACTGACTTTGGCTGTCGTTCCTATAAAACTTCCCGCTCTCTCAAATTTTCCTGTTGGGATACTCTCTTGTTCTTTCATGAATTTTGAAACATAAATTTTCCAAAATCTAAGGCACTATCAAGAGCATTTTTTTCGATTAAATCAAAGGATAAATTTACAGACTTTTCAATAGCAGCGTCTGTTTTCTCAAAAGCGACAGATTTATCCTTTCTCCAAAACTCTAATAAGAATCTAAATTGATACCAAAAAAGCTCATCATATGTATTGTTGAGTTTTGATCTAGACGATATTTCAGCATCAGCTACTCCTTGATCCAGAACTTCCTTTATCCATTTCTTAAAGTGCTCTCCTAATCCTGCAAAAGCACTTCCTTTAATAGCTTCTACACCATGATGCGGTACGCTAACTAAGAAATAAGATCTATAAGACTTCATGAGCTCAAAATAAGCGAAGTAAAAGCTAAGGACTTTGTCTCTGCTAGAGAATTTATCATATTCTGAGTCACTCATTAATTGATCCTTTACCTGCTCAAAGAGCCCGGTCCACACATGAGATGAAATTTGATCGAAGTCATTAAAGTGATTGTAGAATTCAGACTCTTCTATTCCTAAACTTTTGCTAAAACTGTAAATACTATTTGGTGCCTTACCTTCTTCTAGATAGTGCTTTACGAATGCGTCAATTATTTCTTTGCTTTCCACGGCTTGTGATTTTTGATTTATAATGATAACACCAATTTGCTCAAAGTGTTTTATTCCTTCTTTCTTTTAACATTATTTTCGCTTTCGCGCGATTTTAAAAGAGTCGCAGATATATTTATCTGAATAAATTTAAGATTTGGCTTTCCGAGCTAGTCCCATTTGAAGTAGAATAGTTGATTTTAATAACATAGGAACCTTCAGCAATTTGTTGTCCTTTGCTAGAGCCATCCCATTCAAAATCAGGATCGCTAGATTGATAAAGCAGCTCTCCCCACCTACTCAATATGCTGACTTTAAATTCTTTAAAATCACAACTATAACCAATTTTATAGAAGTCATTTAAATCATCATTGTTAGGGCTAAAGGATGAAGGTATGTGAATCACGCATTCACATTCAACACCTAAAACGATTACAGAATCGCGCAAGCGACCACAAAAACTTAATACTTCTACCCAATAAATGCCCGGCGATCTAACGATAATAGAACTGTCTGATTGCCCGGTACTCCAAAGATGTTCATCTGAGTCTGATAATCCAGAACTAAGCTCTAGTGTGGATCTAAGGCATAAAGTTTGAATGCTGTCTCCCAATCCAAACTGGGCAGCATCTGGTCTTAGCTCTACAAAAATGGTATCTCTAATAATACATCCCCCTAGTGTTTCAATCTCTACTGAGTAGGTTCCGGTTTGAGTTACTGTATAAAAGGGGCCACCAGCACCATTTTGCCAAGTATAATTAAGTCCTCCGGTAATAAATGCATTAAGCTGAAAATTATTTTGATCACAAATGCTTGTATCGTTTCCAAGACTAAAATCGGTATTAATATAATCTACATAAATACTATCTCTAGTAATGCAGCTTCCATTGTATACATCTACCCAATACTGAGCTGTTGTGCTTACTTGGTAGGTTGGGCCCGAACTACCATCCTGCCAAATAAAATTATCTCCAGGAATATTTACTACAACTTGAAGAATCCCATCGCAAACAGTAGTGTCATTTCCCAAATCCAAATCATTGGTAAAAAATAATGTTATGCTATCAACTTGCTCGCAAGCTGTTCCAGGATTCTCTTTGACCCAATAGATTCCGCTTTGAGTGGCGGTGAAGCTTGAAGCCGTGCTACCATCTTGCCATAAATAAGTAGATCCAATATTAACATCTATTGGACTCAGGGTGAAACTAGTTTGCTGACAAATAACACTGTCAGGACCTAAAGACAAAGAGTTGCTCAGGCTTCCAATATTGTAATTTGTTTCTATTAGTCCTGAACTACCTGCTGTGGCTAAATTAGTTGTACCATTATTCAGACTTCCAGCTATTCCTCCGCTAATTTCCAATGCCGCTGGGCTTGGAGCAGCGCCTTTGAATGCAATAAGTCCACCACCGCCACCACCGCCGGGCCCAGCTGATGCGGATAAATCTCCTCCTTTTCCACCGGCGCTATTGATATTTATGAGGTTAGCAGCGTTGAAGGCATAATTTGAAACATCAAGAAATACTGCTCCACCTCCACCACCTCCACCTGCTCCTTCGGCGCCACTTCCTGCATAGTCAGGAGCGTTTAGACCTGAAGCCGTGATAGAGTTTGCATTGGTATAAAGGCTGTCCGCTACTATTATTATAACTCCACCTCCATTTCCTCCTGGTGTATTGACATTACTGAGATTATTATGACCAGCACCTCCTCCTCCTCCTAAAGATAGAAAGCCTGAATTAGTAATATAGTCAAATGCTAAACCTCCTAAACCTCCATTGTCTGCAGTTGGATTACAATTACTCCATTCTCTTCCACCTTGTCCACCTATGGCTGCACCGGCACCGCCACCACCTCCAGCATTATGGTTGTTTCCACCGCCACCTCCTACTGTCCATGGCCCTCTTCCTCTTCTATGTAGACTTACAAAATCATCAAATCCTTCGCCTTTATCTGCTCCATTATTAGAAGTTGATGCAAAACCATAGCCCATTTCACCACATGAATAACCAAGATTAGGTGTACTGGTTCCTGCTCTAAAACCTTTACCATCAACATTTATGCTCGCATTTAGTCTTAAGGCACCATTTACAATTATTGCTAGCACTCCTCCGGTGATTCCATCCCAAGCTTTAGCTGTCAATTCAGAGCTCACCGTAGCATCCTGATATTCTGGTACTAAAACAACTTGAATTTTAGAATTTGTTTGCTTAAAGTCAGATGATAGTGTACTGGAAATAGTAATACTAGTGGCAGAAGTGGCGCTTACTGTTCCCCATTGAGTTTTACCGGCAGCACTGGATATGGCTTCACCATAACTCGCAATATTTGAGGTTGTAATTCCGGTGCTATGTTGGGTTTGATGAATAATAACAATATCACCAATTGAATATACTGAAGCATTTGAGATGCTCAATTCTGTCTCACATCCAAGAATAGAAAATGATGTAACGGCTGAATAAGTGTTTACTATTCCAGATATAGAGGTCTGGGCTCTTAATGTCATTGAATTAAGAGCCAAAACCATAATTACACTCAAAAAGAGAATCCTCTTTTTCATACTTAAGCTCTTGACTTTACAAAAATAAAAAAGCCCATAAGAATTAACTTATGGGCTTTAATTATTGTGGGGAGAAATTATTCTGCGGAGCTTTCTCCACTTTCAAGATCACTTACTTCACCTTCTTCTGGTAAAATTTCATCCTCAGATGCTGGTACTTTAGCAACAGAAGCAATTTGATCCTTACCTTTAAGGTTGATTAACTTAACACCTTGAGTAGCTCTACCCATTATTCTAAGAGCTTCTAGATCCATTCTGATCATTACACCACTCTTATTGATAATCATTAGATTATCTTCTTGGGTTACAGCCTTTATAGCTACAAGAGCACCGGTTTTATCCGTAACGCTTAAGGTTTTAACACCTTTACCACCTCTATTAGTAATTCTATACTCGTCTAAGTTAGAACGCTTACCGTAACCATTTTCAGAAACCACTAAAATACTCGTAGTCTGATCATTAGGATCTACAGTCACCATTCCAATTACTTCATCAGCTGCGGCTAAGCTTACTCCTTTAACACCAGAAGCATTTCTACCCATAGATCTAACTTTTTCTTCGTTAAATCTAATTGCCTTTCCAGTCTTAACGGCCAAAAGAATTTCATCTGAACCTGTAGTAAGTCTAGCTTCTAAGAGGAAGTCACCTTCTCTTACAGTGATTGCATTGATACCATTGATTCTTGGTCTAGAATATGCTTCCAAGCTGGTTTTCTTTACGATACCTTCTTTTGTAGCCATCACAATAAAGTGCTGGTTTACATACTCTTCATCTTTTAGATTCTTGGTATTGATAAATGCTCTGACCTTATCATCCTGAGGGATATTGATTAGATTCTGAATTGCTCTTCCTTTAGATGATTTAGAGCCTTCTGGAATTTCATATACTCTTAACCAATAACAACGCCCTGCTTCAGTAAAGAAGAGCATATAATTATGATTGGTAGCAACAAAGATGTGTTCTACAAAATCTTCATCTCTTGTCTGAACACCTTTATGTCCTACACCACCTCTATTCTGAGTCTTATATTCTGTTAATGGCGTTCTTTTGATATAGCCTGCATGAGAAATCGTGATAACCACTTCTTCATCTGGAATCATATCTTCAATAGATACATCACCACCGCTATACTCAATATCAGTACGACGTTCATCGCCATACTTCTCTTTTATCTCTATTAGCTCCTCTCTAATGATTCCCATTCTAAGATCATCTTCATTCAAGATTCTCTTCAAATAAGCGATCTTCTCCATCAACTCAGCATATTCAGCCTTGATCTTTCCTCTTTCAAGACCTGTAAGTTTCTGTAATCTAAGATCTAGTATTGCTCTAGCTTGAATTTCACTTAGGCTAAATCCAGAGATCAATCCTTCTCTTGCAATCTCAGGAGTTTCAGAACCTCTAATAAGCTTAATAATCTCATCGAGATTATCAAGAGCAATTAATAATCCTTCTAGGATATGAGCTCTTTCTTCTGCTTTTCTAAGTTCGTATTTAGTTCTACGAACAACAACATCTTCTCTGTGAGCCACAAAGTGAACAATCATATCCTTGAGATTCAATTGCTCAGGACGACCATTTACTAGTGCGATGTTATTTACTGAGAATGAAGACTGTAACTGCGTATACTTATATAGTTTATTTAATACCACATTAGGAACGGCATCCCTTTTTAGGTAGTAAACAATTCTCATTCCCTTACGGTCTGATTCATCTTTAATATCTGCAATACCATCGATTTTCTTATCGTTGATTAGGTCAGCAGTTTTCTTGATCATCTCTGCCTTATTTACCTGGAAAGGTATTTCAGTCACGATGATACATTCTCTTCCTTTTACTTCTTCAATAACAGCTCTTCCTCTAAGAACTACTCTTCCTCTACCTGTATGGAAAGCTTCTTTTACACCTTCATAGCCGTAAATAATTCCTCCAGTAGGAAAGTCAGGAGCCGTTACATATTGCATCAAGCCATCAACGTCAATATTATTGTCATCGATATAGGCTGCGATTGCATCAATAGATTCTGTTAGATTGTGAGGAGGCATATTGGTAGCCATACCCACAGCAATACCTGAAGCACCATTCACCAATAGATTTGGAATTCTAGTTGGAAGAACCGTTGGTTCACTTAAGGTATCATCAAAGTTTAATTGAGTGTCTACAGTCTCTTTATCAATATCAGCAAGCATCTCCTCAGAGATCTTTCTAAGCTTAGCTTCAGTATAACGCATTGCTGCTGGTGGATCGCCATCAACGGAACCAAAGTTACCTTGACCATCAACCATCATATAGCGCAAACTCCAAGGCTGCGCCATTCTTACCATACTGTCGTAAACGGAAGTATCACCATGCGGGTGAAACTTACCTAAAACCTCTCCTACAATACGGGCAGATTTCTTATAGCCTCTATTACTTAAAACGCCAAGTTCGTACATTCCAAAAAGCACTCTTCTATGCACTGGTTTTAAACCATCGCGCACATCTGGAAGGGCTCTTGAAACAATTACCGACATCGAATAATCGATGTAGGACGACTTCATTTCTTCCTCTATGTTAATAGGAATTATATTTTCACCGTCGGCCATGTTGTCAGTTTAATTAATCTTAAGATTATTATTTTACTAATCTCCAAATATAGCAATAGTCAAAGGCTATTCATAGCATTTAAGAGCTAGACTTACTCACAATTTGAAAATAATGATGTTAATAATTACAGACATAATATCTTGATAAATCCGTCTATCCTAATAACTTTGGTTACAAACTTTATTGGCATAGAATTCGTTACGCTATTTAGTATACCAAGAAAACAAATTATGGACGAAAATTTTTCACCGAGAGTAAAAGATGTGATCAGCTATAGCAAGGAAGAAGCTTTGCGTTTAGGACATGATTATATCGGTACTGAGCATTTAATGCTGGGTCTTATTCGAGAAGGTGAAGGTAGTGCCATTTCAATATTGGAAGATCTAGGTGTTGATATACAAGGCTTCAGAAGGAAAATTGAAGCCATCAGCACTCCTAATATTTCAGGTCAGATTAGCCCAAAGAAAAACCTACCTCTCACTAGACAAGCAGAGAAAGCACTTAAAACTACTTTCCTAGAAGCAAAACTATTTCAAAGCTCTACGATAAGAACTTCACATTTATTATTGTGCATCCTTAGAAATGATGATGATCCTGTTGCCAGGATTCTAAGCCAATATGAAGTGGACTATAATAATGTTAAATCTGAGTATCAAGCTCATCATACCGATGAACTGCCTGATAGCCCAAGATCTGAAATGTCTTATGGCGATGATGAAGATGAGTTTGAAAAGAAAGGTCAAGGTTTGGGTGGCGCTGGAAAATCGCCCAAGGAGGCTAAATCTAAAACTCCAGTTCTAGATAATTTTGGAAGGGACCTTACTAAGATGGCTGAAGAGGATAAATTAGATCCTGTAGTTGGAAGAGAAAAGGAAATTGAACGTGTTTCTCAAATATTAAGTAGAAGAAAGAAGAACAATCCTTTATTAATTGGTGAGCCTGGCGTAGGTAAATCGGCTATAGCTGAAGGTTTAGCATTAAGAATTGTAAAGAGAAAGGTTTCTAGAGTTCTTTTTGACAAAAGGGTGGTTACTCTTGACCTTGCATCTTTGGTTGCAGGAACAAAGTATAGAGGACAGTTTGAGGAAAGAATGAAGGCTCTAATGAATGAGCTTGAAAAGAATGATGATATCATTTTGTTCATAGATGAGCTGCATACAATTGTCGGTGCAGGTGGAGCTACTGGTTCTTTAGATGCCAGCAATATGTTTAAACCGGCTCTTGCAAGGGGAGAAATACAATGTATTGGTGCTACTACCCTAGACGAATATCGTCAGTATATAGAGAAGGATGGCGCTTTAGAAAGAAGATTCCAAAAGGTTATGGTGGATCCAACTTCTGTTGAGGAGACTATTCAAATACTTCAGAATATCAAGGATAAGTACGAGGATCATCACAATGTGATTTATACGTCTGAGGCCTTAGAGGCTTGTGTAAGGCTAACTTCAAGATATATTTCTGACAGACATCTTCCGGATAAGGCTATTGATGCTTTAGATGAAGCAGGATCACGAGTGCATATCACTAGCATTAATGTTCCTCAGGAAGTAATGGATTTAGAAAAGAAGCTAGATGAAATAAAGGATCAGAAGATTCAAGTTGTTAGAAAGCAGCGTTATGAAGAGGCAGCTAAGCTTAGGGATGATGAGAAATCTATTGAATCTCAGCTGGCTGAAGCTCAAGCTAAGTGGGAAGAAGAAGTAAAGAAAAACAGAGAGACTGTTTCCGAAGAAAATGTAGCGGAAGTTGTTTCTATGATGTCTGGTATTCCTGTTCAAAGAGTTGCTCAGCAAGAAATCAACAGATTGGCTGGCATGACGGATGAGATGAAGACTAGAATAATTGGTCAGGATGATGCTGTTACTAAGATTGTAAAAGCTATTCAAAGAAACAGAGCTGGATTGAAAGATCCGGAAAAGCCAATTGGTTCATTTATCTTCTTAGGCCCTACAGGTGTTGGTAAAACTCAATTAGCTAAGGAAATTGCGAAGACACTTTTTGATAGCGAAGAAGCGCTTATAAGAGTGGACATGAGCGAGTATATGGAGAAGTTTGCCGTTTCAAGATTGGTTGGAGCACCTCCGGGATATGTAGGATATGAAGAAGGTGGTCAGCTTACTGAAAAGGTAAGACGCAAGCCTTATAGCGTTATTCTTTTAGATGAAATTGAAAAAGCACATCCTGATGTGTTCAATTTACTTCTTCAAGCATTAGATGATGGAATGATGACGGATAGCCTTGGAAGAAAGGTTGATTTTAAAAATACTATCATCATTATGACTTCTAATATTGGCTCAAGACAACTGAAAGACTTTGGTTCTGGCGTTGGTTTTGGAACAAATAGCAGAGCTAAAGGCAAAGAGGAAATGGCTAAGGGTGTTATTGAATCAGCTCTAAAGAGAGCTTTTGCACCTGAATTCTTGAATAGAATTGATGATGTAATTCTATTTAACAGCCTTGATCAAGAAGATATCCATAAGATTATTGATATTGAATTGGTGAAGCTTTATGAAAGAGTTGAAGATTTAGGCTATAAGCTTAAAATCACTGCAGCTGCTAAGAAGCATATCGCTACTAAAGGCTTTGATGAGAAATATGGCGCTAGACCTTTAACAAGAGCAATTCAAAAGCTAGTTGAAGATCCTTTAGCTGATCAGATTATTAATCATAAGCTAGAAGAAGGTGATTCTATCACTATTGACTTGAAGGACGACGAAATAGTTGTAAAAACTAAGAAAGGAAGTCCTAAGGCAGAAGTGTCTGAAGAAAAGAAAGAAGATGACTCTGCAACTTCTGAAGAATAAAATAGATTAAATACTTTTTACTCCTCTCGGCCTATCAGTTTTCTGTGAGGTTTAGAGGAGTTTTTCTTTTTAATACATTTATGCAATCCACCAAATAAGGATAATCCTATCATCTTTAAGTCTATGTCTATCTTTATTCATAGATTCTGCTCAAACAGAAGAAAAGGAAAGCTTTCTAAATATTCAAAGCCATACGCTTAAATTGGACCTATCAGCACTTGCGGCTTTTAGTGGATTTGTAGTGCATTATGAGGCTCAAGTTAAAGAAAATCAAAGTTTCTCGCTGAGCGCTGGATATCAGCAATTTCCACTTTTATTAAGCTATGATAATTTAACAGGAGTACAGATCAAAACTGAAAATAATGGCTATCGCCTTGGGGCTGATTATCGGCTTTATATGTCAAAAGAAAATAAGTACGAAGCTCCTCATGGAATCTACTGGGGGCCTTATTTTTCCTATCTGAATTTTAGTCAATTAAGAGATGTAGAAGGTACATAGGACCAAGAGGCTTTTAACGGAAACTTAGACACAAAATTAAACCTAACCAATTTTGGTGTTCAACTCGGCGACCAATCAGGTTTTACCTTTCTGCGCTCACTGATTATTTTTGAAAGTATTTCGATCTTATCCATTCACCGTAGCTTTTATCTCTTCTACTAATGCCTCATCCGTCTTATTGTTCGCATTAATTATTAAAGTAGCCTTTTGATAGAAAGGTGTTCTTTCAAAAACATGTTTAGCGATATACTCTTGTAAATCCTCTCCAGACAAATGAGCTAATAAAGGTCTTTCTCTTGTATGGCCAACTAGTCTATTAAAGAGTTCCTTAGGAGATCTCATTAAGAAAATAGAGAGACTATTATTATTGAGCAGCTCAATATTGTCATAGTAACAAGGGGTTCCACCGCCGGTACTTAAAATAATATCATCTTTTTCAAGAAGTTCAATAAGCGAATCACGTTCTAACTTCCTAAAGAACAACTCCCCTTTGTTTAAGATAGTTTCAGAGATACTAAAGCCCGTCTTTTGCTCAATGTACTGATCCAAGTCTATAGGCTCTAATTCTAAATTTAGGGCTAATAATTTGGCCAAAGTAGACTTTCCCGTACCCATATAGCCAATCAGGCTTATTTTCATCTTCTCGCTTTTGGTTAATAATCAAGGCCTTAGAATTAGAATTCCATAGCCTTTGTAAAATTGAAAAAAAACTTTCACATAAGCTTGTTATAAAGTTAAAATTGCCTTTATATTTGCACCGCTTTTAAGGAAGCGAATGATTCCGTAGCTCAGCTGGTAGAGCAATACACTTTTAATGTATGGGTCCTGGGTTCGAACCCCAGCGGGATCACAAAAAGCGACTTTTTAGTCGCTTTTTTTTTGCCCAGGTGGTGGAATTGGTAGACACGCTACCTTGAGGGGGTAGTGACCTATGGTCGTGCAGGTTCAAATCCTGTTCTGGGTACTAAAATAAACAGCCCTAACTTATTGACTTCAGTCCGTTTAAGACTTTAGGGAGCAATAAACAAAAGATTAGTGGCGCAAAAGTGGCGCAGTTTGCCATCTCAAAGTCCGACAGTAATTTTTTAAGTAGATACTCTTCCCAAGGGGATCGGTACCCTCATGCCCTACTTAAAATTAGCACTTAAAATCCTAAATTCAGAATAAAGCTTGTGCAGAAGGTGAACCTAGCTATATGCTATTAAGGTATCATACATAAAGTGAATCTCTTAAGAACTATATTCCTCATTGGATTTTTACCGTCATTCTTACCTTTGTATTATTGAATAATTATCTGTAGTGTTAATATTAAAATAATCACTGGGAATAAAACATTTCGACCATCTTCACGTTCAACCCCTGACCATCATTTATAACATGATAAAATGGAACTTATTCATTCTCCTGCTTTTTGCAATAGCTATATCTTCTTGTAGAAGAGACGATGATGACGATCGGGAAGTTGTGATTCCTCTTTGATTTTGGTTGATCAAGAAAAATATCCCAATGCAAAACCACTCGATCTAACAATGCCTAAACTAGCTAGATATTACAATCAGCATTCTGGAAAGGATGAAATTGTAATTGTTATTCAGGCCTTATAGGTTGCCAATGATTCTGTTGTTGGATTTAGATATTTAAATGGTGGAAATGGAAGTGCATTCTTAGATCAGGTTAGATTTATTTCAGATCAAGAGATTGAAAGTTTTTCTTCTTTGCGCTTTGTTTCGCTCAATTTAGTCATTAAAGCTAGTAAAAGTAAAATATGGGAAGTGCTTACAGAAAGTAACTATAGTAAGAATCTTCAAGTAATCTTTGATCAAAAAACAAACTAAATACAGATTGGGATAATCAAGCTAAAGTCAATTTCATCTACCCTAATGCAGGTACCATTACTCCTGAATTTGCTGGTGATTTATATGGAAATCAAAATATTCAAATTGATTTTGAAAATGAAGATAGTCAATACGTCCAAAAATTCCTTGTAGGAGAAAATCAAGAAACAAATTTCTTAGAGTTTGTTGTTGTATGTGGCCCTTACGGCGATGATTATAACGATCAAAAATCTATCTTAGAAGCCTGGGCTGAGAAAGTAAAAGGATTGAGTTAAATAGAATAGTTGTTCTATTAGCAGATCGTTCTCACATCCAAACAACTCCTATTTTCTTTAATGGGAGTTATGGGTTCTTATTAAGTGTATTGTTTTATACTTTTGCATCTTGCTTTTCAGCAATACATTGGGACCCTATGGAAGATCAGAATCTAGTAAGAATAAATAAGTATTTCAGCGAAACAGGTTATTGCTCTAGAAGAGCTGCAGATAAACTCATTGAACAAAAAAGAGTAACAATAAATGGTGAAATTGCTGAGATGGGATCTAAAGTAAGTCCTGATGATGAAGTTCGATTAAATGGAAAGCTGATCAGTAGGAAAGAGTTAAAACCTGTTTATTTGGCTTTTAATAAACCAAGAGGAATTGTCTGCACGACTGATACAAAGAGAGAAAAAGACAATATTATTGATTTCATAAAATATCCCGAAAGGATCTTTCCTATTGGAAGACTAGACAAGGATAGCCAAGGTTTAATTCTGTTAACCAATGATGGTGATATTGTAAATAAGATTCTTAGGGCTAGAAACAATCATGAAAAGGAGTATTTGGTAACAGTAAGACAACCTATCACTGATGATTTTATAAGAAAAATGAGTAATGGTGTCCCCATCTTAGATACCGTAACCAAGAAGTGTTATGTTGAGCAGCTAGATGTTTTTAGATTTAAAATCATTTTAACACAAGGCCTAAACAGACAGATCAGAAGAATGTGTGAGCATCTAGGCTATAGAGTTAGTAGGTTAGAACGCTATCGAATAATGAACATTGATTTAGATTTGCCAGTAGGTAAATGGCGTCAATTAACAAAAGCTGAATTGGGCGAAATCCAGAGGCTCTTGGCAGATTCTGCCAAAACAAATGAGGATTAGTTGGGTTTAACGTAAACTCGTTTCTATAAGAATCCTATTTTACCATTACGTTCTTAGCTTATGCTCATTAATATTTAAAAATCAAGGCTAAGTCGTTTTATAATTCCGAAATTTGATTCACCAATTTAACCATCTATGAGTAATCTAAAAAGACCAGTTCTTTTTCTCTTCATACTCAGCGGCTTTATAAGCTATGCCCAAGAGAATGACAGCACTGCAGTTGAACAAGCCCTAACCCAAGAATCGAGCGACAGCGCAAAAACGACTATGGTAGGAATACCAATGCTACCCTATTCTGATAGCAAACATGCTATAGCCGTAAATTTTGGAATTCAAGGTGCAGGGCTAGCATATGCCTATAACATTAGATTAGAACTAGGAGATTTCTGTAATGATCTTTAGAACTTAATTTAGAATAAAAAAATGGCTCAATGGGCCATTTTTTTTGTCACCAAATGAACTTTATCGTTTAAATGAAAACCAAAACAGAAATAAAAAGCTCAAGTTTCACGGTACCAAAGTTTATAATTTATAGCGTGAAATTTCTTGAGCTCATTAGCTCCAAACTTGCTCTCAAATTTGCTTTAAAACTATTCTTCACACCATTAAAAATTAAGCGACCACAGAGGGAGCTTAAACTATTCAATGAGGCAATCAGGCACAAAATGAATACTCCCACTAGCCCATTTACTCTTTTAGAATGGAAGTCTAGCGGTCCTAAAATAATCATTCTACATGGCTGGAGCGGAAGAGGAACTCAGTTTGTAAAACTTATAGATGCCTTAAGAGCAAAGAATTTTCATGTTTTTGCTATAGAAGCTCCAGGACATGGCGAATTTAAATCCAAGAGTTCAAATATGCTAGAATTTGTATTATCGGCTGTAGCCAGTGATGAAAAATTCGGTCCTTTTGATCAAGCCATTGGGCATTCCTTAGGAGGTATGGCGTTATTTAATACCTATGGAAGAGGAATGGCATTAAAAGCCATTAGCATTATTGGCACTCCTTCTAGCGTTGTGAATGTTGTCAATGAGTTCAGCGATAGAATTGGAGGCTCTAAAAGATTAGTTCAAGGAATAGTTAAGTATATCGAAGTCACTTTTAAGCAAGATATAAGCGAGTTTGCAACGGAAACTATAGCAAATAGATTTAAGCCACAAGGTCAAATCATTCATGATCATTTAGATAATGATGTTTCCTTTAAAGAAGCATTAGAAATGAAAGAAGCTTGGACTGAGGCACATTTAATTGAAACAGAAGGATTAGGGCATAGAAGAATTATGAAAGATGATGAAGTGATTGATAAAATTTTAACATTTCATTTAGAACAGTCAGGCAATTCATAGCGTTAATACATCATGAAAAAGTTAATATTAATAGTCTGTTCTTTTTGTTTGGTAATATCTTGTCAAGCTCAAAGCGTAGATAGCACAGATGTAATGGAAGACAGGCAATTTAAAGTTCAGAAAACCGAACAAGAATGGAAGAGTATTCTTAACCCGGAACAATTTGCAGTTCTTAGGGAGAAAGGAACGGAAAGACCCTTTACAGGAGAGTATAATATGCACTTTAAAGATGGTATTTACCACTGCGGCGCATGTGAAGCGGAACTATTTAAGAGTGATAGTAAATTTGATGGTCATTGTGGGTGGCCTAGCTTTGACAACCCAATCAATGATTCCGCAATTACTGAGGTTTTAGATAAGTCTCATGGCATGGTTCGTACAGAAATACTATGTACAAGTTGTGGTGGTCATCTAGGTCATCTTTTTGATGATGGCCCAACTGATTCTGGCCTTAGATACTGTGTCAATTCCCTTTCGTTAGGGTTTGATGAGAAAGAAAATAAGGAAGAGGAAGAGAAATCTGAAAAAGAAGATTAAATAATTAGTTAGATTAAAAAAGGAGGCTTTAGTCTCCTTTTTTTTATTTCAAAGTGATCTCTATTCTAATATCTACTTGAGATCCAACCATAAAACTAGAGGAGTAAGACTCAGCCGCGAGACCATAATCAAAACGATCTAGTGTCATCTCTGCCTTTAGAATACTAGAATTTAATGACTTTTCAATACTTATAGGAATACTAATAGATTTTGTTTTGTCCAGAATTGTAAGATAGCCCGTTAAATAATATTTTGAATCTTTAAGTTCCACTTTTTGAGATTTGAAGCAAATGGTCGGGTATTTAGTAACATGAAAAAAGTCTTCATTGAGAAGTTGTTCATTCCTTTCTTCATTATCCGTATCCACTGTTTTAACATCTATACAAAGGTCTAAAGCAAGACTTTCAAGAGAATTGCCATCATATTCTAATTGCCCCACAAAACCTCTAAAGCTACCTTCTACAGTATTAACCAACATATTTCCAATTGCAAAATGAACAGCAGAGTTCTCCTGATCTATTGTTTGTGCTATGGAGTTGTTAATAAAGCTCAGGAAAATCAAAAAAGAGAATAATAGATATTTCATAATAATTTACTTTGTCTAAATATACATTGCAGTAAACGAATATTGTTAAGCTGAAAAGATATAAAAAAGGCGAGTCTCATAACTCGCCTTTTTAGATTATCGTCCTCTTCTACCTCCACCGCTTCTTGGAGCGGTTCTTCCTGATCCAGATCTTGAAGAAGATCTTGAAGGAGAATATTGTTGTCTAGATTGGTGAGATCTATTTAATTGTTGGGTTTGTGTTCTAGAAGGTGTTCTAGAAGGTGTTCTATTAGATGAACTTCCTGCATTATTCCAGCTACCATTACTACCTCTTTGGTAAACGTTTCCTTTTTTATCAGAATAAACATTATTAGGTCTGCTTGATGTTTTAGGTCTAGTACTCGCCGCAGGTCTAGTACTTGGTCTTCCATTATTATTAGGCCTTGCGTTAGAAGGTCTAGAATTACCAACATTTCTAGAAGGATTTCTGCTGCTATAATTTGGAGATCCAACTTGTCTTACTCCCCTACTATTTCCATAGACATTTCCCCTACCATGATTGCTTCCCGCTCTATAGCCAGCTCTATATCCATTATGATAGCCATGGTGGTAACCATGATTATATCCATGTCTATAGCCTGGATAATAACCTCTTGGACCCCAATATGGTCTATAATATGGGTGACAACCCCAGCCTACCCAGCCGTAACCAATGCTAACACTAAATCCCCAACCTGAATATGGGCTATAGTGAACACCATATCCATAGGTCATTGGTCTTGGATAGTAATAAGTTCCATACCATGGTTGGTAATGATAACCCGTTCCGTAAACAACTACACCATTATAAACATAAGAGTGATAATAGCCTGGCGTATATCCAACATATACAACTTCAGGTTGCACATCATATACATAAACATATTTTACATTATATACAGGGCTTGAGGCCGGAATATCATCAATTTCACTTGGTCTTTCTAATGCCACTGTAAAGGAGCCAGAGGCCGAGCTACTTTCAAACCAAATACCTTCGTCCACAGCATAATAATCCCCATTTATTCTAAGCACAGTTTTAGGAGAGTTTAAAGCATATTCAACAGCTGTTCCGCTTATTTGCTGAAATTGAGGATCACCGTCATAGGTAACTTCAATGGTTTTTGTTCTATCCACAGCTGCGGTTTGAGGGATAGATTGCTCAAGAAGAGCATCTTGTGACTCTGAGGTTCCTGGAACATTGTTTTTGACACTAGCCATATCCGAACTCTCTGGGATCTTAGCAAAATCAGATGGTAAATCTTTAGGTTCAACAAATGTCCATTCACCGTCTTTCAGGCTTGTTGAGCTGTAAAATCTCCCTGCAATTAATACAAAATGCTTTTGAGTGTTTATATCTACAATAATATCACTTTCAGTATTCTTGATAAATAATAACTGTGTGCTATCTATAGGGCTGTATTCAGGATCACCGTCAACTACTAATAGTTCACTAGGCTTAGTCACCACAATTATGGCAGGAATTATATCTCCTAATGAATCTGGAGTCTCTGCTGATTCTGACTTATTCTGCTCCGCAAAACTCTCTATTGACTTTGGTGCTTTATCTACATTGGTCCAATCTCCTTCTATAGTAGTAGACTGATACCAAAAATCTCCTCCTTTTAAATAATAAGTTGACTTACCCTTCTCTCTTGCTAATAGAAAAGGAGTATTTGCAACAAACTCAATACTCTTGTCTTCTGTAGCCTTAAACTTAGGTTCCCCATCAATACTGACAAGAACTGTACTTTTATCTCTATAGAATATTTGAGGAGGATCATTTTTTAAACCCTCATCTCCGTTTACAACAACTCCAATTTCAGAAATGCTAGCTTTCAACTCATCAATAGTACTTGTAATTTCAGAGCTCATCATTTCATTTTCTACAAGTGCAGATAAATCAATTAAATTCTGAGCACTTACTTTTTCTGGAAACTTTGAGTTTAATACATCAAAACTTTCAAGGCTTACAAGATTCTTTTCAAAATCTGTTGCTAATTTAGCTTTGAAAAACACTGCACCAAAGATTAAAGAATCCTGAACTGTCTTTATTGATATGGCCATTCTGCCTTTAATTCGGTCAGAATTAATAGAGTCAAGCTGTGGTTGATATAATACGATTAACTCTCCACTCTCTGCATTAATTTCTTTTGGCCAACTAGCTTCTTGAGCCATTAAATTCAAAGAAAAAAGAAGACTTAATCCGAAATAAATAATCTTCATTTTATCAAACTTTATAGGGTTACTAAATATCATAATCAGTTTGAGATATATTACAATAAATGTTGATATCAATAATAATACCTTTGTGCTAAATTACACTTTATGCCTACAATACAATTAACTACAGAAGCTTTTAAAGAAAAGGTTTTTGACTATACTAAAGAAAAAGAGTGGAACTTTAAAGGAGAGAGACCAGCTATTCTAGATTTTTATGCAGATTGGTGCGGCCCTTGCAAAGCGGTAGCTCCAATTTTCGAAGAGCTTAGCGACGATTATAAAGATCAAGTTGATATTTATAAAATTGATACTGAGGCAGAGCAAGAATTAGCTGCTGCATTTGGAATTCAGAGCATTCCTTCAATACTATTTATTCCATTAAAAGGTCAACCAATGATGCAGAAAGGAGCTTTGCCAAAATCAAATTTGTCAGCGGTAATTGAAGAAGAGTTATTAGGTAAAGGTGTTAAGTAAACCCCGTGCTAATGCAAGATTAAGAGTATTTGGATCTAAAGAATTAGGGTTCATAGGAAATTCCTCTAGTGTTTTTTTATTGAATAGTTTCCCAAGCGATGAAACTTTACAAGAATGGGCTCGTTTAGAAGACCAACCAGCATCCACTTTCCTAGTGCCATTTGGGTCTAAAACTTATTCAGTTAAATGGTTTTCTCCAGAATTTCAAATTGATCTTTGTGGACATGGAACAGCTTGTGCCGCTGCATTTTTAAAAAATAAAAATGGTAAGAGCGACATAAACTTCATTGGAGATAAGGCTCAAATGAAAACTGAGATTAAAGATGGCTTGGTACAGCTTTTCTTAAGCCCTATAAAAGCTGTAAAGTCTCAGATTCCTGTAAATTTGCAAAAGTATTTGAGCTCTGAAGTTATTGAGTATTATAAAACTTCTAATAAAGACTTAGTGGTTTTTAAAAATGCTGAAGACTTAAAGTCTTGTGAAATTGACTTTATCGGTCTAAGGGAACTTAAAACCTTTGGATATACATTTACCTCACCAGATAAGACTTACGATTACGCCAGCAGGACAATTTTACCATTCATAAAAGAAAGAGAGGACGAAGCAACTGGGAGTAGTCAAGCTGTATTGGTTCCGTTTTGGTCTGAACGCCTTAAAAAACATGAACTAAAATCTATCCAATTAAGCTCTAATGGAGCAATTTTCAATAATTCTATTCAAGATAATATTATTACTATTTCCGGCCAATTTGAATTTTTAGATTATTAAATGAAGAAGTTAGAATTAACTAAAATTCAAAAGAGAGGGCTGATATTCGTACTAGGAGTTATAGCAGCATTAGGACCTTTGAGTATAGATATGTATTTACCTGCCTTTCCTGAAATTGCTAAAGACCTCAATACAACGAGTAAATCAGTAAGTTTAACTCTTACATCCTACTTTATCGGTATATCACTTGGTCAACTTTTCTATGGGCCAATAATGGATAAATATGGAAGAAAAAAGCCATTAATTTTAGGCCTATCCATATTTCTTATATCGGCTTTAGCCTGTTCATTTACACCAAATATTAATACACTTATTCTATTCAGATTTACCCTTGCCGTAGGAGGATGCGCAGGAATGGTTGCTAGTAGAGCAATTGTCAGAGATCTTTTTGATGATAAGGAAATTGCAAGAGTCTTTTCTACCTTAATTTTGATCATGGGAGTAGCTCCTATTCTGGCTCCAGCCTTAGGAAGTTGGATGATTAACATTTTTAATTGGCGATATATCTTTATTTTCTTGAGTGTTTTTTCCGCAATGCTTATCCTCCTGGTTGTCTACACTCTACCAGAAAGTAATTTAAATCGGGCGAAAGCCAAACTGAAATTAAACAGTTCATTAGTAAATTACTATCACGTTCTCAAGAATCCTTTGTTCTTAAACTATGCATTGTCAGGCACATTTAGCATGGCCGCAATGTTTACCTATATAGCCGGTTCACCATTGGTATTGATTGAACTTTATGGTCTAGAAGAACATAACTATGCTTATATTTTTGGTTTAAATGCGGCTGGATTTATTGTTGGAAGTCAAGTCAATAGCTTTCTATTGAGAAAAAAGGATACTGAACGCTTAAGTTTTAGTACAAATGGCCTTGCTGTAATCATCGGAATAGCTTTTTTATTGGTTTCGGTTTTCACCGATATTTCTTTAAATAGCTTTCTAATTTTCCTCTTTAGTATTATGTTCCTTCTAGGCTTTGTTAATCCTAATACAAGTGCTCTGGCCATAATTCCATTTAGCCAGAATGCAGGAGTAGCATCTGCCTTATTAGGTAGTTTAAGAATGCTATCGGGAGCTTTAGCATCTGCTTTATTAAGTGTCTTTTATTCTGGTACCGAGCTTTCTATGGTGGCTTTGATTTTATTCTTCTTATGCGCATCCTTCGCTTTTCTTATTAGGTCAAAGTATCAAAAAGCTAACTATAGATAAAGGACGTTCTGAAGTATATTTTTACTCTTTATAAATGTTTAAGTCATTTAATTTTGAGTCTATATCAGGAAACCAGTCCAAAATATTAGAGACCTCTCCACAGCCTCCTGCCCAGTCTGGGCAATAAATAAGCTCTTGTTTCCATCCACAACTTGGGCAATCGCCATTCTTCTCAAAGTAATTGATTTCTGCTTGACAGCTATTACAATTCCAATGCTCACTTTTATCTGGGCTCCAAGAACATTTTGGGCAGTTTATTTTCATGAAAACTTATCCTATTTTGGCTCTAAATTAAGAATAGTAAAATATCAAATAACTAATTATCCTTCTACTTTTATTTACTGCCTTCAAGATGAGCTTTTAGAACAAGGTAGTCGTAAGTTTTTAGGGGACTACGAGGCAATAGATAGCCTTTTAGCTCTTGACTCCAGAACAGCAATTCAAGTTTTTCAAGACTATCTCAATACCATCTTGCTAAAAGAGATTCATTCGAATATGCCGATGCCTAGGATTATCTTGGCAGTACCTATTACAATAAGTACGTTTCTGACAGCGGACTGCTGTGTTATAAGATCGCTTTGATTATTCTTAAAGAAAAGATTATATCTTAATAACTAGCTCCTTATACACTGTTGTGGGGAATGTCTACAATGATTATTCTAATTATAATCTTGCTTTAGATTATTATTATTTAGCTTTAGAAATTGAACGTGACGAAAGGGAAATTGCCAGTGAGGTTCTTACTTTGTACAATATTTCTATCATTCATATTGAGCAAGAAGATTTTGATCAAGCAGAAAGTAAATTGCGCCGAGCAATAGAGCTTAGTTTGATGGAGGACGATGACTCCTTTTTAGGAAGCTCTTACAACTCCTTAACTGAAGTATTGCTTTTGAAAAAGAAGATTACTGAGGCAAGCATCAATCTTGGTTTAGCTTTTAATTATTTGGAGTATGATTAGGATGTTGCAGAGTTAGCCTATTATTATCTTACAATAGCTTACTTACTATTAGATTTTGAGGACTTTGAAGAATCTAAGGTGGCCGCAAAAAGAGGAACCGATTATGCTGCTCATTATACTATAGCTGAGATCGCAGCCAAAGCGTCCATTCTTTATTTTCATTTAGGAGAATATAGAAAAGGCTTGGTTCTAGCAAGAGGTACTGACGGACTAGTAAGGAATAAGTATATAAGAATGCTAGTTGCTGATGCCCATTTTTTAAATGCAAATGGATTAGATGATATCGCTTTAGATAATCACATTAAATTTCATGACCTTTCAGACACTATTAAAAAGGTAAGCTTGTAATTACGAGCACTGTGGGCCAAGGAAGTACTTTTTCTGTTTTCTTTGAGAAGGTTGTCCGTTAGAATAACAGTCCTAATTTCAGCTCTAAAGTTTGCATTTTATATTTTCCGGAGCTCAAGGCCGATCTTAATATTGCTGAAGAAGTAATGCTAGATCTTAAAGGAGTTAAAAAGGCTTCTATATCTTCAATACTACTTATATTATCCTCTAAATTAATAAAACCATAACCTTTTAGTTTACCGCTCTCAATGAGCACAAAGCCGCTCTCCCCTTTCTCTCTACCTTGAGTCTTTAAAAGAAAAGTACCAAATCCCTTTTTTAAATCAAGAAGCATTTTTTCAAAAGATTTGTTATGATCTTCAGCACTTATTTTGGATTCTGTATATGTAGGAAAAGAACATAAATTGGCGTCTAAACTATATCTCTTAGTTTGATCAAGAATAAAGTTAAGAGCATCGTGTCGTGAATAGAATTGGGCCAAATAGGAATGTTGCTTTGATGCAGTATTACAAACCATCATCCAATTGGCGTTTTGATTTCTATATGCAAAGACACCGTAAACCTTTTTTTGAGACTTTTGGGCACTATTATACTCTGGCCAAAAATGTCTAATCTCATGGTCTTCTAATAAATGAGCTATTAATTCAGAGCCGGTTAGTTGAAAGTCTATAGAGTATATTTCTCTTTTAAATGCCTGGGATTTTTTTGTTTCGGTTTTTCCAATAAAATGAGTGCTCACTCTCTTTTTAATATTCTTAGCTTTTCCAATGTAAATTGGCTTCCCTGCCTTATTATAAAAGTAATAGACCCCACAACTTTCTGGTAGATTTTTAAATTCTTCAGAAGGTAAATTGGCAGGTAAATTTAACTCTCCAGAATTTCGTTTTATGATATCCCTCCACAGATTATCCTTATCTATTTTGAGTAGGTCATGTAGTATTAAAGCGGTGGCTTTAGCATCTCCCCAAGCTCTATGTGCCGCAGCGTTCTTATAGTTAAAATGTGAACATAAATTAGAAAGTGAATAAGAGCTTAAGCCAGGTATTAACTTACGCGTATAACGAACTGTACACAATCTATTGGGATTATAATTCTTTCCCATAAAATTGTAAGCATGCTTTACAAAGCTGTAGTCAAAATTTACATTATGCGCCACAAAAACCCTATCGGTTAACAACTCTTCTATTCTATGAAAAACTTCCTCAACAAGCGGAGCGTCCTCAACCATCTCATTAGAAATCCCTGTAAGAGTTTGAATATTATAAGGAATGTGTCGATCAGGCTTCAGTAAGGTAGAATACTCATCTATAATTTCGACACCATTAGTAATTACAATGGCAATTTCAGTCATACTATGACTAGAAGCGTGCCCGCCTGTAGTCTCGACATCTACAACGGCAAACTCTATTGCTCTATCTTTAGCTTTCTTACTAATAAAATTGGTTTATAAAAAGTTTAACTGATTGTAGTCCTCAATTATAGCGACATTATAAGCCCTTCAACATTAGAGGCCGCAATATATCTTTCAACTACACTATCCGCATTCAACATCATTTCTTTTGCAGTGATGCTTAGATAGGTTCCTTTACTAGACTCTCTTACAACTACGCTGCTTTCCTTTGTATTAAACAAACTTTCTATTTCAGCTAGTTTATCATTATCAGAAGGAATAATAAACTTAAACATATACACCGAAGGCCATTCGGTTGTTTCTTCTAATTTCTTTCTAAATTCTGCAATCTTTTTATCTTCCATTCCAAGTGGATTTTTGTATTTTTCTGAATTACTAATCATTCAGCTATGAACAGTCTACAAGACTGGCTTGACGCTTATGCTGTCAGCCATAAAAACAAAACCAATAAACTTATCCATTGGATCTGCGTCCCATCCATCTTCTTTAGTATTTTAGGACTCTTAGCTGCCATCCCAACAGACTTTTTAAATCTAAATGGGACCATGCAAAATTACATACATTTTGGAAGTCTAGCGGTACTTTTAGGACTAGGTTTTTACATTCGATACTCAATCTCTATGACTATTGGAATCTTAAGCTTTAGTATGCTCTGTCTATACTTCATAAGTTTGATGAAAGCTTCTTCTTTACCTCTAGCCCAAATAAGCTTGATTATTTTTATTGTAGCGTGGATAGGTCAATTCATTGGACATAAAATTGAAGGAGAAAAACCATCTTTTTTAGATGACCTAAAGTTTCTATTAATAGGACCGGCCTGGCTCATTTCTTTTATTTACCAAAGGCTTGGTATCAGATACTAATGAGTAAAATTCAACGAATAGTAATAAGTGGTGGACCTGGGACAGGTAAAACTTCTATAATTGACACTTTAAGCAAGAAAGGTCTAAATATCTTTAATGAAGTGGCTAGAAAAGTGATTAAAGAGCAATTAGCCATAGGCTCCTCCTCTTTACCTTGGGATAATTTAAAAGGCTTTAGCAAGCTTGTTTATCAAGAGCAAGCTCATGATTTTCAAAATGCCAAGCCCGGACTTAATTTTTATGATCGCTCCAGTATTGATATAATAGCTTATCTAAACTTTGGTTCTGTTGAAGACAAAGAGCTCATATCTAGTTGTAGCTCCCTTGAATATTCTGAAACAGTATTTATTGCTCCTCCTTGGCAAGAGATTTACCTCCGGGATCAAGAAAGAAGAGAGAATTTAACTCAGTTGCATGCAATTGATGATTCAATTAGGTCTGCTTATTCGAAATTAAACTATAATATCATTGATATTCCAAAACTGTCTATAGAACAAAGAGTTGACTTTATTCTTGAAAACTTATCAGATGTCAAATAGTCCAAATGATATATTAAAAAAATATTGGGGCTATGATCAGTTTAGAGAGCTTCAGCTGGATATTATTGAATCCGTTTTGGAGAATAGGAATACACTTGCTCTACTTCCTACTGGTGGGGGAAAATCATTGTGCTTTCAAGTGCCTATACTCTGTCAAGGGGGTGTTGGAATTGTCATTAGTCCTTTGATTGCTTTAATGAATGATCAAGTGGATAGGCTCAACAGACAGGGCATTAAAGCAATTGCTCTGCATAGTGGCTTAAATAAGAAAGAAATTGATACTGCCTTAGATAATTGTGTTCAGGGATACTATAAAGTAATCTACCTCTCTCCTGAAAGAGCAGCCTCAGATATTTTTATTAGTAGAGTGCAAAAAATGAATGTCAATTTATTGGCTATCGATGAAGCTCATTGCATTTCACAGTGGGGTTATGATTTTAGACCTAGTTATCTACAGATACCCGAGTTAAGAAAATACTTAAAGGACGTTCCTTGCTTGGCCTTAACTGCTACGGCAACTCCAAAAGTCAAGAAAGACATACTAGATAAATTAGAAATAAAGGATGCTCAAAGTTTTGAGAAAAGTTTTGAAAGGAGCAACCTAGCCTATCATGTGATTGATACAGAGCAAAAATGGACCTTGGCTCTTAAAAGCCTTTCTAAGATTAATCAAAGTGCAATCGTATATGCCCGAAATAGAAAGACAACTGTAGAGATAGCAAACTGGTTACAAGGAAATGGTCTTTCTTCTGATTATTATCATGCCGGCCTTAGCGCAGAATCGCGAGAAGCGAAACAAAAGTCTTGGCTAGAAGGCGCCACTAAAATTATGGTTTGTACTAATGCTTTTGGTATGGGTATCGATAATCCAAAGGTGAGACTAGTTCTACATTTGGAGCTTCCTGATAGCATAGAGGCCTATTTTCAAGAAGCAGGACGAGCTGGCAGAGACAACAATAAGGCCTACTCAATAATATTACTCGGGCCAAATGATATTAATGAGCTTCAACAAAAAACTATAGAAAGCTTTCCAGACATTTCTAAAATAAGACATATTTATCAATGCCTAGCTAATCATTTCCAAATAGGAATTGGAGCTCAAGAAGGTCGTTTTTATGAATTTGATTATCAAGAATTTCTAAAGAAATATGATTTAAATCCTGCAATAAGCCTGAATTCATTTAAAATACTTCAAAGAGAGGGAATTATTGATCTTATTGAAGGATTTGAACAAACATCTAGGTTAAAATTAATTGCAGATAGAGATACCTTATACGATTATCAATTAAGAAACGAAAAAGAAGATATTCTTATAAAGTCTATTTTCAGGACATATGGTGGTTTACATTTAGAGTATGCTCCAATTAACGAGAGTTTATTAAGTCATAGAAGTGGATTTAGTATTCCACAAGTTCATGACATGCTTGAACGCTTTATGCAAAAAGGACTATTCGATTATATCAAAAAGAATAGTAAAAGCAAAATTGGATTTAACACCAATAGACATGATGCATCTAAGCTTAATATTTCAGACAAGAATTTAAAAGATCGTTACATAGATTTATCTGTAAGAGTAAAGTCCTTAGAAAGCTATCTTCTTGAAAGCAATATGTGCAGAAGCAAGCAGCTAGTTAAATATTTTGGACAGAAAAGTCTCAAGGATTGTGGCATTTGTGATGTTTGTGAAGCTAAAAAGGAAATCCTTAGCAAGGAGGATATTTCAGGGATTCTAGAATTGATACGTAATGGTGTAGACCTACCAAGAGATCTAATCTTTAAATCTGAAATTAATCAGCGTAAAGTAAAGGGGGCCATTTCTAATCTTTTGGAAAACGGAAAAATTGAAATTAATGAGTTTGGTCTAATCAAGCTTATCTAATTTAGCCATTCATTATATCCCTATTATGAAAATCATATTTATGGGCACTCCAGAATTTGCAGTGCCATCACTAAATGCCTTAGTAAAGTCAGAACATGAAGTTGTAGCAGTAGTTACTGTGGCTGACAAGGCTTCAGGAAGAGGACAGAAAATTCATCAATCTGCTATTAAGGAGTATGCTCTTACTCAAGGAATTGATATTCTACAACCTACTAATTTAAAAGATGCCGAGTTTATCTCAGAGCTCTCTGCTTACCAAGCAGATCTATTTGTTGTGATAGCTTTTAGAATGCTACCACAATTAGTATGGCAAATGCCTTCTAAAGGTTGTGTGAATCTTCATGGTTCTCTATTGCCAGATTACCGTGGCGCAGCTCCAATCAATTGGGCTATTATAAAGGGTGAAAGTAAAACTGGAGTGACGAGCTTTTTTATAGATGAGAAAATTGATACTGGAGATATTCTATTAAAATCTGAAATTGATATCTTATCAGAAGATACTGCCGGTGATCTTCATGATAGAATGATGAATGTTGCTGCAGAGCTTTGCATTAAAACAGTTGATGGACTTGATCAAGGAATATTAACTCCGAGGTCCCAAAAGAATTCGAATGGCACTAAAGAGGCTAAGAAAATATTTAAAGAAGATTGTATTCTAGACTTTAATGCCAGCGCACAGGATGTCCATAATAAAATAAGAGGCTTAAGTCCTTATCCTGCGGCTTTATGGAACACAGAGCTCAATGGAAAATTAGCATTTGTAAAGGTTTATAAATCAGAAATCGGAGAAATAACTAATAAAGCAGTAGGCAGTATAGAAACAGATAATAAAAGAGAATTATCTATTGCTTGTAAGGATAAAATGATTAAAATTTTGGAGTTGCAGGCACCTACAAAAAGACGATTAGGGGTTAAAGATTTCTTAAATGGTAATAAATTTTAGTCTGATTTAGCGCTAAAAGCTAGTATAGACAAGGGATTTAGGGGGGTTATTAACAATTATTCATAATTTTCAACAAATTCAAGTTTTTTTTAGGCCAATACTTGCGCAATCTCACTATTCGTCTAACTTTGTGTCAAATCGTTTAAATTGTTTAACTAAAAAACTACATTATGAACAAAGCTGAATTAATTGATGCAATGGCAGAATCTGCTGGTATCTCTAAGGCTGCTGCAAAAAAAGCTCTAGATTCTTTTACAGGAAGTGTTACTGACACTTTATCAAAAGGTGGTAGAGTATCTATCGTTGGGTTCGGAAGTTTCTCTACTTCTAATCGTTCTGCTAGAGAAGGAAGAAATCCACAAACAGGTAAAACCATCCAAATTCCAGCAAAAACTGTTGCTAAGTTTAAGGCTGGATCTGAACTTAACAGTAAGTTATAATTTCAGATTGAAGAAATTAGTCCCGCTTAGGCGGGACTTTTTTGTTTATAGCCTTTAGGAATCTCCAATTAGAAGATAAATCCTTTTTCAATTCACATTGGAAGTTCATTTCCTCAAAAATGTCTAATGTCTCTTTTGCAAGCTCTTGATTTATCTCAAAATAAGCTCTACTCCCCTCTTTTGTACCCTTTAATAAGTCGGCAATTCGTCGATAAAAAATAAGCGGGTCTTCATCACTTATGAAAAGAGCCATTTCTGGTTCGTGCTCCAATACTCTACGATCCATATTAACCTTTTCGCTTAAAGCGATATAAGGCGGATTGCTAATGATAATATCTGCACTTGATATATTGAACACAGGATCAAGAACATCTTGAGACTCAAAATTTACATCAAGATTTAAATGCTCTTTATTTCGAATAGAAAGCTCCAGAGCCTTCTGACTCAGCTCATACCCAATTACTTTAAAAGTAGGTTTCTCACTTTTAATAGCTAATGCTATAACACCTGAACCTGAACATAGGTCTACCACCTCTAGACTCTCATTTGTGCTTTCAGATTCTAAAATCCATTCGATGAGTTCTTCGGTTTCAGGTCTGGGAATAAGAACATTGGAATCAATTCTGATTCTAAGATTATAAAATATTGTAAAACCTACGATTTGTTGATAGGGAATATTCTTTTTTAGCTTATCTAAAGCGTCCAAAAACGCCCTCTCCTCCATTGGGTTTGAACAATTCTCCAAACCCAAATCCTCTATTAAGAATCTATTAAAATATTCTAATTCTGAGTAAGAATAAAGATGATTCAGCTCAATTTCCAAATAATCAGAGAGCTCTTGTCGTGAAATCATTTACTAGAAAAGTCCTGAATAGTTTTCTTAATAATAGAAATACATTCCATCATTTGAAATTCAGTAATAACCAATGGTGGTGCAAATCTTATAATGTTACCATGAGTAGGCTTTGCTAAAAGTCCATTATTCTTTAAAGCAACGCAAATGTCCCAAGCGGTAGAGCTTTCTTCAGTATCATTAATAAGAATAGCATTTAGTAGTCCTCTACCTCTTACTGATGATAAAATGTCAAACTGCTCTACTAGTTTATTTATCTCACTTCTGAAAATCTTTCCTAAAGATCTAGCATTTTGCGCTAATTTCTCATCTCTAATAACTTCTAAAGCCTCCATAGCAACAACGGATGCCATTGGATTTCCTCCAAACGTTGAACCGTGCTGTCCTGGTCTGATGACATCCATTATATCACTATTTGCCAATACTGCAGAAACAGGATAAACTCCACCACTGATAGCCTTTCCTAAAATAACCATATCAGCTTGAGTATAACTACTAGCCTTTTCACAATGTCCTTCACAACTACAATTTCCACAAACTGCTAATAAAGCTCCTGTGCGTGCAATTCCAGTTTGAATTTCATCCGCAATAAATAAAGCACCGTATTTCTTACATAATGCCGCTGCCTTTGATACAAAATCATCTGAAGGAACATAAACTCCAGCTTCTCCTTGGATAGGTTCAACTAGAAAAGCTGCAATATTATCTTGCTGCAATGCTGCCTCTAGTTGACTTAAATTATCATATTCTACTTTTATAAAACCTTCAGTATATGGACCAAAGTTCTTTCTTGCGTCTTCATCATTTGAGAATGAGATAATAGTAGTTGTTCTACCGTGGAAATTATTCTCAGCTACAATTATTTGTGCAGCGTTTTCAGCGATTCCTTTCTTCTCATAAGCCCATTTCCTTGCTATTTTAATAGCAGTTTCCACGGCTTCAGCACCAGTGTTCATTGGAAGAATCTTTTCAAAGCCAAAATAATCACTCATATACTTCTCGTACACCCCCAAATTTGAGCTATAAAAAGCACGACTTGTAAGTGTTAACTTTTCTGCTTGATCCTTTAGTGCACCTATAATTCTTGGATGACAATGACCTTGATTAACTGCTGAATAAGCACTTAAGAAATCAAAATATTTTTTGCCTTCAACATCCCAAACGTGTATACCTTCACCTCTTTCTAAAACAACAGGTAATGGATGGTAATTATGTGCTCCATACTTCTCTTCTAATGCTATAAAATCTTCAGCCTTCACTGTTCCACTTACTAGAGTCATAAAAAATCTTTAAAAGTTACAATTATACTTAAAGGTGCAATACTTTTGTCCTATGACAACAGCAAGACCTTTCAGCAAATATCAGAAAGTTAAATTAGAAATTCATGAACTTGCCTTTGAAGGTAAAGGAATTTCTAAAGTTCCTTCCGGAGATCGCCATTATATCGTTTTTGTTCCTAATGTTATTAAAGGGCAAATTGTTGAAGTTCAGATAATTAAATCAAAGAATAATTATGCTGAAGCTAAGCTACTTAAAGTGATAGAAAAAAGCCCTCTTGAAGTTGATAGAGGATTTCATTCAATCCCCGGAGCTCCGTATATGAATCTCCCGATACATAATCAAGCAGAATATAAAAGACAATCTGCTCTGGAGCTTTATCGTAGAATCGGTAAAAAAGAGAATATTGAAGATATTTTTGATGAGTACCTGGAGTCTCCAACTGAATTGCATTATAGAAATAAAATGGAGTATTCATTTTCTTCAGTAATTTATAATCCTATTGAAGATAGCTTTGAAGATGGTTTTGCCCTTGGATTCAAAAAGCGAGGACAATGGCTAGCTGTAGAGCCCTTGACTTCAGATAGTGGACTCTTTGACAAAACCTTAGAAGACGCACTAAGTACTATAAGTCAATTCTTTAAAGATGCTGGTCATACGGCATGGCATGCTAAAAAACACACTGGCTTTTGTAGGTTCTTAACAGTGCGTAAATCTGTACTTCACGATAAAATTCTGGTAAACTTTAGCAGTAATTCGTCAGAACTAGACCGCTTTGATAGCAATGCCTTCATTAATTTAATTAAAGAAATCCTAGGAGAACGGTTGGCTGGCCTCGTTCACACAATTAATGATGATATTGGTGATCGTCCAAAAACTACCGATGGTGTACAAAAGGTGCTTTTTGGTCAAGACTTTATTGAAGAAGAAATAAATAATCTGAAATTTAAAATCAGCCTTGAGAGTTTCTTTCAGACAAATCCTAAGAGTGCAGAGAGACTTTATAATAAAGCTTTAGATTATGTTTTTGAGTCAGATTTAGGAGAGCAAGATGTAGTGCTGGATTTGTTCTCAGGAACAGGAACCATCACGCAATTGTTATCCCAAAGGGCTAAGGACAAAAAGATTATTGGCGTAGAAATAGTTAGTGAAGCGGTTAAAGATGCAAAGCTCAACGCCGAAGCTAATGGTATAAAAGGATTAGAATTCTATTGTAATGATGTAGGTAAATTCTTGTTAGACAAACCAGAATACACCAATAAAATAGGAACAATGGTAATGGATCCGCCTAGAGCGGGAATCGCTCCTAAGACCTTAAGAAAACTGATAAGACTCAACGCAAAGAGAATGGTTTACATTAGCTGTAATCCCTCTACACAGGCCAGAGATGTAGAAATATTGGAAGCTGCTGGATATGAGTTCAAGAAGCTTAGTTTAGTAGATCAGTTTCCACACACCTCGCATATTGAGGCTATCGCATTATTTGAAAAATTATAATGAAATTATCAAAAGAATTCTGGGAAGAACGCTACGAGCAGCATCAAACAGGATGGGATATCGGTTATGCCTCTATTCCGCTCTCGGCATATCTCCAAAAGCTTACAATAAAGAACCAAAGAATCCTTATTCCTGGCGCTGGAAATGCTCATGAAGTGAAGTTTTTGTTAAAAAATGGATTTACCAATATAACGGTGCTTGATATCGCCGAAAGGCCATTAAAAGAATTGCGCGATCTTTATAAAGGTGATGCTAGAGTGAGGCTAGTTAATGAAGACTTCTTTGCGCATAAGGGTAGCTATGACTTAATCATAGAGCAAACTTTTTTCTGTGCAATTGACCCGGTATTGAGACCAAAGTATGTTCAGAAAATGGATAACTTAATGGCGAATGGATCAAGGTTGTTTGGATTACTCTTTAACTTTGAATTAACTGAAATTGGGCCTCCATTTGGCGGAAGTATTACAGAATATCAAAAACTATTTGAAGGCAGTTTTAAGATTCATAAATTAGAGGCTTGCTATAACAGCATTAAACCTAGAATGAATAATGAGTTGTTTATTGAATTACTTAAACGCTAAGATAAATTATGACAGAAGTATTGAATCATAAGCAGGTTGTTGATAGAATTCAGCGTATCGCTTGGCAAATCTTTGAGAATAATCAGGATTCTAAAAGACTTTATATTGCTGGAATAGCAGATCAAGGCTATCTATTGGCTCAGAAAATTGCTGATAAAGTAAATGAAATTTCGGATCTCAATGTGGAGCTTCTAAAGTTGAAAATTGACAAAAAGAATCCTAGAGAGACAAAGGCTAAATTAGATAAAGAGAACATTGATTTAAACGATGCCTCAGTTGTTTTAGTAGACGATGTTTTAAACTCAGGATCAACTCTTATTTATGGGGTTAACTACTTTTTAGACTTTGCTCTTGGCCAAATATCGACAGTAGTCTTAGTAGATAGAAATCACAAAAAATTTCCTGTAAAAGCAGATTTTAAAGGACTTTCTTTAAGTACTAGTAGTATGGAACATGTAGAAGTAATTCTTGACAAAGCTCCCTACTCTGTTGTTCTATCGTAAGAATAGCCAAGATTCCATTTAGCTCCTAGATACTCATAGATGCTGATGATACCAAGGATTAAACTCATTCCGTAGAAAAAATCTTCTAGGGGTATTGTACCTATCCGTATATCCATCATTTCATCTGGGTTATACCATACAATTTCACCTTCTATGAGTGATCCAGTCAATAATCCATTTACCATAAAGAATGGAATAAATATGACAAGGTAGGCAAGGTAGAATCTTCCTAACCAGGGGCTTCTTCTAATTTTTGATTGCCAAATGATCAGCAGGCATAAAAGTCCAAAGGTCAAAACTGTATACCATCTATCATAGAATACTATGGCAATAGCTGCACTAAATCCTATGAAGTAGTTACTAATATGCATGCTGTATGGAGCTAGAATATCTTTAGGGATATAAAAATTCAATACTCTGTAAGTAAATATGCTGCAAAAAGGAATGATTACAAAGAACAGAACTTCTTCAATAGGAAGGTTTCCAATATAAATACCGGAGAGATATCTAGGATTAAAACCCCAAAAACCTAGATGGGTAAAAACCATATCCCAAATAATAAAAATGGCCCCAATAATTCCTATCCCTAAAAATAATGGCCCAAAACTTTTTATATAGGATACCCTTGGGTCAAAGCTTTTAATAAAAGGGATTAAGATTGAGCCAAATAGTATTAATAAGTATAGATAAGAATCATTAATAATTTCCATTATTTCTGTTTTGCTTTTCGCGATTTTATCTCTTGACTAAGATATCTAGGGTGTATAATCAACATACCAAAACTCTCACCTTCATGCTTCCCTAAGTGTTTGTGATGCATTTTATGCGCTCTCCTTAAAGCACTTAAATATAGGTTTTTAGAGTTTTTAAGCCATTTAAACCTTTGGTGAATAAATACCTCATGCACCAAAAAATATGCGATTCCATAGAAGGCAATTCCGTAACCTATTGCTACAAAAACAGGATGCCCGTACATAGATCCTAACATTATAAACAACCAACTAGGAATAGCAAATATCAAAAAGAAAGCATCATTCTTTTCAAAAAAACCAGGGGTTTTCACATGATGATCTTCATGTAAATTCCAGAGTAAACCATGCATTAAGAATTTGTGCGTCGCCCACGCAATGAATTCCATTGCAGCAAAGCTTAAAACGATAATAATTAGGTACCAATACCAACTCATAAATTAAGCTTGTAAAAATTATTTACAGTATAGATGTTTAGAACCGGGTTAAATTAAAATAGTTCACAATCTATAAGTCTATTTAAATAAAGGATAAGAATGCATCAGTTCATTAACATCGGATTTAACGGCAGCTAAATTATTCTCATCTTCAGGATTCATAATTACCCTATCGATTAAATCAGCAATTTGCTCCATTTGACTTTCTGCCAAGCCGCGAGTAGTTATAGCTGGAGTTCCTATTCTGATTCCACTGGTAACAAATGGTGACTTATCATCAAATGGAACCATATTCTTATTCACGGTAATATCTGCTTTTACCAAGCTATTCTCAGCAAGTTTTCCGGTAATATTCTTATTTCTTAAATCAATAAGCATACAGTGATTGTCTGTTCCACCACTAATTAAGTGGTATCCTCTTTTAACCAGTGCTTCGGCTAGAGCTTTAGCATTCTTTTGCACTTGCATTATGTATTCAAAGAACTCATCACTCAGAGCCTCTCCAAATGCAACTGCTTTAGCAGCGATTACGTGCTCTAGTGGACCACCTTGTGTGCCAGGGAATACTGCTGAATTTAGGAGTGCACTCATCATTCTAGGCTCACCTTTAGGAGTTTTAAGTCCAAAAGGATTCTCAAAGTCCTTACCCATAAGAATCATTCCACCCCTAGGACCTCTAAGTGTTTTATGAGTGGTTGTTGTGATTATATGACAATGAGGAACAGGATCATTTAAGATTCCCTTAGCTATTAATCCTGCAGGATGCGAGATATCTGCAAGAAGCAATGCTCCTACTTTATCAGCTATGGCTCTAAACCTCTTAAAATCTAAATCTCTAGAATAAGCAGAGGCCCCACAAATCAAAAGCTTGGGTTTTTCTTCTATTGCCCTTTTCTCTAGAATATCATAATCGATCATTCCAGTGCTCTCTTCAACGCCGTAAAATGAAGTTTTATAAAGTTTACCTGAGAAATTTACTGGGCTTCCATGAGTAAGATGACCACCATGTGAAAGATCAAATCCCATTATTTTATCACCTGCATTCAAACAAGCTAAAAATACCGCAGCATTAGCTTGAGATCCAGAATGCGGTTGAACATTTGCATATTCTGCTCCAAAAAGAGCTTTTGCTCTATCAATGGCAAGAGTCTCTACTTCATCAACAACTTCGCAGCCACCATAATATCTTTTTCCAGGAAATCCTTCTGCATATTTATTCGTTAAAACAGAACCCATGGCATCCATAACCTGCTGACTTACAAAATTTTCAGAGGCGATTAACTCAATACCATCAGTCTGTCTATTTCTTTCTTCTTCTATTAGATCAAAAATTTGTGAATCTTTCTTCATGAATTTTTCTTTAATGGGTGGCTTATTTTTTAATATTGGGTCAAAATTAAGCAAAATGCTAACAGCTAACGACCCAAATAGAAAGTCTTGGATAGAAGTTTCGAAGAATTCAGATTTTCCAATACAAAATATCCCATTTGGAATCTTTATTCCAGAGAATGATGTCACCAATATTGGTAGTAGAATTGGAGATACAGCTATTGATTTGGCCGTATTATATCAATTAGGATATTTTAAAGGAATTGACATTCCTGAAGAAACATTTCTACAGGATACTTTAAATGACTTTATGAGTCTTGGAAGACCAATCTGTAGATTGGTAAGAAACAGAATTGCTGAGCTTTTTGATGAAAACAACCCTATTTTAAGGGATAATGAAGATCATAGAAAAAGAGCTCTTTTTCATATTGATGATGTTCAAATGCTTCTACCAGTATTTACTCAAGACTATACCGACTTTTACAGCAGTAGAGAACATGCAGAAAATGTGGGCACTATGTTTAGAGGAAAAGAAAATGCCTTGATGCCAAATTGGCTGCATTTACCAGTCGGATACCACGGAAGAAGTTCAAGTATAATTGTGTCTGGTCAGCCAATTCACAGACCTATGGGCCAATCAAAGCCTCAAGATGCAGAAGTTCCTGTTTTTGGCCCAAGCAAGCTTCTAGACTTTGAATTAGAAATGGCGTTCATCACCACTGATGGTAAGCCTTTAGGTAATTCAATCAAAGTTGAAGAAGCTGAAGAATACATATTTGGAATGGTATTATTTAACGATTGGAGTGCAAGAGATATTCAAGCCTGGGAATACGTTCCACTAGGACCATTTTTAGGTAAGAACTTTGCTTCGAGCATTTCTGCTTGGGTTGTAACACTAGACGCCTTGGAACCCTATAGAGTTGCAAGTCCTAAACAAGATCCAAAACCATTAGATTATCTAAATGTGGATAATTCTACTACCTATGATATCGACTTAAGCGTTTATATTCAGCCTGAAGGAGGAAAAGCTTCTAGAGTAAGTCATTCTAATTTTAAGCACCTTTATTGGACAATGCCACAACAATTAGCGCATCATACAATTAATGGCTGTAATATTAATTCAGGAGACTTGATGGGTTCTGGGACCATAAGTGGGCCAACAGAGGATAGCTTTGGATCTATGCTAGAATTGAGCTGGAGAGGAGCTAAAACTGTGAAGCTAGAAGATGGTGAAGAAAGAAAGTTTATTAATGACCATGACACTGTAATTATGACTGGCCATTGCTTTAATGGCGTAACTAGAATTGGATTTGGTGAAGTAAGCTCAAAAGTTCTACCTGCTAAAGTCTAATCTCTATTCTTTGAAAGAATTCATAATTGCTGAAAATTAAAACATGCCTAGTGAAAGCTAGGCATGTTTAATTCCCCATTAATTCTGATTAGACAGGGAAAAATTCTAAATTAGGAAATTGAAACTCCGATTTTTTTATGACTGAAGCTCAACTGGAACAAGAGTCCAAGGACATTAATAATAGATATAAATCCTTAATGCGATCTATGTCTCATCAAATCGATGATGAGGATAAGAAAATGATTCGCAAGGCATTTAATCTTGCCAAAGATGCGCATTCGGATGTCCGAAGAAAATCTGGAGAGCCATACATCTATCATCCTATTGATGTTGCAAAGATTGTAGCTAAAGAAATCGGCCTTGGAGCTACCTCTATTGCCGCTGCATTAATTCATGATGTTGTTGAAGATAGTGACTATACGCTTGAAGATATAGACCGCTTATTTAATGAAGAGATTGCTAGAATAATTGATGGTCTGACAAAAATTTCTGGTGTATTTGATCATGAGATTTCTTTACAAGCAGAGAATTTCAGAAAGATGCTTCTCACTATCTCTGATGATATTAGAGTAATTCTGATCAAGCTTGCAGATAGGTTGCACAATATGAGAACTATGGATTCCATGCCTCCTCATAAACAGCTTAAAATTGCTTCTGAAACTTTATATTTATACGCTCCCCTAGCCCATAGAATTGGTTTATACAATATAAAAACTGAGTTAGAGGACTTAAGCCTAAAGTATACTGAACCTGAAGTATATCGTGATATAAAATTGAAGTTGAAATCTGATGAAGCGACTCAATTGCGATATCTAAAAAAATTCAGCTCTAAACTTAGAGACGCGCTTAAAAAAGAAAATTTTGATTTTGTAATCAAAGAAAGATCAAAATCAATTTTCAGCATTCGTAAAAAAATGATGAATCAAGG
>CBFIDE010000017.1:0-39975 GCA_965661265.1 uncultured Schleiferiaceae bacterium | reverse complement strand
CGAGAGCAATGTCCCTGGGATAAAAAGCAAACCATAGAAACGCTTAGGCCTCTCTCTATTGAAGAACCCTATGAGTTAGCTGACGCAATCCTTGATAATGATTTTGATCAGATTAAAGGAGAGCTTGGTGATTTAATGTTGCATCTGGTATTCTATGCTAAAATTGCTTCAGAAAAGAAAGAGTTTGATATTGAAGAAGTGCTTAACGCAATTTGTGACAAGCTTATTCATAGACATCCACATATATACGGAGACACTAATGTTTCTGGTGAGGATGAGGTCAAGGAAAATTGGGAGAAGCTCAAGTTAAAGGAAGGAAAGAAAAGTGTTTTAGAAGGAGTTCCTAAATCACTTCCAGCCATGATAAAGGCCACAAGAATTCAAGAAAAAGCAAGAGGTGCAGGTTTTGATTGGGACAATACCGCTCAAGTGTGGAATAAGCTAGAGGAGGAGTTGCAAGAGTTTAAGGATGAGGTAGAAAATCAAAATCAGCTTAAAGCGGAACAAGAAATGGGTGACCTTCTCTTTAGCGTAATTAATCTTAGTCGTTTTCTTAAAATCGATCCAGAGTCAGCTTTAGAAAGAACCAATAAGAAATTCATAAAAAGATTCCAATTTATGGAGTCTGAAGCCAAAAAGATGGGTGAAGATTTGTTAGAAATGAAACTTAGTGAAATGGATAAGCTTTGGAATAAAGCCAAAGATCTAGAGTAATGTCAAAGTTAAGTTAAGATTACCATTAGTAAAGTTCTTGTAAACAGAAGTCTAGATTTAGTAATTTTCAGTCTTATTGATAAACTAAATGAAAAAGGTATATCTAGTTCGCCATGCAAAATCATCTTGGAAAGATCAAACTCTTGAGGATTTAGATCGCCCCATAAAAGGAAGAGGAATTCGCGATGCTCATAACTCTTCTATTTGGTTAAAAGATCAAGGTGCTATAGCTGATTTGATAGTTTCTAGCCCAGCAACACGGGCACTACACACAGCCATGATTTTTGCAAAAACACTTGGAATTAATTACTCAGGCATAGAAATTTCTGAGGATATTTACGTAGGTCCTGAAAGTAAAATATTAAGTTATATTCAAAATTTAGATAACTCAATTGCAAGTGTCATGATCTTTGGACATAATCCTACGCTTACCAACTTTGTAAATAAAAGAGTTTCAAGAACTATAACTAATGTCCCAACTTCTGGAATTGCCTGCTTAAGCTTTGAAGTAGATTCTTGGCAGGATTGTGGTAATACGGCCGAGCTTCTATTTTTTGATTATCCAAAGATGAGAAAGTGATAAAATATTGATTGATTCTTATTGCGCCTTTCTGATTTTTCGGAACTTGCCGTAACAACTTAGATAAAAGAAATAGATTGAAAGTAAGAAAATTAGCGGGTATTGATATTGGATCTAACTCAGTACGATTATTAGTGTCTAATGTATTCAAAGATCAAAAAACAACATTTTACAAGAAATCTAGTCTGACTAGATTGCCTATTAGACTAGGAACAGATTCTTTTAAGAAGGAGAAAATATCTAAAAAAACTGTTCAGAAGTTAATTACTGGAATGCAGGCTTATAGAAGGATTATGGAAGTCCATAATGTTGAAGTTTATAGAGCATGCGCTACCTCTGCCTTGAGGGAGGCTTTGAATGGTGAGGAGGTTATAAATAGAGTTCGAAAAGAAACAGATGTAAATATAGAGCTGATTGATGGAGCGGAGGAAGCTAGAATGATATTTAATGCCGAATTTGTTCAGCATATGAGCGATCAGGAGGATAGCTTTCTATATGTAGATGTGGGCGGAGGATCAACTGAGTGTACTTTATTTCATAAAACCACGATAGTCTGTTCAAAGTCCTTTAAAATAGGTACTATTAGATTATTGAACAATATGGTTCAAAAGGAACATTGGGATGAAATGAAACTTTGGATCAAGACAAATACTGCAGGCTTAAATGATGTACTATCCGTAGGCTCTGGTGGCAATATTAATAGAACTTTCAAGCTTTCAGGAAAGCAAGCAGGCCATCCATTAAGAATTGATTTTTTAGAAAATACCTATACTTTATTATCCAAGTTTAGTGCAGAGGATAGGATGATTAAGTTTGACTTCAATCCGGATAGAGCAGATGTCATTACCCATGCATTAAGGATTTTTATTTCAGTTATGAACTGGGCAAATTCTGAAAGAATTGTGGTTCCTAAGAAAGGATTGGCGGATGGAATAATTAGAGATTTATACAAAACTCACTTTAAATAGATAATTCTGATTGAATTATATATGTAATCGAATGTGTATATATTATCTTTGAATTCTAAATTAAAAAGCAATGAGCGTACAAATAGCAACAGATCAAGATTTTCAGGATATATTAAATTCAAATTCTAAAGTAGTAGTGAAATACCAAGCTAGTTGGTGTGGTAACTGCAGATTATTTGCTCCTAAGTTTAAAAGGCTAAGTAATGAGGATGAATTTTCTGATGTGATTTTTATTGATGTAGATGCAGAGAAAAACCCTGAAACCAGAAAAATGGGTGGGGTAGATAACCTTCCTTTCTTAGCTAGTTTTAAGGATGGTCAATTAGTTGAAGGATCTGCAAGTAGTAAAGAAGAGTATTTACGTAAACTTTTAGGTGGTCTTAATTAATCTTATAGATATTGATATCATAGTTTGAATAAATAAGATTCAGTTCAGACTCCTTTGCAATCAAACTGTCCAGGACAGGATAATTTAAATGCACGCTTTTCATTAAATGAGTAGCGTGCATTTTTTTTAGCTGCTCCTTAAACTCTCTTAAAGAAATATACGGCTCTGTAGCAAAACTCTGTTTTTTTGTGAAATAGCTCAATGCCCTAGGTTTGAGAAAGCAGATTCTATCATCATCGTGGATATTCTCCTTAATAAACATAAAGGCTTCATTTGAAGTGCTAAGACTAGGTCCAGGTAAGGCTTCCGAATTATACTGTAAGCTTTTATAAATGCGCTCAGAATTGAAGGATAAAAGACAAGCAAAAAGTAAGGATAGGGCTATCTGATTACTGCTGAAGTGATTAGTAAAAATTATTAGTCCTTTCACTCCTTCAATGCCAATAATTAGCATTGGCAGAAGAATGAATCTATATCCGCCGTAATAAGGGTAAATCGCGATAAGCAGAAGGTAGAGAAAGAGAAACAGTGGATTCCAAAATGACTTGGACTCTATAAAACTGAAGATACTCCCCACTCCCAAGATTCCTACTAGCAGATAGGATACATTTTGATTTGATTCAAAGAAAAAGTCTTTTATATTTTTCCAATACCAGCTGTAATAGGTACTTCTATGGACATGCATCAGACTATTATCGCTAAAAATATCTAGGTAAGAGTATGGATTTGAATAGTAGCCTGAGATTAAATTGGGAATAATTGCAATAACTATTAGGCTTAGAAGGTAAATCAAGCTCCTACTTAGCTTTCTGTTTTGCCTGAAATCAATAAAAATAAGAATCGTACCTAGGAGTATGAGAATAAGACCCACACTTCTAAAGCTATAGGCTACAGCCGCAGAAATAATAGCAAGCCAAAGATTATTCTTTTGAATATAGTATAGGCATAATAAGGCCGTGGAGTTAAAGGCAAGGTCTGAAATTAACTCAGATTGCATTTTCAAGCTATCTACCTTCAAAGTCAGAAATAAGGCCGCTAATAAAGCTAAAATCCAATTAGTTTTAGACTGCTTGAGTAATATAAAAGTGACAAAGAATAGAAGACTAAGGAAAAATGAATTAAGTACTTTTGCTCCCCAAATAAAATCGGTAAAAACAAGTTTGATTGCTGCTAGAGAAAAGGAATATCCAGAGGGGTAGAAGAGCGGCCCGATTCTTTGAAAGTCTGGATTAAATAGATAGGTTCCGGAATCGAATTTTTCTAATTGAATTATATTATCTGCTTGTTGTAAATATTGCGCATAGTCATCACCCCAATCTAAATAAGAGCTATTAGGGATAAAAAGAAAGCCGATACAAAGTATAATTACTAAGTATCGACCATAGATTTTTTCTGATCTGGCCATAAGCATTAGACCAAAATAAGACTTATTATTTCAAACTGCTAAGTGCTGCCTCATAATTAGGTTCTTGACCTACTTCTGCTACTTGCTCAGAGTAAATAATATTGTTGTTTTCATCTGCAATAATTACTACACGGCTCATTAATCCTGCAAGTGGTCCTTGAAGCATTTGTACCCCATAGTCATTTGAAAAATTATTGTCCTTAAATTCCGATAAGTTCACTACATTTTCCAAACCTTCAGCTGCGCAAAATCTATTTTGAGCAACAGGTAAATCCTTACTGATATTAATGACAAGTGTATTATCTAAAGATGATGCTTTTTCGTTAAATACTCTAATGGACTGAGCGCATACTGCAGTATCAACACTCGGGAAAATATTTAATACTTTTTTCTTTCCTTCAAAATCCTTCAAAGAAGTATCGGAAAAGCTTTTGGAGCTAAGTACAAAATCTTTGAGTTGATCTCCCTTTTGCGGAATAGTTCCGTTTGTTTGAATTGGGTTTCCACCGATAGTAATTTCTGACATTGTTTATTTTTTATATTTCAACTAGTTCATGGTAAATAAGTTCGTTTATTTGAACAGATGTAAATGTAGAAATTTCAGAGTTTGTGGAAGAGTTTGTAGAAGATTTTGATGTCATTATTTCTGGTGCAGGACCAGCGGGATGTACAGCTGCAATGGAACTAGGGAAAACTGATCTTAAAGTGGCCTTAATTGATAAGTATTCGTTTCCAAGAGATAAGATTTGTGGTGATTTTGTATCCGCTCTTGGGCTAAGGGAGCTTTATAAAGTAAATCCAAGCTTAGAGTCTAAACTTCAAGGATCTCAAAAGAACGCAAAGAATAGAAAAACAAGTTTTTTTATTGGTAATGAGGAATTACACTTTCATTGGAATCTAGAGAGTATAACAATGAAAAGAGTTGATTTTGATAATTTGCTTTTGGAGGAAGTGTTATGCCATGATAATATTCATTTTTTTTCAGCGGATCCCATTACAAAATTAAGTCAGGAAAAGAACGGTGTTAGGGCAGTTACAAAGAAGGGTAGAGAAATAAAAGCGCCTATGATACTAGGTTGTGATGGAGCTCACTCCATCGTGTCTAGAAGCTTTGCAAATTATAAAATTGATAGGAAGAATTATGGTGGCTCTGTTAGAGCTTATTTTGAAGGTGTAGAAAATATCCAGCTTGATACGAATGAAGTCTATGTAGATAAGACTGTTATGCCCGGGTATTTTTGGTTATTCCCTTTGTCAGAAACAACAGCAAATGTCGGAGTAGGCATGACGTCCTCTTATATTTCAAAGCATAAAATAAATTTGAAAGTTCTTTTTGAAGACTATATTAAATCTTCAAAAATATTAAATTCAAAACTGTCTAATGCCAATATGAGCTCTAAAGTAGAGGGTTTTGGCCTTCCTTTTTTCTCTCACAAGTTAAAAATAAGTGGAGATCGATTCTTATTATGTGGTGATGCAGCTAACTTAATGGACCCATCTAATGGTGAAGGCATCATGCAGGCTATAATGAGCGGAAGTTTAGCCGCAGAGCAAGTCATGCGATGTACAGAAAGTAATGATTATTCTGAAGATATTACAAAGGAGTATTCTACACAGGTTTATAATGCTTTTTGGAAGGAAATGAAAATCAAATCAATTTTAGCTAAGGCCTTCGCCAATAAACCAAAAATAGTTTTCGCACTTGCCAGCTTATGCGTAAGCAATAAGTACATTTACAAGGCAGTTCAGAAAATGATGTAAAAAAAAAATCCCCGAGAATTCTCGAGGATTTTTACAAAAGAATAGACACTTTATTATTTCTCTTCTACTTCTTCGTATTCCACATCGGTTACATCATCTGCGCCATCTGTAGGTTCAGTTTGCTGACCGGCTTCTCCTTCTGGAGCTCCTTGGCTAGCTTCTTGAGCCTTATACATTTCTTCAGATGCATTTTTCCATGTTTCATTGATTTTATCCATTGCTGCATCAATCTGAGCAATATCTTGACTAGCGTGAGCTGCCTTAAGTTCAACTAGACTCTCCTCAATAGGCTTCTTCTTTTCATCAGAAAGCTTATCTCCAAATTCTTTCAATTGCTTTTCAGTTTGGAAAACCATACTGTCTGCACCATTGATTTTGTCTACTTTTTCCTTAGCAGCCTTATCAGCATCAGCATTGGCTTCTGCTTCATTCTTCATTTTCTCAATTTCCTCCTTAGAAAGACCAGAAGAAGCTTCGATACGAACACTTTGCTCTTTTCCTGTCGCTTTATCTTTAGCACTTACATTGATAATACCATTTGCATCAATATCAAAAGAAACCTCAATCTGAGGGACTCCTCTTGGTGCAGGTGGAATATCTCCTAAATGGAATTTACCAATTGTTTTATTATCAGCTGCCATTGAACGTTCTCCTTGAAGAACATGTATTTCAACAGCCGGTTGATTATCCGCAGCAGTTGAGAATACCTCAGACTTTTTAGTCGGAATTGTAGTGTTTGCTTCGATTAACTTTGTTAATACTCCTCCCATAGTTTCAATTCCTAATGAAAGCGGAGTAACATCTAAAAGAAGAACATCCTTAACATCGCCAGAAAGTACACCACCTTGAATTGCCGCTCCTAAGGCTACAACTTCATCAGGGTTTACTCCTTTAGACGGCTCTTTTCCAAAGAATTCTTTTACTGCACTTTGAACCGCAGGAATTCTAGTTGATCCACCTACTAAGATGATTTCATCTATATCACCTACACTTAGTCCAGCGCCTTTAAGGGCTGTGCGGCATGGCTCAATAGTTCTTTTTACTAAGTCGTCAACTAATTGCTCAAACTTAGCTTTAGATAAAGTACGTACTAAGTGCTTAGGTCCGCTAGCTGTTGCAGTGATATAAGGTAAATTAATTTCTGTACTAGCAGAACTAGATAATTCAATTTTTGCTTTTTCAGCAGCTTCCTTTAATCTCTGCAGTGCCATTGGATCTTTAGTAAGGTCAATGTCTTCTTCAGACTTAAATTCATCAGCCAACCAATCAATTACTTTTTGATCAAAGTCATCACCACCAAGGTGAGTATCACCATCTGTGCTTCTTACTTCAAATACACCGTCACCTAATTCAAGTACTGAAACGTCATGAGTACCACCACCACAGTCAAATACAACTATTTTTTGGTCAGTACCTTTTTTATCAATTCCATAAGCCAGTGATGCAGCAGTTGGTTCGTTGATAATTCTTCTAACCTTTAAACCTGCAATTTCACCTGCTTCTTTTGTCGCTTGACGCTGGCTATCGTTAAAATATGCTGGAACTGTAATTACTGCTTCGGTAACTGATTCTCCAAGATAATCTTCAGCAGTTTTCTTCATTTTTTGAAGAATCATAGCTGACAGCTCTTGTGGAGTATAGTTTCTTCCATCAATTTCAACTCTAGGAGTATCGTTTTCTCCTTTCACTAAAGGATAAGGAACACGACCGGCTTCTTTGCTTACATCGCTATAAGTAGAACCCATAAATCTCTTGATAGAAAATATAGTTTTAGTTGGATTAGTAATAGCTTGACGTTTTGCTGGATCACCAACTTTACGCTCACCACCTTCAACAAAAGCAATGATAGATGGAGTAGTTCTCTTTCCTTCACTGTTTGGTATTACAACAGCTTCATTTCCTTCCATTACTGCAACGCATGAGTTGGTAGTACCAAGGTCAATACCTATAATTTTACCCATTGTTATCTCTTTAATTAATTTTAGTTTTTAATTTCCCTTCTATTGGCAAGCACTATGCCATTGGCCCATAATCAAAAAATCCTGACATCGCTGACAGGATTTTATTAGTAATTATGTCTTTGTGTCAGATTAAAAGCAATTTTTGCTATTAGCTGCTCCATCAATAAAGACACATGTGCAGGTGTCTCCAGATCCGTCAATGAAGGCAAAGTTTAGCTCACATATTCTGTCATCTAAAATAAAGTCTTGTAGGGCCGTTGCACCAGAGAAGACTATACTATCCCTGGTTGCAAATGTCTTAGAACTTACTAATCCTATTCCACCATCTACATTAGTAAACTGTGGTTTTGCTTGCGCGATTCCTGTACTTGGCTCGTTTAAGCCGCTATAGATATAAAGATCTTTAGTAGATGCACTTACTTTGAAAGTCATTTTTTGAAAGAATCGAATTACATTTGGATCCTTTGGAATAGAAGCTTCAATTGTATTCTTTAGTGAATTAATAGTATAATCTAAATTAGCTTTTAATACTTGAGCTGGAAATTCGATAGTTGTGGATTTAGTAGCATATGGTCCTCCATTTATGCTTCTTTCTAAATAAAAGAATTCTAATTTAGAAGTATAGAAGTATGAACTGCTAGTTTCCCATTCAAATTCTCCTAAATAATAACTTACACCACCGCCAAAAGGCGGTTCAAATGGTTTACGAAGCTCTAAGTATGGAGAACTTCCGCCACCAGTTCCGTTGATTATTGAAGTAGTTGCGGTTACAGGTTCAGTATCAGGTTTTACAATTCTAATTCTATATTCTAGGTCAATATCTAAGGTGAAATTACCATCTGTTCTATAGATCCTATAATCTTCTGATGTGATATCACCTGGGCCAAGAATTCTACTAGTCGTATCCTTAATAAGTGTAGTTGATTTAGAAACATTACCATTTGTAAGCTCTTCTAAGCTTACTGTCAAACTAGGATAGTAAATAGAATCTGGCTCATCATAAGATTCACTTGCTGGTCTCGTTCCAAGCCAGCCTCTTTCTACTCTTACCCATTGGGTATCTTGCTTTGGATCTAGAAGTGCGTATGTAACAGTAACATCTTGCCACTCTGCATTAATCTTAATTTCATTGTCGCAAGAAGTATTTATCAATAATACAATCGCTAGTAAAAAAAGTATGTTTTTCATTTATCTAAATTCAATTGGCATCAAATAGGATGCTTAAGTGATGCAAAGTAAAGCAAAAGCTTTGTGATATTAATATTTTGTAGTTTTGATCCTCTAATTAAGAAGAATGTCCGTAGCAAAATCTGAATATAAAAGAGTAACGACCAATTCTGTACAAGAGTTGAAGAAAAGAGGAGAAAAAATTTCTATGCTCACTGCATATGATTACACCATGGCAATGATGGTTGATCAAGCGGGAGTAGACGTGATTTTAGTAGGTGATAGTGCTTCCAATGTTATGGCCGGTCACGAAACAACTTTGCCAATCACATTAGATCAAATGATCTATCATGCCAGCTCTGTTGTTAGAGCCAGTAAAAGAGCTTTGGTAGTTGTTGATCTGCCCTTTGGATCTTATCAAGGTAATTCTAAAGAAGCCCTTTCTTCTGCTATTAGGATTATGAAAGAGTCCGGAGGTCATGCTGTCAAGCTTGAAGGTGGAAAAGAGATTTTGGAATCTGTTGAAAGAATACTGACGGCTGGAATTCCGGTTATGGGTCACTTAGGTTTAACACCCCAAAGCATCTATAAATTTGGCACCTATACTGTGCGTGCTAAAGAAAAGGAAGAGGCAGCTAAGTTATTAAATGATGCAAAAGCTCTTGAAGAAGCAGGTTGCTTTGCTTTGGTTCTTGAAAAAATTCCAGCTGCCTTAGCTAAGAAGGTTGCGGAAAGTATTTCAATCCCTGTAATTGGAATAGGAGCGGGTCCAGATGTTGATGGTCAGGTTTTAGTTTTACACGATATGCTTGGAATGACCTATGAATTCCAGCCTAGATTTTTAAGAAGATACCTGAACCTTTTTGACGACATCACATCTGCTATCGGAAACTACTGTAAGGATGTTAAAGATGGTGACTTTCCAAATGAAAATGAGAAGTATTGAATCAGCAGGAGTTTAAAAAGAGAATCCTCTTTGAAGACAATCATCTTTTAATAGTAAATAAATTACCCGGTGAGCTTGTTCAAGGAGATAAAACAGGTGATATTCCCTTGCTTGAAACCGCACGTGAGTACGTAAGAGTTTCCGAAAGCAAACCTGGTCAAGCTTTTTTAGGTTTGGTACATCGGCTGGACCGCCCAACTTCTGGAGCAGTTATTTTTGCTAAAACTAGCAAGGCATTATCTAGAATGAATGCTCAGTTTGAAAAAAGAGAGGTGGATAAGATTTATTTGGCCGCTGTAAAGAATCTGAATATCAAGGAAAAAGCATCCTTGACGGATTACCTGAAGAAAAACGAAAAACAGAATAAAAGTTACTCCGTAAATTCAGGCGAAAAAGGAGCTAAGAAGGCGGTTTTGCATTATACTAGGATTTCACAATCAGATCAATATTCACTTCTTAGAATAGAGTTAGAAACCGGTAGACATCATCAAATTCGCGCACAACTCTCTCATGCTGGAATGCCGATAAGAGGAGATTTGAAGTATAAATTTCCTCGTTCAAATGATGACGGAAGTATACACTTACACGCCTATAGATTAATTTTTATACATCCTGTATCCAAGGAAAAAGTAGATTTGTTTGCCCCACTCCCTTCCAGAGATGCTTTATGGAGGTACTTTGCTGAAAGAATCAAATAAAAAAAGCTCCGAATTTCGGAGCTTTTTTTATTCCTAAATATGCTAATTACAAAATTGGAATCTGCTTAGCTTCTTTCGCTTTTTTGTCCTCAGCCTTCTGTAATTCAATTTGTAGAATTCCATTGGAGTAGGTAGCGCTAATCTTTTCCTCGTTAATTAGATGTTCCGGTAGAATGAAGCTCTTGCTAAAAGATTTTACTCTAAATTCTCTTCTAGTCCATTTGTCCTCCGAATCTGATTTTTCGCTTGATTCTTTGATATCAGTTTTTACGATCAAATGATCCTCTTTAAATTCTAAACTGAAGTCTTCTTTGGTAAAACCAGGGGCCACAAGGTCTATCAAAAATGAATCTTTGGTTTCTTTAATATTAACCGCTGGATCAAATTTAGAATTGAATAACTTTGGACCGACTAAATGATCGTCATTTATTAGACTATCAAATAGATGTTGTACAGGATTTTGTGCGTAATTCACTCTTCTTACTAGTTTCATATTATTAGTTTTATTGTTAAATTTATTTTCAATCTATTTCAGCTTGTTCAACTTAGGTGCCATATCAATTTTCAAGGATTTATATCTAAACAAAACGCCATAATGTCGTATTTCAGCAAAAACATAGTGTCAATGTGTCGCAAAATATTTCGTTCTTCACTATTTTTGTCATTAGTTTTTCTATTAATTCTTGGATCTTGCCATAAGGTTCCGTTAACAGGCAGAAGGCAGCTTAAGCTTATGCCTTCATCAGATATTCAGACAATGAGTTCGCTCCAGTACGCTACTGTTATGAGTACTTCAAGAGTTAGTTCTAATAAACAATGGACGGCTTGGGTTAAGAATTCAGGAAGTAGAATCAAGGTAGCTGTTGAAACTTATATGAAAGAGCATGGTCATTCCAAACAATTAGAAGGCTATAATTGGGAGTTTAATTTAATAGAAGATGCTCAAGTTAATGCTTGGTGTATGCCAGGGGGAAAGGTTGCTTTTTATACTGGAATCATGCCCGTTTGCCAAACTGAGGATGGAGTAGCTGTGGTGATGGGGCATGAAATTGCTCATGCTATTGCTCGACATGGAAATGAAAGAATGTCTCAGGGTATGGTCCAGCAATTAGGTGGAGTGGCCTTAGCTGTTGCAATACAAGAACAACCTGGGCAAACGCAAGCACTATTTATGGGAGCTTATGGAATCGCATCACAATATGGAGCTATGTTACCTTTTAGTAGACTCCATGAAAGTGAAGCTGATGAAATGGGACTTACGTTTATGGCAATGGCTGGATATGATCCAAGGAGTGCTCCTGATTTTTGGAAAAGGATGTCGGCTGGAAAAGAAGGCGCTCCTGATGAATTTCTGAGCACTCACCCAAGTGATGAAACAAGAATTTCTAATTTAGAGAAGTGGATGCCTGATGCACTAGAACATTTTCAACCAAAACAATAAAATTGAAGTTAAAAGATTTTTCTAAAATTTATGGAGCCCTTTTGTTCTTTCATTTGGTAACCATTTATAAGCCTGATGATGGCATATTGATTTATTTAAGTAAACCTCTTTTGTTATTTAGTTTATCGGCCTATTGGTGGAGTTTGAAAGATGAATTAAAGGATTTAAAAGTATTCAAGCTGATATTACTAGCGCTAGTATTCTCTCTTATTGGGGATATTAGCCTTATGCTTAGCTATGATTTTGGTTTTATCCTCGGTATGGGCTTCTTCCTCTTGGCTCAAGCCTTGTATTCAAGTTCATATATGAAGCTCGCTAAGCTTAAATTGACATCAATACTTCTAGCAAGCCCATTAATTATTACTGGAATTTATCTTGTAAATTTTGTTTTAATCTTACCTGCTGAGATGATTATTCCTATTAATGTATATGCGCTTAGCCTTAGTTTGCATATGCTTTACGCTGTTAATTATTGTCGAATCAATTTTAAAAAGAATCAATTTGCTTTTTATGGGGCCGCATTATTCTTTGTGTCAGACTTAATGATAGCATTTAATAAGTTTCAGTATGACTCAATAGAAATTGCAATAGCTGTGATGCTTACCTATGGTTTAGCTCAATATTTTATTGTTCTTAATTTTGTGAAGAATGTCGATTCTAAATAGGATCTACATCAAATAAGATCTGGAATTTATAAGGCGCTTTAGTAGCATTGTATTCTAAACTCTTTTCTCTTAAGATATTCTTTGATTTGGTCAATGATACTCCTTCTTCTAATTTAAGCAGGAACTCCATATGGTATTGATTCCTTAATCTCTGAACAATCGGAAATTCAGGTCCAAGCAATCGATCCCCAAATATGGGTCTTAATTCCAACTCTAATCCTTTTGCTGAGCGCTCTAGCTTTTCGCGATCCCTATGCTTTAAAATCAGCTTAATTAGACGAGTATAAGGAGGATATTTATAGATTTTTCGTTCTTGTAATTCTTCGGTATACAGTTCTTCTAATTGGCTATCCATCACTCTTCTAATAACATGATGGTAGGGATCAGCAGTCTGAATGAGTACTTTTCCTCTTTCTCCTTTTCGGCCTGCTCTACCTGCTACTTGGGACATTAATTGATAGGCTCTCTCATGAGCTCTAAAATCTGGAAAATGAAGAAGGCCGTCTGCATTTATAACTGCTACTAATCCCACATTTTCAAAATCTAGTCCTTTCGTGACCATTTGGGTGCCCACTAGAACGTCAGTTTCTCTTTCTTCAAAGTCTTCAATAATTTGTAGATAGGCGTTTTTCTTTCTTGTGGTATCAAAATCCATTCTTTGAATTCTGATCCCTTCAATCAACAGATTTAAGTCTTCTTCTATTTTCTCAGTTCCCAAACCGATAGTCTGTAATTCAAAACTCGAACAAGCAGGACACTTTGTGCCCAAACGTTTAGTGTAAGAACAAGAATGACATTTGAGCTCGTTGCTATGCTTATGATAGGTAAGACTTAAATCGCAGTTTTTGCATTCACTCACATGACCGCAATTATTACATTGCACAAAAGAGGAGAAGCCTCTTCTGTTCTGAAAAATGATTATTTGCTTACCTCTTTTTAGATTGTCTTTTATTTCTTCAATAAGTTGATCGCTAAAAGCGCCTCTCATTCGCTTAAATTTCCGCTCTTTTTTTAAGTCTATGCACTGTATTTCCGGCAGTGCAATATTGCTATAGCGTTTACTTAGAATGCTCAGTCCGTATTTGCCAGCCTTAGCCCTAAACATTGTCTCAAAAGAAGGTGTAGCAGATCCTAAAAGGACTTTTGCGTTGTGTTGATGTGCCATCATAATAGCGCTATCTCTGGCGTGATAACGTGGAGCAGGGCTATGTTGCTTAAAACTTGTTTCATGCTCTTCATCAACTATAATTAGACCCAGGTTTTTAAAAGGTAAAAACAAACTGCTCCTTGCTCCAATAACAATTTGAACATTATCGGAATCATCCAAGAGTCTTTGCCAAGTTAAAAGGCGCTCTCTTTCTGTAAACCTAGAATGATAAACAGCTAGCTTCTGACCAAAGTACTTCTGTAACCTAATAATCAATTGAGTGGTTAGTGCTATCTCCGGAAGGAGAAAAAGGCACTGCTTCCCCTCATCAATATACTTTTGCATTAAGTGAACATAAACTTCTGTTTTACCGCTAGAAGTAACTCCTTGTAAAAGACAAACATCTTTAGTCTCATAATTGCTGATTACCTCATTCAGGCAGACATTCTGTTCGTCACTTAACTTTTTGAAATCATTTGTATCATCCTCTTTTTCAAATTCAAACTCACCTAATTCATAAATTTCAACAATTTCCTTTTCGGCCAATGACTTTAAACTAGATTCTCCAGCATTTGAGGCCTTAAGTAGGTTAGATTTAGGAATGTGCTTATGTTTATTGCTAAGCTGAAGAAGGCTCATTAAGAGATCCTTTTGCTTATGTGCTGAAGCCAGGCTTTCAAAAACTTCTTTTAGCTGACTGGCCTTATGATTAGAATGAAGTTTAACGTATTTTTTTTGTCGCCTTCTTGGGCTATTGGCAATACTTTCTTCTATAATTATAAAGTGTTTTCCAAGGAGCTCATGAAGAATCTTCATGGGGTTGTCAATCTCTGTGATCTGCTTAATCTGATCTATGCTAAGGCGATCCTCTAAACCCAGTGCTTCTATAATGAGATACTCAAGATCAGAAAGCTCTTCATCAAGAATTTCAATATTTCTATTCAGCAAGATACAGGTCTCACTCTCCAATTTCATTCCTGCTGGCAAGGCGGCATTCATAACATCGCCTTGAGCGCACATATAGTAGGAGGCTATCCATTTCCAAAGCTTTAACTGAGATTCTAAAACAATGGGTCTGTCATCTAGAATATCAAGAATGTCCTTGGTTTTATAGCCCTCTGGTGCCAAATTATGCATATCGGCAGCAATGCCAGTATATACCTTGCGTTTACCAAACTGAACAAGCACACGCATGCCAGATTGAAGCTGATCTTGCAAATGGGTGGGAATAGAGTAAGTGTATTCCTGCTGCAAGGCAAAAGGTAGTATGACATTTACAAACTTCGACATTTGCTTTAGTTCTTTCCGCCGCCTAAATGCTCTTTTCTTTTACCTGCAAACATTTCGTAACCCAACAGCCAGCTATCTAAATTGCCACTGTATAGCTTGAATTTTCTTTTGGGTCTTAGCCCGATTTTTTTCACTCCTTCTTCTGCTGCAGTAAAGATCCATGCTGTTTTTCCGGCATAGTTGAATTTTAGGCTTTTGCCGATTTTATCATAAAAATCTTCAACATCAGCTTGGATTTTAATACCAAATGGAGGGTTAAACATTACAAAAGAATTAAGGTGAATTCCTTCTAATGCGGGGCTAAAGAAATCATGTCTAATAGTAGTGATGTCATCTACCATCATGGCATTCTTAATATTCTGATCTGCCTTTTGGAGTACATACTCATCTACGTCAGAACCGATAATATTAAAATGGAAATGCTTAGGTTTTTCAAGAGCTTTATCAAAAATAAGACTGAATAATTCTACATCATAATTTGCCCAATTCTTAAAGCAGAAATTCTTTCGCATGATATTAGGCGGAATATTCTGAGCGATCATATTGGCTTCTATCAAAAGAGTTCCTGAGCCACACATCGGGTCATAAAAATCACTTTGGCCTTCCCAGCCCGCAAGTTTTAGCAGTCCAGCAGCAAGAACCTCATTCATTGGAGCTGCATCAACCTCAGTTCTATAACCTCTTTTATGCAAGCTGTCTCCTGAACTGTCTAAAGAAATGATGACTCTATTCTGTCTGATATAGGCATTGATTCTAATATCCGGAGAGTCTGTATCAACATTAGGTCTTTTGCCATGCTTATCTCTAAATTGATCAACAATGGCGTCCTTCATTTTTTGAGCGACGTATAAACTATGGTTAAAACTATCGTCAGAAAGAGTAGCGTCAATCATAAAGCTTTGGTCAACGGTCATATATTGAGACCAATCAATAGCTTTAGTTTGAACATAAAGATCATCTTCATCTTTAACATTATACTTTTCTATGGGAACCATGATTCTTATGGCTGTTCTGAGCCATAAATTAGCTTTGTATAAAAAGCCCATATCTCCAGTAAAAGTTACATTTCTAACTTCCGGTTGAATGTTTTTAGCTCCAAGAGTCAATAGTTCTTTAGCTAAAACTTCTTCAAGACCTGTTAAGGTCTTGGCCACCATTCTAAATTCATTATCTAATTTCAAAAGTGCTGATCTTATAATTTATATCTGAAGAGTAGGCGATATCCATAAAAATAGATTCTCCTTCTAGTATTTTATTTGGCTGTAGATTAAAGTATAAGGTGTCATAAATTATTTCATCATCCTTATAAACTTCAATGGCGGCACCAACTTCTTTGCTTTCTGCAGCGCTGATTGAAAATCTTAGAGCAGTGAATTCCTTATCACCCATTTTTAGTGAGTATAATTCGTCTGCTTCAATCTTGATATCTTGCTCAACTGAGCAGCTACTCAAAGCAAGTAAGCTCAGAAAAACAAATGCTTTTAATGTTTTCAATTTTGTAAAAAATTTAAGCTGTAAAGTTAAGGATACTAAATGGCATTTTTAAAATATGTAAGGACTTATAGAGAAGTGATTTTAAAGTGCAATTTCAACTTCTTCACATTCCACTATTCAAAGATTTTTTCTTCAAGCTTTAATGGCACTAAAAGATTTAATTTATTTGCCTAATGGCACATTTAAGCAATTTAGATTGGGGAGTTGTAATCCTCTTTTTAGCATTCTTTGTATTTCTAGGAATCTATTTTAGATCCAAGAGCTCTGGAGGCCTGAGTGCCTTTTTTCTTGGAGGCAGAAACTTACCTTGGTATATAGCAGGAGTAAGCATGGTGGCTACCACCTTTGCTGCTGATACTCCGCTGTGGGTAACAGAGAAAATAGCGCAGCACGGTGTGTCAGGAAATTGGCTGTGGTGGAATATGCTAATCGGTGGAATGCTTACTACCTTTTTCTTTGCACGACTTTGGCGCCGGGCCAATATCCTAACAGAATTAGAATTATTAGAAATAAGATATTCTGGAAAAATTGCTGCTGTTCTCAGAGGAACTAAGGCTGTCTATCTAGGTTTGTTTTTAAATGTAATCATCATTGGTTGGGTGAATGCTGCAATGATTTCCATCTTTGAAGTCTTTTTTGATCTATCCTATAATGATGCTTTTTGGCTGGTAGGTGCCTGTATGGTTTTAGTAGCTGTTTATAGCTCCATTGCGGGTTTATTAGGAATAGCAATTACAGACTTTGTACAGTTTATTATTGCCATGGGCGGATGTGTCATATTGGCCATAATAGTTCTTAATTCTGAAAAAGTAGGAGGAATGACTGGTTTGCAAGCGCAGCTGCCTGAATGGCGATTTAACATTTTACCTAGAATTGGGGGAGCTTCTGATTTAGCAACAGGAACATTTGCGTTAACAGCAGGGGCTTTCTTTAGTTATCTTTTTGTTCAGTGGTGGGCAAGTTGGTATCCAGGAGCAGAGCCCGGCGGAGGTGGCTATATTTCTCAAAGAATGATGTCTGCTAAGGACGAGAAGAATGCAGTTTATGCAAGTCTCTTTTTTAATATCGCTCATTACTGCCTCAGACCTTGGCCATGGATTATCGTTGGTTTGTGTGCATTAGTTTTATACCCAGATTTACCCATAGAGGAGTCTAAGAAAGGTTTTGTTTACATAATGAGAGATTATCTTCCTTCTGGCGTAAAAGGTCTTTTACTAGTTGGTTTTATATCTGCCTATATGAGTACTATTTCAACTCAATTAAATTGGGGCGCAAGCTATTTGACCAATGATTTGTACAAACGATTCATTTTTAAGGCAACTGATGATGAAGCTAAGGATGACAAGAAACTTGTTAAAATTGCAAAGCTGTTTACTGTTTTATTAATGCTTATTGGCTTAGCCGTAAGCTCTCAGATTACCACCATAGATAGCGCTGCTCAATTTTTAATTGCTAGTGGTGCCGGATTAGGAATGGTGTTAATTCTGCGTTGGTATTGGTGGAGAATTAATGCATGGTCTGAGTTTGTAGCAACTGTGGCTCCAATCTTTGGGCTGTTGATTGCAAATTATATTTTAGCTCCTCGCTTAGGAGAGAGTTTTTCTACACAAAATGGACCTTTTTTATTCACGGTTGTTTTTAGTACCATAGCTTGGCTTACGGTTACCTTCATGTCAAAGCCTACAGATTCTAAGGTTTTAAAAGCTTTTTATGAAAGAGTAAAGCCATCTGGATGGTGGGGTGTTTATGCTCAAAAAGAATCCTCATCAAAAAGTTTAATGCTCTACCAGCTGGCTGCCTGGTTTAATGGTGTCATAATGGTTTATTCAGTACTCTTTTTTATCGGTTATGCCTTATTTGGTTGGTGGACCCTTTTTACCATTTGGCTCATAATTGGAATACTTAGCTTTATCAGCTTAAGATGGAGTATGAATAAAGCAGGTTTCTAATGACGGTTACGGAAATAACATTATTCTTGATAGGCGGTTTTTTTGCAGGTATTATAAATACTCTTGCAGGAAATGGTTCTTCCATTACGCTTAGTCTCCTCATCTTCTACGGCATGCCTGCTAATATTGCTAATGCTACCAATAGGATAGGAGCATTAGCGCAAACATTTACTGCAGTGGTGAGTCTCAGGAAGAATGAGGCTAATAAGAGCTTAAAGAAAGATGCACTTTGGTTTCTGATTCCCAGTATAATAGGTTCTGCTATTGGCGCTCTTTTGGCAGTGGATATAGATGAAGATCTACTTAGAATACTTATAGGACTCTTCATGTTCGGCCTTTTATTGACGCTTCTTTATAGCCCTAAAAAGTGGATGAAGGGTACCAATGTGAGTAAATCACATAAGACCACATTAAACTGGATCATGATATTTTTTACGGCTGTTTATGCAGGTTTTATTCAAATGGGCTTAGGTATTATTGTCTTAAGCGTTCTTGTTTTAATTGCGGAGTACAGTCTTAGAGATGCAAATATTATTAAGCTAATTCTGGCCTTTATTTTTGTGGCTCCTGCTTTCTTTATTTTTCTTTACAGTGGCGATATGCGCTGGGGACCGGGCTTGGTTCTGGCTGCCGGACAGACCTTGGGGGCAATTATTGGAACTAGGTATGTATTAGACATTCCTAAAGCCAATACTTATTTACGATATTTGCTTATCGCGATTCTAAGCATCTCTAGTTTCAGTTTACTAGGTATCTTTGAGTGGATCCAAAAATTGATTGGCTAAAAATGCAAAAGTCTAAATCTTGGTTTGAAACATGGTTTGATACTCCTTATTATCATTTGCTCTATGCCAATAGAGATGATAATGAGGCCAAAAACTTTGTTCATAGTCTTTTGACAGATCTTGATCTTGAAAGCAAGAATTTAAAGATTCTGGATTTAGCCTGCGGCAGAGGGAGACATTCCAGAATTTTAGCTGAGGCCGGTTACCAAGTATACGGTTTAGATCTTTCTGAGTCAAACATCACATTTGCAAAGCAATTTACAGCACCAAATTTGAACTTTGAACAAGGCGATATGAGAGATTGCCTTGGAAAGCAAGAATTTGATTTGGTTTTTAATCTCTTTACTTCTTTTGGCTATTTTGAGAACATTGATGAAAACCTTGAGTCTCTGAAGAATATTCGCAACTGCCTAAAAAAAGATGGAATCTTTATAATTGATTTTTTAAATGTAAAAGCTTTAAAGCATTTTACGAATGAAGAAGAGTATGATATTCAAGATTATAAATATCGCGTGAAGCGGAAACTTTCTGAAGACCATATTGTAAAAGAGATAGAGGTTTTAGATGGTGATCAATGGCATCATTTTCAGGAGAAAGTTCAATTATTAAGTCTTGCGGACTTTAAGCAATTATTGCAAAAATCTTCCTTTAAAATAGAGAAGACCTATGGTAGTTTTAATTTAGATCAATTTGACGAGGAAAGTTCTGACCGATTGATTTTATTTGCGCGAGCAATATGAATTATATACTTCTAATTTCTAGTGTGGCCCTGGGCGGGCTTATAGGATATCTCCTAAGATCATCCAAACAATTAAATGTAAAGCATTTACTGACCTTTTCTGGCGCCTATTTACTAGGGATTTCTGTATTTCATATTTTGCCAGAGGTCTATGAAGGGCACAATCATTCTATTGGATTATGGGTGATGGTTGGCTTCTTTGTACAGCTTTTATTAGAGGTCTTTAGCAAAGGAATTGAGCATGGTCATAATCACAGTGCTGATTTCAGCAAAAGCAGTCTCCCTTTCGGGATTCTAATTGCCTTATACCTTCATGCATTTTTAGAGAGTATGCCTATTGGTGGCCATACAGAAGATCTTGGTAGAAAAGCACTTTTGTGGGGAATAGTAATTCATAAATTGCCAGTTAGCATTATTTTATTTAGCATGCTCAGAGAGTTTAGTACTAAATGGTACGTAATATTCTTCTGGATGTTGCTTTTTGCTGCTATGGGTCCTTTGGGAATGATTAGCTCTGATTATTTGGGATTGGTAGAGGAGTATTTTAGAGAGCTATCTGCCTTTGTATTTGGAATTTTCCTTCATATATCCACAACAATATTGTTCGAGAGTAATAAATCACATCGCTTTAATGTTGCCAAGTTTTCAATAATAATACTTGCCTCAGCCTTGGCCTGGATGAGTGTAGCGCATTAATTAGACTCTTCTTTAGTGCTCATAGAAAATAATAATTAGATTTTATTTCAGAGCCTAGTTTAGCAAATTATATTTGCATTGGCTATTAAAATAGAAATCACATAGTTTTTAAATATTTTACAAATCAAAATCTAATAAAATGGGTGTATTAGTAGGAAAAAAGGCGCCAAATTTTACAGCGGCAGCAGTAATTAACGGAGAAGAAATCGTAGATGATTTTTCTCTATCTCAGTACATTGGTAAGAAGCATGTAATATTGTTCTTCTATCCAAAAGACTTTACTTTTGTTTGTCCAACTGAACTTCATGCTTTTGAAGAGAAGAAGGCTGAGTTTGAAAAGTTAGGTGTACAATTAGTAGCTGTATCTACAGATACTGAGCAATCTCACTGGGGTTGGTTACAACTTTCTAAAGATCATGGTGGTATCCAAGGAGTTACATATCCAATTGTAGCTGATACGAATAAGACAATATCATCAAATTACGATGTTTTAGCTGGATCTTACTTTTATGATGAGAATGAGCAATTGCAAGCAGAAGGTGAGCTAATAGCCTATAGAGGTTTATTCCTTATTGATAAGGATGGTCTTGTACGTCATCAAATAGTAAATGACCTACCATTGGGTAGAAATGTTGATGAGGCATTAAGAATGGTTAAGGCTTTACAATTCTTTGAAGAGAAAGGCGAAGTTTGTCCTGCAAATTGGGATGAAGGAAAGTCTGGAATGAATGCTACTCATGATGGTGTTGCTGATTACTTAAGCAAGAACTAATATCATAAGTAAATAAGTATAAAGAGGCTCGCTAATAGCGGGCTTCTTTTGTTTTAGAGTAATTCTAACTCTGTAAGAATAGGGTGGTGGTCAGAAAGTGTTTGATCATTCACTACCTCATATTTGGAGGAGCGAAATACATCTGAATGAAAACAAAAGTCTATCCTCAACGGAATTGGAAATTTAGCATAAGAAGATCCAAAACCACGTCCAGATTCCATAAAGCTGTCCTTTAGTAAATCATCTATTTTTTTATAAGTGTAGGAGTGAGGTGTATCATTAAAATCTCCACATAAAACCACAGGGTAAGGACTTTCCTCAATAGCTTTTTCTACAGACTTAACTTGCATAGCTCGTCTTCCAAAAGCTGTATTTAAGCGTTTGGCAATTTGTAGAACATCTCTCTTAATATCATCTTGACTACCTGCCTGAGGGTTCTCTATTCGCTCATAGTCTGTTTGATCAAAGCCTACCGAAGCTAGATGTATATTAATAAATCTAATTACTTTTCCTTGCCATTCTATATCAGCATATATAAACTCATGGTTTTCTGTTTCCGAATCTGATTCGTAATACAAACTTCCCGTATTTACAATTGGCAGCTGTGAGTAAATTGCTAAACCATAGTTTTTACCTTCATTGGTTAGCTTCACAAACTTATTTTTAAAATTAAAGTCTGGAGTTTTTTCGCTTTGATAATATTCCTGAATAAAAAGGATGTCTGGCTGAGCTCCAGCTACGGTATTTTGAATCTGTTCAGGAATAGAGTTACTTTTAATCCATTGGTAACGATTGAACATCCTAACATTATAACTCATTACTTTAATCTTTTGTCCAGAGCTAATTACTTCTGAACTAGAACTAAATCTATACAATCTACCGGTATGTAAAAAACCAATACTAATAGCAAGCACTGGTAATACTAGCTTCATTTTAAATCGCAAGAGCCAATAAAAAGCAAAGAGTAAGTTTATCAGTAGTAAAAAGGGATAGGCAAGTCCTAAAAAGGCAAAAACACTAGTATAGCTAGGGTCTATATAATAAGTTAAATAAGAGCCCATTAGTGCTATAGAACTTACAATATTCACAAAGTACAGAAGACCGTCTAATATGCTTTTTTTCTTGCTCATTGATCTTTACCAAATCTAAAAAGAAAATCTTTATCCTGCTTTGAAAGGCTTTCATATCCTGACTTAGAAATTTTGTCTAAAATCTCATTCACCTTATCCTGATTAGCAGAAGCAGAGGCAGACCTAGTTGGTGATGTTCTTGATTTTGGGCTTGAATAGACTTTCTTAATCTTAGGCCTAGGCTTGAAAAAGTTGACTAAGCTGTCAATGATACCGTTGATTCCTTCCGTAATATCTTTGTTTTTCAAGATTTGACGGCCAAATAGATATCCAATAGCTGCTCCTCCTAGATGTGCGATATGCCCACCAGGGTTTGAGTCCGGCAAGAAAATCAAATCGCTGGCAACAGCTACAGCAGCCAAAATCCATAATTTTAATTCGAGATTAAAAATCAATCTAACAATAAAGTTAGGTCTATAGGTTGCTATTGCAGCTATTATTGCCATCACTCCTGCGCTTGCTCCTCTATTGGTAGACAAACTAACGGCCTCACTAAAAATCGGAAATACATTATAAGAGATTATGTAAAGGATTCCACCACCCAGCCCACCTAGAATATAGAGGCCAATCAGCTTTCTACTCCCCATATATTCAATAAAAATTCTACCTGAAAAATAAAGCCATAGTAGATTGAAGAGAATGTGGAGAAAGCCTTCATGCAAGAACATATAACTTACTAATGTCCATGGTCTAGTGGCCAAAGTAACCAAATCAGAAGGTAGTGCCAGCCATTTAATAATGACATCATTTAAGGGATATTGAAAAAGATAACTAGTGATATTTAGCAATACTATAAAGGCATACACCCCAAGATTGATAAGTATCAGCTTGCTCAGGCCATCACCTTCTTTAAAGTTTCTTTTTATTTCTTCTGTTAGTCTTGACATTTAATTATCTGAAATTATTCTTTTTCCAGTACTTAATCAGGAAGTACCCAAATAGCATTCCACCTAAATGAGCAAAGTGCGCAATATTAGAGGTTGGATCGTTCTGAATACCGTTATAGAGTTCTAATGCGCCATAAATGGCGACAAAATATTTGGCTTTAATTGGAATCGCGAAATACAAATAGATTCTCGTATTTGGAAACATCATTCCAAAGGCTAGAAGAACTCCAAATACTGCCCCGGAAGCTCCAACTGTTGGAATGGCAAACTTGGTCACATAGCTTTTAAGTTCATATGGAACACCTCCGCCATTCAAATAGGCATATACATATTCCTCTAATTCCAAGCTACTATAGCCAGCCGCCATTAGCTCAGTTTTTAAGTTCATGGCTTCAAAATAAGAGAAGCCTATATGGATCAGTGCGGCACCAAGGCCCGTAACCATATAGTAAATTAGGAATCTTTTAGAGCCCCATACATTCTCTAAGGTATATCCAAACATCCAAAGGGCGAACATATTAAAGAGAATATGGCTAAAACTACCATGCATGAACATATGCGTAATAATTTGATAAGGCTCAAAATTCGGCGAGCTAGGCAAATACACCCCAAGAATTGAAATAAGATCGATATTAAATCTTGATCCTAAAACATAAGTAGCTAAAAAGAACAAGCCGTTGATGATCAAGAGATTCTTAATAACATCGGGTAGGAGCTTAAAACTTGTAGGTCTTTGATACATTAATTAAAATATTTATCTAATTCTGTTATATGCTGATTCACAATAATAGCTTTTCCATTGTGCCCAATAGAAGGCTCTTCACAGGCAAAAAGCTCATCTATCAAAGCAGCCATTTCATCTTGGTTTAATGATTGCCCGCTTCTTATAGAGCTAACTTCTGAAATTGCTTTAGCAAGGATAAGCGAATGATCATCAGCTTTTGCACCTTCTTCTTTTTCTACCTCAATTAAAATATCCAAGGCTTCTTCTAAACTCTCCAGCTTAAGGTAGAGCGGTATACCGTGAACTATCAATTCTGTTTTACCCAAGAAGTCAAGATCAAAACCTAAGTTTCTAAGCTCTGGAATAAGTTCTTCAATAATTTTAAAATCCTTTGCATCAAACGAATGATTTTGAGGAAATAATAATTGTTGACTTGGAATAGATTGGTCTTCAATGCTTTTTATGAATTTTTGAAACTGTACTTTTTCATGTGCACGTTGTTGATGAACCAATATAAGACCATCTAAATGCTTAGTAGCAATGTATTTTTTTCCTATTTGAAGATAAGATTTACTAGCCTCTGCATGATTGATATCAAGTGAAGCTTGATCCATTTGATCTAGTTTACTGGTACGCTCCTCAATTTCTGTCCAATCAAATGAACTCCTAGTACCTAATTCTCCATGTATTTTTGATTGCAAAGGTTTATTAGAATTGCTTTCAAACGGATTATAATTTGGATTGATCGTAATTCCTGGTTCTACAGGCTTTTTATTGGTCGTAAAATCCAAATTAGTATACTGTTGATCCAAACTAAAATCTATAGTTGGACTTATATTATACTGACCCAGGGCGTGCTTTACCGCTGTTCTGATATAAGTGTGAATTGCCTTATCGTCATCAAACTTAATTTCAGTTTTTGTAGGATGAATATTTACATCAATCTTGGCAGGATCAATCTCCATAAAAAGATAGTAGGAGGGATGAAAGCCGTCTGCTAAAAGCTGATCAAAAGCATTCATTACTGCTCTATGTAAATAGGCGTTTTTAATAAATCTATTATTGGTGAAGAAAAACTGTTCTCCTCTGGTCTTTTTTGAAAACTCAGGTTTCACAATAAAACCATGAAGCTTAAGTATCGGTGTGTCCTCATCTACAGGCACAAGTTTTTCATTATACTTAGCCCCAAAGATATGAACGATTCTTTGTCTTAAACCACCGGCAGGCAGATCAAAAAGTTCACTTCCATTATTGATAAAAGAAAAGTGAATATCAGGATGAGGTATGGCAACTCTTTCAAATTCATCAATAATGTGACGTAATTCTACACTATTCGATTTTAAGAAATTTCTTCGCGCTGGAATATTGTAAAATAAATTTCGAACTTCAATTTGACATCCTTTGGCGCAATTGGTATATTCTTGTTTGTCTACCTTATTACCACTCACTTGGAGTTCAATTCCTATTTCCGAATCTGCATTTTTTGTTTTGAGCTTCACTTGAGCAACTGCAGAAATGGATGCTAAGGCCTCACCTCGGAATCCCTTAGATTGAATTTTAAAAATATCTTGTGCCGTGCTAATCTTTGATGTGGCATGACGTTCAAAAGCCATCCTAGCATCAGTTTCGCTCATGCCCTTGCCATTGTCAATTACTTGGATTAATTCTTTTCCAGAGTCTTGTACCACCAAGGTGATTTTGTCAGCACCAGCATCAATACTATTCTCCAGTAATTCTTTGACAATAGAAGCAGGACGTTGAACCACTTCTCCAGCAGCAATTTGGTTTGCTACATTATCAGGAAGTAACTTAATTATATCCGGCATTAATAAGTCAATATAAGGTAGGTTATAGCCACAAGAGATAGAATAATATAGAGCAATTTTCTGTTGGAACTATTCACAGCCCCTTGTCTACTTTTAGTCCACTCTCCTCCAATACTCTTATCAAATTCACTTGAGCCAGAAACCTTATGAGACTTCCATTCTTCTTGAATTCTTAATCTCATACTTTCTTTATCCACTTTTTTAGGCTCGTCCTTATATTTAGCTCTAATTTTATCTAGACGCTCTTTTTGCTCATTATAATACAATGGCTTGTATTCAAATGGCTTGGCACTTCTAGATTTAAAGATGGTAGGTAGCTTTGGAGGCTGCATAAAATTCTATATTTAAGCGTTAAAATACGCCTTTATTCTATAATCAACATCTAAGCCAAGCTATTAAATACTAAATGTGGATTACTATTTGAATGACAAATTTACAGCATAAAGAAACTGATTACCTTTACAATCACACTTAAAGATTTAGAAATTTATGAGAATTTTAATTCTCCTTTCCTCAATTTGCGCTCTAATATTGTTTAGTAGCTTTAATGTCAATGAGATAGGCTCTGTTGCTAAGCCTGATTCTGATATTTGGAAAGCGGATACAAGCTGGGCTCAAAACAAACTTGCCACAATGTCCTTGGATCAAAAACTAGGTCAATTGTTCATGGTGGCCGCCTATTCTAATAAGGGCGAAAGTCATGTGCATGAGATTGAAAAGTTAATAAAGAACGAATCTATAGGTGGTCTTATCTTTTTTCAAGGAGGTCCTGTGCGTCAAGCGCGATTAACAAATAAGTATCAAGATTTATCAAATATACCTTTAATGATAGGTATGGATGCGGAGTGGGGATTAGCCATGCGATTGGACAGTACTTTTAAGTATCCATGGCCAATTACAATGGGGGCAATGCCTGATTCAAGCTTGGTTTATGAGTTTGGAAAGCAAATGGCGGAGCAGTGTAAAAGATTAGGAGTACACATCAATTTTGCACCGGTAGTTGATATTAATACCAATCCAAAAAATCCTATAATAAACGCCAGATCTTTTGGAGAAGATCCTGAGAAAGTGACTTCTTTTTCATTAGCCTATATGAAGGGAATGCAAGATCATGGGGTATTAGCCTGCGCCAAGCATTTTCCAGGTCATGGTGATACAGAAAGTGATTCTCATAAAACACTGCCTACCGTTTCTCATCCTATCGCTAGACTAAAAGAAATTGAATTATACCCTTACTCAAGATTGTTCAAGCAAGGCTTAGGCTCAGTTATGATTGCTCATTTAGATGTTCCTGCATTAGATAATACTAATACGCCAACGTCATTATCTCCGGCGGTGGTCAAGGGTCTTTTAAAGGATAGTCTTGGGTTTAGTGGTTTGGTTTTCACCGATGCTCTAAATATGAAAGGTGTGGCCAAGGCTAACGCTCCTGGCGATGTTGACTTGAAAGCGCTCGTAGCCGGTAATGATATTCTGCTTTTTGCAGAGGATGTAAGCCTTGCCAAGAAGAAGATTACTCAAGCTATAAAAGACAGTCTGATCAGCATGGAGGAAATTGATGCTCATGTTCTAAAAATTCTACAAACTAAATTCTGGCTAGGATTGGATAGCAAGCCTCAGATTGCTTTAAGCAATATAGTGGATGAATTGAATCCAGAGGAGGCAAGGATTTTAGAGAAACAAATTTATAGAGAGGCTGTAAGTGTCTTAAATAATAAAGCACAAATTCTTCCATTGAAAGAATTAACAGACTATAAAATAGCACTCTTAACTTCTGGCACAGATGTAGGCACGGAGTTTCATGATAAGCTTAATTATTACTCTAAGGTGGATCTGTTTGAATATAATGGTGCTGATGAGAATCGTTTATTGAACCAGCTTTCATTTTATGATTTAGTGATTGTAGCAAATTATACTTCCAATAAAAATCCGTGGAAATCCTATAAGATTAGTCAAGGACTTAAGAAATTCAGTAAGAATCTTGCTAGACAAACAAAGCTGGTATTTAATCATTTTGGAAACCCATACGCATTGATTGATTTTCCTGAGGCAGAGAGGTTTGATGCATTAATGGTTTCTTATCAAAATCATGCGGCAGCTGAAGAAGCCGCAGCGCAAATTATTTTTGGAGCCTTAGGATCAAAAGGTAGTTTGCCAGTTAGTGTCTCTGATAATTACGAATTTGATTTTGGATTAAGAACAAAGTCATTGGGTAGAATGGGATTTAGAAGTCCAGGAGAAGAAGGTTTGAATTTAGATAAGCTAGGAGATATAGATCGTCTTTTAAAGGAAGCAATGGATCAAGGAGCTACTCCAGGTGCTCAGGTATTGGTGGCTAGAAACGGAAATATTGTCTATCATAAATCATTTGGATATCATACTTATTCTAAAAACAGTGAAGTTCAGCCTACAGATATCTATGATCTTGCTTCTATTACCAAAATTACGGCTACGCTTCCTTTATTGATGCAATTGGTTGAAAAAGGGAAGGTAGATCTTGATAAAACCTTAGGAGATTATTTGCAAGATGTAAAAGGTACCAATAAAGAAGATCTAGTAATCAGAGAAATATTAGCCCATAAGGCAGGTCTTCAGCCATGGATTCCATTTTACGTAAAGACTTTAGATAATGGTAATTTAAAACCCAGCTTTTATAGTAATCAAAGAAGTTTTGATTATCCAAATACAGTGGCCGAGAATCTATTTAGCATAAGATCTATAAGGGATACTGTTTACTCTCAAATTTTGGAATCTGAACTTTTGACAAGCAGAAAGTATAAATATTCTGATTTAGGCTATTATCTGTTAATGGAGATGATTGAGCAAATTGAGCAAGAGCCTATTGAAGTATTGGTGCAATCTAAATTCTATCAGCCTTTAGGCGCTTATTCTATGGGTTATAATCCTTTAAATAGGTATAGAGGAAGTAATATTGTTCCAACTGAGCAGGATGATATTTTTAGAAAGCAATTGATTTCAGGACATGTGCATGATCAAGGTGCAGCAATGTTAGGAGGTGTTGCGGGTCATGCAGGTGTTTTTAGCAATGCTGTTGATTTAGCTAAGATTATGCAGATGTATCTAAACGGAGGATTTTATGCAGGTCAACAATTTTTAGACCGTGTTACCTTGAATGAATTTACTAGATGTCAGTATTGCAATGAGGATAATAGAAGAGGGATAGGTTTTGATAAACCTCAATTAGATGAAGTAGGGCCTACTTGTGGCTGTCTTTCTATGAAAAGTTTTGGTCATACTGGTTTTACAGGAACTATAGCTTGGGCAGATCCAGATGAGTCTATTGTGTATATTCTATTAGCTAATAGAGTAAATCCTGACTCAAACAATAAAAAATTCTTAAGATTGTCTACTCGGACAAAAGTGCAACAAGTAATATATGATGCTATTGAAAACTCTCAAGCTAACACCAAAATTTTGGGCTCTATTAATTAGCCTAAGTCTTACTTTTCAAATCGCGAAAGCGCAAGTACAAATAGATAGCACAACTACTTCTTATTCTGATAGCGGGGATATAATGCTGTTAATGTCTTATTATAAAGGCAAGAAAAGCGGGTTGTCATTATTATTTAATGAACAAAGAGATTTGCTTCATTCGGAAAACTATCAAGGAGATTCATTGCACGGAACTCAAATTTATTACGAGGCTAATGGTAAGCGAAAAGAGCTGAAAACATTTGATATGGGAGTCTTGGATGGTCCTTCTGAAAAGTATTATTCTAATGGTAAGGTTCAAGAAACTATTCATTATGAACAGGGTTTTAAGAATGGTAAGGCAATCTGGTATTATAGAAATGGAAGTGTAGTTACCGAGTATTTTTATAAGAAGGGAAAGATTAAGGGAGATGCGATTAATTATTATGTGAGCGGTTCTGTAAAGAATATTACGGAGTATAAGAATAACCAAAGACATGGAAGTTTTAAGGAATTCTATGAGGATGGCACTCTAAAGCTTAAAGGTGAATTTAAGAAAGGAGAGAAAACTGGAACTTGGATTTATTTTAGTGAGAATGGACAGCAAACTAATACTGTGCAGTATACAGACGGAATTTTAATAAAGGAATAAAGTGAATATAGGTATTGTGTGTTACCCAACTTTTGGTGGGAGTGGAGTTTTAGCTACGGAGTTAGGAAAGTACCTAGCTAAAGAAGGTCACTGTGTTCATTTTATAACCTATAGTCAGCCAGTTAGATTGGATATTTTAGAAAAGAATATTTACTATCATGAAGTGAATGTTCAAGATTATCCTCTCTTTGAATATCAGCCTTATGAGCTTGCTTTGAGCAGTAAAATGGTGGATATCAGCCTTAAGTATAAGATTGATATAATGCATGTTCACTACGCTATTCCTCATGCTTATGCGGCCTATATGGCAAAGCAAATTTTAAAGGACAAAGGTTTTGATTTACCTGTGATTACAACCTTACATGGCACAGATATTACTTTAGTCGGAAAGAACCCAAGTTATAGACCAGCGGTTAATTTTAGCATTAATCATTCGCATAAAGTAACTACTGTTTCTGAAAGTCTTAGAAAGGATACTTTAGACTTTTTTGATATCAATAGAGAGATTGAAGTAATCCATAATTTTATTGACTTAAGCTTGTATAAGCCTGGTGACAATTGTAGAAATAATTTTGCAGAGGAAGGAGAGCGGATTATTACTCATATTTCAAATTTTAGAAAAGTAAAAAGGGTTACTGATGTGATCAGAATATTTGCTGGGGTGCAAAAGCAAATTTCCTCTGTTATGGTAATGATAGGAGAGGGGCCTGAGCAAGAAATTTGTAAGGCATTGGCTCAGGAATTAGGCATTGCCGATAAAGTTAGATTTTTAGGTAAAACCTCTGAAGTAGAAAGAGTTCTCTGCATGTCAGATTTATTCTTATTACCTTCAGAAACAGAAAGTTTTGGATTGGCTGCCCTGGAGGCAATGGCTGCAGGAGTTCCTGTTATATCTAGTAATACTGGAGGTTTGCCAGAAGTGAATATAGATGGGGTAACAGGCTTTACAGCCGATGTTGGTGATGTTGAAACCATGGCTAAAAGAGCTATTGAAATTCTTTCTAGCTCCGATGTACTTGCAGATTTTAGCAATAGAGCTAGAAATCAAGCAGAGCAGTTTTCCATAGATAAAATAGGACCTAAATATATTCAGCTTTATGAGGAAAGCTTACTCTAAAGCCAAGAAGCTTTTAGGCATTATTCAGCATTATCCGCCTACTCTTTTTACTTTATATCCTTTGCTTTTTAAAAAGTCCATAACATCATCTCTTCTATTTCCTTGAAGGATGATTTCACCGTTTTTAACACTTCCGCCTTGGGCTAGCTTTGATTTGAGAGCTTTGGCCAATTCTTTCAGCTCATCCTCACTGCCTTCATAGCCCTTGACTAATACGGCTGATTTTCCACCTCTACCTTTTTTCTCAATATGGACTTCTAATAATTGGTCTTCAGGAGCTAGGTTCTCATTATCTTCTCCATCATCAAAAGTAGGGGCATCACCTGTGCTATATACAAAGCCACCTAAATCGGATAAGTCCGATAAGCTGTTCATTTTCTTTTTCATAGTAATCCTATTTCTTTTAATCTTTGAGTCAAATAATCCCCGGCTGTAATATCTGCATATGATTTTTCTTCATTGGGCGAAATACAATTTTCCAAACAATTTAAAGCCATAGAAGCCTTAGGGTGAAGGAAGAATGGAATTGAATATCTGCTTTTGCTCCATTTGTCTTTAGGCGGATTGGTCACTCTGTGTGTAGTACTAATTAAACGATTATTAGTAAGCCTTTGCAGCATATCGCCAACATTAATGATAATCTCTCCAGGACTATTATTTGCCTTAATCCAATGCCCACTTTTAGACTTCACCTCTAATCCCTCAGCACTTGCACTCATTAAAAGAGTGATTAGGTTGATATCTTCATGCTCTGCCGCCCTCACTGCATTTTTAGGTTCTTGCGTAATTGGAGGGTAGTGGATAGGACGTAAAATCGAATTTCCACCTCTTACCTTATTGTCAAAATAATCCTCGTCTAAGTTTAAGTAAAGAGCAATTGCTTTGAGAACCTCAATTCCTATGTCCTCTAGAGTTGAAAAACTTTGATTTCCGATTTTGTTAAAGCTTTGAAGTTCTTTGACTTTCACATTAGCCCCATAAGGATTCTCACTTTTACTGGAGTTTTCTTCTTGCCCGAAGTGCCAGAATTCTTTTAAATCTCCTTCTATTCTTCCTTTGGCATGTTCCTTTCCAAAGCTTGTATAACCTCTTTGTCCGCCTAAACCAGGTATTTCATATTGTTCCTTTATTTCAATCGATAAATTAAAAAAGGATTCCACTTCAGAATACAATTGCTTTTCTAGCTCTCTTTTAAAACCATGATTTTTGAGGCTTATAAAACCTATTTCTTCAAAAGCCTTTCCCAGGTTGCTTACAAACTCATTTCTTTTGCTGGCTTCCGCCGATAAAAAGTCGTTTAAATCTAAAGTTGGAATTTTTTGAAGCATGATTTTTATAGTTGAAAGACGAAGATAAATATTGTACTATTTCTTGAAGCTACTGAAGCTTAATTTCTTTTGATAAGCTTCTATAAAAGAATCAGAAATTGAAGTCAACTGATAGCTTTTATAGTTATTTTAGGGCCTTAAATTTTTAAAATTATATGAAGTTTAATAGAAAGGGTTTTAACGATCAAAGGCTGATAGAGCTATATAAAGCCTTGCTGAAACCAAGGATGATTGAAGAGAAGATGCTCATTGCATTGAGGCAAGGTAAAATCTCTAAATGGTTTTCGGCCTTTGGACAAGAAGCAGTGTCTGTTGGAGCAGCCATGGCAATGAATCCTGATTCTTATTTGCTTCCTATGCATAGAAACTTAGGAATATTTACCTCTCGGGATGTTCCGCTAACCAAGCTATTTGCACAATTCCAAGCCAAGTCAGAAGGTTTTACTAAAGGAAGAGATCGCTCTTTTCACTTTGGTTCTAAGGAGCACAAAATTGTTGGAATGATATCGCACTTAGGCCCACAGATGGGAATAGCAGATGGAATTGGTTTGGCGCAGTTATTAAAAAAATCATCAAATGCAACGCTTGTAATAACGGGTGATGGTGGTGCTTCTCAAGGCGATTTTCATGAGGCTTTGAATGTAGCCGCTGTTTGGGGTTTACCTGTCATTTTTCTTATAGAGAATAACCATTGGGGATTATCAACGCCATCATCGGAACAATTTAATTTTAAAAGCTTTGTTTATAAAGCCGCAGGCTATGGTGTAAAGGCCAAGAGTGTAGATGGAAATAATATTTTAGAAGTTTATAGAGCTGTAGAAGAGATTCAGGATGAAATCGCCAAAAGGCCACAACCTTATATTTTTGAGTGTAATACTTTCAGACTAAGAGGTCATGAAGAAGCTTCTGGTACTAAATACTATCCTCAAGGATTGATTGAGGAATGGTCTAAGAAAGATCCTGTTGAGAATTATAGGAAGTTTTTATTGGAAGAGAAAATCTTGAGTCCTGAGGAGAATGAACAGATTGTATTGGACATTAAAAGCGAGATTAACGCTGCTTTGAAAATGGCTGATTCCTATCCTGAAATTGATAATTCTATTGAGGAGGAATTCAAAGATTTATTCGCACCTTATGACTTCATTGCTGAAGAGCCTAAGGGTGAGAAAGAGAATGTCAGGATGGTGGATGCAATCCATCAGGCTATTGATCAGAGTATGGAAAGGTTCGATAATCTTGTGATTATGGGACAGGACATTGCGGAGTATGGTGGTGTCTTTAAGGTAACAGAAGGTCTGTTAGATAAGTATGGAAAGGAGAGAGTAAGGAATACTCCTTTATGTGAGTCAGCTATTGTTGGATCAGCCTTGGGTCTAAGTATAGAAGGGTATAAAGCAATCATGGAAATGCAATTTTCGGATTTCGTTACGGAAGGCTTTAATCAGATTGTAAATAACCTGGCTAAAATTCATTGGCGCTGGGGCCAAAATGCCGATGTGGTGGTTAGAATGCCAACCGGAGCAGGAGTAGGTGCAGGTCCTTTTCACTCTCAATCAACGGAAGCTTGGTTTACCCATACCGCTGGTCTTAAGGTCGTTTATCCAGCTTTTCCAGAAGATGCTAAAGGTTTATTAAATGAGGCTATAGCCGATCCAAATCCTGTATTGTTCTTTGAGCATAAAGCCCTTTATAGGAGCTCTTATCAGGATGTAGCTAAAGCATATTATAGATTGGAATTAGGAAAGGCCGCAACTATACAAAGTGGGACTGATTGTACTATTATCAGCTATGGAATGGGGGTGCATTGGGCTTTAGATTTTGCTAAAGAAAATCCAAATTACTCTATTGAAATAATTGACCTAAGAACATTGTCTCCTATCGATTGGCCTTTGCTTATAGAATCAGTGAATAAAACATCAAGGTGTCTTGTTCTACAGGAGGATGTAACAACAGGAGGAATAGGATCTGATATTGTGAGGCATTTACAAAAGGAGTGTTTTAAAGCATTGGACGCTCCAATTGCTTTTGTGGCTAGTTTAGATACACCTGTTCCTTTTGCAAGGAAATTAGAAGAACGTTACCTAGGAAATTACCGCCTTCAAGAGAGTTTTGACGAGCTAATGAGTTTTTAATCTTTATTAGCTCTTGGATGAAATTGGATTAAATCCGATTTAAGATAGTCTTGGTTAAGGTGGGTATATATTTCTGTTGTAGTAATACTTTCATGACCCAATAATTCTTGAACGGCTCTTAAATTTGCGCCACCTTCTACAAGGTGAGTGGCAAAGCTATGTCTGAAGGTATGTGGTCCTATTTTCTTTTGAAGGTTTATTTGCGCAGACAAATCTTTAATAATCTGAAAAATCATGGCTCTGGATAATGATTTTCCTCGTCTATTTAAAAAGATAAAATCTTCATATCCTCTTTGTACATCTTGACTTTTTCTGCTAGAATCAGTGTATAATTTTAACTGCTTTACGGCATAAGGATTAATAGGAACTAATCTTTCCTTATTTCCTTTTCCTAATACTCTAATGACACCTTCTTTGATAAAAAGATTAGAAAAAGTTAAGTTGATTAATTCGCTGACTCTCAATCCACAAGAGTAAAGCATTTCTATCATTGCTTTATTTCTATGGCCTTGATCTGTGCTTAGGTCTATGGCATCAATTAGTTGATCAATCTCTTCTTTAGTTAGAAATTCAGGGAGCTTTTTAGCTACTTTAGGACTATGAATTAATTCAGAGGGATCAATGCTGAGGTAGTCATCAATAATTAAGTATTTGTAGAATCCTTTAATACTTGATAAATTTCTAGATTGGGATCTGGCGGACATATCAGCTTCCGTGATAAAACCAAGAAAGGATTGAATATCAATCGGCTTGACCTTAAGAGGGTCTTTTATTTCTTCTTTTTGAATGAGGTAGCTTGAAAATTTAAACAGATCTCTTTTATAAGCATCGATGGTATTTAAGGACATAGATCGCTCTAGCTTCAAGTAATTTTGGAAGTCTGAGATTGCTTGTTCCCAAGTCATAGATTTAACTTAATTTCGATTAAAATTTCAATGTGAAGATAGCAATTATTAACGGCCCAAATTTAAATTTACTCGGTAGAAGAGAGCCAGATGTTTATGGCAAAAAGAGCTTTGAAGAATACTTTGAGGAGCTTAAATCAGAGAATTCTGAGCTTGATTTAAATTACTTTCAATCAAACCATGAGTCTGAATTAATTCAAAGAATTCAAGCTTGCAATGGAGAGCAAATATCCGGTATAATAATAAATGCAGCTTCATTAAGTCATACATCTATTGGGATATTGGATGCTTTAAATGCAGTAGGTATACCCTATATTGAAGTGCATATTAGCAATATCGCGAGTCGAGAAGATTACAGAAAATTCAGCTATTTGAGTAGGACTGCTAGCGGGGTAATTTATGGTTTTGGATTAAAGGGATATTCTATGGCTTTAGAAGCGTTTAAAAACTCTTAATATTCATCTGATCTAGATCCGAATACTTTTTTTTCTTTCCTAGGTAGTGTGCTCGCACTATACTTTTGTTATAAACTCCGGCTACGTCGCTCATCTTTCTGATTTTCCTTGATCTTTTCATAATGATCAATTTTGGGAACATAGCATAAAAACTAAAGTGTCCTTTAATGATAGCAATGGTGTGCTTCACTTTAAACTCCGTCAGGAACTTTACACCTGCTAGTCCATCTAAGAATAATCGTATTGAGATCTTTCGGAATACCTCGCCCTCAGGTAGATTTAAAAATAAGAGCACTAGGCTGTTTCTAAAGTTTAGAAAGGTTTTTTTACTGCTTATCTTGTTTAGTGTACCTCCACCAAGGTGATATACTTTTGAGCTTGGTACCGAGTAGATTTTAAGCCCTTCATTATGTATTCTCCAACATAGATCTATTTCCTCCATATGAGCGAATAGAAGTTCATTGAAACCATTCAGCTTTTTAAATACCTCATTTTTTATGACTAAGCACGCACCTGAAGCCCAGAAAATTTCAATTTCATCTTCGTATTGAGCGGTATCCTCTTCTAGGTGATCAAATATTCTTCCTCTGCTAAATGGATAGCCTAAATAGTCAATGAATCCACCACAAGCTCCTGCATATTCAAACTTATTCTTAGAATTAAAGTCTAGAATTTTAGGTTGCAATGCAGCTATAGATGGGTTGGAGTTAAATTTAATTAATAAAGGGTCTAACCAATTGGGACTTACCTCTACGTCAGAGTTGAGAAGGATTAGTATAGGTTCGGAAATATCTTTTAAGCCATCATTATATCCTTTGGCATATCCACTATTAGATGTGTTCTGAACTAGCTTTATGCTTGGGTAATTCTGGCTTAAGAAATCCACACTTGAATCAGAGCTATCGTTATCTATGACAATAACTTTAGCTTTTCCGCTATGTTCAACAACAGAGGGTAAATACTGCTTGAGTAAATCTACACCATTCCAATTAAGAATGACAATGGCAATGTCTTCCTGTTTATACATATTTCCAACGTCTATGGCTCCAAAGCCAATCTTCAGGCTTCTTATTGATTAAATTTTCTAATTCCCTTACGTGCGTTTTGGTGATCTCATATTGCTCCAGGTCTTTAGTATCCTGATAAAGTAATTTAGCTACCACTTCATAATGACCTCTTTTAAGTCTGTGTACTTCAATGAAAACCACAGCTAGATCACATTTTTTAGCAAGGTTTTCTACCCCTAAATGGACAGGAGTTAATTGATTTAAAAAAGGAGTTCTGTATTTTATCTTTCCTATATGCGGGCTTTGATCTGCCATAAAAACATAGAGTGGGTTTTTAACAGGATTCTCAAGCATAAAGGGGTAGGTGTCCTTCATTTTAAATAACTGCAGCCCAAAACGCTCTCTCATCCGGACAATCAGCGAATTAAATCTTTCGTTTTTAAGGGGGTGATAAACAGCAAATGATTTCTGAGGAACCAATTGAGGCATAAACATGGCGGTCCATTCAAAATTGGTATAATGCCCCATCACCATGATTAAGCCTTTATCCTGTTCATATAGTTTTTGAAATACCTCAGGATTTTTAAGCTTAAATCTTTTTCGCATAGCCTTCTCACTAACAGTAAGACTCTTGAAAGATTCAACAATAATGTCAGCAAAGTTTTTATAGAATTTCCTTCGAATAGAATTTAATTCCGATTCAGATTTAGCAGGAAAGGATTTAGATAGATTATCCATGATCACCTTCTTTCTGTATCCAATAACGCTATTCAGTAAAAAGAAAATAAAGTCACTAAATAAATAGAGCATCCAAAAGGGAAGGATGGAAATTAGCCTGCCAAAGAATATGGATATATAATAGCTGATCATGGGGCAAAAATATACTATTGACTTGAGTTCTTAAGGAATTGAAAAACGAAATTCATTTTCCTATCCATTCATCAAATTGAGATACGCGTCTTTATTAGTAGGAAGAGAACTGCCAAGGTTTAATTTCTGAGTAAAGACTGCCAGGAACGATTGTTTATTTCGCCGATTGCAGTAGAGTGTATTAGTTCAAAATCCCTACTTCCTTCTTGAAGTTCCCCAAAAATGAACTGCTTATTAGTTTGAGCTATTTCATACTTAGAATTGATTCTATTGTATTGCCATATTTCATAGGGGGCAATATTTGCTTCAAAGCTTCTTTTCTCGACGTCCGTTGGCGGGCCGTATGCCAGATAAACTCGACCGCGATCAGAATCATAGCCTTTCTTAATTCTTGTACCATAAAGCTTATTTACAATGTTTACATTTCTATGGTATTTATTCCATTCTCCTTCGGGATCGCTTGGGTTTTGTTTGTACCAGAAAGAGTATAAATAGTTTCTCATTTTCTTCTCATCACCCTCTTTGAGTAGGTTGTATTGAAAATCAACTTCGCCCATTTCCGAAATAGGTACCAAATATCTGATGTAGGCGTATACAGAATCATAGCTTTTAATTCTATAAGCAAAGGTTTTAAAGGCCTCATCATTTGAAGCTAGGAGAGGGATTTTCTTTATTTTAGATTTTCTGAAGAAGAACTCCTTTTTCATGTATTTGACTTCCCCCTTTTTATTTAAAGCTTGCAGTACAAAGTTGTAGTTTCCAGAAGGTAATTCTTCAATATTAATACTGTTAAGCAAAGGGACTACCTCACTTGCTGTATTTTTAGAAAAGCCTCCGATTCCAGATATCACCTTACGATTATCAGCATTCTCAAGGTAGTATTTCACCATAAAAGCCTCATTGTCTCCAAAGATTTCTTGAGTATGATAGAGCTCAACATAATAGGACATTGTATTTATGTATTCTGGAAAATAGTAGGCACCAGAATTAACCATAGGAATTAGGTCGTAGCCCGATTTTGAGAAGACAGAACTTTGGGAGGATTTCTTAAAGCTGTCTAGGAACATAAAATCAGAGAATTTCAAGCTTGTAAGCTTGGCCGGGATTTCAAACTCCTGTTGGACATTATAGAATTCATCTTCATCTAAGAGATCCTCAATTTTTAGGTGGAGCTCAAAGTGACCAGTATCCACGTAGAATCTATTTTGATGCAGGAAGAGTTGGTTAAAGCTAGACGAGTCAGAGCTTTCAGGGAGAAGGATTCTAAATTTATCCGCAGCTATAATAGTAGAGTCTTTATGAATGGTAGCCGTAATGGTTACCCCTCCATAAAGTAGCCCTTTTGAATTAGTAGAAAGGTCAATACTATTTCCATCTAGGGCATAATATAGTTCGATATATGGTTTTGATTCATTATCTAAGAATCTGGCCAATGAAATCTCAATAGCGATGTCTTTTCCCTTAAGTGTAGATACTAAGGCTGTTAGAGCAAAGATGAAGAGGAAGGAAAGTTTATTCAAAATATTTTTTTCAATTTTTTTTTAAATTTCAGCAATGTTTAGTTCCTGTGCAAAAATAATTATTATTTTTGCGCTCCTGTTGGAGAGGTGGCAGAGTGGTCGAATGCGGCGGTCTTGAAAACCGTTGTACTGCGAGGTACCGGGGGTTCGAATCCCTCCCTCTCCGCAAATCGATAAGCCTTCATGCATTTGCATGGAGGCTTTTTTCATTTCTGAGGTCTAGCTTGCTAGAAGCCTAAAGAAATGTAAAAAGACATCAAAGGCGTTAGCCTTAAGGCTTTTCGATTTGGTCCACTCAGGAGTTTTGAGGGATCAGCGAGCGCAGAGAGCTAATCCCATTCTGAGGCCTAGCTTGCTAGAAGCCTAAAGAAATGTAAAAAGACATCAAAGGCGTTAGCCTTAAGGCTTTTCGATTTGGTCCACT
>CBFIDE010000016.1:0-41112 GCA_965661265.1 uncultured Schleiferiaceae bacterium | reverse complement strand
GGTCTTCCTCCATAAACAGAATTAATCTTAAAACCACTTCCCATATCACGGGCAACATTCTCAATCTGAATTGCCAATTCTCTGGAGGGTACTATAATTAAGGCCTGAACTTGTTTTAATTGATAATCTAATCGGGTTAGAAGCGGCAAAAGAAAAGCTAATGTTTTTCCTGTACCTGTAGGAGACAAAAGCACAACATTAGGATTCTCATCTATGGCTTTGATTGCCAAGTTCTGCATAGAGTTTAACTCAGTAATACCGAACTTGCTTAAAATATCTTGTTGAATCTTTCTTTCTTCTTGCATTTGGCAAATGTACCTAATAAGCCAAACAAAAGATGCAAAGGCTAGAAGTCTTAATTTACTATAATATCATACTTATGTAAAAGACCTGACAGACCATCTTTTGAGAATTTTGTTTTCTTTATGGTGCACTTCTCTGGATCTAAAGAATAGTTTTGAGAAGTACTAAAATCAGTGGAGTCCAAATTTGTGTATCCAAAGGTAGCCCTTCTAAAATCACAGCGATCAAATAATACAGAACTCAGGTCAGCCTCAATAAAATCAACATCTTCTAGCAAACAATCTCTAAAGACCGTGTTTTTGAGCTTCAGTTTATAAAAAGAAGCATGGCTAAGATTACAATCATCAAAACCTAAGCTGAGCGCAAATGGATTGAGCCTTTCAAAAAATAGCCCCATCATTTTACAAGATTTAAAATGTACATCTTGAAGGCTTGTTTTGTTGACATCAGCATTGCTTAGGTTAGACTGAATAAACTCACATTCAATAAACTTATAATCAGATAGTTTTAAGTTAGAAAAGTTACAATCAATAAAGGTGCAAAGCTCATACTCACCCTTGACCAATTCAATTTTGGTAAAATCTTTATTCTTAAATATTTGCTCCTCAAAATACTCCATGCCCATTCCTTAAATGATCTTGAAGTTTAGGTAAAAAATTTAATGAATCAAAGGTTTCAGAAAAACAAGACGCTCCTTGAGCATCTTGTTCAGAATTTTATTCCCTGTTTTTTTCGAAGAAATAATTTAGACTCATCCCCAATCTCACACTGGATTCTGGTTGAGCATAGGTTACCACTTGACTTAAAGGAATCTGAGTATAGGTTCTTAGAAAAAAATCTTCCCAATAAATGTCAATAGATACATTAGTAAACAGAGCTTCTGAACTTGTAAAAGGGTCCACAATATCATACTCTCTATCCAATTCACTTCTCTCATAACTTAATCCTAAGCTAGGAATAATCTTCAATTTCTCTGTTTCTATCCAATAAAAGATTTGAAATTGAGAATTGAAAAGGTTTCCAAATTGATAGGAAAGTTCATTCTCTTGAAACCAATTATTTTGCCCCATTACGTTCAGCCCCCATTTCTTATATCTCAAGGTATACATAAGGTTAAGCCTATAAGTAAATGCTCCTACACCCAATTGAAAATTTGCAGGAAGGATAAGTCCAGTTTCATCTCTTTGTTGAGACATTCCGGTTGGAAGCCCAAGACCACCTCCTAACATTAGTAAATGCTTGTATTTCTTACTTATACTATCACTATAATCAAGCAAATTATAGTTCAAATCAAGTTGAATATCACCTAGCCCTTGAATAGTGCTGGTTTGTCCAGTTTCTTCCCTCACTCTGGTTCCGTATGGAATTTGACCAAAGAACTGCATTCTTTTAGTTGGGTAATATCTAAACCAGATAGAGCTCGTATAATAGGAATCTTTCAAAACTCTACTTTTTCCATTATAGTTTAAGCTTGTATTTGGATGATTAAAGGATTGATAATCCATTCGCACACCGATTAGATTTATATCGTATTGCGGCAAAACTCCTAAATAATTAGAGCCCCCGCCACAACCACAGATATCGCAAGCAATAGACCCTTGATAAAAAAAGAGCATCGCTAGAATAGCAATGGTTTTAAATTTAGAATTCACTATATTTTTGATTATTAATAAATACACTATCTGTTAGTGTATTCAAAAAGCTTAATAATTCTGTTTTTTGTTTTTCGCTTAGCGCGATTCCACCACTTAGCGCCGTATCTAATCCTACTTGCTTATTCAATCCTATATAATGATCTATTACTTCTTCTAAACTGCTCATTGAGCCATCATGCATATAGGGATCGGTCAGAGCCACATTGCGCAAGCTTGGCACTTTAAATTTGAAGTTATCTTCAGGAATGCCATTAATAAGGCCTCTTCCAAGATCTTGGGATTGGGATAAGCCATTATTTCTATAACTAAAATCTGTTAATAAAGGCTCCTTATGACAAGAGCTACAATGGTCAACAAATATTTCATAGCCAGCTAAGGCCTTTGGCTCTAGCTCGATTTCTCCTCTCCGGAATTGATCATATTTACTATCATCCGAAATAAGTCCACCGGTAAATTGCGCAAGTGCATAGAATAGTAATTTGGTTGTTATGCTGTCGTCAGCATAAGCACTTTCAAAGAGTTTTGGATAAAGAGAATGCTCGTTCAGATCAACCAAAAGGTCTTTAAGCCTCCGGTTCATTTCCAAGGTATCCGTAATTGGTGCAATTGGAAAAACTTCTAAATGATTTACTCCTCCATCCCACATAAATTCTTTTTGCCAAATCAAATTAACAAGCGATGGTGAATTCCTCCTTCCAATTCTTCCTTGAACTCCTTTACTCAAAGCCATTCCTCTATCAGAGAAGGCAGACTCTTGTAGGTGACAACTGCCACAACTTATAGAGCCGTCTGATGATAATAATGGTTCATAGAACAGCTTCCGGCCAAGCTCAAATCTTGCTTTTGAATATTGATTATTGGGATTAGAATAGACTACCTCAGGAAATCCCTGAGGTAGTTCTATACTTTCAATTTCTAATTCTTCAGCTTCTTTATTTGAGCCACAGGATTTTAGCGTAATCACCACCAATAGTATGGAGGCAATGGCTATAAAATATCGCGATAAGCTAAGGATAATCCTAGTTATGTATGTGGTGTAACATGAATGCATCTTGGAAGTTCATAGCAATTTCTTTAGCCATCATTCCTGGCATAGTCACTCTATTCATTTCCGCTACTTTAAGAGCCGGAGTTCCATCAAAGGCAGCGTTTAAGTTCATCATAAAATGAACTTCTGGAGTTGCATCAGGATTAATTTTAATCATTTCTGGAGTTGTTAGTTGCATATTCACAACATTTGCTGCATTTGGTGATTTAAACCCACCTACGTGATACGTAAATGTTCCATCTGAAGACTCTGGAGAAGTACCTTCAAACTTAGAGAAGATATATCCACTATTCCAAGACCAGAACATATCGTTCACAGGATCTAAAGCACCACTTTGAGCTCCGCTCACATTCCTAAGACTGTCAACTCCAATCATATAAGACATACTTACATACTCAGCAGTTGGTACATCAGGGATGTTTAAGTAAACAATGCTATTTACAGCATTTTCTATATCCACTAGGTAATAACTTTCTTCTTGCTTCCATTCTACTCCATCGGCAGTTTTTAGGGTCACATTAGAAATATAATATTTAAGAGTAGAGAATGTTAATTTCTCTGAACTTGCTGTTGTATATTCTGTACCTAAGGCAAAAGGAGTTGCATTGAATCTATGCTCAAGTTTAATTGTAAAATCCCCTTTTGTTTCAACTGCTGGAGGCGGTGTAGTACCTGGCTCATCTTCTTTACAAGAAGTTACTGAAACCATTAGACTAAGACCTAAAAGTGCATAAGCACTCCATTTTAATATTTTCATTGTATTGTAATTTAATAAGATAACTCGTTTGACTAATAATAAGTTGGGATCATCTTATTAAAATCTTGGAGGTCTGAAAATATCTAGTATCGCTTCATTGGAATTGCGAATTTGTTTTCTCAATACTAATGGTGAAGAGTACTGACTTGATAATTTGCTTAGATCTAATTGACAGTGGTTCTTCACAAACTCAGAAAGCTTTAATTTCAATACTTCTAAAGGAATGGGAGCTGAATTATTTTGCTCCTTTGGTTCATCTGCCATAAGTTGTTGCATCAAGGCACATTTACCGTTACACTCCAAGCTTGGCTTGTCTTTATTAACACAAAGTTCCTCTGTAATTTGAGCTTGATTGAGCACAAAGTCTCCTACAATCATAACTTTCACACTAAGTGGAAGAATGATAGCAATTAGAAAGATTATGCCGGCAGCTCTTTTCATACATATCAAAGATACGGCACAATGATTTTATTTCATAGGCTAATGAGTAAACAGTTAAAATTCTATTTGTTTTTTTAAATCTAGCATCATTGTAATTTGAAAAGTAAGTTCATACAAGAAGTTGAATGCTTCTGTAAGGCTTTTATAAATTGATATAGCCAACATTACATTAGGTCAACAATTCTTTATTTCTTGGAATCTAAAACTCTAAGGGTTTCTTTCGAAATCATTTAAAGAGTTTAAAATCTAATGACCTAATATTCATCATTCTATACTCCCATTTGCCAAAAGACTTTTAGAATTTAATCTTTACCTAAATATTCACTTACTAATTGTACTTTTGCGCCCCCAAAGCAATATTATGATTCAAGTAAGCAATTTATCCCTTCAATTTGGCAAACGTATTCTGTTTGACGATGTTAATCTTAAGTTCCATGGCGACAATTGCTATGGTCTTATAGGAGCTAATGGTGCTGGTAAGTCTACATTTTTGAAAATGTTATCTGGAGAACAAGCCTCTAATTCTGGTCATGTAAGTATTGAACCTGGAAAAAGAATGGCTGTTCTTAGTCAAAATCACTTTGCTTTTGATGATTGTCAAGTTTTAGATACCGTTATAATGGGTCATAAAAACTTGTGGGATATCATGAAAGAAAAGGATGCCCTTTATATGAAGGAGGATTTCTCTGAGCAAGATGGAATAAAGGCATCTGAGTTAGAGAATGAGTTTGCCGAAATGGATGGTTGGAATGCGGAATCGGATGCTGCAAGCCTTTTAAGTGGTTTAGGGATCAAAGAAACGGACCACTATAAAAAGCTGAGTGATTTAGAGAACAATCAAAAAGTAAGAGTTCTTTTGGCTCAAGCTCTTTTTGGTAACCCAGATATTTTAGTATTAGATGAGCCTACCAATGATCTTGACATTAATACTGTAAGTTGGTTAGAAGATTTTCTGTTAAATTTCAAGAATACTGTTATTGTGGTGAGTCACGACAGACACTTTCTAGATACAGTTTGTACGCATATAGCGGATATTGATTTCGGGAAAATTAAAGTATTCACAGGAAACTATAGTTTCTGGTACCACTCTAGCCAATTAGCCTTAAGACAAAGGGCTTCTTCAAATAAAAAGGCAGACGAGAAGAGAAAAGAACTGCAAGAATTTATCTCTAGATTTAGTGCCAATGCTTCTAAGTCTAAGCAAGCCACTAGTAGAAAGAAGTTACTTGAGAAAATTAATATTGATGAGATTCAGGCATCAAGCCGTAGATATCCTGCTATTATATTTCAGCCGCAGCGTCCGGAAGGAGATCAGGTATTAGATGTAGAAAACTTAAGCTATACACATGATGGTGAAGTACTATTCAAGAATTTAAGTTTTAAAGTAAATAAGGGAGACAAAATCACTTTTCTTAGTGAGAACCACCTTGCCCTAACCTACTTTTATAAGATTATTATGGGAGAGGCTAAAGCCGATTCTGGAAGCTTTGAATTTGGACAAACTATTACTCATTCCTATTTACCAAATGAGAACCAGGAGTACTTTGATACTGATGAAAGTTTGATTGACTGGTTAAGGAACTATTCTGAAAACAAGGATGAAGTGTTTGTCAGAGGGTTCTTAGGTAAAATGCTGTTTACCGGTGAGGAGTCTATGAAATCTGCAAGAGTTCTATCTGGAGGAGAAAAAGTAAGGTGTATGGTATCAAAACTAATGCTATCAGGTGCCAACCTTTTAGTGCTAGATGAACCAACCAATCACTTAGACCTAGAATCTATTACAGCCTTTAACAATGGACTTATGGACTTTAAAGGGACCGTATTCTTTAGCTCACATGACCACGAGTTTACTCAAACAGTAGCTAACAGAGTCATTGAGATCGGGCCTAAAGGTCAATTGGATAAGCTCATGCCTTATGATGATTATATAAAGGATGAAAAAGTTCAAGCCCAGAAGCTAGCTATTTATTAAAAAAAGGGGCCTGAGTCTGTATAAATACAGACTCAGGCTTTATCTAATTAATTTTTGTTTTTAATTGAATCAGTCTTGAACTATTGATTCATTTTTCCAATAGCACAAGAAACATAGCTCTTAGCATTGGTTACCGCTTTTTCAATTCCTGTAAGCTGTTCAGATACAAGCGGATATCCCATGGATTTCAATTTCAGCTTTAAGGCCTCTATTCTATCCTCTTCAATTTCCAAACTAATTTTCCTGGGCTCTGTGGTTAAATCAACTTCTACAGCACCAAAATCTTTTAGTAAGGATTTCTTTAGACTGCCGGCACAGCCACCACACTTTACATTATTGACTTCAAATGTTCTCATATTATTCTTTTTAATCTATTTATTGAAAGCCTTGAGCATCCAAACCTCTTTTTCTTGAACACTGATAAAATCACTCATTAAAGAGTTAGTTCCTTCATCATTCAATTCATCAGATGATTCAAGAATATTTCTTTCCAGCTTTATTAAAGTTTTCAGGTTCTCTAGAACGATTTCAACCATTTCAGTTGAGCTAGCGATCTCTTTTGCTTCTTTAATTTCAGAGTTTGCTAAATAATCACTGAAAGTATGTAAAGGGTGCGCTTCTAAAGTTCTAATTCTTTCTGCTACCATATCAATAGATTCCTGAACCTCAGTATACATTTCTTCAAATTTAACATGAAGTTGAAAAAAGTCAGAACCGGTTATTAACCAATGAAAGCCTCTTAGATTCTGATAATACAGCTGTTGATTCGCTAACAATCTATTTAATTGTTCTGCTAATTGATTTGATTTTTCTTGTGATAGTCCTATACTATTCATTTTATCTAATTGTTTTTCAGATTGTTATATATGTATACAACAGGATTCGCTAGTTAATGTTTATCAATAAAGTTTAAACTGGTCCTATAGGCAGACTTAGCAGATTCTTTATCAAATTTAGGATTGGATGGGTTTGCAAAAGCATGTTCTGCATTGTAGGTTATAAGACTTAATTCCTTTTTCTGATCTTTCATTAACTTCTCAAAATCAGCAACTATAAATTCATTAATCCACTCATCCTTACTTGCAAAAATCCCTAGCACATCGGTCTTTAAGCGGTCAATATTCTCAGCATTTTTCTCTGGCATTCCATAGAACATAACACAACCATTTGCCTGATCTCCTGCCATTATTGCTGCTTGCAGAGACCAACCACCACCAAAACACCATCCGATAGTTGATATTCTGGCCTCCCCTCCTACATAGCTTATTGCACTTGAAATAATATCTTTAATTCTATTCTCATCCGCAGACTGCATATATTTTGCCGCTGTTTCTCTATCTGTAGCAATTTTACCATCATACAGATCAATGATAAATACATTAAAACTGTCTAGATCTTTAAAATACTTAGCAGCCTCTCTTTTGATGTTGTCGTTTAATCCCCACCATTCGTGAAAAACAAATAAATACTTATTGGTAGGCACTTCAGCTCTCATCATAAAGCCTCTGGCATTTTGGCCATTCTTAGTTTTGAAAGAGATCGTATCCAACTCACCTTTAAATTTATATTCCTTGGGATATAAATGGGCTTCTTTAAACCCTTGATCTATCCCTAATGCTGCAAATTGTTGAGTGCTACTGCTAGAACAACAAGAGTTTTGCGAAAAAGCATAGCCTATAGATATTAACGAGATGCATATAGTGAGCGTTATTTTCTTCATCTTTTGCTAGTTTTTATAAAATTACATTTTTATTGGAAGCATTAAAAAAGATTCTTCTTTAAGTTCTTGTTCCAATCATGATTAATAGGAATCTTTAAACCTTTAAGTACAAAGGTTCCTTTAACTTTACCATGAGCAATTAAAATAACAGCAGCTAATAAAATCGCGAAAAGCAAAAATAAAGAATGAGATTACTAGATACTATTCCACATCCTACCTACAGAATTACGGCTTATACCCTTGAGGCCCACTATTATATTGAAATAGAGGCTGGCCCTATGAAGCAATGCTATAAGCTACACAAAGAACAAACCGCTGGACTTGAGGGAATAAAAAAATGGCTTGACGAAGAATTTCTTGGTCAAGCCAATTCTGTATTTGAGACTATGTATAAGAATTATAAAGCCTCTGCAGACAGAAATTTAGGCCTTTAAAAAGTCTATCATCTCCGCTTCTATTTCTTCCCCTTTGTTCCTGGCGTACCATTTATGGATATCTTGAATATAAACATCATGGGGGACATCATTCTTCTTAGCTTCTAAAAGTAAAGCTTGCGCCGATTCTGGTCTGGGACCCCAAGAAGAAATAAGGCTATGATCAGCAGCATTCAACCTTAAGATAACAGGGATACTCTTTGCACCATTAGTTAAAAACTCATTCATTAAATCTTCATGTTCATCTCTTAAAACAGTCCTGAATTCAATTTCAGAAGAAGCATTAGTCAAAGCCTCTACAATAGGCAAAATCTGCGATGCGTCACCACACCAGCCTTCAGTTATAGCTAGCCAAATTTCCTTATTGGAGTGATTAGAAAATACCTCTTTTACATCCTCACTAGGAACATATTTTTTCTCCCATCTAGCCATTCTTTGGAGGTTCATTTTAGCATAATGCATCATGCTTTCAGAATGATTATTACCGGTAGTCCTACCTTTTTCAAAAAGTAGATCTAAAGAATGTCTGTATTCAGAGTAAGCCTGAGATTTTTCTAGACCATTATTTATTGCGTCTTGTCTTTCCATTACTTCATATTTAGACTGCAAATTTCAGCTACTTTGGTGAGCTTAATTGTAACCTATATTACATCCAGAAGAAAAAAAAGGAAATATGTTTAAGCAAATTGGGAGCTAACAATTGCATTTTTAGGTCCTTGACTGTAGTCATAGAATCCTTCTCCTGATTTAGCTCCAAGTTTACCAGCCATTACCATATTAACCAACAATGGACATGGAGCATATTTTGGATTTCCAAAACCATCATGAAGCACGTTCAGAATAGACAAACACACATCTAATCCAATAAAATCTGCCAGTTGAAGCGGCCCCATTGGATGCGCCATTCCTAGCTTCATTATTGTATCGATCTCCGTAACACCTGCCACTCCTTCATGCAAGCTAATTATAGCTTCGTTAATCATCGGCATCAAGATTCTATTGGCCACAAAACCAGGGTAGTCATTACATTCTGTCGGCACCTTTCCTAATTTTGTAGAAAGTTCCATTATTGTCTGAGTAGTTTCGTCAGAAGTAGCGTAGCCTCTAATAATCTCTACCAATTTCATGACTGGTACAGGATTCATAAAGTGCATTCCAATTACTTTATCAGCTCTTTTAGTAACTGCAGCAATCTTTGTAATAGAGATTGAGCTCGTATTGGAAGCTAGAATACAATCAGGCTTAGTAAACTCTTCTAGATCAGCAAATATCTTCAACTTCAGGTCTACTCTTTCAGTTGCAGCTTCAACAACTAAATCAGATTGTGCAACTGCTGTTTTTAAATCGATATGGCTTGTAATATTGGCCAAAGTAGATGCTTTATCCTCTTCAGAGATTAAGCCCTTTGATATTTGGCGATCAAGATTTTTACCAATAGTAGCTAATCCTTTATCAAGGCTTGCCTGCTGAACATCAATTAAGTTTACCTTAAATCCTTTTTGTGCAAACACATGAGCGATTCCATTTCCCATTGTACCTGCACCTATTACTGATATATTCATAAAATTTGGTCTTTGTTTGAGGCCCAAAGTTCTTAATTAATTAGAAATCTTCAAGCCTGATAAGTAGAAAAACTATTGAATGCCTATCATTGCTTTTATTGTTCTATCATTTTCGATAATAAATTTATCGAAGCTTGGAGTTCCTTGGCCACTAAAGCCAGTGTGTATTTTAACAACATTATGATCTTTATCCAGATAAACGGAAGTTGGGAAGCTCATTATATGGTTCAGCATCGGCAAAGCCTCTTCAGCCTTATCTTCTCTTGTATACCCTGCCATTAAAATTGGATATTGAATCTTTAAATCTTTAATCATTTTCTCTACTCGCTTTTCAGCGATTTCTTTAGATTTTACTCTTTCAAAACTTAAACCAACGATTTCCAGACCATCGTTGTGATAATCATCATATACCACATTCAAATACCTTGTTTCATCCATGCAATTAGGACACCAAGATCCCATGATTTGAACAATTACCGCCTTATCCTTAAACCGATCATCACTGAGACTTACACTATCTCCATTGAGCATTGGAAATTTAAAATCAAAACCATCATATTCTCTTTTAATATAAGTCAATTCATTTGGGTTTCTAAGTTTGACTTCGTCACTTTTAAAGGACTTCCAATTAGTATGATATGATCTTCCCGAATAGAAGTCACCATAGATCGTATCTCCATTTACTTCTGCCTTAAAATAATAGAGATGGGAGCCATCAAAAGCACTCATTTCCAAAGATGTAGCATTCAAGGATCCTTCTATGAATCTATAATCGCCAGTTTCTGTCATGAAAGTACTGTAAAGTCTGTTTCCATCTTGATTAAAATACCCTATTGCTTTAGAAGGTTTAGGGCTGTTTACTTTAAACATAGTAGCCCAATTTCCACTTATATCAACTTCAGCATCTGTATTTGTTGGGTACCTAAGGCTATCTCCAAATTGAGCTCTAAAAGGAAGGCGATAATTATCTGCATCAGGATTTACAAAATAGCCAGTTAATCGATCATCAACACTTTTAAATATCAAGTAGTTAGGAAATACTGGAACCTCCAGGATCAAAGAATCCTTTGCATGTTTTAAGTCCAAATAAATTATCTCATTGGCATTATTTAAACTTATAATTGTATCAGTTCCCGATTTCTGAATAGTCAGAATGAAATTAGTCTGGATACTATCATTTAAGCTTATTCCAGCTCTCCATTTTCCAATTTTCAAATCTCCTACATCTTCCATCTTCTCTTCTGTTGAGCAGGAAGCGAGGAATAATATAGATCCCAGAATAAAACTAAATAATTTCATAATAATAATTTTAGCGAATAGACAATAATGTTAGAAATACCATTGTCTTATAATTGACAAAACTAAAGACTACTGATTTTTAGTAGATGATAGTCATCTAGTGACTGAGGCCTAGTCTCTGGATTTAAAAACGACATATTTAATCTGGTGACAGGATGGCTTTCTACAGAGGCTAGTTCCTCAACTTTAAATCTTTTTTTCAACGCTAAATAACTAGCATGGCTGCTAACCACATATAGTTGAGCATTTGAATCTAGAGCCAGCTTTTGGTCCAGGAGACCTATGGAACTGGTCTCAACCAAACCACCTAAATAATATTCAAGGCTAAAACTAAAAGCTCCGATTGAATGAATTTCGGAAGGATCAATATCTAAGTTGTGGATTTCTTGAGCCAAGCTACTTCCAGCTTGATACTTCATCAATTCAGGGTAGAATCTACCATTTAAACTAACATTAGTCCCTACACTTACAAAGACACTGGCCAGCACAATTCCAATGGCATTTTCTTTATACTTCCAGAGGCAATACGTTGCAATAGTGAAGAATAGTATTGATAAGCCTACTAAATAATAGGGGCTGAAGGGAAAGAAAATAAAATATACCAAGCCGCTAACAAAAATACTAAGGACTAGAACAAAACTCTGAGCAATCATTAATGCCTTGTATCTTTTTACCCAATTAATCTCTTTCAATCGTACCAGCCAATCGGCTAATAGAATCGCCGCAAGGGGGTAAATAATAAATATATAATGAGGTAATTTATAGCTTGAGAATGAAAGTATAATAAAGGGTAATAGGAAACCAAGAGGAGTAAGGAATTCAGGAAGTGGAGTGCCTTTGTAATAGCTTTGGAATATGCTTTTCAATCTTCCAAATAATGCACCTACAAACAATAAACTCCAAGGTAAAAAGGACCAAAAGAAGTTATGAATAAAGAAGAATATTCCAGAGTCATTTTTCCAAACATTTTCTCCTGTAATTCTGCCAAAACTTTGAGTCCAGAAATAAAACTTAAGTCCACTCACGCCTGTTTGAATTTTCATTCCTTTAGGTGTGATCATGCTTACTTCCTTTTCAGGATGCTTATCAAACTGTTCATACAGACCGTATAGCATTGGGCTGATTAGTATAAAGACCATTGCAAGTACTAATAGATATTCCCACTTAAGGAAATTTCTAAATTCTCCCTTTCCAATAAAATACGAACTCAAAGCCAGAACTGGTACCATTAAACCAATTGGGCCTTTTGCCAGCATAGCTAACGCTATTCCGACAGAAGCACCTATTAGATAAATGAAGCTATTTTTCTTAAGCCAAGCCATGATCATCCAAATAGAGAATACCACAGCTGAAGCGAGCATAGTATCAGTACGGACATCATTATTTATCAAAATGAAGGCTTGACTGCTGGCTAAGATTAATCCTGCCCAAAACCCAACTTTTTTAGAATATAGAATGCTTCCTAATTTATAGGTGCTATAGACGCCTAAAATGCTGAAAAGAAAAGAACCAATTTTAAAACTCCAATTTGAAACTCCTAATAGTTTAAAGAAAAGCGCATTGATCCAAAAAAGCAATGGAGGTTTGTCAAGATAATCTATTCCTCTGGCTTTTACTTGAAGGAATTCGCCGCTTTTAGCCATTTGTAGGCTAATGTTAGCGTATTGAGCCGAGTCCACATCCATTATTACAATGAACAGACCTAAGAAATAAACTAGCCCAAGACTTAAGAAAATTAATACCTTAAAAAGATTACTCAAACTTTGCTTATTAGATTCCTAATTCCAACTTCATCTTATCAATTTTAGTTCCAAGAATATCCAAACTTTGGTAGTATTCATCTTTGGATTTCAAGTCTCTATTTAGGCTAAAATAAAACTTAATTTTTGGTTCAGTCCCAGAAGGACGCGCTGTTATTCTACTTCCCTGCTCAGTTACTAATTGAATGACATTACTCTTAGGGTAATGTAAGCTTGTAGTATTTGACTCAACAATATTGGTTACCAACGATTTATCAAAGTCAACTATATGCGTAACCTTTTCGCCAGCTAATGAAATAGGCGGATTGCTTCTAAAACCATCCATCATGTTTTTAATTTTCTCAGCTCCAGATTTTCCTTTTAAAGTCTTAGAAACTAAACTTTCATGAAAATGTCCATGTTTTACATAGATATCTAATAATCGATTAAAGAAACTACTTCCTTTAGATTTCTCGTAGGCCGCTGCTTCAGCCAATAGTGCTGCTGAGCCAATTGCATCTTTATCTCTAACGAAACTTCCAACCATATATCCATAGCTTTCTTCTCCACCACCAACAAACTCAAGCTCAGACTCATACTGTCTAATTAAATCTGCAATCCATTTAAATCCTGTAAGACAAGTTTTAGTTTGAACGCCATAAGCTTGAGCTACCTTATCAAGAAGCTCCGTGGTCACTACAGTTCTTCCAATAAACTGCTTGCCATTTAATTTACCTCTTAATTTCCATTGCTCCAATAAATAATCAATCAGAACAGTTGCTGCTTGATTTCCATTTAAAAGAACCATCTCATTTTTATCGTCCCGAACAGCAATGCCAACTCTATCTGCATCCGGATCTGTACCTATAACCATATCAGAGCCTTCTTTATTTGCTAGATCCACCGCCATTGATAGAGCCTCAGATTCTTCTGGATTAGGAGACTTTACTGTTGGAAAGTTTCCATCAGGATTTGCTTGTTCTTCAACAATTTTATAATTTAAAAAGCCTAATGCTTCTAATGTCTGAGGCATTAATGCTATTGATGTACCATGAATGCTTGTAAAGACCAATTTAAAACTGTCCTTTCCATTATTACTAAAACTCTGCTTTTTTAGAGCCTCTATATAAGCATCATCTGTTTCTTTACCTAAACTGGTATAAACAGGAGCACCCTCATGAAAATGAACATCAGAATAAGTTAATGATTGAACTTCAGTAATTAATGCCTTATCGTGGGGCGGAACTATTTGACCTCCGTCAGACCAATACACTTTATAGCCATTGTATTCTGGCGGGTTATGAGAAGCTGTAACTACAATTCCAGCTTGACAATCATACTCTCGGATTGCAAAGCTAAGTTCCGGAGTAGGTCTTAAATCTTCAAATAAAAGAGCCTCAATTCCATTAGACTGAAGTACTCCAGCAATCATTTCAGAGAATTCTTTACTATTACGCCTACTATCATAGGCAATGGCGACCTTCAGCTTTTCTTCATTACTGAACTGTGATTTGACATAATTTGAAAGAGCCTGAGTAGCTACACCTAGAGTATATTTATTTACCCTATTAGTTCCAGGACCCATAATTCCTCTCATTCCTCCTGTCCCAAACTCCAAATCCTTATAAAAAGCATCGGTTAACTCTTCAGCATCTTCTTTAATGTAATTGAGTACTTCTTCTCTACTTTCTTTATCAAAGAAGTCAGATGTCCATTCTAGGGCTCTCTTTTTTATCGTCTCTTTCTCGCTCATTCTTATTATTTATTCATCAACTAAAAGATAGTTTCTATTCTTTGATATCAGCTTATTATCTAAAGGACTAAGTTAATCATAGAAATAACTAACTAGCAATAAAAAAGCCCCATGAAGGGGCTTTTTTTATTAATTCATCAATTTAGAAAAGTTTCTTTCTATGAAAGTAGTGAGGGCTTCACCATGCAGAAGATTTTGAGCTATCATAGCTAAGTCCTTGGCTTCGTTGACCATAGACTTTTTAATTTCCTCATCTTTCTCTTCTATAATCTTTCCAATTAATGGATGATTTGTATTTACTATTAGGTTATATGTTTCTGGCATATTACCCATTCCCATCATACCACCACCTGTCATACTCATTTCCTTCATTCTTCTCATAAATTCAGGAACAGTAATAGAGAAAGCATCATCATCTGAACTAAGATTTTCAGTCTGAATATTAAACTTCACCTTATCTACTTGAGATTCTACAAAAGTTTTCACTTCCGTGATTTGATCTTCCGTAAGTTTTGAAGTAAGGTTTTCTTCTTTTTGAATTAGCTTATCAATACTATCACTATCAACACGAGCAAATGTTACATTCTCATTGCTCATTTCAAGCTTTTGAATTAGATGTCCAACAATTGGGCTATCTAAAATAAGTACATCATATCCTCTTGATTCAGCCTTTTTCACGTAGCTATGTTGCGCCTCTTTATTAGATGTATAAAGGACAACTTTCTTCTTATCCTTATCTATTTGATTTGCTGAAATCTTTTCAAGGTATTCATCGATTGTAAAGAACTCATCATTAACATTCTTATAGAGACTGAATTTACCTCCTCTATCAAAGAACTTCTCATCACTCAACATTCCGTATTCAATAATTACCTTGATATCCTCCCACTTAGATTCAAAGTCCTTACGATCCGCCTTAAATAATTCCTCCAATTTATCCGCTACTTTCTTAGTAATGTGGCCAGATATCTTTTTAACTGCTCCATCCGCTTGAAGATAAGATCGGGATACATTCAGAGGAATATCTTTAGAATCAATTACACCATGCAATAAGGTCAAGAAATCAGGAACTATACCTTCTAAATTATCAGTTACAAATACTTGGTTTTGATAAAGCTGAATCTTATTTCTCTGGATCTCCATATTTGGTTTAATCTTAGGAAAGAATAAAACTCCGGTAAGATCAAATGGATAATCAACATTCAGATGAATATGAAATAAAGGATCATCAAAAGTATAAGGGTATAACTCCTTATAAAAACTCTTATAATCCTCTTCTTTTAATGAACTTGGAGACTTTGTCCATGCCGGGCTTGGATTATTAATAATCTCAGCCACTTCCTTTGACTCCTCTTTGGCGTCTTCACCTTCACCAATCTTCTCAGTTATTGTCTTGGTGCCAAACTGAATTGGAATTGGCAAAAACTTACAATACTTAGAAAGTAGTTCTTTGATTCTACTCTCCTCCAAAAACTCAAGAGAGTCATCATTTATATGAAGTACAATTTGTGTACCTCTGTCTTCTTTTTGACCTTCTGCAAGTTCAAATTCAGGATCTCCTTCACAGGACCAGTGAGTTGCAGTAGTCCCTTCCTTGTGTGATAAAGAGAAAATTTCAACTTTTTTAGAAACCATAAAGGCTGAATAGAAGCCAAGTCCAAAATGACCAATGATGGCTGCACCATCTGTTTTATCTTGGTACTTTTGAACAAATTCCTCCGCCCCACTAAAAGCTACTTGATTAATGTATTTCTCAATCTCATCAGCTGACATACCTACACCTCTGTCAGTTATTGATAAAGTCTTTGCTTCTTTATCAATTGCTATTTTGATTGTCAAATCTCCTAACTCCGCATTAGACTCTCCAATTCTGCTTAAGGTCTGTAACTTTAATGAAGCATCTACAGCGTTTGAGATAAGTTCTCTTAGAAAAATTTCGTGATCGGAATAAAGGAATTTCTTTATGATCGGAAATATATTATCCGCGGTAACATTAATTTTGCCTGTTGACATATTTCAATTTTTAATTTTCTTGAATCTTCCAAAAGATATGCCACACAAGCTTTCTGACAGTTTGACAAGTAATGAGTAAAAACTGGCAGACAGATGAACACGAAATAAATAATTAGAATTTTTCTGCGTAATTCTTTAATCTTACCGACCGGTCAATTATAGTGCCTTCTTAAATCCTAATCTAAATCTATGAAAAGCTATTTATTGATAGTCATAATGCTACTTACCCAATTTATTTCCGCCCAAGAAGATTACAGAACAGCTTGGGATTTCTAGCTGAAAAGGAAAGAAAAACTCCTTTAGAGCTTTGGTCTTGCTTTGATGCTGAAATCTATGAGGAGACTCTTGTTGTCACAGCTCCCAAAGGAAGGAGGTTTGATGTTCCTAGAAATGTGTCTTCAAATTCTGAGTTCATAAGCTATAAGCTTAAACTGAAAAGAATCTCTTCTTCTAAGGTTGAGGTTACGAGGACTCTCATATTCAAAAAAGACATTGTTGCGGTGGAAGATTTTCAAAAAATCAAAGCACAAATGAACTCCATTGTTAAAGCAGATGATTTAATTCTAGCGATAAAATAAATGGCATAAAAAAAGGAGCGCTATTAGGGCGCTCCTTTTTAACCAAACAAACAAAGCATTACGGAATTCTAAAATCATCTAAAAGATGTGAAAGACCTTCTGAATTCTTTCTTCTAAAATAGACATTGCTCCCAGGTCTAAAAAGCTTTAATTAGAATTAGAATCTAGTATTTCTTTCTTCCGATTACTCATTAAGGCAAGATTAACAGTTCTTCTATTTATTCTATATTTGATTTAAATCAACAAACAATGAAATTAAAAGCAAGAAACATCATAGCACTTCTAGTAGGCTTCCTATTGGGCAACTTGATCAATATGTTCTTAATTCAAATCAGCGGAAATATTATTCCTCCCCCAGAAGGTTCTGATTTAACGAGTATGGAAGCTTTGATTGAATCAATGAGTCTCTTTGAACCTAGGCACTTTATTATGCCCTTTGTAGCGCACGCAATGGGTACTTTTAGTGGAGCTCTTACCGCCTCTCTAATTGTGAAAGAGAAAAAATTTATGTTCAGTTTGGTTATTGGATTTGTTTTTTTAATTCTTGGAGCTGTAAACGTCTATATGCTTCCTGCTCCTGTATGGTTTAATATTGTTGATTTAGTTTTCGCTTATATCCCTATGTCATTAATGGCTGCAAAATTGGTTAGTCTGAAAAAATAAGATTATTCAAGATTTCCATCGAACATCATACTCTATCTATTTCCGTTTTACATGAAATAATAAAAAAGTAGTATGAATCTCAAACAGTATATCCGGAATAACATTCCAGAGACAATAATCCTAGGAGCCATTGTTTTCTATTGGTTCTCAACATCAATACTATTAAATCCGCTTGCAATAGTTCTTTGCACCCTCCTCCTAGTTCAAATGCTTTTCAAAATTAAAGTCCTAGGAATTATCCTGCCGGCCTTCCTTATTTTTGGAAGCTTATTTATGCTTTTGGCCCTTGGCTCCGAATTACTAGAATTTCCAACTTTTAATCAAGATGCATGGGAAATGATAATTACTGGCCTTCTTCTATTTTTATCAATAATTAGTGTTTCAATTCTTATGATTATTAAAAACACCAAATCTTTAGCGTAAAAGATTAATTTTAAGAGATCACATTCTTAGCATGACTCTTTTATTTCTTCCTTTTTTTGGTCGGCAAATTTTAATAACAAGAAAAACAAGAGCTTTAAATATTGAATTTCATGTATTGTTTTAACTGAATGGACTAAGATTAAAGGTTTTAGAGAAAAAATATTTGTTAAATATTCCTTAATTTAATCTAAACTAAATTATTCAACTAAGCCTATTCTAAACCAAGCAAGAATCCTTAGACAACTTTTCTTTCATAGACCTATAAATGCTTTCAGAAGAATACAGATCCTCAATAAAGAATAGAACGGACATTAATTCTGCAGGGATTTTGAATTGTACTGTCTCAGGCTAGCATGAAAAATTAATAAATATCTGAATTAAAGAGCTTTATACACTTATTGAATCAAATTTATGAATACCTTGCAGGCTCAATTTAATATTTATACAATGAGTACTGGTACAGTAAAGTTTTTCAACGAATCAAAAGGTTACGGATTTATCACTCCAGAAGATGGAAGTAAAGATGTATTTGTTCATATCAATGGACTTATCGACGAAGTAAGAGAAGGTGATAAAGTTAGTTATGACGTTCAAGAAGGTCAAAAAGGCCTTAATGCAGTTAAAGTTAAAATTGCATAATTAAATATTTTAAGAAATATTTTTTTAGAAAACCTGTCTTAATCGACAGGTTTTTTTTTGCTTATATAATAACGATAATTACCTACCTCCCTCACTATAAACCTAATAGAATAAAATATTTCCTAAGATCTATTCATAAATGTGATTAGAATCCCAAGAATGAATGTTGAACATTATTATTTTAGAAGCTAAATAATCCTTAATTTGAAAGCTTAAGGAATAATATCAACTCAATGAAAATAGCCAGCCTAATTCTAAGCGTAATTCTAACAGCTTCTTTCGCGGTACGAGCTCAAGTACCTTTTAATGTTCCAACTACAGACCTTGAGGCATGGTGGAGTTTTAATGGCAATGGAAATGACTTAAGTAGTAATACTAACAACTTCATAAATAATGGAGCCAGTTTAACTACAGATAGACAAGGAAATCTAAACGCTGCTTATGATTTTGACGGCGTTGATGATTATTTAATTGTCAATTCTCCTAGCTTTTCTTTCGGTCAAACCGATTCATTCTCAGTTTCCTTTTGGACGTATAAGACTATTTCAGAGTATGGTATTGCATTAATGCAGTCCTCAGGAGCTAGTGGAAATTTTATTTGGATTTTTCAATCTGGAACCTCTGGTCAACTGAACTATGGAATTAATAAGCAAGGATCAGCTTGGACTTGGGCTAATTCAACTTATGGTGTAAATCAGTGGGAACATATAGTAGGAACTTACGCAAACGGAACACTTAGGATATATAAAAATGGTGTTTTTGCGAGTTCGGCTACATATTCCAATACTGGAGCTGCTAAAGTTGCTCTACCTTTTAGAGTTGGTAGATCGCATGGTGGAAATTACTACGATGGTAAAATTGATGATATTGGAATTTGGAGTAGAGTTTTAAGCCAAAATGAAATTGATGGATTATTCAATGATTGCAATGCTGCAGTAGCCAGAAATCCGTCAAATGCCCGCACTTCCGTAGGATTAAATGCAGAATTCAGTTCAGAAGCCACTAATCCGGGAATGGACTTTCAATGGCAGAATAATAGCAGTGGAAGCTTCCAAGATATTTCTAATAGCGCCTTATATCAAGGTGCTACTAGCGACACTCTCAAAATAACAAATGTGACTCAATCTTTAGATGGAGTTCTTTATAGATGTGTGATTTCTGACAGTACTATTTGCAGTGTGACCAGTGGAGGGGCTAGCTTAACTGTATGTGGAGTAATTAGTTCTGATCCCGTTGATCAAACCGGTATAGAAAATGCTCAAACTAAATTTGGAGTTGTAGTCAGTGATTCAAATGCTAGTGTGCAATGGCAAGTAAATTCTTCAAATGGTTTTGTTGACCTGAGCAACGGCACAATATATTCAGGTGTGAATACAGATACTCTTATCTTGAATAACACTCCTTTATCCTTTAGTGGATCAGAATATAGATGCTATATGGTATCCGGAAGCTGTATGGATACGTCTTCTACTGCTCTTTTAAGCGTAAACCCGAACATTGGCATAAGTGAGTATTCTACTGCAATAGAGCTATATCCCAACCCGGCTAATGAAGAATTAAATTTTAAAGCAAACACAAGCCTTATCGGCCAGAGCCTTAAAATAATAAACTGCGCAGGTACTATTGTTTATGAAGGAGCAGTAGAGAAAATTGAAAACACAATTTCTATTTCTAAACTAAATGCTGGAAATTACTTCTTAATTGTAGGAGTTGAAAAAGGCATCTCATTTAGTGTTATTAGATAGAATTAATTTCTGATAAGGTTTAATTTTTTTAGTTTGCTAAGTGCATTTAAATGCATTCAAATTAGTTTTAGCCTTCTACAATCCTTCTGAATATCCGCTTAAAACGCTATCCCTAAATCATTCGCAATAATCAATAAGATATTTGTTGCAAAACTTTGGGCAGTCTCCTCACCTACTCATTTAACTTTTTGGCGCGCGTTCACTATTAAAAATCCCGAAAGGGCAAAAAGCATAATTAAAAGTGACTTCATACTGGAATCCCTTTTGAGCTTACACACCAATTAAGTAAATAATTTAATAGAATTATTTTGATGAGTTTATATTTACTTTTGCAGCATGAGAATAGACATAATTACGGCATTACCTCAGTTACTTGAAAGCCCATTTTCAGACTCGATACTCCAAAGAGCCATAAAAAAAGGATTGGTTGAAGTTCATTTTCACAATCTAAAAGATTTTGGACTTGGAAAACACAGACAAATCGATGATTATCAATTTGGAGGTGGCGCAGGAATGGTAATGATGATTGAGCCCATATTAAATTGTATTAAAGGCCTTAAGTCAAAAAGAGATTATGATGAAATCATCTATATGACTCCTGATGGCCAAAGATTTGAGCAATCCGTAGCTAATGAGCTATCTCTAAAGAAGAATATCATGATGTTATGTGGTCACTACAAAGGTATCGACCAAAGGTTAAGAGATCATATAATTACTAGAGAAATAAGTATAGGTGATTATGTATTAAGCGGTGGAGAACTTGCAGCTGCTGTAGTTTCTGATGCTATAATAAGATTGCTTCCTGGGGTGTTAAATGATGAAACCTCTGCGCTAACAGATTCGTTCCAAGATGATTTATTGGCGCCACCTGTATATACAAGACCATCAGATTATAATGGATGGAAAGTGCCTGATATTCTTTTAACAGGAAATTTTCCTAAAATTGAGGAATGGCGTCATGAAGAGGCTCTAAAAAGAACCGAAGAAAGAAGACCTGATTTGTTAGATAAATGATTTAGATATTAAAATTAATTATGTAATATTGCCGAGCATTTATTCAGGTAGTTAATACCGGTATAAATCGCTGATTTTCAACCTCTGACAAAAATTGTGAATGTTGACTTTCAGAAATTATAATAAGAATTAGCATGGATTTAGTTAATTACGTACAGGAGAAGTACGTTGGAAAGAATGAATTTCCTGATTTTGCTGCAGGAGATACGATTACAGTTTATTACAAAATTATTGAAGGAGTTAAAGAACGTATTCAGTTCTTCCGTGGTGTTGTTCTTCAACGTCGTGGTTCTGGAAGTACAGAAACATTTACTATTCGTAAAATGTCTGGAAACATTGGTGTAGAGCGTATATTCCCTCTAAACCTTCCTACAATTGATAAGATTGAAATTAATAAGAAAGGTAAAGTGCGTAGATCACGTATCTTCTATCAAAGAGAAAGAACAGGTAAAGCTGCTAGAATCAAAGAAAGAAGAATGTAATTTTTGCTTACAAATAATTAAAAAGCCGCTAATTAGCGGCTTTTTTTATGCTCTATAAATAATGAATGGCGCTGTCCTTAAGAAACTAGAGCACAACTCTTTATTGAGCTGTTATCACAAAAACTGTTCTTCTATTATTTGAACGCCCTTCCTCAGTTGTATTCACATCAATAGGCCTTGTTTCACCATATCCATGATGACTCAATCTATTGGCGCTTATTCCTTGAGCTAAGACGTAGTCGTAAACGGATTTCGCTCTGTTTTTAGACAAGTTCATATTATCTTGGTCGTTACCAACATTATCTGTGTGCCCTTGGATATCTGCTTTTAATCCTGGGTTTTCTTTTAAATACAAAACAAATTCATCTACAATACTCTTTGCGGCCTTATTAAGACGATAAGACTTTGAATCAAAATTGATGTCATTCAGATTATACTCTCTTCCAACTTCAATTTTAGCCAAGCTCAAATTAGTTTTTTGTACCGGCAATTCTCCTTCCTCAATCTTACCACTAATATAACTAGAGCTAAAAGCAGCTCCTTTCTTTTTGATACTTACGATATACTCATCTTCCCTATCTACCTTTACAACACCTGCGTACCTTCCTGTTTCTTTGTCAATAGAAATCTTTTTAATTTCTTTTGTTTTCAGATTCTTGATCTCCAAGCTCGCATCCTCATCATTGTCATATTCACTATTAATCAATCCAGTAATCAACTTAACCTTTCTAGGTTTCGCTTTTTCAGGCATATCAAAGTAGTAAATATCCCAACCTTTATTGGCCCTTACTTTATTACTTGCAAAATAAGCAGTCTGTCCATCTAGGCTTACAAACATTCCAAGTTCATTATCTTCAGTATTGATTGGAGCTCCTATGTTCTCAGGAGTATTCCAAATGCTATCTTCCTTCTGGATATAAAAAATGTCATAACCACCAAAACCTGGAAGCCCATCTGATGTAAAATAGAGTGTTTCTGAATCTGAATGAATAAAGGGTGTTTTTTCATTGCCTTGAGTATTTATTGGTGCACCCAAATTTTCTGGCTTAGACCAACTTCCATCTTTTAATCTATCGCATACATATAGATCTAATCCACCCTTTCCACCTACTCTATTACTGGCAAAATAGAGCTTATCTCCGCTTGCACTAACGCTGGGTTGCGACTCCCAATGATCTCTTGTATTGATATGATCTCCAATACTTACAGGCTCTGTCCAACCCCCAAAGGCATCTCTTTCCGAATAGTAAATATCACAATTCTTATAATTATTTACATCCTTACATACCGTAAAGTAAAGCTCAGTATTATCTGCTGTGATACTGGGGCCACCCTCATTATAGCTTAAATTAAAAGGGCTATCCATAGCATAACCAACAGAAAAAGTACCATCCTCATTCCTCTCCGAAAGACTGAACTCTTCTGTCAATCTTACTTTAGCAACAGGACCATCTCTTTTATTTACTTTTTTGGTTCTTCTTGTAAAAAACATCATGGATTGATCCGGCGAAATACTCGCTAAATATTCATCTTCAAGTGTACTTATTTTACTCAATACCTTTGGATTAAAATCAATCGGGTTGACCTTTGCTTCATACATAAGGGCTGCTTCTACTCTAGCTTCCTTAACCTCTTTATCCAATCCTCTATCACGCTCCTTATGGCTTAAAAAAGCATCAAAATTATCCATAGCCTTTTTAGACTCATCAAAGGCTAACTGAACACTTCCTAAATAATAATACAACTCAGGAAGATAGTCAGGGCATGTTTTTAAACATCTTTCCCAAAGTGGTTTAGCCTCTTTAACTCTCCTAGTTTTAACATATAAATCTCCCAACAGATATAGGGCATCCGCATATTCAGAATCCATATCCACAGCCTTCTTAAGATATCTTTCGGCTTCTCTATAATTTTGAGCTTTCCAATTTTTTAATGCTTTTGGCAATTGCTTAGCCGCAAGTTCATCAACTTCTTGTTCACAATAGCCAAGTTCAGGCTGAGCCCATAAACCTATGGATATCAGTATAAAACTAAATGCAAATATTCTTCTCATTTACTTAATCGTTGCAGATTCTTTGGCCTTATTAACCAATTCCACTTTTTGTTTTTCCGCTTGCGCGATAAGATTATCTCCCTGGCTTTTTGCTTCAGTAATTATTTTACCCGCCTGCTTATCTGATTCGATAATTAATTTATTACCCGCTATTTCTGCGGCCTTTTGTTTAAATATATTCGATCCGGCTTCCTTATAAAGATTTGCTGCCTGCTTCTCAGCTTCCTTCTTAAGATTAGAGGCTTGTTTCTGAGCTTCAACTTCTAAAGCTTTAGCCTGTTCCTTAGCGAGTCTTATAAGTTCATCACCTTGCTTTTCTGCTTCTTTTATTGCATCATCTATCGCATTATTAGCTTCTGCTTTTACATCTTTTACTACCTCATCAACCCTCTGCTTAACTATCTCTTTTACAATATCCTGAGCGCCTTCCCCTAAATCACCCATTGAGGTCTTTATCTTAGGCTTAGTTACCGTTCCTCCGATTCCGATTTTCACGGGAATCTCATTAGAATTACTTCCAATCCATTTTAATAAATCTCCTGCTCCTAACTTATCAGCGGCAATCTTCATGTTCAAATCATAATCAATGGTCTGATCAATACCCTGCGAGCCTGATAACGTGCCTTTAAATTGTTCAGCTTCTATATTAGTTGGTGAAAGATACATTCTACCTTCTTTTACTTTAAATTTAGTTTTAATAGGATTAAGCCTCACTTTGCTGAGTCTTGGAGCTTTTAAGCCATCCGCTATACTCTTCATTACATTTGATTCAATCACCAAACTCGTTGTTCTGAGCTCTCCTGAAGCACTTAGTTTATTTAAATCTAAATCCATGTTTTGTAATAAGGGTGAAGACATCTTCATTCCCATACTATACTTACCTTGAGTAGAGGCAAAAATAGGTGCCAACTTTTCTAAACTATTGAAATAATTGAAACTTTCCGAGAAAGGAAAATCTATAATATTAAACTCGCCTTCTATTGACTCATTATCCACATTAGAATTGAACAAACCTGACATTGTCATAGTACCATTCCACATTTTGGCCCTGGCATTCTTAATTCTAGCAATTCCATTCTTAAGCTCAAATGCGGATTGAACATCTTTTATTTCAATTCCATCATACATTAATGAGTTTACATCAGCCTTAGCAATGAATTCTAAATTAAGGGGGATTCTTGGGAATTCAGAAACAAAAATACTATCTACGATTTGGCTATCATCCACGGCAACCTCAGATTCCATATCAGCTAGAAATTCATCAGCGTTGATTTTCTTTGACCTTAAATTCAAGCTCCCCTTAAGAACCTCATCATTCAAAGCATAGGCTAGCAAATTATCTAACTGACCATCAGCACTAAAGTCAGAAGAATAAATTTTCATTTCATCTACCTTAATATCTGCTTTTCTTGGAGATACATTTATCTCTGCCATTTTGATAGAAATAGGGTATGATATACTATCGCCTTGAGCGCTAAAGCCATTTAATACAAACTTTGCACTTGCTTCAATAGCAGAATAATTCTCAGTATCTATATCATTCATACTTGCTTTTATAGCTCCATTAAAGTCTAGATTTCCTTTTAAATCATAGCCATCCATAGGAATTACATTTTTCAGGCTTGCAAAATCAAGCTTTGCACTAAACTGGGTATTGACCGTAGGATTACTCATTGGCTTTGTAAGGTTCAGGCGTCCTTTAGCAGGATATTCTCCTAGCATTAGGCTCAATTGATTCACATCTATAGTCATTGCATCCAGATAATCTTGCTTATTTTCGATTACAATAGAAGCATTCAGATCATGTAAACTAGAGGGCAAATCTGGATATTTGAAAGACCCATTCTTAATCTCACTACTTAGCTTAAATTGAGGATAGGTTTCCTTCACTTCGTTATATGCGCCTTTCACTATCAGCGCTAGATCAAATTCTCCACTCGTTTCAACATCTTCAAAATCTTGATAATAAATAGCCGGTATTAATGAAATAATCGATTTAAAGGAGTTGTCAGTGCTGTTGGCTGTGATATCAAAGACCACATCCTCAGACTTCATGTCAACAGATCCATCAAACATGAGAGAAAGCTCATTTAAATGGAAGTCATTCTCCATAAAGGTGTAAATCTCATTTTCCATATCCATCTGCATATTCAGATTAGATTTGGCCTTTACCTTTTTTAAATAGGATACCCCTTCCATTTCAAAATTCATAAGACCAATACTAATCTCATTTACAGTTTCAACAAACTCACCATTCAGTGTCATGCTACCCTCAAGGTCAAAGTCAGAAATATTCATTTCCATAGCTCCAGGCTCATCTAGGTAGTGCATCCTAGAGTTTTGGATAGAATACTCTTCTATCTTATAGCTTAAAGCTGATTCTTCTTCATTTACAGATGTCAGCTCCTCTTCTATGGCTTCTTCAGTTGATTCTACTGGAAAGATGTCAAAATTAAAACTAGAGTCTGCAGCAAAGTGAACAAAGAGATCTGCATTGTCCAAGCCTATTTTTTTAATTTTTATTTGGTTTTCGAAAATCAAGCTCGATAAATCAATACTAAATTCAATAAGCTCAGCTTTAAAAAGGTGTTGATCTTTGGATTCACGATCCGTGATTGCCAAATCTTCTACCTGTAAACTAAAGTCTGGGAAGCTAGAGAACAATGAAAGACTCACATCCTTAAAATCTAAATCCGCCAGAATTTGTTTATTGGCTTCTTCCTTAATCGCCTTTACGACATCATCCTTAAATACAATGGGCAGAATAAACATGGCCGCCAAAAGGAGCACAAAGAATGATAGCAATACACTAATAAAACGTCTCATATTCAATTATTTAAAGGATGTTTTAATCCTTATCAATTTTTAGCAATCCTTCAGATTTAGCAATTATAGTAGATACTGTTGCATCTCCAGTAACATTAACAACTGTTCTACACATATCTAGAATACGGTCAACAGGAAGTATTATTGCAATCCATGCAGGGTTTAATCCTACAGACTGTAGAACTATTATCAGCATGACGAGTCCAGCACTTGGAACAGCAGCTGATCCAATAGAAGCTAAAGTCGCGGTAAGCACAATTAAAAGTTGTTGAGAAAAGTCTAGATCTACCATATGCATCTGAGCTAAGAAAACAACCGCAACAGCTTGATATAAGCTAGTTCCATCCATGTTTACCGTTGCGCCAATTGGAAGCACAAAGCTTGTTACTTTTTTATCTACACCCAAATTATCTTCTACACATTCCATTGTAACAGGCAAGGTTGCCGCGCTACTGGAAGTTGAAAAAGCCAATGTTTGTGCAGGAGCTATTCCCTTAAAAAACTTGGTATAGCCCATTCCTTTCACCGTTAGCTTCAAAAGCAAAGGATAGAATACATAAATCATTAATCCAAGCCCAAGAGCTACAACTAATGAATACCAACTAAGGCCTTTAAAAATTTCACCTACTTTGGAAATATCATCTCCTGCCATTTTTGAAACCACTCCTGCTAAAAGTGCAAACACAAAAAAAGGAGCACCTTTCATTACAATCTCTACCATTTTCAAAAACACCTCCATTGTACCATCTATAAAATCCTTTACAGGCTTTGCTTTGGCTGTAGGAATATACAATAGACAAATACCGAAAAGAATAGCAAAGAAGATGACTTGAAGCATTAAGCCATTATTATTCAGAGAAATAAATATGTTAGAGGGAACAATATCTACTAAGGCTTGTAATGGCCCTGCATCCTTAGTATCATTAGCACTGGCAATCTTATCTCTAACTTCTTGATCAGGAATCACTTTCCCTTGATCCGCAGCAACTCTTTTTATTCTCTCCTCATATTGCGGGTTATCTAATAGTCGGACATCATCTTTTATTGCTTGGCCATTCTCTCCTGCCCAAAGCTCGTAACTAACTCTATTATCTAAGCGACTTTCTAAATCAATAAACTCCCCTGGAGCAAGAGTATTTACAAGCAAGAGCCCTATTGAAACAGCTATAATGGTGGTAACAAAGTAAAATCCTAGAGTTTTAGCTCCCATTCTACCCAAGCTAGAAGGATCTCCAAGGTTTGCAACACCAGAAATAATTGAAAAAAGAACTAAAGGAACGGCTATTAACTTCAGTAGATTAATAAAAATAGTCCCAAAGGGTGCAATCCAATCAATGGTGAAATCAGACCATCCCATTGAGCTTGAAATATAGGCCCAAACAATTCCTAAGACCAATCCAATTAAAATTTTCCAGTGGAGGGCTAACTTCATATTTTGTTTGTTTTTGATAATAATAAATGATCTGCTATAACTAAGGCGGCCATGCTCTCTACAATTGGAACAGCTCTAGGCACAACACAAGGATCATGCCTGCCCTTCATTTTTAATTGAACTTCTTGGCCCTCTTGATTTATTGAGGATTGCTCCTGCATTAAGGTGGCTACTGGCTTAAAGCCGATTCTAAAATAAATATCTTGACCATTACTAATCCCTCCTTGTATTCCACCAGAGTTATTGCTTTTTGTTTCAAAGTCTTTAGTAAATGCATCGTTTTCTTCAGAGCCTTTCCTTTCTACACCTTCAAACCCACTTCCGTATTCAAAGCCTTTGACAGCATTAATCCCCATCATGGCAAGCGCTAAATCTGCGTGTAACTTAGAGAAAACGGGTTCTCCAACTCCAGCAGGAACACCCTTAATTACACATTGAATAGTTCCGCCAACGGTATCACCTTCCTTCTTAATGCGCTCTATTAATTCAATAAATTCTTGAGCTTTAGCTTGATCTGGACATCGAACTATTGATTCTTCAGTTTTTTCTAAATCAAGTTCTGAGTAAGGCTTATCTAGCTTCAATGGGCCTACTTGATCAACAAAAGCAATGATGCTAATAGAATGATGCTTTAGAAACTGCTTAGCTAAAGATCCTGCTACCACCCGGCATGCAGTCTCCCTTGCAGATGATCTACCTCCACCTCTATAGTCTCTTTGTCCAAATTTAGCATCATAGGTATAGTCTGCATGAGAAGGTCTATAAACATCCTTTACCTGGCTGTAGTCTTTAGACTTAGCATCTTCATTCTTTATTAGAAAGCCTATGGGTGTTCCAAGTGATTTTCCTTCAAATATTCCAGATAAGAATTCAACTCTATCTGACTCTTTTCTTTGAGTAGTTATTTTAGACTGACCAGGCTTTCTTCTATCAAGGTCAATTTGCACAGCTTCTAAAGAAATCTCTACTCCTGCGGGAAAGCCATCTATTACTCCCCCAATGGCACTTCCGTGCGATTCCCCAAAGCTGGTAAGCCGTAATAAATGACCAAATGTATTTCTTAGCATAATAAATAGATATCTAGGCTCTAATTTCTACTTTTCTATGCGAATGAACTACCCAGGGCTGATTAAATTTATTAGGTTTACCAACATATTATTAAGATAAGCCTGATGATTATAACCAATATTAGTCAGTTACTATTGATTGACGCTCAGAATAAGAACTTTAAAAGAGGAAAAGAACTTTCAGACTTTCCAATAATTGAAAATGCATATCTATCTATAAAAGATGATTTAATTGATTCATTTGGTCTTATGAGCGAATTATCGGACTACTCAAATGAGGATGTTTTAGACGCTCAAGGCGGGATTGTATGGCCCTCTTGGATAGATAGCCACACACATCTTGTTTATGCCGGCACTAGAGAGGATGAGTTTGCTCAAAGACTTCATGGAGCTAGTTATGAAGAAATTGCAAATAAAGGTGGAGGAATACTAAACTCTGTTAAAAAGTTAAGAAATGCTAGTTTCGATGAACTCTATAGCTCTGCAGAAGTTAGACTGAAAGAATTACTGAGAATGGGAACTGGAGCGCTTGAAGTAAAAAGTGGATATGGCTTAGATCTAGAGAACGAACTTAAAATGCTAAAAGTTGCTAAAGCATTGGAGAAAGAATATAAAATTCCGATTAAAACAAGCCTTCTAGCAGCGCATGCAATTCCAATAGAATTTAAAGACAATAGAAGGGGCTATGTAGATTATATAATTAATGAAATATTGCCCGCCGCCCATGAGCAAAAACTATTGGATTATATAGATGTTTTCTGCGAAAAAGGATATTTCACTGCTCAAGAAATGCAAGATATTATTGTGGCAGCTCAAAAATTTGGGATTAAATCAAAACTTCACGTTAATCAATTTAATAGTCTGGGGGCTATACAGATAGCATGCGAACATGACGCACTGTCAGTTGATCATTTGGAGGTTTTATCTGAAGAAGAAGCTAGAATTCTTGGAGAATCTAACACCATTGCGACAGCCTTACCGGGCTGTTCACTTTTCCTTGAAATCCCTTATACTCCTGCAAAATTATTAATTGAAAACAATGCGATTTTAGCACTTGCAACCGACTTTAATCCTGGCTCAGCACCCTCGGGAAATATGAACTTAATGGTATCCTTGGCTTGTATAAAAATGAAACTAACTCCAGAGCAGGCAATATCTGCTGCAACCTTAAATGGCGCTGCTGCAATTGAACTATCGGATACACATGGAAGTATTAAAAAAGGAAAAAAGGCCAACCTCAACATAAGCGGTCCCCTCCACTCCTACTCCTTCATTCCATATAATTTTGGGCATAATCATGTGAAACATACTATCTTGAATGGAAAATTAACGCATCATGATTAAATATATAGATCAGAAGCAATTAGAGTCTATGTCTGGCATGAGAGCTGGTGAAATTAAATTAGGACAAAGCATAAAGTCTTTTTCATCCTTAGAAGATTGTTTGAAAAGCGATCAAGTGTTTATTATAATTGGAATAAATGAAGACATTGGTATAAGAGGAAATTTTGGGAAGCCCGGAGCTATTGGTGCTTTTGATCTCAGCATTGAAGCTCTGGCTAAGGCTCAGGACAACTCCTTTATTAATTCAAAGTCTATTGGAATATTGGGCAGCCTTGAATTTCCTGACTTATTAAAGGCAGCAAAGAACATGACTAAGGAGGACTGCAGGAGCTTAGTTGATGAAATAGACCAAGGAGTTTCTTCTATTCTTCAGCAATTATTTGATAACCACAAAACCCCGATCATTATTGGTGGTGGGCATAATAACGCCTATCCTAATATTAAAGCCTTAGCAAGTGCTAAAGGCAGTTCTGCCGTCTTAAATATTGATCCCCATGCAGATTTAAGAGAAATGGAAGGAAGACATTCAGGTAACGGTTTTTCTTATGCTAAGCATGAAAATTATCTTAAAAAGTACTTTGTTTGGGGATTGCATGAAGCATATAATAATCAATATATTCTAGATATATTCAGAGAGACTATAGGCTTCAGCTATATGACCTATGAGGAGATTTTAAACTATCCTAAGGATTTTCAGGCTAAGCTTATTAAAGACATTCTTCAATTTCTATCAGGCCATCCCTTAGGATTAGAGCTAGATCTGGACTCAATAGTTGACTTCCCTGCTAGTGCTAAAACACCTTCAGGCTTTAGCTTGGATCAAGTCCGATTTTTTATTAGAACCATATGTGAAGGATCCAAGCCTTCATATTTTCATATCTGCGAGGCTTCACCTCAAGGATTGAGCGAACAAGAGAAGGCACAAATGGGGAAGTCAATTTCATACTTAATCCAGGATTTCATAAAAGTAAGCTCAGATGGAGTTATTTGAATGCGTTCCTAACATAAGTGAAGGTCGAGATCAGCTTGTAATTGACGAATTGGAGCAAATAGTAAGGAACACTGAAGATTGTTTTCTCTTGCGCTCTGAGAGTGGTTATGATGCCAATAGAACTGTTTTAACTTTCGTTGGATCTTACGACGGAATTAAGAATGCAGTTAAGGATCTTTATCGATATGCCCTTGAAAATATGGATATGCAAAAGCAAACTGGTAAGCATCCAAGACAGGGCGCTATTGACGTTTGCCCAATAATAGCATTACAAAACGCTAGCATTGAAAGAGGACTTCAGTTAGTTAATGAAATCGGCCAAAGCCTAAAAGAACTGGATATTCCAATTTATTATTATGAGCATTCTGCTCCTAAAACACACAGTCATTTATTAGCAGATTTAAGAAAAGGGTCTTACGAGAAACGTTATGATAAAATAGCTAAGATTCCTTTAGATTTAGGGAGCAGTAAAAACATTGACCGGTTCGGAATAAGCTGCTTAGGACTTAGAGATATTCTTATAGCCTATAATATTAATGTTTTGACGAAGGATATTTCTATTGTAAAGCAGATTGCCAATGAAATCCGGGAGTTTGGAGCTAGCAATAGAACAAATAGCCTTTCAGCCCTTAGAGCTATTGGCTGGTATATAGAAGAGTTTGGACATTGCCAATTGAGCTGCAATTTAGTAGACCATAAACGTAGCGGAATGCTGGAAGTCTTTAATACATGTAAAAAGCTAGCTGATAACTATAATATTGAATTAGGTGGTAGTGAATTGATCGGCCTAGCTCCATTAATAGAATTCCAAAAGATATCGCCTGATGCAAAATTGAATGAGCAAATTGAATTAACAAGCCAATTCCTAGGTCTTAATTCATTAAGTCAATTTAAGCCGAATGAAAGGATTTTGGAGTTAGCAATTAGTTCTCTGAATCTTCCTCAAGACTCGATCTAAGATCTCCACACTCTCTTAGAGCCCAACTATAGTAGTCCGTTTCACCATATTGACTTTTAAACACTTGGGCAAAATGAACATTATTAGCATACTCCACTTCTTGAAGAGCATCATTTAGCTTAAGAATCATAAAATAGGCTCTAGCTTTATCTTCAGCATCTTGGTATAAGCCCTCTGCCAGCTCAAAATAGAATTCTGCCTTTTCTCTGTAAAGAACACTTTCTACGGTAGGTCCTTGATATAAATAAGATAAGGCACCATTACCCTCTTGATGAAACATAATTGGCCTAAACCAACCTTTGGATGATAGATTATGTAGAACATTGCCTAGCCCCATTAAAATATCAGCCCTTACTTGATTGTTTAATCTCTCGTTTTTAGCAGTTTGATCTAATTCCTGAATGAGAATCACTAAATCAAGTCTGTTTTTAATAGGTCTTAAAAACTCCTTAATGTTGTTGTGCTCGCCATCTGATTGTTCCCAAAATGGAGTATCAAAATAAGCGTAATCACCTCCATCAAACATTGACAAACTAAGGTAGTATTGATTCTCCTGATAGCTGGTATTATTGTATTTAGAAAGCTTCTTGAACTCCCCTATGCTCCTAGAATAGTCTGCTTTTTGTAGAAAGTAGTAACTCCCACGAAGGTCATTAATCAAATCTAAAGATGACTCAAGAGAGCCTTGACTTGCTTTTATAAAGGTCTCAAAAGACGTTCTGGAATCACGCTTAAAGAAAAGCTCTAAAGAGTCCAAGGTTTCTAAATCATAATCATACTTTAAACTAGACATATGATTGTTACATAAGTAAGCTTTGGCAAATTCATTATTCTTTTCATATAAAGTTTCAAAACGGTTTCTTATGAATGGAAGTAAGGAATGGCATTTAGAATACTCTCTATTGGAAAGATATTGGCTAAAGATATCATCTTCATCCTCAAGACTAAGGCTATCTAGCTGCTTAATTCTATTAACTATGAGTAAAATATCCGCCCTTAGTTCAAACTCATCTTTACGCCTTAACTTCTTTAGCAGCTTATCAGATTGATTATATTCCTTCATTATACTATGAACAAAGGCTAATGAGTATTTATATAAATCCGTATTTCCTTTCTTGGCATTGATCAATTTTTCAAGAATCCTTTTATCCTCAATCAATTGCTCCATGCTAAAATCATATTCATTTTCAGACCAAAAGCTCTCGTAAGTATAAAAGGCTTGGTTTATTTCATTCATATGTCTGGCTAGGATGACATCTAAATAGATTGAATTTGGATCAATTTCAAATATGTTCTCTATTTCCTGAATTCCATTAAGATTATTCTGAAAAGCTCTCATAAAATAGAAAACCGCTTCTTCTTGAGCATTTTGACATAGTTCAAATGCGTTATCCCATGATTCCTGACTACTGAATCTAAAGCTGTTCATACAACTCTCTCTTCTATCCGGAAGTGCGTCAAATACTCTGCTGAAGTAATATGGTGCTATTGGGCTTTCTTCCCAGTAGTAAACACCTGCAAGCTGTTCTAGCGCTCTAAAATAAATATAGTCCTGATCAGTTTCCTCAAAATAATCATTCCATATCCTTTTAACCTCATCCCCTTTATTAGAATATCTAGCCATTCTAAGCGCTTGAAATGCATATCGTTTTTTAAGGAATATATTCTTTTGATCATCCGCGCATTTAAGACCATCATTAAGATATATTCCCATACTGCTATAATCTCTATTGTCATAGACTTCATCCCAATAATACTGTTCAAAGGCAGAACTTTGAATACCTACTCTCCGAGCAAAGTCAAAATAATCTAAAAAATCTAAGTGCTTTCCCCTAGCCATATCTCTTGCCAATAAGTTGTCGGCAATATTCTTAGGAAGCTTGGCCAAGGTTTTACTCCTAATAGCCTGATCAAACGCACATAGACTATCTAAAGGATAGTCAAGTAAAAGCTGGTTAATATCAGAGAGTCTGTATTTTTTACCTAAATGAAACTGATAAGCTTCAAGATTATAATTAGGCATATTGGCTGCATCGTCATTATTGGAGTAGTAATACCTGTCATAATCAGCCTTGAGGTATGGAAAAAGACTTTGTTCGCCAATCAATTCTTGATGGTAAAAATCGTAATACAGATTGCCATAATCCCAACCTCCACATGCGTTTGCATTAATTGAAGTTAGAATTACTATCCCTAGAATAATAGATTTTAATTTTACCATTTCAAGCTCATTAGTGAGTCTAGAGGATAATACTCTAGCGACTCTTTATTTAAATGATATAATACCCATTCGTTTTTAGAATTATGAGGCCTCGTTAAGTCAATGGCATGCTGCAACTCAATTAGGCTTGCTCCTTCAAACCTTACAATATCTCCTTTATATAAAAAAGTTGAACCAACATATGCAGAAGCTGTCACTTGATATTGATTAGCCTTGATTTGCTTTAAGTTCAAATGCTTCATATCTGCCAGACTTTTTCTGTTAAGAATTGTCTGAGCTTTTGAATATCTGTAGGCCACTGCCCATCTAAAACATGGTAAGGCAACATTCACCTCCAAGGGATAATCTTTTGACCCTAAGTACTTCTTAGCTTCAGCTAAATTGAGAATAGAGTTTGACTCATTTATATTTGATAAATCGCCCATATTATAAAACATCAAGCTAATATAATCTACTGGTGGCACTCCTGTTTTTTTATAGTATTTATACTGATGTAGCCTTAAAGTAGCTGAGACTGCAATATCCTTTTCTTTCAGCCTTTCCAAGAATTTGAAATACTTCAAGCGCGATTTAGGAGTCCAATCTACATCAATTTGAATCTCATTCAAATTTTGGCCCAAAGCCTGTTTTATGTATAGAGATGAGAGGTGATGTATAGAATCGGCCAAAGCCAGAAGCTTAGGCATTGGGGAGTTAATGAATAACTCATTTGTTAAATAAACCACTGGTATATATTCAAAATCACTTGGGTCAATACTGTTCAGTTTATTAGTAGCTACGGCTTTCTTAGAAGACTCATCCCATTCTACATCAAATAAATGAATGTATATTTTTTTGCTTTGCAGCGATTCCAAATAACTTTTATCGGTAGAATTAAGATTACCATTAGTATCCCAATGATAAAAATTAACTTCAAGACCTTGACTACATGATAAAACAAAAAAGCTACTGAGCCAAAGACTCAACAACTTCACTTTATATGTACTTCTCTTAATCAATTTCCTTTAAAAGAACTTTTACAGCTTTTTCTAATTGAGGATCTTCACCTTTAGCTTTGCTATCTGGTTCATTATCTACCAAAACATCAGGAACTGCTGGTCCATTCTCCATATTCTCTTCTGTTGATTTTACGTACCAAGCTCTAAACGGCATTCTGATAAAGCTACCATCAATTAATCCAGCTCCGCCAGTTGATATAACAGCTCCAAAGGTTGGCGTTCCTACAAGCGTTCCAATGTCTAGAGTTTTATAGGCATGAGAGAATATCTCAGCATTAGAATAACTACTTTCATTACACATTGCAACAGAAGGTTTGGTCCAAGCGCTTAATGGAAGCCTTTCGCTATAAGGATAGTAATCTTTAAAGTCCTTATTATTATTAAGGTCATCTGTGGCTCCCCTTGGAATAGTATAGGCATGCTGCTTCACATTTAAAACAGCCATTAAATAGTCAGTAGTCCATCCACCTCCGTTCCAGCGAACGTCAATAACAATACCTTCTTTTCCATTGCCACTAGCCATTAACTCTCTTTCAAATCTCTCAAAGCTTTGCATATTCATTCCTTGAATATGAATGTAACCAAGTTTTCCTTTAGAATATTTATCCACCAAGGCTTGTCTAGACTTCACCCATTCTTCATATAACAATGATGAAATGCTATAAGTTGGTCTGATAACTAATTCTAACTCTTCTGAATCTCTTTTAACTTTTAATAGCACTTGCTCTGTAGCAGTACCTTCTAAGAGAGCATAAATATTAGTAGATGCATTATTTACCTCTTGACCATTAATTTCAAGAAGAATATCATCTTTCATAAGCCTGCTGTTTTCCTTATCAGCAGGGGAGTTTAAAACAACTTTACCTACAACTAAATCATCTTTCTCAATTTTAAATTCGACACCAATTCTACCAGTACTAGTAGAAGCCGTTTGTTCCAAGTTTGGGCCATAAAGCCCCATATGACTAGCATTCAGTTGACCTAACATCATATTAAAAGCCCATCTAAAATCTTGATTAGTACTTGCACGCATGGCAATTGGCTTATACTTAGCTTTTAAGGCAGCCCAATCTTTTTGGTGAAAATTAGGATCATAAAAACCAGCATTAATTAATTCCCATGCCTCTTCAAACAACTGTTCTCTTTCTTGAGGTCTGTTAAGAAGCATGTCAGCTTTAAAACCAAAAGAAGTTGTGCTGCCTTTTTCTGTATTGATTTTGTTTATTTTCCCTCCGATACGAGCGTATAAGGTACCATATTGCCAGCCCAATCCACTTATGTATTGACCACCCTTTGTTAACTGACTCATATCTGAGCCGTCAAATTTAATTTTAAAGACGTTTCTAACTTTATCTCCTGGATTTGAAGCTGTGAAGTAGAAAAACTCACCTTTATCATCAATCACAACACTTCCTTCATCGCCTGCATAGCTAGTTAACTGGACTAGTCTATTATGAATATCCTCTAGATCAATTTGGATTTCAACTACCTTCTCTTCCTCCTCGTCCTCTTTATCCTTCTTTTTATCCACATCTTCAGACTCATCTTCCTTAGAGAAATAATAACCTTCTTCCCTATCTTCTTCAGTCTTCTCCCATTCCGCTTTATTTAACCATACATACCAAACGTCTGCATCAGAATTTTGTCTATTACTTACAAAGCCTAATTTACTTCCGTCTTTTGACCAGAAAGGAGAATAATCACCTCTTGGATGCATACTCACATTTACCCTTTCTTTACCTTTCTCAACCTTATGAACATATACTTCAGAATTAAAGTTAAGGTCGCTTAAATCATAAGCTAACCATTTACTATCAGGGCTCCATGCTAAAGTTGATGGAGTATCCCAACTTTCAATCATACTAATCTCATTAGAAAGCTTTCCTTCTGAATCTATATCATAGACGCCCATCTCACCTCTACCGGCTATTATGGCTATTTTTTTACCATCAGGAGACATAAGAAGACCATTCTCTTCTTTATCATTATCTGTGATTCTGATGAGTTCATTCTTTAAGCTATAAAGCGGGCTTGGCTTCTTTTTATCAGTTGATCTAAATAGATAAACTTCTTTTGAGCCACTTCTATCGCTAATAAACAACAAAGTACTATCATTCAACCATTGAGGATCTTGATCTCTATAAGGGTTGTTAGATGCATTAGTAGTTCTGGTTTTTTCATCATCCAATTCCTGAATGAATACTTCACCTCTAATTTCAAACGCAGCCAACTTTGCATTTGGAGAAATAGCATAGGTACCTACTCCAGATCTAAAAGTCTTTTTACTAATTGGGTCAAATCTATAATCAGAGGCAATTTCAATGTTTAACTTCTCAGATTGTTTATTGCTGCTTTTTATATAAAGATCACCTGCAATTTCATACAACAGAACATCTTCGTCAATATCATAAGACCATACCCCAATATCTGTAGCTCCGGTCACTTGAACTTCTTTAGCATCCTCTTTATCAATATCCAAACGATGTACATTATACCTTCCGGATGAAGCACTTAAAAAGTATAGAACATGATCAATACCCCATTTAGGCATTAAATCGTTAGTTTCATTATCCGTAATCGCGGTAAAAGTTTCTTCTTTTGAATCATACAACCATATTTCTGTATCGGCTGGACCAGAATATTGCTCGCGCTCCATTCTACAGGCACCTCTCACAAAAGCAGTATATCTTCCATCTTCAGACTTAACCGCCATTTGGCCTAAGGCATCAGATATTCTTTGCTCTTGTCCACCTTCAGCTGGAATAGAATAGATTTCACTTTCTCTTTCTACTTGTGAAAACAATCTAGATGTAGAAAAAATCAATTCATCTTTATACCAATCAGATAAATTGTCATAGGCTGAATGAAAACTGATTCTTTTTGGCCTTCCACCTGCTGTTGGAATAGTAAATATGTCATTATTCCCATATCGATTGGAATTGAAAGCAATTGACTTACCATCGGGGCTGAATATCGGAGACGTTTCATGAGCTTCATGAATTGTTAATCTGCTTGGGTTCTCACCCTCTAAATTTGCAGTCCAAATATCTCCTTGAAAAGTAAACGCAATTTTTCCTTCATCCTTATGAACTGCCGGTCCACGTAGATATGGTGATTGAGCACTTATATAAATTGAAATAAGGCTGATGCAGCCTAAAGTTAATAGCCTCTTCATTCTTAAAGATTAATTTAATTAGATTCATAGAAATACGACCTATGAAATAATCCAGAACGGGAAGTTAATAGAATATGTTAAGACTTCTACTCCAAAGAAAAAGGTAATATGCTTAAGAAGTGTTAAAGTTTTCTTCCTAAAGCTGAGCATATCGGCCTTGAGCCTCTAATTCAGGGATATCTTCTAGTTGACCTTCATTAAATGGCAAGACCAAAAATTTCTTATCAAACATTTGACTTCCGATATAGAAACTTACCCAAAACTCATTGTAGAACGAAAATACGCTAGGATCAATAGCCTCCAATTTTGCTAGACTAAATTTTGAAAGGTCTTGAACAGAATGTCTAAATACCGAAGTCTGTCTTCCACTTTTGTCTAAATTCTCGTAGGCCTTGGAAACCACAAGACAATTATTGATATCTTCTGATTTATTATTAATCAAATAAACGTACCAGGCGCTTTCTCCTTTATCTTCTATTATTCTCGCTATTGCGATTTTAACATCTGTAACTTCTGGGAATTCAATATCCTTTTTCATTGGTCAAAAATAAAAAACCCCCACCAAAAAAGATGAGGGTTTATTTACACTTATTTTTAATTACTATCCTTGAGAAAGTAATTCTTTCATTTTGATACCTAAGGAGGCAGGAGAGTCAACAACTTCAATCCCACACTCACTCATGATTGCCTTTTTAGCTTGTGCAGTATCATCTGCTCCACCAACAATTGCGCCAGCATGACCCATAGTACGACCTACCGGTGCTGTTTCACCTGCAATAAATCCAACTACTGGTTTTTGATTACCATTCGCTTTGATCCACTTTGCAGCATCTGGCTCCATGCTTCCGCCAATTTCACCAATCATAACGATTCCATCAGTTTCTGGATCATTCATTAATAACTCAATAGCTTCTTGCATAGAAGTTCCTATGATAGGGTCACCACCAATTCCAATTGCTGTAGATTGACCTAAGCCAGCTTTTGTCAATTGATCTACCGCTTCATAAGTTAAAGTACCTGACTTAGACACAACACCTATTCTTCCTTTTGAAAAAATAAAGCCGGGCATAATACCAACTTTAGCCTCACCAGAGGTCATAACTCCAGGGCAATTTGGACCAACCATGCGGCAGTCTTTGTCTTGCAAATATTCTTTAACCATTACCATATCCCTAACAGGTATACCTTCAGTAATAGTGATAATCACTTTAATACCTGCTTCAGCGGCTTCCATAATTGCATCAGCTGCAAATGCAGGTGGAACAAAAATAATTGAAACGTCAGCTCCTGTTTCTTTCACTGCATCTGATACAGTATTAAATACAGGTCGCTCTAAATGCATTTGACCTCCTTTTCCTGGAGTAACACCACCAACAACATTGGTACCATATTCCATCATTTGGCCTGCGTGAAAAGAGCCTTCACTTCCAGTAAAACCTTGAACTATAATCTTTGAATCTTTATTAACAAGTACACTCATATTTGAGGTTTGATTTTGGTATTGCAATTATTTGGATGCGAAAATAATGTTTAATTGCTAGAAGAATAAGTTCCTTGCAAAAGAATTTACGGAAATGTGCAAAAAAAAGAAAGGGGCCAAACTAGCGTTTGACCCCTCCTAAACATCAGAATTTAACCTTAACCTATTTACTGATGAAAAATTGTTAGAATCACGAATATCGCACTTTATTTTTAATTACCAAGTACTATCGTAAAATTCTCATTCTAACCATTTAATTGGCTGACATTCAGTTTTTTTTTATTTCTAACTTTTTCTGCAAATAACAGAACAAGCACAGGTAAAAAT
>CBFIDE010000015.1:3119-49225 GCA_965661265.1 uncultured Schleiferiaceae bacterium | reverse complement strand
AGCAATGTTTACATTGCTGATAACGAAGCTTTATTAAACGTAGATGGTTTAAGTCAGCTAGATTACGTGGGTAGGGATTTGGTTTTCTTAAGAAACGATACCTTACAGCATTTAGATGGTCTTGCTAATGTTGATACCATTGCTCGTCATATCTATATTGGAGAAGAAGGATGGCAAACTCCACCGGTTGCTGCTGGCAATAGAAATTTAAGCGATTTATGTGGTCTATCAAATGCTTATTTTAGCAACAGTTATTTTTTGGCAAATAACTTTTATAATCCCACACAAACCGAATTGACTTCGGGAGATTGTTTTGCAGAATTGACTGTAAATGGCAATCTTCAGTTGGGATCACAAGCAGATATTGATGCTGTAAGAGAACAATACACGAAGGTTACGGGTAAATTACAAGTGTTTGGCTCGGATGTTAAAGATCTAAGTCCGTTAGCAAATATTGATACTGTTTTAGGCAAGTTTGAGATCTTATTAACAGATTCGCTTACGACCTTAAGTGGTGTAAATATTCGATATATAGGTAGCAATGTAGACATAGCAGATAACAAGTTTTTAGAAGATATTGATGGTTTAGATAGCGCAACTTACATTGGTAGAGATTTTGTAGTCTTGAGAAACGATTCCTTAAGAAATCTTGACGGAATTTCTAATGTTGATACTATTGCACGTAACATCTACATTGGAGAAGAAGGATGGAAAACTCCTTCTGTTGCAGCAGCTAATCCTGTTTTAGATGATTTATGTGGTTTATCCAACGCATATAATGGTGGAGGTTTTAATAATGATTACTTCGTAGCTAATAACGCTTATAATCCTACTAAAGCGGATTTAGGAAATGGCAATTGTAGTATCAATATTTCACTTGATGAAATTGATTCCAAAATATCTAATGTTTACCTGTTTGATAATCAGTTAACGATCGAAACTACAGAAACATTAGAAAATACTTCTATTGAAGTATACAATATGCTCGGAGCTCAATTGGAAAATAGATACATTGGGAATATCGCCAACAGAACAACGGTTCGTTTGTCCTTGAAAAGTAATCAAATCTACATAGTTGTTATCAGAAGTAACAATACCCAAAGTGTCTTTAAAGTACTAAATCGATAAGAGTTGAATTAGTTTTAGTTAGTACCTCAGAATGGCATTGTCATTCTGAGGTTTTTGTTTTAAAAATTAATTACTGAAACATTCTCTCAATTTTTCAATCAACTCTCAATCTTCTTTCAAAAAGTTTGAAATTTTTCCGTTCAAGCTCCTTACACTTGGTTGAAGTTATTAGGTTCAATAGAAAGCGTTTAAAGTTAGGGTTCATGAATGGGGGTATTTAATTTAAATGAGAACCTAGGACAAAAGTAGTTTGAAATATTTACTTTAGTTTTTGGAATTTAATAGAACTTTTCTGGCTTAAAGCCGATTTAAAATTTAGGTGCAATTTAGATTCAAATAGGAATTAACGAATAAGGAAATATGATTAGAACAGCCAAAATATTGGGTATAGGAGTATTATTGGGATTTATGGTTTCTTGCGCTCCTAAAGAGGAGGCTACTATGGATAATACTGATTCTCCAGAATTAAGCGAGTCTAAGGCTGATCCATTACCATCATGGAATGAAGGAAGCACTAAAAAGGCTATCGTTAATTATGTAGAAGATGTAACTAATGATGCCAGTCCTAACTTTATCGATATCGCAGATAGAATAGTGACTTTTGATAATGATGGAACACTATGGTCAGAACATCCCCTTTACTTTCAGCTTTTCTTTGCAATGGACAGAGTCAAAGCAATGGCTCCAGAGCATCCAGAATGGAATGAAGATCCTGTTTTTTCAGCAATACTGAATAATAATATGGATGCATTAATGAAGGAAGGAGTCAGTGGGCTTCTTCAGCTTGTGATGGCAACTCATGCGGGTAAAACAACGGATGAATTTGAGGCTATTGTTAAAGATTGGCTTACTAATGCTGAGCATCCAACTAAAAAAAGACCTTATACTGATTTGGTTTATCAACCCATGTTAGAGCTCTTGAACTATCTGAGAAATAATGATTTCAAAACATTTATTGTTTCTGGAGGTGGAATTGATTTTATGCGTCCATGGGTTGAAAGTGTTTATGGAATTCCGAAGGATCAAATAGTGGGAAGTAGCTTAAAAACAGAGTATGATTATTCAAATGGCGAGCCGAGCATTAAAATCTTGGCTGAATTTGACTTTATTGATGATAAAGAAGGGAAGCCAGAAGGAATACATAAATTTATCGGGCGTAAGCCAGTTTTTGCTTCAGGGAATTCAGATGGAGACTTACAAATGCTTAGATGGGCAGCTTCTAATGATTTAAAAAGCTTTATGCTTTATGTTCACCATACCGACTCCGTAAGAGAATGGGCTTATGATAGAGATTCTCATATTGGAAAGTTTGATAAGGGTTTGGATGAAGCTCTTGAAAAGAATTGGACGATTATTGATATGGAGAAAGATTGGAAAGTGATCTATCCGTATGAGTTGGAGTAATAGTATTCATTTGATAATGAAGAGCTAGTTACGATAGTAGAGCAACCAATGGACGGTTTGAAGTTTATAAGATGGGAGCTTCAAACAATTTCTTCTTTATTAAAAGAGAATGAATCACCTGAAAATAGATTAAGATATGCACGCTCTGTATATAGGTTTGATAATGGCACTTCCAATACTGTTGAATTGACTGATGACTTTTTCAAGAACTTACCAGAGGGTACAATGGTTCCAGCTTTGGAGCTTGAGAGTGACGGCTAAAAAGTTAACTCCAATGAATTTTTAATGCTTTGCATATTAAACATAACTTAAAGGGTTATACACCCAATCTGAAAAGAAGTTAAAGGTAAAATCAATTCTTATTGATAATTAGTTTTTTAACTCCTTTGAGAATAAAATTTTTCTCCGTCAATTTTTTTCTAGAGTTCATAATATTATTATGTTTGGAACTCATAAGAACCTTAACCTATTTGAGTTTGCTCAAACTGCTTGTTGTCAAACTCTTTCTTTGCGCTTTGTTGTAAATCAAATGGTACGAGATTCATTTTTAAATAATTATGATAACTATGGATTAGTATTGAATCTATTCTGAGTTTATAAATCTTAAATTATATTACTTAACTAAAATTAGAAATGAAACAAATAGCTATTATTCTCTTAGGTGTTTTCTCTTTTAGCACTCTTTTAGGGCAATCTGAGAAGACTTTAAAGCGTAAGGTTGCCATCGGACGATTTGACAATTCTACAAAACAAGCAAACAGTATATTTTACGATAAAGAAACAGATGCTCTTGGCCAACAAGCAGCAGATATTCTAGCCACCAAATTAGTGAGTTCAGATAAGTTTATTCTTATAGAGCGACAAGACTACGATAAGATTGTTAAGGAGATAAACTTAACGAATGCCGTTTCTCAAAATATTGGAGCTGATTTTTTAATTATCGGTTCAGTAACTGAAATAGGGAGAAAGACTATTGGAAATCAAAAGGTATTTTCAAGTAGTGTAAAGCAAGTAGTAGAGGCTGGAGTTTCTATTAGACTTGTAGATGTTACCACCGGACTTATAGTTTACAGTGGAGAGGCTAAGGGAGAAGCAGAAGTTGAAGATAAAAGAGTAATGGGCTTAGGAGAGACAGCTGATTTTGATGCTACTTTGGCAGACAAGGCAATAAGTGCCGCTATTAATAAGCTGGTTGAACATATTATCACTACATGTATGGATAAGCCATGGCAAGCTTATATTTTAGGTGAAGATGAAGGCTCGTTAATTATTTCTGGTGGAAAGACTCAAGGTATTGCCGCAAATGATACCTATGCAGTAATTGCACCTGGTAAGAAAGTAAAGAATCCTCAAACAGGAATATTCGTTGAACTACCTGGAAAGCAAGTAGCAAAGATTAGAATAGATATTACTCTTGGTTCCACAGTGCAGGATGAGATATCGATGGCAACTATCATTGAAGGAGAAGTTGATATGGAGAATTTAGAGAATTATAGAATTTCAGAACTTTAAATAAAGAACGATGATAAAAATTAAGAATATATTAAGAATAGCTTTTGTTCTATTGATTTTTTCAGGCTGCAAGCATACCTATAAGGCCTCATCAAGTGGATTGGATTATGAATCTTCAGTGCAAATTATTAGAGCTAATGATTCGGAAAGTATGAATGACTTAATTCTAATGATTGATGATAAGCGATTTGTAGTGGAAAAAGTCTATCGGGAGAAGAAAATACTGAAGGCCCCTAAATTTTACACCTCTCCTGGCAAGCACATTATATTGATTAAAAAAGGAAGAACTGTAGTTCATTCCGATACTGTGTTTCTTGGAAATCAAGAGACTAGAAAAATAATTCTTAGATAAATGAACCCTAAAATTAAGCTAATAACCTAAAAATGAAATTGAAAAAAATGCTTTTTTTGGGAGTAGTAATCTTTATGCTGAGCTCCTGTGCAAGTTCTGAACTCTATTACTGGGGAAAATATGATGAAGCTGTTTATGATCATCATTTCAAACAAACAGACAAATCAGAACAAGAACTTATAAAGGTCTATAAGGACATTATTAAGAATCAGAATAAAGGCACTCGAAAGAAAGTTCCACCTGGAATCTATGCTGATTACGGAATGATTCTTATTAAAAATGGAGATGTAGAGAAAGGTAGAGCATTTCTTGAGAGCGAAATGAAATTATATCCTGAGTCTTCAGCAATGATCCTTTATATACTGAGCAAATTATAATATTATGAAAAACCTTAAAAATATAGCCCTTATTATTGGCATCGCTGGCTTTTTATTAAGCTGTACAGCTAAAAAACCGGTCACAAAAATAAGTGCTTATGGTAATCTTTATGAAGAAAAGCCATTGACAATTCTCCTTATGCCACCTATCAATAAATCAACGGAAGTTGAGGCAAAATTAGGTTTATATACATCCTTAGCTATTCCCTTAGCAAATAAAGGATATTACGTAATGCCTTCTAATATGGCCTTGGATATTCTTAGAGATCAAAGTGCTTATGACTCTGAGTTATTTATTGATAGGCCTATGACTAAAGCTGGAGAAGCGTTTGCTGTTGATGCCGTTCTATTTACCATAATCCATGAATGGAGAAAGGTAGCTACATCTAGTTTAGTGGAGGTGACGATTGAGTATAGATTAAAGTCTACTAAAACCAATAAAATCTTGTTCCAACGAAAAGGAGAGATTGAGGTGCGTCCAAATAATCAAACAGGCTCATTAATAGCCGACATTGCTGCAAATGCATTGTCTACTGCCTTGCAAAAGCAGGTTGCAGTTGGAAGAGCATGCAATAGATATGCATTAAAAGACTTACCTGAAGGAAAATATGGAACTTTATTTCAGTTAGATGGTGAAGAGTTTATTGGACCTGAAGATTTTAAAGTACAGCTATCTAGTGTAGACTAGTAAAAACTATTCGTATTTTTAGAACATCTGTCGCAAGTTTACATTTTGTAGATTGTGTCAGATGTTTTTTTTGTTGCATATGTAATTTTAAATGAAGCTTTTTAGTTTCAGTAGAAGCCAAAGTAGTGAGGACAACTTTTCTTAATGTACCCGATATGAAAATAAATTTATTATCCTGTGGAGCGCAAAGGCCAGATAAAAGGGCAATTAGCCAGGCTATTGCAGAATTTGCCATAAACACAGAAGAATCTCTAGCATTGGAGCTTACTGATATGCTGCTAGAAGGTGATATCATTGATCTTGAAGTTGAGGATAGTAATTCTGGATCACTTCTTAGGGCCCTAAGAAAGCATAGTGTTGAATATGAAATAGAGGAGTAGGAAGTGCTTCACAAGAAAGTATTCTAATAAAACCTTTTTACGATTAGGTTGTCTGTATAATATCCTTTGAATGGACATGGTATATGACAGATAAAGTTAATATAGTTTGGTTAAAACGGGATTTACGTACACAAGATCATGAACCTTTGTTGCGAGCTGAACAGAGCCAGACTCCTTACAAGATCATCTACTTATTTGAGCCATCATTAATTAAGCACCCTGATACTAGCTTAAGACATTTACAGTTTGTTTTTCACTCCATACAAAGCATAAATGCAAAACTTGCGGCTTTTAATCGCAAAGTAGAAGTCTTCTATGCTGAGGCCAAAGAGGTATTTGAATTCTTAAACTCAACTTTTGATATTGACACTATTTTTAGTTATCGCGAAAGCGGAATAAGAAAAAGCTGGCTAAGGGATAAACAAATAAAGCAACTTTGCCAAGAGAATGAAATTAGTTGGAGAGAATCACAGCGAGATGGTATTTTAAGAGGAATAAAAAACCGTGATTCTTGGTCCAGACAATGGCATATTAAAATGCACGAGGATCTTATTGTAAATAAATTCTCTTATTCTGAGCTCGCAGAAATAAACCATCCTTTTAGCCTTTCAAAAAAGTTATTAGACCTACTAAAGGACTATCCTAAGCAATATCAGCCTGCGGGTGAGGAAAATGCTTGGCGCTACTTAAATTCTTTTACCAATGAAAGAGGCTTTAATTATCAAAGACATATTTCAAAACCTGCTGAAAGTAGAATCGGCTGTAGCCGACTATCTCCTTATTTGGCATGGGGAAATATGAGCATAAAACAAGCCTTTCAGTTTATTGGAACACATCCAAATGGTACGAGGCATAGTAAGGCGTTTTCTGCTATGCTTACAAGGTTGCATTTGGCATTGTCATTTTATTCAAAAGTTTGAAGTGGAGTGCAGTTATGAAACTGATTGTATTAATAGAGGCTACGAGCTTTTAACTCATAAAAAAAATGAGTCTTATCTTAATGCCTGGAGAACAGGTATGACAGGATATCCCTTGGTTGATGCTTGCATGCGTGCCGTAAATAATACTGGTTGGATTAATTTTAGGATGAGAGCAATGCTTGTTTCTTTTTTGACCATGAATTTAGATCAGGACTGGCGAGAGGGTACTTATCATTTAGCCCAACAATTCTTGGACTATGAACCGGGAATTCACTATCCACAATTTCAAATGCAGGCAGGAACAACTGGAATCAATACCGTTAGATTATATAATCCGGTTAAGAATTCTCAGGAACATGATCCCCAAGGTGTATTTATAAAAAAATGGATTCCTGAACTTGAGAATGTACCTATTGCCTATATTCACGAACCCTGGAAAATGTCCATAATGGAACAGTCCTTTTGTGGACTTATTCTTGGAGATCATTATCCTAAACCTATAGTAGATTTAGAAAAAAGTGCACGTATCGCAAGAGACAAAATTTGGGGACATAAAAAGCATCCAGCCGTGCAGAAAGAAAAGTATCGATTATTAAATACACATGTAAATAGAAAGCACAATGATTTGCACTAAGGAGCATATTGAACAACTGGACAGAATTACAAGAATCAACATCATAAATTCTGTTACGGGTATTAAGCCTGCCAACTTAATTGGTACCATTGATGACAATGGAAAAACAAATTTGGCTATCTTCAGTTCTGTGGTCCATCTTGGTAGCAGCCCGGCATTATTGGGATTTATTTCAAGACCTAGAACAGAAGAAGTAGGTCATACCTTTAAAAATATCCAAAAGAATTCTGTCTATACGATTAATCATATTCATCCTGATTTTATTAAGAATGCTCACTATACTTCTGCTAAATTTCCACAGGAAGTGTCTGAATTTGAGCAATGCAATCTCAATGAGGAATATATTACTGGCTTTGAAGCTCCATTTGTAAAAGAGAGTTCTTTTAAATTAGGAATGCGCTTAAAACAAGTGATTGATATAGATCTTAATGGAACTGCTCTTGTCATCGGAGAGATTGAGCATTTAATACTTCCAGACAATTCTTTGGTAGATAGCGATATCGATTTAGAGGCTTCACAAAGTGTTGGGATTTCAGGCTTAAGCACCTATTATTCCCTAAAAAAAATGGAAAGCTTTCCTTATGCCCATATCAATGAATTGCCAGAACTTTAAACAAATTGCTTTAGGCTAAAAGAGACATGAAATCAATAAGTTTAGTTTTTCCTCATCAGTTATTTAGAGAATCGCCTCTTATTGAAAATGGGGATCCGATCTATTTGATTGAGGAGTATTTATTCTTTAATCAATACTCTTTTCACAAACAAAAAATAGCTTTCCATAGGGCAACAATGAAGTTTTATGCAGACTATTTAGTTCAAGTCAAAGGTTGTGAGCTAGTGTACATAGAAGCTTCTCGCGATATCTCGGATATTAGATCTCTAATTCCTCATTTAAAGAAAGAAGGTGTTAGTGTGATAAATTATATAGATCCGACTGATAATTGGCTGCAAAAAAGAATTGAAAGTTCTTTAGAAGAGAATGAAATTGAGGCCATTGAATATGAGTCTCCTTTATTCTTAAATTCTAAAGAAGAGCTACTGTCTTTTTTTCATAAGGATAAGAAGAAATACAATCAAACTTCTTTTTATATAGAGCAGCGCAAAAAGCATAGAATATTAGTTGATTTAAACGATAAGCCGATTGGTGATAAATGGACCTTTGATACTGAGAACAGAAAGAAATATCCGACAAAAAAGATTCCACCTTCCATACGGTTTCCAGAGATAGATGAATACTATAAAGAATCACAAGAGTATGTGAAGACACATTTTGCCGATAATTTAGGAAGCCTCACAGAGTATCCTCTTTATCCCACTAATTTTGAGGCAACTAATGACTGGTTGCATCAATTCTTTGATCAAAGATTCATGGAGTTTGGGGCCTATGAGGATGCAATCGTTAAAGAGAATTCAATCCTAAATCATAGTATTCTTACTCCTATGTTGAATGTGGGATTAATTAGTCCAAAGGAGATCGTAGATGAATGTTTGATTTATTCAAAAGAAAACAATATTCCACTAAATTCAACTGAAGGTTTTATTCGACAAATTATTGGATGGCGGGAGTTCATAAGAGGGATTTACGAAGTAAAAGGAAGTGATGAGCGGACAAGAAATTATTGGGGTTTTAAAAAGAAAATTCCAGCCTCTTTTTACGATGGCAGTACCGGAATTCCTCCAATAGATGTAACCATAAAAAAAGTCCTAAAAACTGGTTATTGTCACCATATAGAACGCTTAATGGTCTTGGGTAATTTTATGCTCCTTTGTGAGTTTGACCCAGATGAGGTGTATAGATGGTTTATGGAGCTCTTTATAGATTCCTATGATTGGGTTATGGTTACTAATATTTATGGGATGAGTCAATTTGCTGATGGAGGATTAATGGCGAGCAAACCCTATATTAGTGGTAGCAACTATCTCATGAAAATGAGTAATTATAAAAAAGGAGATTGGCAGTCAAGCTGGGATGGTCTTTTTTGGAGGTTTATGCATACGCATAGAGACTTCTTTTTATCCAATCCAAGACTAGGAATGTTAGTCAGGATGTTCGATAAAATGCCTGAAGAGAAAAGGAAATCCCATTTGCAGAATGCTGAAAAATTCTTAGAGCGGTTGGCTTAAGAATATATTAGTTTAGCAAAGGATTTGAATGGCTCCGCTTTGATTAAGAAGCTGATCAATTTTTTACCACTGAAATCCACCTTACTAGAATTAGGTTCCGGCCCTGGTACAGACTGGAAAATTCTTAGTCAATCCTATAAAGTAGTTGGGTCAGATTTCTCCAAGGAATTCTTAGATTATTTGTAATTCTTTCATGATTCTTTTGAAATCTTACTTCTTGAAAACTATGCAGAGTTTGAAAAAGGAGATTCTATTCTTTTAATAGCTAGAAAGAAAACCAAAGACTAGGCTAAAAGAAGTTTCTCAGCAAATTGGTTGAGCATTCTTTCGACTTCCGCAGCCCCACTTTCTCTAATTGAAGAATCGGTGAGCCTTGGCAAGTGAATAGCAAAATAAATATGCTGATTAGACATCTCAAATAGGGTGGATGCCAAGGCAAATGGATAATTGAAGTTTGGATTGATTTCAAGAATTACCTCAGAAACAGTGTTTACCAAATTTTTATAGCTTGTAAAAAAGCCTTTCGAATTCTCTTTGTCAACTTCTTTTGTATGATAGGCCTTAACACCTTCTGCGATTACAATATTGTGTAATTTACTCTCATTGACCCAACCAACAGTAGGATTATCTTTTGGTGCAGAAACAAAAGAATGAATAATTATTTCCAGCTTTATTTTAGGGTCCTTAATATTGAGTGTGTTCATTTGAATGAGATAACTCACCCATTCCCAATACCAATTCACTAAAAAAGTAAGTAAAAGATGCTTATTCTCAAAGTAACGATAGATAGATGCTTCTGTTGAATTAATTCTTTCTGCTAGTTTTTTAAAAGTAAAAGCCTCAAAACCGTGCTCTTCTATCAAAAGAATACTGTGTTCAATGATATTCCGCCCAAGTTTGGAATCTTGCGGCTCTTTTAAGTATAAGCCATCATTTAATGATATTTTAATTTCTACACTCATTCTTCAGAAATAGTAGCCCGATAATTATTGATTTTCAAAGGTAATGAAGTATTACAATTAAATATAATAGTAAAACTATTAACTCATAAGTCTTATCACTTTCTTAGGCTTTTAAACTTCTGTTTTTTTGAGAAAAGGGCTCAAAAAGGATTCTTTCAAGGATTATTAGGATAAATGCATACGACAGAAGAATTTTCTTAATTACTTTACAGAATGAATACTTTCGATGATTTAAAGATCAAAAAGCAATTGCTAAATGCCATTGCAGATTTAGGATTTGAAAACCCTACTCCGATTCAACAAGAGTCCTATTCGCCTATTAGAGCAGGCTTTGATTTTGTTGGAATTGCCCAAACAGGAACCGGAAAGACCTTAGCTTATGTGCTTCCAATTTTGCAAGATTTGAAGTATTCTGAGCAATTAAATCCTAGAGTTCTGATTTTAGCCCCTACAAGAGAATTAGTAATTCAGATTGTAGAGCAAATTGAGAAGCTAACCCCTTATCTTAATTTAAGAGTTGTTGGTGTATTTGGTGGAAGTAGCAATATAAATTCTCAGAAAAGAGCTGTTGCTGAGGGAATGGATATTATTGTGGGTACTCCAAGAAGACTATATGATCTTACTCTTACAAATCTTCTTCGATTAAATTCAGTCAAGAAATTAGTGATTGATGAGGTAGACATCATGCTTGATTTTGGTTATAAAACACAGTTGAATAATATTTTTGAAAAGCTTCCGGCCAAGCGTCAGAACATTCTTTTCTCTGCAACAATGACAAATTATGTTGATGATCTAATTGATGATTTCTTAATCAATCCGGTTAAGAAAACAATTTCTTTAAGTGGAACGCCTTTAGAAACTATTAGTCAGCAATCATATGCTGTGCCTAACTTTTATACCAAAGCGAATTTATTAAACCACCTTTTAGAAGATAAAGAAGAGTACAATAAAGTTCTGATTTTTGTTTCTTCAAAGGCTAATGCCGATAGATTATTTGAGACCTTGCAATTTGAGTTTGAAATGTCTGTTATTCATTCTGGCAAGGAACAGAATCATAGAGTAAAGTCGATTGAAAAGTTTGTAGAAGGAACAAGTAGAATATTGATTGCTACGGATGTTATCTCTAGAGGAATTGACATCGATAAAATATCTACTGTAATCAGTTTTGATACGCCATTCTATGCAGAAAATTATATCCATAGGATTGGTAGAACAGGTCGTGCGGGAGAACAAGGTAGGTCCATACTTTTATTCAATGAAGCTGAGGCTCATTTAAAAGACGCCATTGAAAGCTTGATGAATTATTCAATTCCTTTAATTGATTTTCCAGAAGAAGTTGAACAAAGTGCTCAATTAACACCTGAGGAAAGAATTGTTCCGGTGGATCAGATAGAGTTGTCTGAGAAGAATCCTGTGGCACAGGCTGGGGCTTCATTCCATGAGAAGTCGGCTAAAAACAGTAAAGTTAATGCCGACAGAAAAAGCTATAAGCAGAGTATAAAGGAACGCTATAAGAAGCCTATAAGAAGAGGTGATAAGATTCAGAATACAAAGAAAAAAAGAAAGAAGTAAGCTTATAAAATGTCAATTAGATCCCTCTAATTTAGACAAGGCTGTCTCCATCAATTTGCTCAACCCATTGCTTCATTTTCTTTTGAATCACTTTAAAGTGGTGTTGGTCATCTTCAGTGATAAAAGTTATTGCATTCCCGGGGTTTTCAGCACGCCCAGTTCTACCGATACGGTGAACAAAATCTTTTGGAGATCGAGGTAGCTCATAATTGATAACATGCGGTAAGAAGTTAATATCAATACCTCTAGAGAGTAAATCGGTGGAAACCAAAACTCTAAGATCTCCCGAAATGAAATTAGCCAAGGCATCCTTTCTTTTACTCTGACTTTTTTTACTGTGTGTGGCTTGAGCGTTAATTCCATTCTTTTGAAGCTTGTCCGCCACCAAGTCTGCTTGATATACAGATGAAGTGAAGACCAATACTTGTTGCCAATTATTAGTTTTGATTAGGTATCTTAATAAAGGCCCTTTTTTCTCAGCAGAAACAGAATAGGCTAGCTGATTAATTAGTTCAATCGCTTCCTTCTCGGCTTCTACCTTTATTATTGTTGGATTCTTTAATAAATCACTTTCAATCTTTTGTACTTCAGGGCTTAAAGTTGCAGAAAACAATAAGTTCTGTCGGCTCTTTGGAAGAAGAGCAAATATTCTATCCATTTCTTTTTTAAAGCCCAAGTTGAGCATCTTGTCTGCTTCATCTAAAACAAGAATGTCCAAGTCTTCAAAATGCAAAGCCTTAGATTCTTTAAGTTCTAGCAGGCGCCCTGGTGTTGCCACTAGAACATTTACGTTTTGAAGGCCAATCATTTGCGGATTGATTGAAACACCTCCAAAAACAGCTGTTGATCTGAAAGGAAAAGGAAGTTCTCCAGAGAAAGAATTAAATACCTCTTCAACCTGAACTGCTAGCTCTCTAGTTGGTACTAAAACCAAAACATTAATATGTCTATTCCTCGTTTTAGTTTTTCCTCTAAGACTTTGAATAATTGGGAGTGCATAGGCTGCGGTTTTTCCGGATCCAGTAGGTGCAATGCCTAAAACATCTTGTTTTTTAAGGATAAGAGGAATCGCTTCTTTTTGGATTTTAGTTGGGCTTTTATATCCTCTTTTATTTATTGATGACAATAAATACGAGGCAATACCTAAATCACTGAATGACATAAAATGAGTGTTTCTTTCAGCTGCCCAAGGTAAGTTAAAATAGGAGTCGGGAACAAACCTTAAATCAAAGAGCAACGTAAGTCAGTTGAAGTGAGTTAAACATTTTAAAAAAATCAATGTTGTACCATAGAATCAATTAATCAATGTAAATTCGAAACTTTAATAAGAATCATCTATTTTAAGAGCTATAATGCAGAATATAGAGATTAAAAGATCCAACAAAATATTATGAATAAAATACTACTAGTTGCACTTGCATTATTTTCCACAACTACTTTTGCCCAAACATGGGTTCAAAAGGCTAATGCCCCTGTAGGAAGGCACCATCCAATTTCTTTTTCTTTAAACGGCAAAGGATACGCAGTTACAGGATCCTTATCTAATGGACAGCCCACTTTTGATTCTTATCAATATGACCCTATTGCAGATGTATGGACTGCAATTGCTGATTTTCCTGGATCTGCACGCAGTTTTGGAATGGGAGTTGTTGCTAATGGAAAAGCCTATGTTGGTTTTGGTGCCACTAATACGAGCCTACTAAATGATCTTTGGCGTTACGATGCTTCTGATAGTTCTTGGACTCAGTTAGCTGATTGTGGTTGCGCCGGAAGAAGGCATCCAGCAATGATTGCTATTGGAGATAGGATTTATGTTGGCTTAGGAGATAATGGAAATGGAAACCTAAGAGATTGGTGGATGTATAATATTACTACAGATACTTGGACTCAAACTGCAGACCTTCCAGGTCCTGTAAGACATCATCCATTTATGTTTAATGCTGGCGGAGAAGTGTTTGCTGGAATGGGACATGGCAATGGTGTTATCTATAAGGACTGGTATAAATTAGATACCGCTACAAACAGATGGACTGCCATGACTCCTTTTCCTGGAGAGGCTCGAGTTGCGGGAACCCAGTTTAGCATGAATGGTTATGGTTTTGTACTGAGTGGTGATGGTGACAATCACAGCTATATGGCGACAGGTGAAATGTGGCGTTATAATCCTAACGGAGACACATGGAGACAATTTCCTTCACATCCTGGTCAAAGTAGATGGGCTCCAGGTAGTTTTGTAATAAATGATAATGTTTACTTCTTTGGTGGACAAAATCGTTTCACCAATACATTCCCAACAGATACTTGGACATTTGATATGGCAGCGGCGACAGTGAGCCTTGATGAGGAGGTATTAGCTAGAACTTTTATATATCCAAACCCCGCTAATGAGTTTTTCTCTTGGGAGAATGATGATATGATTACTGAAGTAAAGGTTTACAATACCATCGGCCAGTTAATTACAATTAGCCCTTCTACGGCTAGGCGAATAGAAACATCTGACTTTAATGCTGGTTTATACCTTGTTCAATTCTATTCCAATGATGAACTTATAAAAACCTCTAAGTTACTAGTCAAGCACTAGGCATTTATTCAGACAATAGCACAAAAAAAAGCGATCTATTGGATCGCTTTTTTTATTATGACTAAATGTGTGAGCAAACTTCTTGTCAATTAACTCCAGCTTCTTCAAATGATCAAAAACATTGTGGTGTTGTTTATGTTTATATATCTTAAAGTTCATTATTTATGTTCCTAGAGTTTTATAAATGATAGAAATAAAGGAAAAAGTATCAATTTTTTGGTATCGTAGAGACTTACGTCTTTCTGATAATCACGCCCTTCATGAAGCTTTGAATAGCTCGAAGCCTGTTTTGCCCATTTTTATTTTTGATGAGGAAATAACTCAGGAGTTGGATAAAAATGATGCTCGCATTGGCTTCATTTACGATACTCTTCAATCCTTAAATAATAATCTAAATAAGCATTCAGCATCTATTCTATGTGTAAAAGGCAAACCTTTAGATGTCTGGAAAAACTTGATAGAAAGATTCAATATTGGCTCAGTATATGCAAATGAAGATTATGAGCCTTATGCTATCAAAAGGGATCGGGAAATAGGAGAAGTATTTGCTAAAAATGAAATCGATTTTTTACTATTTAAGGATCAAGTGGTCTTTGCTAAGGATGAGGTGCTTAAGAATGACCAAAAGCCTTATACTGTTTTTACTCCTTACAAGAATAAGTGGTTAGAGAATTACTCTAAACAAGCGGTTTTAGATTATCCAATAAATCAATGGGATCACTTTTTAAAAGTAAATTTTGATTTTCCAAGTATGGAAGCTCTTGGATTTGGGCCGTCAGCCATAAAGGTATTGCCGTATGATATTGCGGAATTAGAGGATTACCATCAAACAAGAAATTTTCCTGGATTAAAAGGAACCAGCCAATTAGGTCCTCACCTAAGATTTGGAACAATTAGCGTTAGAGAAGTAATAGCTAAAACCAAATCCAATGAAATCTTTTTAAGTGAAATCATTTGGCGAGAGTTTTTTATGCAGATAATGTATCACTTCCCTCATGTCATTACCCATAATTTTAAACAAAAATATGATCATATAAAATGGCGAAATAAGCCAGAAGAGTTTGAGAAATGGAAGAACGGACAAACTGGTTATCCTTTAGTTGATGCCGGAATGAGGGAGCTTAACGCGACAGGTTATATGCATAATAGGGTAAGAATGATTACGGCTGGTTTTTTATGCAAGCATTTACTCATTGATTGGAAGTGGGGCGAGGCTTACTTTGCTTCTAAACTTTTGGATTATGAACTTTCTTCTAATAATGGTAATTGGCAATGGTCTGCTGGAACAGGCTGTGATTCCGCTCCATACTTTAGAATTTTCAATCCTACAGAGCAAGTTAAAAAGTTTGACTCTAAACTTATTTATATTAATAAATGGGTACCAGAATTAAACACTATGGATTATCCAAGCAATATGGTTGATCACAAATTGGCTAGAGAAAGAGCATTAATTACTTATAAGATTGGTTTGGCTGAAGCCGATAAATAAAAAAATAAGATATAAAAAGTATAAAATGAGAAACTATATAATTATTGGCGGTTCATCAGGAATAGGACAAGAGTTGGTAAACTTATTAGAGCAGGATGGTGCTTCAGTAACCGCGACTTACAACAATAATGAGGTCGAAAATCGTGCCAACGTAAACTATATTAAGCTAGATGTACTAGAAGACACCTTGGACTTAGATTCATTACCAGAGGAAATTCATGGCTTAGCTTATTGCCCAGGATCCATTAATCTAAAACCTTTCCATAGGTTTACAGAGGAGGATTTTATTCAGGACTTTAGACTCCAAGTATTAGGTGCCACCAAAATTATAAAAGAATTTTTGCCAAGAATGAAGAAAAGTGAGAATCCTTCTATTGTACTGTTCTCAACTATAGCAGTTCAAACAGGGTTCAGCTTTCATTCACAAGTAGCGATTTCAAAAGGAGCAATAGAAGGCTTAACACGTTCATTAGCGGCGGAATTGGCTCCTAAAATTAGAGTAAACGCAATTGCACCTTCTTTAACGGATACCAATATGGCGAGCAAGTTCTTGAGTACACCGGAGAAGCAAAGTCTACAAGCTGAGAAAAACCCTTTAAAAAAGATTGGGCAGCCTAAGGATATCGCGGAAGCGGCATTTTTCTTATTGTCTCAAAAATCATCTTGGGTAAGTGGCCAGATTCTTCACATAGATGGCGGATTTTCTAGCTTAAAACCTTAATAGTGGTGCCCTGAATTAGCTTTAGTTTCATATAATTGGAGTTACCAACTATTTGAAGGTAGAATTCATAACTATTCCATTGCTTTGTGCTACTTTGCATTTAAAGCCTACTTAAGTGATTTATGACTTTAAGTTGCTTTTCAAGAAGTTCTAATAATTAAAGATAAAGATAATGGGAAAAGGACAAGATGCTAAGAAGAACGTGAAGAAGGAAGCTGCTAAAACTCCAAAGGAGAAGAAGGCTGAAAAGCGGTTGAAAAAGGCAAAATAAAGACTATCGCTTAACCTCAGAGAACTATGTCCACAGACAAAAATCAAAAGGCTAAGTCTAGACTTCACTCTAGAAATAGAAATAAGGAGAGGTATGATTTGAACGCTCTGCTAGAATCAACTGTAGAGTTAAAAAAATATCTTAAGCCAAATAGATATGGTGAGGATTCCGTAGATTTTGCAAATCCACTGGCTGTAAAGCTGCTTAATAAGGCATTATTACATCATTATTACGGAATAGAAAATTGGGATTTTCCTGATACTAATTTATGTCCACCCATTCCAGGAAGAGCGGATTATCTTCATCATGCTGCAGATCTTTTGAGTGGAAGTAATTATGGTAAAATTCCCACAGGGGACAGAATAGTATGCTTAGATATTGGAGTAGGGGCCAGCTGCATTTATCCAATAATTGGCCTTACAGAATATGATTGGGGCTTTATAGGATCAGATATTAATTCTGAATCGTTAAGTCTTGCACAAAAAATTATTGATTCAAACCCTTCACTTAAGAGTAGAATAAGCTTGAAGCATCAAGATAATCCAAAGTCCATGTTCAAAGGAATTCTTGATGATAGCATAAAAATAGATCTGTCTATTTGTAATCCACCTTTTCATTCTTCAATGGAAGCTGCTCAGGAAGGAACTAGAAGAAAAGTAAGAAACCTTAGTGGCAAAAATCAAAAAGAACCAATTCTCAATTTTGCAGGTCAAACTAATGAGCTTATCTATGAAGGGGGAGAGTATAGTTTTATTTACAATATGGTTCTAGAAAGTGAGGAATTTTCAAAAAAATGCCTTTGGTTCAGCACTTTAGTTTCTAAACAATCTCACCTTAAAGGAATATATAAATTATTGGATGTCCTTGAGGTCAAAGAAGTGAAAACTATACCAATGGGTACAGGTAATAAAGCAAGTAGAATAGTGGCCTGGTCCTTTTTCTCAAAAGAGGAACAATTTTCTTGGGCTAAGAAAAGGTGGAAGTAGAATTTCCTGATTCCACAGCCTAGAATAATCTTTTTTTTAAATAAAAATTAAAAAGATATATTTCTTAACTACATGAGTTCGATTAATTGAGAGGAAAGTATGACTGAGAAAATACCCCAATTTCTCCTTGCAATTAGCGTATTAGGCCGTAATTTTGAGTAATAATTACAGGTGGCGAGATGCATCCCGCTAAGAAAATAATAGAGTGTTGAGAGCTATGAGTGAAATAGATATTAGAACGGTTGAGGTTGTTCAATATGTTTATCCTTTGCGTGAAGGTGGTTCGCGTTGATGAAAATCCTCATCTAATGTATTTATCTCATAGAAAGGGCTGGATTATTAGGCCTGAATTGGTAAATGATATTGGGTATTTCAATGATCTTAGAAATAAAGGAGCAGGATTTATTGTTTTGGATAAGCACAATAATGAAATGATTTCTTTAGCTTCTTATGAAGTGATTTCGGAAACAGATGATTTTGTAATTTATCAACTTAGATAGCTGCTTCTTTTAAATAGAATAATATGAAATCTGAAAAGTATACTAAGCTTCTCTTTTTCCTTTCGCTTATCGCGATGTGTTACTATGGATATATAGCTTACTATTATTCGCTTTACAGCCTTGGGCTTTTCTTGATTCCTATGGTTTTTATTTTGGCTGGAGCTGGATCTATAATTGTTGGGGTAATGTCTAAATTAATTCTAAAGCAGCGATTTCAACTTTTCGCGGCTATTTCTATTGTCTTATTTACTGCTTTAATTATTGAGCATCATTTAAACGCTTATAAGCCTACTAAGACAATTCATGTCCCAGAAAATTATAATGGTTTGGTCCATATTTTTCCTGCCAAATTAATGGATGCTGATGATTTTTATGCTGATGAAAATGGTATGCTCTATTTTTATGCAGAGAGAGAAGTCAATATAAAAATTCTTCATGGTTCAAGGGATATAACCAATGCCAATAATGAATATGGTAGGTTTAGCCTTAATTTTTATTCAGAAGATAGTTTGCTTTTAAAGTCGCTAGATGCTTATTGTTTTAGAGCAGAGGAAGGTCGCGAATATCCTGATAGTCCATGGAATCAATTTCATGAATCTTGTTTGACTCAATCAGAATTAGAGACTTTAATTTCACAAGGATTAATAGATACTTCTATGATGCAATTTGACTATTCTAAATGATGGCCTAGCTTTTGCAAACAATTAAGATATAATTTACTAGATGAGAACTTTCCTATTCTTATTACTTGTTTCAACTTCTGCAATGGCTCAGAGAGAAGATGTGTATTTCAATCATTTGAAATCTCAGCCAGAGATTTTTCTTTTGTCCGAGAAATTGCTCGATCTGATCGGACATAAGGCGCATTTGACTTCATGGAATACTGAAACGCAATCCTATATTTCAGATATACCTGGCCTTCTCACTCAAGCTGATTATAAATCAAGAACAATCCGAATTACTACAGTAGATAAAATGTATTTGAAGGATTACTTCAGAGGAGATTGGAATAACTTTTCTATTCAAAAATTAGATAGCACTTTTGCCAAGAATGATGCATTTTCTGAATCTATTCTGAGTTTTGATTCGACCGGGAGGTTAATTCACCTTGAATCTATTTCTAAAAGGAAAAAAGGAGCCAAAGAAAAGATAAGCATTGACCTTATCTATTCTATGGAGGCTAAGAGACAATTAATTCAAATGAATGTCTCTAAGAGGAGTTTTGAGTGGTTTTCTCATTACTCAAGTAGCCATAGTGGTAATTTTAACGGTGTCCCATTGTGGAGGAAGTGGAATTGGAAAGTTAAAACTTATATCAATGCTCATGGAGTAGTGGACTCTGTTTATAGCAGTTCAAGAAAAAGAGCTAATTGGAGGAAAGATTCAGATAATGATGATTACGCCTATTCATATACTTACGATCAGAAAAATAGAATTATTAGAAATACTTACTATAATTTCAGAGATTCTATAATAGAATCTTCGGCTATAAACTATTCAGAAAGAGCTTTGGACTTAAAACAGGATTCTGTTAGCTATAAGTTATTGAATAGCCCACCGTTATTACGCTGGTTAAGTTCTATTGAGTCATTGGATGAATTGATGATATTGAAGATGGATAATAACTCAGAGAATCTAACTTACTTAGTGAATAAGGATTACAAAGTGCTCATCAGCTTATCAACTTTTCCTTCTGCAAATCAAAAAGTCTTTTATACTTATAAGAATAATGAAGTGATCCTAAATAGTAGGCTAGAGCTAAGTAAACTCCCAGATCATCAGGATACTATTCCTTTTAGCGGCTATAGAACTTTAGTCAAAGACCCGGAATTACCAGAAAACCCTTTTATAACTACATTAGAAAGGAATTACCCAGGCATGATTTATTTTGATAGACTTCTTGTTTATAGACAATTAAAGAAAGACTTAAATAATAACTTTCAATTAAATACCTTTTCTGCGCATACAGAATCAGGACAAGAAATAGCATTAGGGCATATTATACCTATTGTTTTGGATAATAGTTCTAATTATAATTTCCTCTTCGATTCTAATAATGAACTTATCTATTACTCACATCGCTCTGAAGTTTCAAAGGTGAGTACTTTAGAATAGAATTGAGTGCTGCTTCTTTTATTCAAGAAAGAATTTATCTTAGCCTCAAAGTAAAAAATATGGACATATCTAAAATATTCAAGAATAATGCCGATTGGGTTAAAGAAAGGCTTTCTGATGATGAGAAGTATTTTGAGAATATGGCCAAAGGGCAAAATCCTGATATTCTTTATGTTGGTTGTTCGGATAGTAGAGTAAGCGCTGAAGAGTTAATGGGTATTCATCCTGGTGAGGCTTTTGTGCATAGGAATATTGCTAATATGGTTCCTAATACAGACTTGAATGTAATGTCTGTAATTGAATATGCTGTCCTGCACTTAAAAGTGAATCATATTGTTATTTGTGGACATTATGGTTGTGGTGGTGTAAAGGCTGCAATGGAATCATCGGACTTAGGAGTGCTTAACCCATGGCTTAGAAATATCAGAGATGTATATAGACTACATAATAAAGAGTTAAGTGAAATTGAAGATGAAACTGCAAAGTATAAACGCTTAGTAGAATTAAACGTAGAAGAGCAGAGTGTGAATATGTTAAAGACCGCTGTTGTTCAAAGGGCAGTTCAGGAAAGAGGCTTAACTGTTCATGGTTGGGTGTTTAATATTGAATCCGGAAACTTGATAGATCTAAAAATAAACTTCAAGCATATTTTAGCCAATATAATGGAGATTTACCGCCTTCAATAAGAAATCGCGATAAGCTATATAGTTCATGAAAAGGATACTTATAGATCTTTATAAATTAAAGAATATTTATAATGGCTTAGGACAATTCAGTTTATCATTTGGAAAGCACCTAGAAAAGGAGGCGCCCAGAAACTTGGAGCTCAGTTATCTTTTACCATCAAATTCTAAAGTGCATTTCAGCCAGCGCATTAGAACTGTCAGGGCTAATTTAATAAGGCGATATTTACCTCAATTTAATGCTGAATTTGACATTTGGCATAGTCTACAGCAATTCCCTTCATTTTATCCAAAGAAAAATACTCTCCAAATCCTGACTATTCATGATCTTAATTTCTTGAAAGAAAAGGATGGAAAAAAGAGTGCTAAGTATTTAAAGAAGCTCCAAGAAAATATTAATAAAGCTGACTTTTTAACGACTATTTCAAATTACTCTAAGTCTCAAATAGAGGAGCATTGCGAATTAAACTCTAAGGAAATTGAAGTCATTTATAATGGGGTTGAGTTAGGGAATGAAGTTGCAGTTTGCCCAGATTTTTTAGACTCAGAAGATGAATATTTCTTTAGTATTGGTGCTGTAATAGCAAAGAAGAACTTTAAGGTTTTGATTGATATTATGCATCAGTTTCCTCAGAAGAAATTAATCATAGCTGGAAAAAAATCCGGAAGCTATGCTTCTGAAATGCAGGAGTTAATAGATAGGAAAGGCTTGCAAGATAGAATCCAATTAGTAGGCTTGGTAAACAATGGCGAAAGGAAATTCCTATACGAGAATGCCAGCGCATTTCTTTTTCCGTCAATAGCAGAAGGCTTTGGTTTACCCATTATTGAAGCAATGAATGCTGCTTGTCCAGTATTTTGTAGTAATCAATGTTCTTTACCTGAGATTGGATCAAATTGCGCATATTATTTTGATCACTTTGAATCATTTTATATGGCTAGAATTATCAAGGAGGGATTAGAAGATTTTAATTCTGATCGAGAAGGGAATCAGCAAAAGCTGAAGGCTAGGGCTGGATTTTTTAGTTGGAATAATAGTATCAAAAAGTATATAGAGTTTTACGAAAAATGTCTTTTAAAGATCACAAAATAATGAGAAACTTAATAAAGTTTAAGGCCATAATTGTCATAGCGCTAATGGCAGTAATAAGTTCATGTTCTGAGTCTAAAAGCCTAGAAACCGTCAAAAATTTTGATGTTAAAAAATATCAAGGTGTTTGGTATGAAATCGGAAAACTCCCCAATAGATTTGAGGAAGGATTAGAGTGTGTAACTGCCGAATATACTTTATTGAAGAATGGAGATATTAAAGTTGTAAATAAAGGTAGAGTAGAAGGTGAGTCGGAGGAAATGGATATTATTGAAGGCAAAGCTTGGGTCCCTGATTCTGAATATCCAGCTCAATTGAAAGTTGAGTTTTTCTGGCCATTTAGCGGAGATTACTACATTATTCAATTGGATCAAGAATATCAATGGGCCTTAGTTGGTAGCCCAAATAGAAAGTTTTTATGGGTTCTTTCTAAAGATAAGAATATGGATGAGAAATTTGTAAATAAGCTTCTACAGAAGGCTTCAGCAAGCGGATTTGATATTAGTAAGTTTGAATATGTCAATCAAGAATGCCAAAATTAAAAAAGAGCAATCAGAAAGGATAAGCTTCACTAATTTACAAGAAGCCCTAAAGAAAAGAGCGTAGCAATATCTGCCTTTCGGTTCTTTGCCAATAATTCAATTAGTTTGACTTGTGCATTAATATACCCTAGCTCTCTAGAGTTCACCATAAATAAGGAGCTTTCTCCACCATCAAATAATTGTTTTTCAGCATTTAGGAGTCTCAAATAATCTTTGACAGTTTGCTGGTAAAGTTTGTATTGCTGAACGCTCGTATTCCAGTCGTTTATACTTGCGTTAGCTTTGTATAATAAACTAGCTTGCTTATTATTTATAGTTAATTCAGTTTCTTGAATTTTTAGATCCATTAATTGAATTCCTCCTCTTTCTTTTCGGAGAAAAAGTGGCATGCTAACAGACATTCCCCAAGTATAATTATTAATAGAATACTCCGCAAAAGGATTTCCATTAATGGGCTCTGAAATAGGATTGTAATTAATATTAACTTCAGGTTTCAATTGTTCTCTTTTCCACCTACGGTCTATTTCTAATTGTTGAATTTTAAAGTCATATTGACGTAATTCAGGATGGTTCAGAACAAGGCTATCTAGATTAGTCACAATATTCAAATCTAATGGTATCGGCTCAACATTAGCTATTTTAAAAGGAATGGTGGTAGTATTCAGTTGCAGTGGGATAAAATTCTCATCCCATAAATAAACAGATAATTTTGCACTAGCCTTTATATAGTCCAGTTCAGATTGTTGAACATTAAGCATTCTGTTTTGAACTTGAATTCCAGCTTCAAGTGTATCAACAGCTGGCCTATCACCAAATCTGGCAGCACTTTTAACAGCAGTCATTCTTTGCTTAGCAAGTCTCAAGGCATTTGTATAAACGTCAAGATTATTATAGGCTTGAAACCATTCCCAATAAGCTTTAGAGGCATCAAATATAAGATTGTTCATCATTGCTCTTTGATCTTGCTGACTGCTCTCAAGATATATCTTAGCTTTTCTTAAATCAGCTCGCCTTTCATCAATAAGTAGACCTTGCCCTAAACTAAGAGATAGGCCTGCATAATAGAGACCGGCTTCAGGAACAGTTTTGCTAGGGTCTAAATAGATTCCTTCATTAGTTTCGTAGCCTGTTTTTATTTTCAGTCCGAAATTAGTGGGGATAACTATTCCTCCGTTGATCAAACTAAAATATTGATCATCACTAAAGTATTTTTGATTCACTTTAGTGTACAACTTAGGGTCAAAGGAACCTCTACTACCAAGCAGCTCGGCATCAGCTTTTTCTAACTGAATATTAGCTTGTCTTGCCATGGGATGATTAGACTTTACAAGATCTAAAAAAGCCTCAAAGCTCAAAAGATTAGTACTGTCCTGAGCAAAACTTAAGCTTACTAAACATGTGAAAAACAAAAGTAATAAAGTGGAATACTTCCTTATCATTTCTTTACCGTCTTTGATTTGTCAGCACTTACTTCATTTTGTTTGTAATAGTCCGGAGGGAACCCATTAACCTGACGCCAAAGCTCATACCAAATAGGAACGTCTTTCAGTAAAACCATAGTTCTAGTTCCGGCTCCAACTCTTAAAGCATCGGGCCATTCATGATCATTTGGATCCGGCTGAACTAATACTCTATACATTCCATTCTCACTTGTAAAATTATCTATGGCAAAAACTTTTCCTCCATAGGTACCATAGCTAGTGTTTGGCCATCCAGAGAAAACAATTGCCGGCCATCCATCAAATTGGATCCTTACTTCTTGACCAATTTCCAGTAAGGGTAAATCAATAGGTCTAATAAACATAGCAAGAGATAAATCATACTGCGCTGGCATGATACTCACAATCTGTTCCCCCTCTTTGATAGTTTCTCCTAGCCCAGACTGGATTGTCTTGGTGATATATCCTGCCTGTGGAGCGGTGATATAATAGAGACCAGATCTAACTTCATAGTTCATATATTGATTTTGCAGCTTGGTAACTACAGCTTCTGCGTCATACATACTAGATAAGGCGGTATACTTATCAGATTCCGCTTTCGCGATATCATCTCGATACTGGGCTTGTATTGAGGTCATTTCTACCATGGCATTGATGACTTCATTTTTTGAAGTCAATAATTTATTTTCGGCGGATATCATTTTGGCCTGCGCTTCTTGAGTTTTAAGATTTCTATTCTCTAAGTCAGTCTTAGATTTTAAACCATCATTATACAATTGCACCATACGATCATATTGATCAGTAACGATTCTGTAATTTATTTTTGCCGCCTGAAAATCGATGCTATCGCTAGCTACTTTAAGTTTAGACTGAAGTAGTTTGTTCTTGGTCTGCTCTAATTTGAGTTTAGATGTTTGCACCAAGGCGTCAATTTGATTGTCTAAGGCCTTAACTTTTTCCATATAAGAGTTAACCGACATTTCCTTAGACTTCAGCTGCTCCTCTGTTCTCAATAATAAATTAGGGTCAAAGTATTCATCTTTTATTTCTGAAATAAACAAAATGGTATCTCCCTTATCTACCAGGTCTCCTTCTTGAACATGCCAGCTTTCTATTCTACCAGCGATAACAGAATGAATAGTTTGAGGCCTCTGACTTGGTTTTAGGGTAGTTACATTTCCTTTAGAAACAATATTTTGAGTCCATGGAATGAAAAGCATAATAAAACCTAAGAGAAAAAGACCGCTCAAAAGTTTCAAGAAGACCTTGGAAGATACCTTTGATTCAGCCAAAACTAAAGAACTATAGTTCTCTTGTTTTATTTCTGAATCCACTCGGTTTTTTGAAATATTCAACATCGGTTAGTCTTTTTTAAATGAAGAATGATTCTTTACTTCATCATAAGTTCCGCTCAGTATATTAGCGCCATTGTCCATAACTACTACTCGATCTGATTTTTGAGCTACATAGTTGTTATTTGACACAGCTACTAAGGTCCAAGGGTTATTTGAATCCATTAGAAAATCAATAATTTGTTTTTTATCCTCAGCTTGAATATGCTCAAAAGCATCTTCTAGTAAAAGTAATTTAGGCTGAACAACGATGCTTCTTGCGATTAGTAATCTTTGAATAATATTTCTTGGTAGCTTCTTACCTTCAGGGCCTAAGATTGTATCAAATGCCTCTGGAAGTTCATTAATGAATGGCTCTAATCCTAGGTTTTTAATACACCATTTCACTCGATCAAAAGTAGCCTCAGGTCTTCCCATGGTTATGTTTTCCAATAAGCTAGCTTCAAACAAATCTTCCTGAGAAAGATAATCTCCAATAATACTCCTCAAGGAGTTTATATCAAGATTAGATTTTGGCAAACCGTCATAGCTTATAGTTCCTTCTTGTATTTCATATAAGCCAGAGAGAAGGTGAAGCAAAGTAGACTTACCGACACCATTGCATCCATTGATAACCAATTTTTGGCCGGATGGAATGCTTAAATTAAACTTGTTTAGGGTTTTCTTAGTTTGTCCTGGGTAGCTGAACTGAACGTCAACCATATCAACTTTTAAGCCTTCAGTTTTACATTCGCTAATGATGTCCATATTGCCGGACTTCTCAAGTTCTAAATCAGTAACCTGTCCAATTTTTTCTAAAGAAGTTAAAATGTCGTAAATGGTTTCCATGCTGAGTATAAGCTTCTCAACAGAGTTCATCACCAATAGAATAATAATTTCTGCAGCCACAAATTGACCAATGTTCATTTGCTGATCAATAACCAATATACCTCCGATAGCCAATAAACTGGTAGCTACTAAAACCTTGAAGAAAACAAGTAGAGAATACTGCTTTACCAAAACTTTAAAGTGACTCTCTCTTGAGTGGATGTATTTTTCAACCTTCTCATTAACATTGGTAAGTGGTAAATCAGTTTTACCAGCAAGCTTAAAAGTTATATGTGTTCTGGCTACCTCTTCTAACCAATGAGCCACTTGATATTTATACTTAGATTCCTTTAAACTAGTGGCTAGTCCTTGCCTTCCTGTAATTCTGAAAATTCCATAAAGTAGAATGAAAAGAACAACACTAAAAATAATGAAGAATGGATGATAAAGAGAGAGCAGAATTAAGCCAAAAAGTACTTGGAGTAAAGCTGTACTAAAGTCAATTAGAATTTTAGAAAGACCTTTTTGAACAGAAATAATATCAAAAAAACGATTCATTAGCTCAGGAGCATAATGTCTATAAAGTTCCTCCATTTTCATCCTTGGCATTCTGTAAGCAAAGTCAAAGGCAGACCGGGCAAATATTTTTTGCTGTAAATTCTCAGTAATTCTTAATTGAAAAATCTGTAGTACCCCAGTGATAGCTACACCAGAAACAACAATGAATACTAAAACTATCCAGGATGTACTAACTCTACCACTTTGTATAAAATTTATAATTGCCTGAATACCTAATGGCAGAGATAGATTAACCAATCCATTGAAAATAGAATATACGTATACATTGGTAATTTCCTGCTGATCTGGTTTTAGCAGGCGCCAAAATCTTTTTAAAGGTGTAATAGTTTCATCACTCATATTACTTCAGAATTTCGGTATTGTCGATTCTACTCCATCTAAAAATATCACAACCAATAGTCACTACCAATTGCGATATTAAATTTTGTACAAGATAGCGTGAAAAGCCTTTTCTTCTGCTCCTCATCTTATCTATTTCTAAAGAATTTATTAAACACAAATTCCACATACATTGTTAATTATTCGCAAATATAATAGTATTACTATCATTTTTAGTTGGATTACTTTATTAACTAATAGTTAAGACTTATTTTTAAGAGCTTGTTTAAAGAGAAAACATAAAAATTCATTGCTTTAAATTCTTAGAATAGAGAAACATTTAGGAACTTTACAAGAGATTAATTAAGACATGTTTACAAAAGAAGATTTTGCAAGTTTTGAAAAAAGAAAGGATATTATTCAGCTTGCTGAGGAAAAAGATATTTCTATAAGCAAAGCCCTTGGTAACTTACTTTATGTAGAGGAACTGAAGTTATTACAAGCTGAACTAGTGAAGCTTCAGCATTGGGTAGAGAAAAAGCAGCTAAGAGTTGCCATTCTTTTTGAAGGAAGGGATGCTGCAGGAAAAGGAGGTTCCATAAAAAGATTTACAGAACATCTTAATCCTAGAACTATAAGGGTTGTAGCATTATCCAAGCCAACAGAGGTGGAAAAAGGCCAATGGTATTTTAGGAGGTATATTAAAGAGCTTCCTGATCCAGGTGAAATTGTTTTTTTTGATCGCTCTTGGTATAACAGAGCAGTTGTAGAACCTGTGATGGACTTTTGTGATGAACAGCAATACAATCAATTTATGCTTCAGGTTCCGAGCTTTGAGCATATGCTGTATGAAGATGGGGTAGTGGTTATCAAATTCTGGTTTTCAATTTCTAAACAAGAACAAAAGAAGCGCTTTGCATCTCGGCAAGGTAATGCCCTTAAAATGTGGAAGTTTAGTCCAGTTGATAAACTAGGGCAAGAGCTATGGGACCGATATACTTTCTATAAAGAACAAATGTTCGCAAAAACACACACCACATTTAGTCCGTGGGTCATCGTAAAAACAAATGATAAAAAAGTAGCGAGATTAGAGAGCATGCGGTACTTGCTTTCAAAATTTGAGTATGAAGGAAAGCAGGAAGCCAATACAACGGTTAGCCCTGATCCTAATGTAATTTCAAGGTATTACAGACATATTGAACAGATTGATATTTAAGTGATGGATGATTTTAATATAAACGACCTAACCGACGACGACATTAAATTACTGAACTCTAAAATTGGGCTTAAGTATTTAATCGCTGATAAAAAGGTTAGTATTGAGAAGACTCTGAGAATGACAAAATATGAGACAGAGCTAAGAGAACTTCAAGCGGAACTAATCGCTTTGCAGGACTGGGTTATCAATAATAATAAGAAAATTGTTATTTTATTTGAAGGTAGAGACTCAGCTGGAAAGGGTGGGGCCATTAGAAGAATTACTGCTCATATCAACCCCAGATTTTATAGAATAGTGGCATTGCCTAAACCTATCGAAGAAGAAAAGGGTCAATGGTACTTTCAACGTTATGTAAATAAATTACCTAAGCCAGGTGAAATGGTATTCTTTGATAGATCTTGGTACAATAGAGCCATTGTTGAGCCGGTAAATGGATTTTGTACAGTTAAGGAGTACGAAACCTTTATGGGGCAAGTGAACGAATTTGAACGAATGCTCATAGAGTCAGATACTTATCTATTAAAATTCTATTTTTCAATTTCAAAAGAAAAACAAGCTGAAAGGTTTGATGAAATCAGATCCAACCCTTTAAAAAAGTGGAAAATGTCTCCAGTAGATGAAAGGGCTCAAGAACTTTGGGATGATTATACAGCTTATAAGCAAAAAATGTTTGAGCATTGCAATAGCCCAGAAAATCCATGGGTAATCATTGATGCAGATAAGAAAACTGAGGCAAGGTTAGAAACATTGAAGTATATTCTTAATCATATTCCATATTCTAGATAAATTGATTTGAACAATCTTTAAATCTTTCAGTTTTATAGCTAGAACTTCAGCATGAAAGATTTAAAACTAGAAAAATTAGATAGAGTTATTGAGATGGCTTGGGAGGATAGAACTCCCTTTGAGGCAATTAAGTATCAATTTGGTTTGGCTGAGGCCGATGTTATCAAGTTAATGCGATCTGAGTTAAAAGAATCGAGCTTCAAGCTTTGGAGGAAAAGGGTGAACAGCGGTGTAAGTAAAAAGCATCTTGCAAAAAGATCCAATGAGATTAATCGATTCAAATGCTCAAGGCAAAGGTCTATCAGTAATAATAAGATCTCAAAAAGGTGATTTTTCCAACGCAATGGCGGGAGATTTTAGAAAGAATTGATGCCGTAGATCCTATTAAGTACTCTAAAGATAGAAACTACCTAGATGGATCAGTATCTTATCTTTCTCCTTATATTTCTAGAGGAGTAATTTCCACAAAATTTGTGCTTGAAAGACTTTTAAAAAATGGATTTGACCCATTTCGAATAGAGAAGTTTATTCAAGAATTAGCTTGGCGAGATTTTTGGCAGCTTCAATGGAAGTCAATAGGAAATATAGATTTGGATGTGAAGAATTCCCAATCTAAACTACGTCATCAGAAAATTTCACAGGCTCTATTAAATTCTACAACAGGCATAAATGCTGTAGATGATCATATCGACCTTTTAAAAAAGACGGGCTATATGCATAATCATATGAGAATGTATACAGCTAGTATTGAATGTAATATTGGCGGGGCTCACTGGTTGCAGCCTGCAAAATGGATGTATTATCACTTATTAGATGGAGATTGGGCTAGTAATGCACTTAGTTGGCAGTGGGTAGCTGGCACTAATTCTAATAAAAAGTATTTGGTAAATCAAGAGAATATCAACCATTATTCTCGTACCAAGCAATTAGGTAGTTTTTTAGATAGTACCTATGAAGAATTGGCCACTGTGGAGTGTCCTCCACAACTTTTAGAGTTAGACTCTTTTGAACCAGAAGTTATCAATCTAAAGTTCAAGCCCCTAATTCTAAAGCCTGAAATTCCAACATTAATTTATACAACTTATAATCTAGATCCTAATTGGCGATCAGATGAAAAGGTAAATAGGGTGCTTTTATTTGATAGAGAACAACTAGAACTTTATCCAATTGCTCCAAATGTTATTGATTTTATCATCTCTTTAGCCCAAAATATTGGTGATATTCAGTTTTATTTTGGTACTTATTCTGATCTCAAAAAAGAAGTAAAAACTGAAGAGTTTATTTTTAAGGAACATCCCTTTTCTGAAAACTGGGAAGGTAAAATGGATGAAAGGGATTGGATGTTTAATGTTCAAAACAAGCTGAATTCTTTCTTTCCGTTTTGGAAGCAAGGAAGAAAACAGCTCAAGTCTTACGTTCAAGATGCATAAAAAACCGCACTTAGATTCTAAAGTATGTATAAATTGCAAAAGACCGTTTAATTGGAGAAAAAAATGGGAAAGGTCTTGGCCAGAGGTTAAGTATTGTAGCAAATCATGTCAATCTCAATTTAAATCTAAATCTAAATCTGATTCGAATTCTTAAAATTGGAATTATTAAATCAATATGAATTTAGAGTGAACGATATAGTAGTGTAAAACTTTTAATTCAATATTTTGACCTAACTTACACTCTAACAGCTGTTAATACATTTATATCATTCCCTACGCATCTGCTTTAACTTTCCTTATAATCATTAATGCTTTTGTTTAAGTCTATTGGTACTATTTTTGAACTCATACTTAAGATGAGACGGGTTTTCTCCATATTAATAATGTTCATACTTGGTGTCAGTACCTATGCGCAAGAAAGAAGAGTAGAGTTTGGTCTATCTAATGATATTATGGATTTCCAAAGTCAATCAGATCGCTATTTTAGTAATGGGCTTAATTTGAAATTTAGCTCTGATTTACTCAAGAAGTCACCGGTAGCTTTAATTTTACCTTATTCCAAAAGAAGTGATGCGGTTTCATACATAGAAATTGTTCAGGAAATGTATACCGGCGATAAACTAAACAGTCCTGTTATTCTTGAATGGGATAGACCATTTGCATCTTCTTTAAGTTTAAAACAAGGTTCGGTTTATGCTGATAGCGAATCAAAGTTCAAATTGGAATCAAATTTTGAAATAGGATTTATAGGTGAATATTCCGGAGGACAATATATCCAGAACTTCATCCACAGCTTGACGCCACATTCCGATTCGGTAAAGGCTTGGAGCAATCAAATTGGCCATGATCTCATTGTTCAGTATAATTTGGATTATGAAAAGGCCTATTATTCTTCTAATAATATCAATGTATACAGTCATTTGGATTTGAATCTTGGAAGTAAGGTTACCCAAGCATTTATTGGTAATGGTATTGAATTTGGAATTTTTGAAGATAATTACTCAAATTCACTAGATATCCTTTCTTCTCATTGGGGAATTATGATTTATGCAGAAGGCCTCGTGGGTTACCAGATTTATAATGCTACCTTAGAGGGCGGGCTTTTTCTAAAAGACCAAAATAACCATATCGTTCAAAGGAATGAGATTCAGAAAGTAAGATACCGATTAGAGTATGGCCTTAGAGCCTCATGCAAAAATTTTGAACTGGAATATGGATGGATTTGGAACAATAGGGAGTTTGTTGGGGCCTATCACCATGCTTTTGGGTTTATGAGATTTAAATTGCTTTTTTAGATGACAGAAACAAAGAGAGTTTTTATGACGGGTGGTACATCTGGTCTTGGTAAAGAAGCTGCATGTAAACTGGCATCTGAAGGATATGACTTATTCATTTTAAGTCGTTCAAAAAGTAATAGAACAGCTTTCTTAGATTATTACTATTCTAACTTTCCAAAAGGCTCTGGAATTCTTGAGTTTCTTGATGGAGATCTTTCGGATTTAAATTCTCTTGATAGTATGTTTTTAAGCATTAAGGAAAGAGAACTTAAGTTTGATATCTTGATTTTGAATGCGGGAATAATGAATTTTAAGTACGTGGAAACAAAGCAGAAGCTTGAGGAAACTTTTCAAGTAAATTTACTTGCACCATATTATATCTTTAACCAGCTTCTATCCTCCTTAGGTGAGTCACCAAAGGTAATATTCACGGCTTCAGCTCTGCATAAAGGGGAAATATCCTATACTAATAGAGATATAAAGAAAAGTTTTAGTGCTCTGAAAGAGTACAGTTCATCAAAGCTTGGAATAATTTTATTGACTCGATATTTATCGCGCAAGCACAATAATATTTCATTTTATTCTCAACACCCAGGTGTGGTAAGAACAGATTTAGATAGAAATGCTAATTTCTTGGTAAAGCTTTTTTTTAAAATTATTGGAATTTCTCCTGCTAAAGGTGCACAAACTTTACTGCACTTAGTGAATACCAATCCAATGCAATTAATTTCTGGCGAGTATTATGCTAAATCTAAACTGGCTAGTGCATCAAAAGAATCTAATAATCTTGAATCTGCAAAAAAATTAATAGCATATCTAGATAGTCAACTTAAATATATACCTGTAGAATAGAATAATTTTATAATTGATTATCGTTATCTTGGTGTCTCAGTCACCAACAAAAATTAAAAATCAATAATTATGAAAAAATTAATTGCAGAGTTTATTGGAACTCTTTGGTTAGTCCTAGGAGGCTGCGGTGCAGCTGTATTGGCCGCAGGATTCCCAGAATTAGGAATAGGTTTTGTGGGAGTTTCGCTTGCATTCGGTTTAACAGTAGTTACCATGGCCTATGCAATTGGTCATATTTCAGGATGTCATCTAAATCCTGCTGTGACTTTAGGTTTGTGGGCTGGAGGTCGTTTTGAATCAAAGGAGGTTTTTCCATATATTTTAGCACAAGTGCTTGGAGGTTTAGCAGGCGCAAGCATTCTATACATTATTGCCACAGGGCAAGCTGGATATGAAATTGGAGGCTTTGCATCTAATGGTTATGGAGAAGCAAGCCCAGGAGGTTTTAATATGACCGCAGCTCTTGTTACTGAAATAGTAATGACATTTATGTTCTTATTTATTATTCTTGGTGTAACCCATAAAAAGGGCTTCGCTGGTTTTGGTGGTCTAGCCATTGGTTTAGCTTTAACTTTAATTCACCTGATTAGTATCCCTGTTACAAATACTTCAGTGAACCCAGCAAGATCTACAAGCCAGGCGCTTTTTGCCGGCGGGATTGCTGTAGAGCAGTTATGGTTATTTTGGTTGGCACCGATAGTTGGAGCCCTCTTGGCTGGCTTAGTTTATAAAAATCTAGCACCAAACAAGTAGAACTTCAAAAACCGACTTAAATCGGTTTTTTTATTTTAGCATCACTAAAAATTTAATGCATCAATGAGTTTAGATAAAACTAATCCCTGGCATAAAGTAAGTCCAGGGAATAAGATTCCTCATTATGTCAATGGGATAATAGAAATTCCTATGAATACTAGAGCCAAATATGAATTGGACAAAGATAGTGGAATGCTTTTGATGGATAGAGTAATATACAGTTCCATGTATTATCCAGCAAACTATGGCTTTATTCCTCAAACTTATTGCGACGATAAAGACCCGCTAGATATTTTGGTGCTGTCTCAAATCTCAGTGGTGCCACTGTGCCTTATTGAAGCTAGAATTATTGGTGTGATGCGAATGTTAGATGAAGGAGAATTAGATGATAAGATTATTGCTGTAGCGGCGAATGATATGAGCGTTAATCACATAAATGATATCCATGAACTTCCAAACCACTTTTTAAAAGAGCTAAGAACCTTTTTTGAGGATTATAAGAAACTAGAGAACAAGACTGTTGAAGTAGAAGAATTTCAAGTTAAGGCTGTGGCGCAAGAAATACTTTTGAAGAGTTTTGAGGATTATAAAAAGTATACGAAATCATTATAGGTAATAATTCTACCATGAGTTACAGAATTAAAAGCTTTCAAGAGTATCAAGAGAAGTATGCCTTAAGCGTAAATCAGCCAGAAAGCTTTTGGGCTCAAATTGCTGAGAATTTTCTTTGGAAAAAGCAATGGAGCAAGGTGCTTGATTGGGATTTTGAATCACCAAAGGTTGAGTGGTTTAAAGGTGCTAAGCTTAATATTACTGAAAACCTTTTAGACAGACATTTAGAGAAACAAGGAAATAAAACTGCCATTATTTGGGAGCCTAATAATCCAGATGAAGACTTCCAAAAGATCACCTATAATGATCTTCATAAAAGGGTTTGTGAATACGCCAATGTCCTGAAGAAGCATGGGGCAAAGAAAGGCGACAAGATTGCTATTTATATGCCAATGATTCCTGACTTAACTATTGCTGTTTTAGCTTGTGCTAGAATAGGGGCGGTTCATTCAGTAGTATTTGCGGGCTTTTCTGCTCAGGCTTTAGCCGATAGAATCAATGATTCTTCTTGTAAAATGGTACTTACTTCTGACGCTATGTATAGGGGAGCTAAAGAAATCCCTATAAAGGCAATAGTAGATGAAGCTCTTGAGACATGCCCTAGTGTAGAAAAGGTTATTGTTAGTCAAAGAGTGGGAGCTGATGTTACTATGCAAGCTGGAAGAGATTTATGGATCTCAAATGAGTTGGATACTGTAGGAAATGAGTGTGAAGCAGAGGAAATGGATGCAGAGGATATGCTTTTCATTCTTTATACATCAGGAAGCACAGGTAAGCCTAAGGGGGTAGTTCATACTTGTGGAGGCTATATGGTTTATTCCGCTTATTCATTTGATAATGTATTTCAAGTAGATGAGAATGATATTTATTGGTGCACCGCTGATGTGGGTTGGATCACCGGTCATTCTTATATTATCTATGGCCCGCTACTGAATGGAGCCACAAGTATAATGTTTGAAGGTGTCCCAACTTACCCTAACCCGGGCAGGTTCTGGCAAATTTGTGATAAGCATCAGGTAAATCAATTTTATACTGCTCCTACCGCAATCAGAGCTTTAATGGCATGTGATTCAAGCTTTGTATCATCGGCCAATTTGACTAGTCTTAAGATCCTAGGAAGTGTAGGTGAGCCAATTAATAAGGAAGCTTGGGATTGGTATAATTTGAATATTGGTAAAGAAAAATGCCCTATTGTGGATACATGGTGGCAAACGGAAACTGGAGGTATTATGATTTCAGGCCTCGGGAATTTGTCTCCTATGAAAGCTGCTCATGCAGGATATCCTTTACCAGGAATACAAACTGTTTTGTTGGATCAAGCAGGCAATGAATTTGAAGAACCTAATGTTGAAGGATATTTAGCTATTAAGTTTCCTTGGCCTAGTATGCTAAGATCTATTTATGGCGATCATGAAAGGTGCCGGACTACTTACTTTTCACATTATAAGGGCTACTACTTTACTGGTGATGGCGCTAAGCGCGATGAAAATGGAATGTATAGAATCATAGGAAGGGTCGATGATGTAATTAATGTATCCGGACATAGATTTGGAACGGCCGAAATAGAAAATGCAATCAACTCCTTAGAGGACAAGATTGCAGAAAGTGCTGTGGTCGGATACCCACATCCAATAAAAGGACAAGCAATTTATGCCTATGTAACCCCGGTTTGTGAGGAGTTCAATGAAGAAGAATTAAGATCTGAAATTCTTGATGCTGTTATCAAGGGAATTGGTAAAATTGCTAAGCCTGAGAAAGTTCAATTTGTACCGGGCCTTCCCAAAACCAGAAGTGGTAAAATTATGAGAAGAATATTACGAAAGATTGCGGAAGGAGATACCTCCAATCTTGGAGATATTTCGACCTTACTGAATCCAGAGGTGGTTCAGGAAATTATGGATGAAGCTTCAAAAAAACAAAAAGATTAAAACCTTGTTCATTCAAATGACTAAATTTGTCAACCTAAATTAAATAAATGATTATGCGCAAAGGATTTACATTGCTTGCACTCTTAATAGTCTTTGGGCTAAGTGCACAAAAGAAACCAAATATTTTGGTTCTTTTTGGAGACGATATTGGACAATCGAACATTAGTGCTTATACAATGGGAATGGTAGGATATAGAACTCCAAACATTGATAGGGTAGCTAAAGAGGGAATGATTTTTACAGACTATTATGCTGAGCAATCTTGTACAGCAGGGCGCTCAACGTTTATTACTGGACAATCAGTATTTAGAACGGGATTAAGCAAGGTAGGTATGCCGGGTGCTAAAGAAGGTATTTCTGAGGAAGACCCAACAATTGCAGATTTAGTCAAGCCTTTAGGTTATAGAACGGGTCAATTTGGAAAGAATCACCTAGGAGATAGAGATGAGCACTTGCCTACCAATCATGGTTTTGATGAGTTCTATGGTAATCTTTATCACCTAAATGCTGAAGAAGAACCAGAGCATATAGACTATCCAGATCCTAAGAAATATCCAAATTTTAGAGAGAAGTATGGTCCTCGTGGTGTAATTCACTCTTGGGCAACTGAAGAAGGGCAGAAGGTAGAAGATACTGGCCCATTGACTAAGAAAAGAATGGAGACTATTGATGATGAATCCTCTGATGAGGCTATTAGATTTATTAGAGATGCTGTAAAGGCTGGAGAACCATTTTTTGTTTGGTGGAATGGAACTAGAATGCATTTCAGAACGCATGTAAAAGAAGAGAATAGAGGAATTTCTGGTCAGAATGAATACGGCGATGGAATGGTAGAACATGATATGCATATTGGAAAGTTTCTTGACCTTTTAGATGAATTGAAGATTGCTGATAATACCATTGTGGTATATAGTACAGATAATGGACCTCATAAGAATACATGGCCAGATGCCGCTGTTAGTCCTTTTAGAGGAGAGAAGAACTCTAACTGGGAAGGCGGTTGGAGAGTTCCGGCCATGATAAGATGGCCAAGTGAAATTGAGGCTGGAAGTGTTTCAAATGAAATTTTCTCTGGACTTGACTGGATGCCAACATTATTGGCGGCGGCAGGAGATAAAAAGGTGAAGGAAAATTTATTGAAAGGTCATACCATAGATGGTACGACTTATAAGGTTCATTTAGATGGATATAACTTTTTAGATTATCTAAAAGGTAAAGAAGATAAAGGACCAAGAAAAGAGTTGTTTTATTTCTCTGATGATGGAGACCTTACTGCATTAAGATATGATGATTGGAAATTAATCTTTATGGAGCAGAGAGCACCGGGTACACTTAGAGTTTGGGCGGAGCCCTTTACCCCGTTAAGAGTGCCTTTGATTTTTAACTTAAGAAGAGACCCTTATGAATTTGCTCAAATCACTTCGAATACATATTATGATTGGGTAATAGATAGGGCATATTTATTGGTGCCGGCCCAAGATATTGTAGGGAAGTTCTTATCTACATTCCAGGAATACCCTCCTAGAATGAAGGCGGCTAGTTTTAGCTTAGATAAGGTACTAGATCAATTATCTACTCCCACAAGTAATTAAGCTTGATTTAAAAATTGTAAAAGGGGCCTATTGGCCCCTTTTTTTATGAAATTTATTCGCGCTTATAATGTCAAATCGGCCTAGAGCCTACTACAATCCAAAAGAATTAAATTCTGTATAACCAATTAGGCGATCATACCTTTCTCCTAATTGCCTATTGTAAACGAAGATTTGATAATCATTCTCCGTTTCCCAATAACTTCCTTCTACATGGGATATGTCGATGTGTTCAGCATTATCGTCTTTAATCGCAAAAACGTAATTATAATAACCTTGTTTTAAATAGGTTTTTAACCTATACGCTTTTCTATTGGGATCATATTTCATTTTATACTCAGGCAATAATTTCCAATCCGTAAATCTGCCGTATACATAGACATCACTGGCTGTCAAAGGTTTTTCCATATTTAGTAAAAAGTCAACCAAGGCATAGTCAGCTTCTGAATTGCTATTTGTGGCATCTAGTCGTCTAATTCTAAATTGACCATTAATATCATCATATGTGACATATCTGTCTAAACTACGAGCGTCCATTTCTCTAAGGTAAACCTTAAAAATACTATCTCTATCTATTTTAGCAACATTGAGTGTGAGACTGAATAAATTCTTGATATCAAAAAAGCGGAATTCATTGAGACCCTCAAAAGTATTTCCTTGCTCATAATTATAATTCAGTATGGTATTTTGAATGAATCTAGGTTTTAGGTTAGTAATGGCATTATCCCATCTCTGATTCTGAAGAACAGCTACTTTTAAATCCGAATAAGGATCCTGAAGAAAATAGTTAGAGTGATTAATTATAAAATCTACTTCTTGATGAGTTTTATTGAGCTCTACATAACTTGCTCTTTTTACTTCTCCCGCCACTGCAATTTTATTTTCATACACCATAAACCTTCTGGTAATAACAAGGTCCTCTTTATCATCATTGGCATAAACCTTAAGTAAATAATTACCGCTCTTAGTCAGCTTTAAGTTTTGATTTGGGATTTGAAGAGAGTAATTGGTATAAGCAATAAGTGTATTTAAAGAGTATTCATAATCCTCAAAATAGAATTCTTGATAACTACTCATATACTCGCTTGGAAGCAAGTTGGATGGCGTCCAGTCTGCATTACAATGGACTACTGTATAAGAAAGATTCATGAAATCTTCATAAAGATCATCAAAATGTAGAACCAACGGAATTCCGTTTAATTCCATTATCGGCATCTTCTGATCTTGTCCAAAAGGATGGAATTTTACGCTCTTAATTCCAGACTTATATACATGATCCTCATACTTGAGAACAGATTGCAAATAATACTCATCAGTTACTTGGGCATTTATGCTGTAAAAAACCATTATACTTAGAAGAAATATAATTAGTTTTGAGAAGTTTAAATTAATCAAAATCTTTAGGGTTAGAGAGTTAAACAATTAAATCATGAAATTATTGAGCCGTTTTATTTAGAATGAATCTAAATATTGATTTGCAATAGTTACTCATGTCCTTAGTTGTTAATTTCGCAGCCAATTAAAAGAGAATTTTTTGATTCTACAATAATGTCAGACATTATCAAAATAAAAAAAGGAGTAGATATTAAGCTCAAAGGTAAAGCCGAGCAAATCTACAAAAACGCAAATGCGCCGCAAACAATTGCTTTAAAGCCAACTGATTTTCCAGGAATTCAGATTAAGCTTGAAGTAAAGGAAGGAGATAAGGTAAAAGCTGGGGACCCAGTTTTTTATCATAAAGATCGTCCGAATTTGAAATTCAGCTCACCTATAAGTGGTGAAGTAGTCGAAGTTTTGCGTGGAGCAAAAAGAAAATTGTTAGAAGTGAGAATTTTAGCTGATAGCGAGATAAGCTATACAGACTTTGGTTCTGCTGATCCTACAAGTCTTTCTTCAGAAGAGATTACATTAAAAATGATGAGTTCAGGTTGCTGGCCTCTAGTAAGGCAAAGACCTTATAATATTGTAGCTAATCCTGAGAAAAGCCCTAGAGATATTTATATCTCATCTTTTGATTCGGCACCATTAGCAGCTGATTTAGATTTCATGATCCATGGAATGGAAAATGAGTTTCAAACTGGTATTAATGCCTTGAGCAAATTGACTACTGGTAAGATTCATTTAGGCATAGATGCCTCTACAAATCCAAGCAAGATTTTTACAGAATGTAAGAATGTAGTTTTTGATAAAATCAGTGGCCCACACCCTGCGGGTAATGTTGGAGTTCAGATTCACCATACTCAGCCTATTAACAAAGGAGAAACTATCTGGACTGTAAACGCTCAAGATGTAGTGATCATCGGTAGATTGTTTTTAGAGGGAAGGTTTAATGCAGCTAAGAATATCGCGATAAGCGGTTCTGAAGTAAAGAAGCCAGCTTATGTTAAATCTGTTTTGGGGGCTAATATTAGCGAATACCTGAAAGATAATTTAAGCGACAATAAGAATAGAGTGATTTCTGGTAACGTTTTGACAGGTACAAGAGTATCTGCAGATGGATTCCTTGGTTATTACGATAATCAAATTACGGTTTTACCTGAAGGAGAGACTGACGAGTTCTTTGGTTGGATAGCTCCAGGATTAGATAAGTTCAGTATTTCAAGAGCATTATTTAGCTGGATGTCTCCTAAAGAAAGAGCCTTAGATACTGGAATGCACGGTGAAGAAAGAGCATTTGTTGTTACTGGAGAGTATGAAAAAGTGTTTCCTTTTGACATTTTTCCTGTTCAATTATTGAAGTCTATCATGATGGAAGATATTGAAGCAATGGAGAACCTTGGAATCTATGAAGTGGTAGAAGAAGATATGGCCTTATGTGAGGTTGTTTGTACTTCTAAAACTCCAGTGCAGGAAACACTAAGAAAAGGTTTAGACTTAATGTTAAAGGAGTTAGGAGATTAATTGTATTAGACTATTTTAAGTATGAAATTATTTAAGAATCTTTTAGAAAGTGTTAAACCTCATTTTGTTGAGGGTGGAAAGCTTGAAAAATTATACCCTGTATATGATGGTTTTGCCACATTCTTATTTGTGCCAGGACATTCTACACATACAGGAGCTCATATCAGAGATGGTATAGATCTTAAAAGAACAATGGTAACCGTGATTATGGCATTGGTACCAGCGCTTTTGTTCGGAATGTGGAATGTTGGTTACCAGCATTACAATGCTCTTGGAGCTGAGGTTAGTTTTATGGACCAATTCTTATTTGGAGCAATCAAGGTTCTTCCAATGGTTGTGGTTTCTTATGCCGTTGGATTAGGAATCGAATTTGGTTTCTGTGTTATCAAAAAGCATAGTATCGAAGAAGGTTACTTAGTTTCTGGAATGTTAATTCCATTAATTATGCCAGTTGATATTCCACTTTGGATGGTGGGTCTATCTGCTGCATTTGCAGTTATAATAGGAAAAGAAGTTTTTGGAGGTACAGGAATGAATATTCTTAATCCTGCTTTAACTGCAAGAGCCTTTGCATTCTTTGCTTATCCAACATTTATGTCTGGAGATAAGGTATGGATTAATACTTCAACAACAGAAGGACAAGCAGTAGTTGATGGATTCTCTGGGGCAACTGCTTTAGGAGATTTAGCAACCAAAGGAGCTACACAGTATAGCCCAATGGATATGTTCTTAGGTCTTATACCTGGCTCAATTGGTGAGACAAGTGTTGTGGCAATTCTAATTGGTGCCATCGCATTAATCTACACTGGAATCGGTTCTTGGAAAATTATGCTTTCAGGAGTAGCTGGGGGATTATTTATGGGACTTATTTTTAATTGGGTTGCCCCTAATTTCTCTCCGGAACAAGAAGCATTTATGTCAGTTCCTGCATGGCAACATCTTATCATGGGTGGTTTTGCCTTTGGTATAGTGTTTATGGCCACGGATCCAGTATCTGCCGCTCAAACTAATAAAGGCAAAATCATATATGGTTTCCTTGTGGGTATTTTCGCAATAATGATTCGCGTATTTAATCCTGCTTATCCAGAAGGAATTATGCTAGCAATCTTATTCATGAATGTAATGGCTCCGTTAATTGACCATTATGTGATTGAGGGAAATATCAAGAAGAGAAAGAAGAGATTACAAGTTAAAACTGCTTAAGAATGGACGTAAATAAAAATAGTTACACTTTCGGTTTTGCATTAATTTTAGTTGTTGTAGTTGGGGCTTTATTGTCTATCACCGCAACTAGCTTAAAGCCAATGCAAGCAAAGAACGTTTCTTTAGAGAAGAAGCAGAATATTTTAAAATCAATCGGTGTTGATGTAAGTAGAGAAGAGGCAGATGTTCAATATCCAAATTATATCAAGAAAGAGCTGGTAATTAGTAATGGTCAAGTACAAGAAGGTACTAAAGCCTTTGATGTTGACATGGCTAAGCAGGTCAAAGAAACTCCTGAAGATAGATTAGCTCCATTATATATGGCTGAGAAAGACGGTGTTTCCTATTACATCGTTCCAGTTAGAGGTAAAGGTCTTTGGGGTCCTATTTGGGGATATATCAGTTTAGGTGAGGATGCAAATACAATTGTAGGTGCAATTTTTGACCATAAGACAGAAACTCCTGGTTTAGGTGCTGAAATTAATACTGCTGATTTTATGAATCAGTTTAAGGATAAGAAGATATTGGATGCTCAAGGTAATCTAGTAAGTATCGAAGTAAGAAAAGGTGATGCTAGTGGTGACTATCAAGTAGATGGAATCAGTGGAGGAACAATTACTTCAGTAGGCGTGCAAGATATGCTTGCAGATTGTCTAAAATCTTATGTTGACTTCTTAGAAGAATCAACGGCATCAACTGCTTCAACATTCGAAGTAGTTTCAAACGAATTGGCAACAATAGAACAATAGAAATGGCAGAAGTAGCTGAGAGTCCTAAAAAACCAAAAGAGGCGCTTTTCTCTAAAAAGAATCGCGAATTATTAACGGATCCATTAAACGATAGTAATCCAATATCTGTTCAGGTATTAGGTATCTGTTCCGCTCTTGCGATTACAGTAAAACTATATCCGGCATTGGTAATGTCAATATCAGTATTATTTGTTTTAGGAGCAGGAAACGTAATTATCTCATTAATGAGAAATCTCATCCCTAACAGAATAAGAATCATTGTTCAATTAGTAGTAGTAGCAACACTTGTAATTTTAGTAGATCAAGTATTAAAAGCATACGCTTACGATGTGAGTAAAGAGCTTTCTGTATTTGTTGGACTGATAATTACCAATTGTATTATCATGGGAAGATTTGAAGCTTTTGCTCTTGGAAATGGCCCTTGGAAAGCTTTCTTAGATGGATTAGGTAATGCATTTGGTTATGCTTGGATTCTTTTGGCTGTTTCTTTTGTAAGAGAGCTTTTAGGTTCAGGAGCATTATTTGGATATAAAGTTATACCTGAGAGCTGGTATATAGCTAATGGTGGATTTTATAGCGATAATGGATTGATGTTATTACCTCCAATGGCTCTGATTACTGTAGGGGTGATTATCTGGGTTCAACGTGCTAGAAATACTAAACTAATCGAAGAGAATTAAGATTATGCAAGACTTAGTAAACATATTTGTAAAATCCATCTTTGTAGAGAACATGATCTTTGCCTATTTCTTAGGTATGTGTTCTTACTTAGCGGTATCTAAAACAGTCAAGACTGCTGTTGGATTAGGAGCGGCTGTAATCTTTGTAATGGGTATCACAATTCCAGTGAACTATTTATTAGAGAACTTTGTACTTAAAGAAGGTGCTTTAAGTTGGTTAGGAGAAGAATATGCTACAATGGATTTAAGCTTTCTATCATTTATCATGTTCATTGCTGTAATCGCTTCTATGGTGCAGCTAGTTGAAATGATTGTTGAGAAATTTGCTCCAGCTCTTTATGGCGCTTTAGGTATTTTCTTGCCACTTATAGCTGTAAACTGCTCCATTTTAGGAGGTTCTTTATTTATGCAAGAAAGAAATTATTCTACAATCACAGAGGCTTCTGTTTACGGAATAGGAAGTGGAGTAGGTTGGTTCTTAGCAATTGTTGCAATTGCAGCAATTAGAGAGAAAATTCGTTACTCTAATGTACCAGCACCATTGCGTGGGCTAGGAATTACATTTATCGTAACCGGATTAATGGGGATTGCATTTATGGCATTCATGGGAATCAAATTATAAAGATTTAAGGAAGAAAAGAATATGATATTATTATCTACAACCGCAATTGTTATTACAACTATAGTAGTTTTCTTTCTAGTGATATTCTCACTAGTTGGGATCTTACTTGGCGCAAAAGCTAAGTTGTCTCCGTCTGGTCCAGTGATTCTGAATATTAATGGAGAGGATGCTGAAGTTGAATCAGGAAACACTCTTTTAACTACTTTATCTGCTCAAAAGATATTCTTACCATCGGCTTGTGGTGGTGGAGGAACTTGTGCCATGTGTAAGTGCCAAGTATTTGAAGGTGGTGGTGAAATTCTTCCTACTGAAGTAGGTTATTTTACCAGAAAAGAAGCACAAGATAACTGGAGGTTGGGTTGCCAAGTGAAGGTTAAGAATGATATGAAAATTAAGGTTCCAGAAGAGATCTTCGGAATTAAGAAGTGGGAGTGTGAGGTTGTATCTAATTACAACGTTGCCTCTTTCATTAAGGAGTTTGTTGTAAGACTACCAGAGGGAGAAACTCTTGACTTTGAAGCTGGAGGCTATATCCAGGTTGATGTTCCAGAATGTGAAGTAGCATTTAAGGATATGGACATCACAAGTCATCCAAGACTAGGCAGAGATCCAATGGATTTCAAGTCGGAGTGGGATAAATTTGGTCTTTGGGATCTGAAGATGAAGAATGATGAAACTATCTTCAGAGCCTATTCTATGGCTAACCACCCAGCAGAAGGTAATATCGTAATGCTAAACATTCGTATTGCTACTCCACCTTGGGACAGAGCTAAGAATGCTTGGATGGATGTGAACCCTGGTATTTGTTCTTCTTATGTATTTGGTTCTAAGCCAGGTGATAAGGTAACAATCTCAGGACCTTATGGAGAATTCTTTATTAAGGAAACTGGATCTGAAATGCTTTATATTGGTGGTGGAGCTGGAATGGCGCCTATGCGTTCTCATTTATTCCACCTTTTCCATACTTTGAAGACCGATAGACAAGTTACTTATTGGTATGGAGGTAGATCTAAAAGAGAATTATTCTATTTAGATGATTTCCAACAAATAGAGAAAGAGTTTCCTAACTTTAAGTTCCATGTAGTTCTTTCTGATCCTTCTCCAGAAGATAATTGGGTTGCTAAGAAAGATGTGAATGATACAGAAGGTGACGGATTCTTAGGATTTGTTCATCAAGCGGTAATTGATCAGTATTTAAGTAAGCATGATGAGCCAGAAGAAATTGAATTCTATTTCTGTGGACCACCATTAATGAATGCTGCTGTTTTGAAGATGTGCGACGACTGGGGAGTACCACCTGAGAATGTAAGCTTCGATGATTTCGGAGGATAAAAAAAGAAAAAGCGGCCTAGGCCGCTTTTTTTGTAGCTTGTCCTGGCAAAACTATGAGAAGAAACGATCTAATATTTATAGGAATTTGTTTCCTTGGGGTATCAGTCTATTATGCCTTGTTGATCAATAACTGTTCAAGTGATCTCTTTATTTTAGATGCTTGGCATCCTGTTGGCTTAGCCCTCAATTCTAGCTTAATCGATTCTTTTTTTAGCTTTAATGGTCCACATCCTCTTGGTCTAACTTCACTATTATATTCTTTAGATCCTTATAATGCCTCTACTCATGCCTGGCTTCAGTTTTTAGTCATAAGTATTACAGTATTTTTGGCTATAATTTTGAAGTTTCAGTTAACTAATGACCTTAGGTATTATGATGCCGGTATTCCAATTTTATTCTTTAGTCTTAATAGTCTCGAATCTACTTTAAGCAGTCCCTATATTCACGGTCTTGCCGGAGTCTTTGTCCTATCTTTAGTAATTCTTTATCTGAGTCGTCTCGCTTATAACACTAAATATTTTTCACTAACAATAGTATCATTCTTTTGCATTTTTAGCATTTACTTTTATATCCCTCTTATATTTTATTCTATGGTCTTGATTTTTAATTGGCGTTCAATTAAATTAAGGGGTCTATACCTTGCTAAC
>CBFIDE010000015.1:0-3020 GCA_965661265.1 uncultured Schleiferiaceae bacterium | reverse complement strand
ATCCCTCTTATATTTTATTCTATGGTCTTGATTTTTAATTGGCGTTCAATTAAATTAAGGGGTCTATACCTTGCTAACGGAATCTTTAGCTTAGTGGCTGTTTTACTTATTATCTCTAAAGTTGATCATACTTCATCTAATTTACTGGCTCAATTCAATGCCCAGTTGTTTTTAGAGTATTTCCATGAATATCTGCTTAGCTTCTGGAATTTGGATAGCAGCCAGCGTAGTATTTTATTAAGCTTACTCTTCTTTCCAAGCCTTATCTCATGCGTGCTTATTCTGATGCGTGCAAAAAAGAATTCCAAACACTTAGTTTTATCCTTTTTATTCCTTTCTTTTTTCGCTTTCGCGATTCTACAAGCTTTGGGCAGGCATACCTTGAATTTAGCCAATGCTCATGCATCTCGATACTATTATTTCATTCCCGTTTTTCTTTTTACCATATACTTAACATTTCAATTTAGGTTAAGACTTCCTAAGATAACAGGCTTCTTTTTTTTAATCGCTTCTTTATTAATTTATTCTAAAAGTCAATCCGCAATTAGTTGGGCCGAGAATGGTTACGAGAAAAAGAAATCTATTGTCGAGTGCTTAAAGAATTATAACAATCTCCTTGATTGCCAAGAGACAGTAAATTATATTGTGCATCCACATCCATTAAGAGATGGAGTAGTGGAATTGCTTCAAGATTTTAAAGAGACTAAGAAGGGTGTTTTTGAATAGAAACTATTTCTATTTAGCATAAGTATCAAATGTTCTTGTCATAAAAAGACCCTCTTATAAAAAAGGGGCTTTTGTGATCGCGATAGGATTATTTCATGATCCCACAAGGGCTCTAAGTAAAACAAAAGCCTTTAGACTGCTTTGCAGCCCCATAGTCTTTGTTTTAGTTCTTCGTTGAAGTTAGCTCTTCACTCAGACTAAAAAAAAGCCTAAATGTTTTTACATTCAGGCTTTTGTGATCGCGATAGGATTATTTCATGATCCCACAAGGGCTCTAAGTAACACAAAAGCCTTTAAACTGCTTCGCAGCCCCATAGTCTTTTTTTTAGTTCTTCGTTGAAGTTAACTCTTCACATATACTAAAAAAAAAGCCTAAATGTTTTTACATTCAGGCTTTTGTGATCGCGATAGGATTCGAACCTATGACCGTCTGCTTAGAAGGCAGATGCTCTATCCAGCTGAGCTACGCGACCCTATTAAGGGCGGCAAATGTAAATATTTTTTTTAAATTCAATTATATTCTCAGCCTTAAATTTTACAAATAATATAATTTACTAAGAATGAATTTAAATTACAGAATAATTAATTATTTATATCCAGTTGTAAACATTCTATAATCATCTGTTAATATATTTATATGTCTGACAATCAGAAAGATAAAATTGAAATTATTACCTCACTATATTTGGGTAGGCTTGTATGCCTTCAATTAAGCCAATAGATAGAACTGTCATATTTTGATATAGTTTTTAATATTGGTAAAATTGTAGATTGAATAGTAGGCTAACCTTTAGATATGTCCAGTCGTACATATATAGAATAGATGTCTAATATTCATTACAAATTGAATGAAGTACTCGCCTTGGCAGTAATCATTATATTTTATATTAACCCTAAATAGAAAAAATGAAAAGAATTCTATTATTAGCAGTATTTGGTTGTTGGCTTGGATTGTCAGCCCAGACAACTGCTCCTTTTACTCAGGACTTTACTGGAACAAGCATCCCAACGGGATGGACCAATACGTCTTCCGCGAGTGCAAGTCTAAATAACAATTGGAAGTTTAGTGGAACTCCTGGTAACCCATCTTTTACTTCATCTTCTTATGTTCCACCAATTACTTTGGATCATACAGGAAATGGAAGTGGAAATGCATGGGTTGATGGATCGTCTCCTGCTACAGCTACTGATGTTGGATTAATGACCGATAGTATTGATATTTCAAGCTTAACAAGTTTGTTTTTTGAACTTTGGTACTACAGTAATAATATAACTAATCCTGGTGATAATCAGAAGCTATTCGTGAACTTCTATGATGGAACTGCATGGAATGATAGTGTTTGGAGTTTTAAGGGTGATGTTACTCAGTGGTCTTACGCTGGTATCGATCTTTCTTCTTATACTACTTCAGGAAAAGTTCTTTTTGAAATTGTTGTAGATAAATCTACTGCTGGAACAGCATTCTATAATGACATTATGATTGATGATGTTTCTGTGAAGAATGTTCCACCTTGTCCTCAACCATTAGGATTGTCAGTTACTAACGTAACTGGAACTACTGCAGATGTATCTTGGGGTAGTGTAACAGCTGCTAGCAATGGTTATGATGTAATTCATGGTTTAGCTGGGTTTAACCCTGCAAGTGCGGGTACTGTTACAGCTGTTACTACTGGTACAACTACTTCCTTAAGTGGATTATCAGGTGCCACAACTTATGATGTTTATGTAGTTGCTGATTGTGCGGCTAATGGAACTTCTGATACTACTGGCCCAACTCAGTTTATTACAGCTTGTGTGCCATTTACAGCACCTTATACTAATAACTTTGATACCGATGCTCTAGATGCTCCACCTTTCTGCTGGGAAGATTATGAGACTAACGCTGGTTCATTTGTTGAAGTTGAGGATTTTACATTTACATCTGCACCTTATGCAGGACCTAGAGCCTTATACCTTTATTCAAGTAATGGTACGCCATCAGATTCACTTTGGGCGGTTACACCTGAATTTACTGATTTAACAGGAGGAGATAAGCAGATTAACTTCTTCATGAATTCAGATGATCCTGTATCTCAACTTTGGGTGGGTACAACATCTTCTCAAACTTCAAAGACAGTTAACTGGATAGATACATTACCTAATTTAGTGCCAGATACATATGCTGAGTACATTGTAGAATTTACAACAGCAAATGGTTATAATGGAACAGATACTTATATCGTTCTTGCTCATAATATGGGAGGAACTTTTGACTATATCAGAATAGATGAGTTTGTTTATGAAGATATTCCTGC
>CBFIDE010000014.1:0-56597 GCA_965661265.1 uncultured Schleiferiaceae bacterium | reverse complement strand
TATCAGCTATAAAATCTCTGTTTGTTTCACCAGCTAAAGGATAAATAATTCGCTCACCAAGTATGTTCGTAGAATCTGTTAGCCATTGGTAAGAATAAATTAGAGTATTATTTGGAGTAATAGGTGCTCCTGGAGCGCGCAGTGTTACACTATCCGTAATACACATCACCACGGAGTCTGTGCCCACTAAGTTGCCAAGAGAAGAAGGAACAAAAATTGAACTATCTTCAGGATACCATCGCACTCTTACACTATCAGTAAAATAGCTACAAGTTCTATCTCCAAAGGCGGTTTCTTGCCAAGTTTGCAACCTATAATAGCTTAAAGGCCTAATAGGTTTAATAGAAGTATCAATTTGAATGGCTCTAAAAGTATCACCTACAATATTCTGCCAAACAGGATTTGCAATTCCAGTATTTAATCGTTGCCATTGAAATTTCCAGTTAATTCCAATATCATTAGAATTAAGAACAACAGAGTCCTTCATGCAATAATCAAATGGAGAGCTTATTCCTGGAGGAGCAGTAGGAAACTCAATAATATTGATTCTAGTATCCGGAATAGTATCAATCCAGTAATGAATTGGAAAATCTCTTGTAGTATCTCTACAAAAGCCATCATCTGTAACCAAGAAAATCATACTATTTAGCGTATCATTCATTAGGGATTTTGCCAAGTTAAGAGTTTGACCCGTTTGATTTAACGAATAGAAAATAGTATCAGGACCATTAAATCCATTGGTTTCATATCCAGCAATCCACTCATAAGTAAAGACTACATCCGTACTTGTTGGTGCTTCTAATACGGCGGTTTCAGTTTCACAAAACTGAATAGAATCAAGTATAGATCTATTCGGGCCCGTTGCATTTGGATTATCAATAGAATTAATATTACCAGAAGCAACAAAGTTGACATTTATATTGGTAGGAGTACTGAGCATTGTTACCAATGTATCTTTAGTAAAAATAGAACAGGGTCCATCTATTATTTCACATTTATACTGTCCACCAGAAGTAAGTACAATAGAATCATTATTCTCCATGAATAAGGGAACATTATTATTGTACCACTGGAATCCATTTCCATCACTGCTAACTCTTAATACTACAGTATCACCAGGGCAAAAACCTATATCATCATTTGGTGTATAAGGATTATCAAATGTAGGCTGTCTACTTCCACCGCTGATTAGAACTGCAAAATCTAAATCTGCAATGGTTGGAATTCTATTCACATTAAAGAATGCTGTATCAGAAGATCCTAAGGGAGTTATATTATTAAAATTGTCTCTATTAGTTATTCGTAAAGCTCTACCAAAAAGACCAGCATTACAAGGAACTGCTACATCAGCCCATAATAATTTTGGTCCTGTCGTTTGATTAAATGTATCGGATACAGAAGCTGCTAATACCTCAGTTGGCGTTACCTGAGTATATAAGGCAACCAAACTTAAATCATCAGCGGTAGCCCAATTAATTGGAGTGTTAATATCTTGAGATAATTCATATTTGAATTCTGTAGCAGAACTAAAGGATGTTTTTAATTCATATCTAACTCTAATCGTGTCACACTGGCAAATCCCGGAGGGATTATTTGGATTGTTACTGACTTGTTGAAGGTCAATATTACCAACGGCAACTTGGGCGGAGCCTAAATAAGAACCAAATACTAGGCTTGCTAACAACAGCCATTGCTTGAATTTAGGTTTAATCATAAGTTGAAATTATAAGATACTTTATTTGTAAAGATTTTCTTGCAATAAAGAGGCAAGATAAAAATTAAATGCTTCTGATTTTCTAATAAAATTGAATTCATGCTAAAGATTTAGTTTTCGACTTTAATTTAACTTAGCACGGAATATTAAATTAGCCAAGGCAGAAATAGAACTCAAGCAATGAACTACATCAATCAAAGGATTAAAGCCTTTAAACATGCAATAGATGGAATCGTATTTTTCTTTAAGAATGAAACTCACGCAAAAATTCATTTATTAGCATTTATATCGGTCATGGTCCTTTCATTCTATTTCGCAATAAAATCCTCTGAATGGCTTGCTATTCTATTAGTTTCTGCACTTGTAATTTGCTTAGAAATGTTAAATTCTGCCATAGAAAACTTAACAGATTTAGCTAGTCCCGAAATAAACCCTCTGGCAAAAAAAGCTAAAGATTTAGCTGCTGGCTCTGTGCTTTTTTCAAGCTGCATTGCAATAATAATTGGATTGATAATTTTTATTCCAAAATTCTTAGAATTATGATTTACACTCAATTAAAGACAGAGTGCTCTCAGTTATTAATAGACGAAAACTATCAAATCCAAGATAAGCTAGACTTAATCTGTAAACTACTTCATCAAAGAATTGAATATTATGATTGGGTTGGATTCTATTTCATGGATCAACCCAAACAAGAACTCCAATTAGGGCCGTACATTGGAACACCAACTGATCACATCCGAATTCCATATGGCCAAGGTATTTGTGGGCAGGTAGCCGTGAGCGGAAGTACTTACCTTGCTGAGGATGTGAATGCAGAGAGCAATTATATAGCCTGCAGTATAGATGTAAAATCTGAAATTGTTGTGCCTATTTATAGTCCATCAGGGCAACTTCTAGCACAAATTGATATAGATAGCTCAACTCCAAAAGCATTTACAAAAGAAGATGAGAGTTTCTTGGTAGAGCTATGTGCGGAAATTGGAACTCTGGCTTCCGCCGATTTAGAATATGATGTATTCTTTGCTACTGGCCAGAACGAATAGCCTCCACAGGATCTAATTTAGAAGCAAAGTATGCTGGGATAATTCCTGAAACAATTCCTATGAATACGGATATGCCTATTCCTTGTGCCAAATTTTCTAACGACATCATCAACTCAAAGCTAGTAAAGCTGTTCACAATGAGGAAAAGAATAAAAACCAAGAATACTCCAATAGCACCACCAATCAAACTAAGGGTTATTGATTCTATTAAAAACTGCATTAATATAAAATATCGTTTTGCTCCTAGGCTTTTTTGAATTCCAATTTGATTAGTCCTTTCTTTTACACTAACAAACATTATATTGGCAATACCAAAGCCCCCTACCAAAATACTAAAGCCTCCTATAACCGCACCTATTTGACCCAAAGCACTAAAAAAAACTTGAAGAGATCCATTGATAACTGAAATCTCATTAACCGCAAAATTGTCATCAGCCTTTGGGCTAAGCTTCCTTGATTTTCTCATTACTCCTACTACCTCATCTTTTACTTGCTCCACTCCTATTCCTTCCTTAGCCTTGACCATAATAAATGCACCATTCCTATTGTCAATACTCATCATTGTTCTGACATAACTCATTGGAATTAACACAGCCCTATCTGGATTATTTCCAGTAAAGGTTTGACCCTGCTTTGCAAACACGCCGATTACTCTAATTTTTCTACCCTGTAGCTTGATTTTCTTTCCTAAAGCTAACTCTGCATTTCCAAATAATGCTTCCGCAATATCAAAGCCAATAATTCCGACGGGCCTTGCTGAGTTATATTCGAACTCAGAATAGTATCGTCCAAATTGAATTTCAAAATCCCATAAATCATTATACTCAAAAGTCACAGGAAATATAGTTGCATTATTTACTGAGTTATTATCAAACTTTATGGTCTTGCTGTAAGCATAAGCATAACTCACTAACTCACTTGTATTGAGCTGTTTCTTTAAATTTTGATAATCTCTATAATTGGGCTCTGGTCTTTGAATAAATTTCCAGTAATCTTTATAGTCTCCTCCCCAAGGCATTTTTTGGACATAAACAACATTATTTCCTAAGCTACTGACACTCATTCGTATTTGCCTCTCTAAAGAATCTACCACCGTAAATACTGAGATTATAGTAAGAATACCAATAGTAATCCCCGTCAAACTTAATACAGTTCTAAGTTTATTGACTCTTAATGCATGAAATGCAAAGTTTATGCTCTCGCTTATTATCCTTAAAAATATCAGCCATGACTTCATCCGATAAAGATATGTGAAAAAGACCTTTTGAATTGACGAATAAGCCTTAGATTATTCATAAATTCGCCCTTTCAATTTTATATATATGAGCTCCAGCAAAAATGCGCCAACAGCATTAATTTCAGTCTTTTACAAAGACGGTCTTGATTTATTAGTAAAAAGCCTTGTTGAAAAAGGCTATAAATTACTATCTACAGGTGGTACTAGAAAATTTATTGAAGATCTAGGTTATGAAGTAGAAGCCGTTGAAGACTTGACATCTTACCCTTCAATTTTAGGAGGAAGAGTTAAAACATTACATCCAAAAGTTTTTGGAGGTATTTTAGGCAGAAGAGGTTTAGATTCTGATCGAGCAGAAATGCAAGAATTTGAAATTCCAAATATTGACATCACTGTAGTAGATTTATATCCATTTGAAGAGACTGTTGCCGCAGGTGGGTCGCATGAAGAGATTATTGAAAAAATTGATATCGGTGGAATTTCATTGATTAGAGCGGCAGCTAAGAATTATAAAGATTCTTGGATTATTCCTTCTAGAAATAGCTATAAAAAAGCAATTGAAGTATTAAACTCAAATTCTCTAACTGTAGATGTTAGAAAGGAATTTGCAATGGAAGCCTTTAAGATATCATCTACCTATGATAGCGCTATATTCTCTTATTTCCTTGGAGTAGACGAACTCAACTTAAAAGAAGGCCCAAAGAATAGCCTTAGATATGGAGAAAATCCACATCAAGAAGGAGCATTCTACGGTAATATGGATGATGTCTTTGAAAAACTACACGGAAAGGAGTTATCCTATAACAATCTATTAGATGCTGATGCTGCAGTAAATCTTATCAAAGAATTTGAAGACACTACCTTTATTATTCTAAAGCATAACAATGCCTGTGGACTTGCCACAAGACCTACTTTGCTTGAAGCTTGGAAAGATGCACTAGCAGCAGATCCAGTTTCAGCCTTTGGAGGTGTTCTAATTTGCAACAGAGAAGTGGATCTTGCTACGGCCCAAGAAATGAACAATCTCTTTTTTGAAATTGTAATCGCTCCTTCCTATAGCCCGGAAGCTTTAGAAGTATTGAAAACTAAGAAAAACAGAATGATTGTTATTCTAAAGGATTTCAATTTCCCCAAGAAAACTTATAGATCTCTTTTAAATGGAATTCTTGTTCAGGACAAGGATAATATTACAGATCAAATATCTTCAATGGAAGATAAATGCACAAGAAAGGCTGACACAAGAGAATTGACAGATTTAGCATTTGCTTCAAAAATCTGTAAGCATACTAAGTCTAATACCATTGTATTGGCTAAAGATGGACAGCTCATTGCTAGCGGAACAGGACAAACCTCAAGAGTAGATGCTTTAAAACAAGCCATTGTAAAGGCTAAATCCTTTAACTTTGACCTTAATGGTGCTGTGATGGCTTCAGATGCCTTCTTCCCTTTTCCTGATTGTGTAGAAATTGCTAAGAATGAGGGTATCAGTGCTGTGATTCAACCAGGAGGATCAGTGAAGGATCAACTATCTATCGATTATTGTAATGACAATAATATGGCAATGGTATTTACTGGTACAAGACATTTTAAACACTAGCTTTAAGCATGGGATTATTTGACTTTTTTAGAGAAGATATTGCAATTGATTTAGGAACCGCTAATACACTAATTATCTATCAAGATAAAGTAGTTGTTGATGCTCCGTCTATTGTTGCCAAGGACCGTACAACCAATAAAATAATTGCTGTAGGTCATCAGGCAAGACAAATGCATGGGAAAACTCATGAGAATATTAAGACGATTAGACCTCTCAAAGATGGTGTAATTGCAGACTTTGAGGCTTCTGAAGCGATGATCAGAGAAATGATTAAAAGTATTCCTCAGCTAAAAAGTCGTTTGATTCCACCTGCTCTAAGAATGGTAATTTGCATTCCTTCAGGAATTACTGAAGTAGAAAAAAGAGCTGTAAGAGATTCTGCTGAACATGCTGGCGCTCGAGAGGTGTATTTAATCCACGAACCAATGGCAGCAGCAATAGGAACTGGCGTTGATGTTCAAGAACCTAAGGGTAATATGATCATCGATATAGGTGGTGGTACCACTGAAATTGCAGTTTTGGCATTAGGAGGAATTGTAGCAGATAAGTCTATTAAAGTTGCAGGTGATGTCTTTACAAATGATATTGCGTACTATATGAGAACCCAGCATAATCTATATGTAGGTGAGCGTACTGCTGAAGAAATAAAAATTACTATTGGTTCTGCTCTTGACGAATTAGATAATCCGCCTGAGGATATGCCGGTTCAAGGTAGAGACCTGCTTACAGGAAAGCCTAAACAAATAATGGTGACCTATAAAGAGATTGCCAGAGCTTTGGATAAATCCATTTTACGTATTGAAGATGCTATTATGGAAGCGCTATCTATGACTCCACCAGAATTAGCTGCTGATATTTATAATAGCGGTATTTATATGGCCGGTGGTGGTTCAATGCTAAGAGGTCTCGATAAAAGGATTTCTATGAAAACAGACCTACCGGTATATGTAGCTGAAGATCCACTTAGGGCAGTGGTAAGAGGTACAGGTATCGCTCTTAAAAATATCAGTAAGTTCAATTTCTTGATGAAATAATAAATGCAACGAATTTTAGTCTTTTTAATAAAAAGAAAACTGTTCTTTCTTTTTCTAGGACTAGAGTTAATCGCGTTAAGCTGGATTAGTGCTAGCAGATCTTTTCAAAGAAGTGCTGTCTTAAATTCTAGCTCGAGTTTCATTGGCTGGACTTTAGATAAAACTAGCGCCTTAAATAATTTTATACATCTATCATATCAAAATCAGGTGTTAGCAGAAGAAAATGCCTATTTGAGGAATTTAGTCTATCAGCTTAAATCACAACAGCTTTCTAAAATTAATGACTCTTTAGGCAATCAAAGATTTACATTGATAGAGGCTAAAGCTATCTCCTCATCTCATCTTAAAACTGCTAATTTCATCACCATCAATAAAGGTCGCGTACATGGTTTATCAGAAGATATGGGCGTGATTGGCCCACAAGGAATTGTAGGTAAATTGAGTCAAGTGAGTGATCACTTCTCTACAGTGATCCCAATTATTAATCCAAATGGACAGTTTTCAGCCAAACTAAAAGAAACCAATCATTTTGGACCTCTTAGTTGGGATGCAAAAGATTATCGAGTAGCTCAAGTATCAGACTTGGCTAGATATGTGGATATAGCCATAGGCGATACCGTGCTGACAGACAATAGATCTAAATTATTTCCAGAAGGGCTTTTTGTCGGAACGGTTGCCTCTGTAGAAATACAGGGAGATCAGAATTTCTATGAGGTTCAAGTAAATCTTGGAACTGATTTCGCTAAGATTAGTGAAGTGTATGTAATCAAAGATTTATATAAGAAAGAGCTTGTTGAACTTGAAGAATCAATAGAGGAATGAGTGTAAAAGGTCTTTTAACATTTCTGCTTCTCGCGATTTTGCAAGTATTCTTCTTCAATAATTTCATGTTCTTGGGGTATATGAACCCTTATGTATATATTTCATTCATATTATTTTTACCAGCCAATATTTCTAGATCATATGCTCTTATTCTAGCTTTTATGCTTGGTTGGACCATTGATATTTTTGAAAACAGCGGTGGAGTTCATATTGCTGCAACTGTATTAATTGCATATTTAAGACCCTTGATTCTAAGAATGATCGGACGTGGTCAAGCAGCAGATAGTAAAGATTTAAAATTTTCTGAACTCAGATTAGCTAGTCTTATCACCTACCTTCTACTTTCTATTTTTATTCATCATTTTACAATCAGCTTATTAGAAGCATTTAACTTTGACTATCTATGGATTGTGATCAGAAGAAGTTTAGTAAGTAGTATTTTTAGTAGTGCATTTATTCTTATCTTTTACTTCCTTGGACTTAGAAGACTGGTTTACTAATGGAAAGAAAATATTTATTCTACTTATTCTTTAGCGGTATAGCCTTAGTCTTCATAAGCAGGCTTTTTTACATTCAAGTAATAGAAAATAAATACCGCCTATCTGCAGAGAATAACGCCAAAAGAAAAGAGTTGATTTATCCTGGCAGAGGATTCATCTATGATAGAAATCATAAGCTCTTAGTAGGTAATCAATCAGCCTACGACTTAATGGTAACTCCATCCCAAGTTCAAGATATTGATACAGCCTTGTTCTGTGATTTTATAGATATTAGTAAAGCTGATTTTATTAAAAGACTCGCTCGGGCTAACTCCTACTCAAGGTATAAAGCTAGTATCTTCTTAAAACAATTAAGTAAAGAAAATTTTGCTTTCTTTAATGAGAGCCTCCATAGATTTAAAGGCTTTTACCCTCAAAAAAGAATTGTAAGAACCTACCCCCACTCTTCTGCCTCCAATGTAATGGGCTTTATCGGAGAAGTTTCTGACCAACAGATAGCAAAAGATAAAAGCTATAGAAAAGGTGATCTGGTGGGAAAAACCGGAATTGAGAAAGCCTATGAGGATATCTTGAGAGGAAGCGCCGGAATCAAATATCAATTAGTTGATGTTCATAATAGAGTTAAAGGAGACTTTGCCGGTGGCCAATTTGATACATTGCCCATACCGGGTAAAGACCTGATTTGCAGCATTGATATTGACTTGCAAGAATATGGTGAGCTTCTAATGAATGGAAAAAGAGGATCCATTGTAGCCATAGAGCCTAAGACCGGCGAAATACTTAGTCTTGTTACATCTCCCAGCTATAAGCCAGAGTTAATGGTAGGAAGAGAAAGAACTAAAAATTATTACCAGCTTTATATAGATAGTATTGAAAAACCTCTTTTTGACAGGGGTCTTCTAGCTGAGTATCCTCCTGGATCTCCCTTTAAACTGATGAATGCTTTAATCGGATTGCAAGAAGGTGTGATAAATCCTTCTACTTCAATGCGCTGTAATCATGGATTTCATTATGGCAGTTTACATGTTGCCTGTCATTGTGAATCAATAGGACCGCTTGACCTCAGAAAGTCCATATCAAAATCTTGTAACAACTACTATTGCAACGTATTTAAAAGAATCATAGAAAATTATCCTACTGCACAAGAAGGCATGAATAATTGGACAAGACACGTCAACAGTTTTGGCTTAGGAAAATTTCTAAATAATGACCTCCCCACAGGAAGAAAAGGCTTGGTTCCCGATGCAGACTATTATGACAAAGCCTTTGGGTATACCAATTGGAAAGCTGTTAGTACAATATCTCTAGGTATAGGTCAAGGAGAACTATTAGTGACTCCTATTCAATTGGCCAACTTTACTGCAGCAATTGCCAATAGAGGATATTATTACACGCCACATATTATCAAAGAAATAGAAAATAGCGAGGATTTTAATCCTGATTTCAATATTAAAAGATCGACCACGATAGACTCAGTTCACTTTGAGACTGTAATCAAAGGTATGTACGATGTTTTTGAAAATGGAACGGCTAGAGGAAGTCGGCTTGATGGAATTGAAATGTGTGGAAAGACAGGTACAGCGGAGAACCCGCACGGACAAGATCATTCTATTTTTATTGCTTTTGCTCCAAAAGACGATCCTAAAATTGCGATTGCTATAATTGTTGAAAATGGATATTGGGGAAGCAGATGGGCCGCACCTATCTCTAGCCTTTTAATTGAAAAGTATATTAATGGCGATATAAGTAGAAAAGCTTTAGAAAAAAGAATGATAGAAGGATCATTAGAAGAAGAATATCATAAGCAATTAGAGTCCGTTTATGGCGAAGATCTAACCGTATTGGAAGGAAATGAGGGAGAGTAACAATATATTCAAAAGCCTAGATTGGTCAATGGTGCTCCTATACTCCCTTCTAGTTCTTCTAGGTTGGGGCAATATATATGCTGCCGTATATAATGAGGAATTCAGCAGTATCATGGATATCAGCCAGAAGTATGGCAAACAGCTTCTATGGATAGCGGGATCATTTGTGCTCATCATAATCATACTTTCGTCAGATGGTAGAATTTTTAGCACTCTTGCATACCCAATTTATATGGTATCCATGCTCTCACTCCTGGGGCTTTTTATTTTTGGAAAAACAATCGCAGGAGCCACATCTTGGTACGCATTTGGAAGCTTTAGCTTGCAGCCCTCAGAGTTTGCCAAATTTGCGACTGCCTTAGCTCTAGCTAAATATGCTACCACTAATGGCGTTAATCTGTCACGGCTTAAGGATCGGATTAAAGCTTTTGCTATAGTTCTCCTTCCGGCGATTTTAATAACTCCTCAACCAGATCCTGGCTCTGCTCTAGTATATACTTCTTTAATCCTTGTTATGTATAGAGAGGGCCTTTCCGGAAAGTGGATTTTTCTTGGAATATCGGCCGCAGTTCTATTTTTCATTAGCCTTGTGTTTAGCACTTTGAGTATATCTATTGCCTTATTAAGTATTGCGGTGTTATTATGGTTAATTTTAAGACGAAGTCAAAAGATTGTACTTAAAATACTATTAGTGCTTCTACCTAGCCTAGGCTTTGTTCAATTGGTTGACTACGCATTCAATAATGTTTTAGAAGACCGGCATAGAAATAGAATCAATATCCTATTAGGTAAAATGGAAGACCCTAAAGGCGTTGGTTATAATACTGCTCAAAGTATGATAGCAATTGGATCTGGCGGCTTTAGCGGTAAAGGATATTTAGAAGGCACTCAGACTAAATATAATTTTGTTCCTGAGCAGAGTACCGATTTTATTTTCTGCACGGTAGGAGAAGAATGGGGCTTTATCGGAAGCTCTTTCACTGTTCTTTTGTTTACTCTTTTACTTTTCAGAATAATCACAGTCGCCGAAAGGCAAAAATCTATATTTACTAGAGTCTACGGTTATTCTGTAGCAAGTATCATCTTTTTTCACTTTGCGATTAATATAGCCATGACAATTGGTTTAGCACCCGTTGTAGGAATTCCGCTTCCTTTCTTTAGTTACGGAGGATCTAGCCTATGGGGCTTTACAATACTCTTATTCATATTTATAAAACTTGACCAATATAGAACTCAGAGCTTATAATAATAAAAAAGGGAGCTCGTTGAGCTCCCTTTTTTTTATGCTAAACATCTAATTAAACTAGAAGAACTTTGCTCTTTTGTCTTCAATATTAGCATCATTCTTCAAGCTTAAAAACAGATTTGTCGTTACTCTTGGTCTGATTTTATTCTCCATTCCAATTATTTGAGTACTATAATTATCTAAGCTTGGATTAGGCATTACAGCCGTTACTAAAGCAACGTATACACCTCTTGTTCCAACAATAGGCTTAGATATTTCATTTGCATTTAAAGCAGATATAGCTCCAATTGCTTTTGGCTCATTTCCAAAAGAATTCAATGTGCTTCCGGCTAAGTTTATAGTTGAGTTTGTGACTGCAACACCTAAATCAGAAGCAAGGGCATTAATATCTCCGTTTAACTTGCTATTTATTCTTTTCACTAAGATTTCAGCTTTCTTTTCATTCTTAACTGCAAGAGTAATAGTTGCATCAAGATTCTCCATAGAAGTGAACCCTTCTTCCTGGGCACCAGCTAGTGTAGCTACTATGTAGGAATTGTTGTTATTGTTAAATAACTGTAGACCGCCCATTTGAGTTTCCTCATTAAAAGCCCATCTTACAACTTCTCTATTACTGCCAATACCAGAAATATCATCAGACAATGCTGTCAATCCATTTACTGGTCTTGCGATATAAGATAAAGAATCGGCCAAAGCAACAAAATTATCAAGGTCACCAACATTATTTGCAAATGAGCTAGCCTGATCATAAATTCCATCTAATGTTTCTTCAGAAGGAACCAACTCAAGAGAAATATTATAAACCTTAACAGCCTTATTACTACCTTTTTGACCGTCAATTCTGATTACATGAAATCCGAATTGCGAGAATACAACCTTCATATCACCAACACTGTTTTGGAAACAGTAATCAGAGAAAGCCTTATCCATCATCTTATCATTGAACCAATCTAGGTCACCATTCTTTGTGCTTGCTAGAGCATCATCATTCATAGATGAAGCTAACTCATTGAATTTAGAAGGAGTTGCGCTTACAACTTCAAAAATACTATCGGCCAGTGCCTGAGCTTCTTGCGGGCTTCTAGTGACATTCTCACCTGCTCTTGTTGCTCCTGCAAAAGAAACTAAGATATGGCTTGCTCTTACAGAATCTGGAAGTATTGTCTTCTCAACCAATTTAGACAGCTGGAAATAATTTCCAACACTAAATGGACCATGAATATAACCTACTTCCTGGGCAAACATTATAGAATCAATACTTGGAGGAAGTTCTCCTTGCTTATAGAAAGCATCAAATATTGGTAATTCAGAACGTTGTGCAGCAAAAGCTGAATCATTATCTGTTGATGAAAAGCTATCTAAAGTATCATTTTGGCCAGTTGCATTATTGAAAACAATTTGAGGCTCTAAAAATGCTTCAATTTCTTTACTTAATTGAGCTTTATCAGCTTCAGAAGGCTCTATTACAAAATTAACATAAAGGATATCCCTTGTTGCTTCAGTTTTATAATTCTCTTTATTCTTAGCGTAATAGGCCTTTTTATCAGACTCGCTGACCTCAACCTCTTCGTCTTTAACCGTTGAGAATTCCAAGCCAACTATGCTGGCAGTAACATTTTTGTTATCTCTTCCGTAAGTAATTTCAGCAAACTTAGTAGGTACGTAAAGCCCTTTTCTAACGGCAAGTTCGTATTTACTACTTATTGCTTGATCCCTTGTCGCATCTTCAAAGTTTACCCAATCATTCCAATACTGAGCAGCCTGAGCGTCATTAGACCTATTATCTTTAATATTATTTAGATATTGGCTAAACATGGCTTCACTAAATCCACCAACTACTTGATCTTGAAATGCAGGAGCATTTTGAATATTAGGATTGTTTCTAACTCTCTCAAGTAATTCTTTGCCAGTAACTTCAAAACCAAGTTTATCATATTGAGCTTTCATTAGACGTAACCTCAAAAGATTATCCCATGCAGCATTCACTAATTGAGTACGACTAACATTAGCTAAAGCTCTATCTTGACTTTGAGAAATATAATTCTCAGTAGTCTTATCAATCATTTTATTGAACTCAGTAATCTCGATTGCTTCACCATCGATTTTAGCGACTACATTCGCATCCCCTCTAAAAAGGGAATTTCCTGAACTAAGTAAATCAGTTAGGATAAAAGCTAGCATAGCCAATCCAATTATTACAAGAAGTAAACCTGATCGTCTTCTAATGCGTTCAAGTGTTGCCATTGATATAGTATTAAAATTAAGGTTGCGAATATAGGAAAGTATCCCTAAAAACAGTGTAATTTTCTAGTGTAGAAGCTAATAATTTAAGAATAATAGGCTTATACATCTCCTTTTAAAGAGAGTTGGACTTTCTCTATTCGTGAAACTGAAGTTTCTAGTATATGAATACTGAAGTTATCAATATTAAATTGCTCGCCCCTTTCAGGGATTCTTTCAATATTTTGAATGATAAAACCACCCAAGGTAGAGTAAGATTCTGCCTCTGGAATATGTAAATCATATTCTTCATTCAAATAATCAATTTCTTGTCTAGCGCTAAAAATAAACTCATCCTCACTCAACCTATGCTCTAAAAGCTCTTCGGTATCATGCTCGTCATCAATTTCTCCAAAAATCTCTTCTATGACATCTTCGATGGTCACTAAACCTGATGTTCCTCCAAATTCATCTAACACTATTGCGATACTTCTTCTTTCTCGCGTAAGCAAATCTAAGATATCCTTGGCAACCATGCTCTCCGGTATAAAAGCAACAGGTCGTAGAATTGATCTAATATTCCTTGGTTTCTTGAATAATTCAAAAGCATGTGCATATCCCACAATTGAATCAATACTCTCTTTATAGATTAATAGTTTAGACAGAGAGCTCTTTATAAAAGTTTCCTTAAGAGTCTCAATAGGCTCATTTGCATCTAAGCCAATAATTTCAGTCCTAGGAATCATAAATTCCCTAGCTTTTCTTTCATTAAACTCTAAGGCATTTCTAAAGATTTGAACCTCACTATCCTCCTCTTGTTTAGATCCGGATGAAGACCTTTCTCTAATGTAATTATCTAAATCTATTTTATTAAATACTGTCTGAACACTACTTAACTCAACCTTAAAAAGGTACTTGATAACAAAGTTGCTGATTCCAATCATAAAGCTAACTATTGGAAAAAATAAGAAGTAAAAGAAAGAAGAAGGTATGGCAAAAACTTCCAGTAATTTATTGCTATGAGCGCTAAAGAGAGCTTTAGGAAGGAACTCTGCCAAAAATAAAATAATTATTGTTGAAATTATGGTTTGCACCAAAAGCATGACGTACTCATTACTTATAAAAGTAAATGGTTGGTCAAGAATTTTAGGCATTAGTATGCCATATACTACTAAGGCAATGTTATTACCCACAAGCATTGCAGCTATAAACTTTGAGGGTTTATTAGAAAGGTAGCTTATGAGCTGATAGATTATTTTACCTTTCTTATTTTCAATTTCTATGTGAAATTTATTTGCTGAAACGTAAGCTATTTCTATCCCTGAAAAGAAGGCTGAAGCCAGTATAGATAGTAAGATGGATACAATTATGATACTCATTATTGTTGAGCCTCCTTTTCTGCTTGTCTATTCATATATTTAATTCTTGTTCTTTTTCTAAAGAAGTACATAAATATAGCAAAACCTAAGAATGCTATAAAGTACCAGATTTCTGTTTTTCCTGACCCAATCATCCCGAAAATTTGATAAGAACAGAGTACTATTACTAATAGCCATGCATACTCAACGATCTTCAATGCCTTGTTCATCCTCTAAATTTATTTGTCCTGTTATTTTATCCATTTGATAAGAGCTAAAGCTTTGATCGGCCTCAAAGCCTTCACCCATTATAATTTGATCCTTTGTAGATATTTTAGAGAAGACCTCTGAATAGATTTGACCTTTCTTTTCATCCCAAAAGAGCTCTTCTGTATTGAGCTGTTCTCCTTTTTTATTTACAACAACTACGTCTCCTGTGGCAATCCACAGATTTTTATTTTTATAATTGATAGCAGAATTAGCCCTCAGTCTTGAGTTCTCTAACCCATTTTCATCATAAAATCTAACATCTATTCCCTTGGGGAATACAGTTGTGGGCTCCTCTAATTGTGGGTAATTCTCTGCTCTCGCCGCAATTAATTTAATCTTAATTCTACTACTGTCTGAATAAGTTAGAGTTAAATCCTCCTGGATTTCTCTAGGGCCTTCATCTTCCACACTTACCTGTGCAACCTCAGCCGTATCATTAACACAAGAATTTAATAAAAAAAGCACCGCCACCATAATGGTAGCGATGCTCGTATTAACTTTTACTATTTTGATTATAGTGTCCAATCTGCAACTACAGTTTCGTTTATCCAACATCCGATAGTATAAGACTCACCTTGCTTATGTCCTAATTGGAAACTAACTCCTTTATCAGGAATACCTTGCTTATATGCGTTAATAAGCTTTGCAGCCTTAGACGACACTGAAGGATCTATAGACGCAGCATAATTTGCCTTGTTGATAGCAGCCCAATAAACAGCATTCTTTTCAAAGGCATTACTTCCGCAATCACCAGCAGCTTGGGCATAAACAGTTGCAAGAACAATATAAGGGTCTCCCCAATTCTTTCTTGACTTAGCAGCTTGCAATAATGCAGTCTTAGCTAAAGATAAGTTTCCTCTTTTTTGGAAAGAAACACCAATTTTTAAGTAATCCTCTGCTCTCTTGATAGGGTCAGCTTCTTGATCTGCAGCTTCCTTAAAGTATTCGGATGCCTTTACAAAGTTGCCATCTTTATAGGCCATAGTTCCCATGGATCTAGCAGATGCTGCTGAAGGTGATAATCTATAAAGAGCTTCTGCTACTTTAAAGAAAATAGGATTATCAGTACAATCTCCTGTTTCTCCATCCTCCTTGGTCCTAAGTTGAGATAACATTTTGTTAGCTCTTCTTAACCATACATCGTCCTCCGTATGTAAAGCAAAAGTTGAATCATTATAAAGAACTTCAAGATTCTTGCAAGTGGCTATAGGCCCTAATATTTTTTCAATATTACTTTCTACATCCGTATATCTTTCAAGTTCTCTTTGATCTTTTGCAAGCTTTTTTTCTTCTTTAGAACTTAAGCTTGCGCTCTCTTGCTTAGCTTCAAGTTTAGCAATAGAAACATTTAACTCGTTATTATTAAACTCTATACCTTCAGTAACAATATTATAAGATTCAAAGATTTGTTCTTTGTTGAATAAATCATCATTAAATAATCTTGCTGCAGATACAAAAAATCCATTATAGAAGGCTGCACTTTGCTTGGGTCCATCAACTTCCATTGCTCTAAGGAATAAATTATAAGCCATTTGAGTACTATCAGGATAATACTCAAGAACTTCTAAAGCCTTTCTTCCAAGTACATACCCCTCTTTTCCAGGATAGTAAACAAGCCTATTATCATAAACCTCCAATAATAAAGATTTTAACTTTTGCTTTTCTTCATCAGTGGCTGCTTCTTTGATTTTTGCCTTTACAATAGAAGGTCCATAAATAAAGGTGTTCTTGCTTGCTTGCGGACAGTTATTGTAAACATAATCCCAGCCTTCCCAAGCGTCTTTATAGTTCTTATTTCTAGCTAGTTCATAGTAGATTAGTAATTGCTCTCTACATGTCACACTATCTTCACCGTACTTGCCATCCTGTGCTTGGATACTTGATCCAAATCCAATTATTAATGCAAAACTTAGAATAATCTGTTTCATTTTTTTTATCTGTATTTGTATTTTATAAACCATTTATCTCCAAGAGAAATTCCAACAAAAATATTTATATAACTTTCTCTAATAAGTCCATTATCTAAAGTTCCTCTTCTAGAAAAAACTACTCCTGTATTCAGAACATTATATTTTTCTTCACCTGGAGCTTTACTTCTTGTTTTGAACGGTAATCCTAAACCAAAGGTCATGCCATATTCAGGAATTGGTGTTCCTCCCACTACTAAAGTAGACTGCTCATAGAACCCACCAATTCTATATTCAATAATATTCAAATAGTTCTTACTTCTTTTTAATCTATCAAAAGTAAACCTCGGAGTTATATAAGCTCCACCGCTAATTCTGTAGCCATTATCTAGCGGTCTAGCATCATTATAATTCACAAAAGCACTTCCTTCTGTATAAGTATACTGCATGCTTAAGGCCCAAGCATAATTATATAACTGATCTGACTTTCTACCCAAGCTTAAGCCCCCACCTAAATTAATAGGTAACATAATTTTTGACTCAACTCCTTCGTCTTGAGCTAAAGTATCGATAGGGTTCTCTACACCTGCTGTTGAAGTCTCATAAGTATAAGAGTACTTATTATATTGAGCATTTAGACTAGAAGAATTAGATAAAGTAGCTCCTAATCCTATTTCATATTTTTCATTCCAGTCAAAAATGTACTGAAGACCTAAGTCAAAGTTGTATCCACTAACTGATACTAAGTTCTCAGTTCTACTATCTAAAGGAGTGTTTTGAGCTCCATTCCACACGGTGCTTACTATATCATCCACTCTACCGAATAAAAAGTTAGCATTTACTCCTAGACTTAAGCCATCAAAAAGTGTATAAGATGTTCCCAAGTACAATTGAGATAATCCACCATTACCGGTAAATACATCTTGAATCGGAATACTATCTGGTCCAAACCTATTAGAAGTTATATTATACCCTTTTAAGCTATAAGGTCTAATTCCAATGGCTCCACCCCATTTTTCAGAAAAGGGAATTCCAATTGAAAAATACATTAGTCCACCAGTTCCATTTGATAGATTTATCGCCGGATCTAACTGCTCTTGCTCAATGACACTTATAAAAAAACCCAAATCAAAGGTTGTTAGAGCCAAATTAGAATAAGAAGCCGGATTAGAAATATTAAGGTTGGTTCTGTCTTTCAAACCAATAGTTGCACCTCCAAGTCCCCATCCTCTAGCATAGCTACCAGGATTAATATTTCCTACACCCACAGCAGAATAGGGCGATACAGAATTAGCTTGTCCACTACCGGTAAAGTAGCTACAAACAATAAGTAATATGAGTAATCCCTTATTGGGTTTTAACATTATATTCCAAAATATGATTAAGGCCGTTGAGCAGTAAATCTGGTGCTGCAAATATGCTATTTTTTACCAAGCTTCCAAAGTGAAAATAATCTCCACCGGTAAGAAGACAAATTAAGTCAGGATAACGCTTTTCATAACTTTCTATTATACCCTCAAGCTCTTTAAATATGGCTAAATTAAGACCTAATTGCATACATTCTTCAGTTGACCTTCCTATGATATCTTTAGGTTCATTTGGCTCCACCTCTGGCAGATTAGATGTAAAAGTATTCATTGCTCTAGAACGCATTCTTAATCCTGGGCTAATTATCCCGCCTTGATACGTATTACTATCATCTATAAAATCATAGGTTATACAACTCCCTAAATCAATAATTAAACGATTTTTTGAACTGCATTCTACCATAGAACCAGCTACCAAAGCTCGTCTATCATTCCCTAAAGTGTCAGGTGTACTATAATTAATTTTAAAAGGAAGAAGAGTATCTATATTCAAATCAACATCTACCAATTCCATTAAAATGGAGGGAAGCTTGATACGATTTCCAACAGAACTCAAAATAGCTTGATCAATTTTACAATCTTTTAGAAAAACTTCAACTTCTGAAACAGAAAGTTGTGTATAGCTTTTTTTAGACCTTATAAGCTGATTTTCAGAGAGCGCAAGCTTAATACTGGTATTGCCTTGATCTATTAAAAGATTCATTTAATTTTATTTTAGCAGTACAAATGTAATAATGCTGAGATTTTTCTTTTGTAATTTGAAAAAAACTTTACATTTGCAGCCTTCAAAAAGGTGATGTAGCTCAGTTGGTAGAGCAAAGGACTGAAAATCCTTGTGTCGGCGGTTCGATTCCGTCCATCACCACCTTTTACAAAGCCCCTTTCTTAACGATTGGGGCTTTTTTTTTACCTTCCATCAAAAGAAGAATAGTATTTCAATGGAAACTGCACAAACTATACTCTCGAAACTTCAGGACCTTGCTGATCCACTATATCGCGAGAAGCTAAAACATTTTGGAATTGACAATTCTAAATCTATTGGTATAAAAATGCCCGTTCTAAGAAATTTTGCTAAATCTCTTTCAAAAAATCAAAAATTGGCAGAAGAGCTCTGGCAATTAAATATTCACGAATGTTACATTCTGGCTGGTCTAATTGCTGAGCCAAAAAAAATGACCATTGAATTAACTAAATCCTGGCTAAAGGACATTTACTCTTGGGATGTTTGTGATCAATTATGCTCTAACCTCTTACACAAATGTGACTTTCACGAAGAAATTATACTCTTCGCCAAAGACTCAAAGCACGAATTTGTTAAAAGAACAGCATTTGCATTAATAGCAGTTATTGCGGTCCATCATAAAAAGTTAGAGAATTCAGATTTTCATGACAAATTGATCCTTCTTGAGGATTATTCTAATGACGGAAGAAACTTTGTAAAAAAAGCTATTAGTTGGGCCTTCCGGTCAATTGGAAAGAGAAATATAGAATTAGCTAATGAAGTCCTTAGCTTTTCAGAAAAAATGATTTTGTCTAAGAATAAAATTAAAATTTGGATTGCCAAAGATGTAATTAAAGATCTAGAGAAAAAATATAAGGATTTGATTGTTTAGCCAGTTTAAGCTAGATGCTATTTATGTAGTCAATAACTACTTTATTAAACTCCACAGGTCTTTCAACATTAACAACATGACCGCAATTTTGAATAATATGAAGCTTGGAGCTATTGTGATCCTGCACTAATTTGGTAATGGATGGTAAAAACATATGATCCTCCTGCCCCATTATATATAAGCTTGGCACACCAGCATCTTTAATTCTAAAATACTTAAGAAGAGGATTCACTTGAGTAATTAAACCAAACCATTTTACAAATTCCTTTTGATAAAGCTTTTTAGCCTCATTGATAAAAAGGGACCTTGACTCCTTATGATTCTTCTTTGGCAAAATAACAAAAGCCAAAAGTTTATACATCAGCAGGTAGGGCACAACAGATCTTAAAACATAACCAAGACGCATTAATATTTGTCCCCGAATATCAAGTTTCATAACTGCACCTCCCAAGACCATGGATTCCGTTCTTTCAGGATACCTTTCTGTTATTTCTCTAATGATAATAGTGCCTAAAGAAATGCCAATGAAATGACACTTTTCTATTTTCAAATGATCTAGCACTTCAATAATATCATCTCCTATATGATCAAAAGTGTATTTTTTAAAACTATTTTGGATAGGTGATTTTGATTTTCCATGACCACGAAGGTCCAATAACAAGACATTAAAATCTTTTTTAAAATCTCTCAATTGCTTATACCATATGCTGCTACTTCCTCCAGCGCCATGCACAAAGCATACCCATTCCGAAGATTTTGGGTGCTCATATGTTACAAAATGAATCATATGCTAAGAACGTAAAATTTTCAGATTAGTTCTAAAAAAATAAATCTCTAACACACCGACATCATTTGACGGAGCGCTATACTTTATTTGTATCAGAATAAAACACCCAATTATGAAAACGATTCTATTAGGCCAGTTAACAAATGAAGATCATTTAGCGCACAGCATTCTTGAGATACAGAATAGCTTTGAACTTGAAAAAGATGAAATTTTTATTCTAAAAGATAGAAATTCAGATCAATTGCTGTTAAATTTTAAAATTAAAGAATCAAGACAGATCAAGTCTAATTTTTTTAGAATGACTTATTTGGAAAGCTCAAATACCTTGATAGCCGAAAATGCTTTATCGCTTATTCAAAATGCGCAATTAAACCAAATGAGTTCAGAAAGAAGCATCAGCTGGAATTCATTTAAAGACTCTCTACTTCTAGCTTATAAAGGAAATGTAGAAGCTATAAAGCTTGAGTTTTACGATATGATCTCTTTTGGAACTTCAAATAGACCTCAGAAGAATTTGGCTGCCTAAATTGCAAAGAATATCTTGGCTGCATGAGTCAAACTACTCTTACATTAAAGTTAGGAAAGCTTGTTAGATTAATTCAGGAAGGAAATTACTCTAATGCTGAATATCTAATTAGTGCCTTGTCAAGGGATGATATTAATATTTCAAAAAGAACTTTTGAAAGGTATATCCAAAAGCTAAGAGAAGAGTTTCATATTAATTGTCTGTATTCAGAATCGTCAAAGGGCTACTTTATTGAAGAAGATGATTCCTCACATCTAAACTTACTTTTGAGGTTCACTGAACTCCTTGAATCCGCAAGCGGACTTGAAAGAGTCATTCAAAATCGCGATAAGCGGCAAAACATTATTGAAATAGATAAAAACACTGATAATGAAGGAACTATTTGGCTACAAGAAATAATAAAAGCTATAGAGCACAAACAGTCTTTACTTATTGACTACAGCTCATTTGATAAATCTAAATCTGGAAAAATCCGAACCATTTCTCCTTGGCTACTGAAATTTCACAAAGGACGTTGGTATGTTCTAAGTCATGACAAAGAAAGCCAGTCTGAGAGAGTTTTTGGCTTAGATAGAATATTAGATTTACAGAAATCAGACAGCGCCTATGTTAAGTCCATGAAGAATCCTAAAAAGCTCTTTAATAATGCCTTTGGAATATGGTATAAAGGAAAATTAGAAAATATTTCAATTGCTGTTCATCCTAATATAGTTCCCTATTTCAGAAGTTTAGCACTTCACCCTAGTCAATCAGAACAGTCTATACCAAGAAAGGATGGTTGGATTATATATAAATATAAGGCCAAGAATAACCAAGGGTTAATAATAGCATTACAAGAATGGATTGATCAAATAGAAATAATTGAACCTTTGAGTTTAAGAGATCATTTTAAGAAGATGGGCAACCTAATCTTAAAAAGGCATCAATAGATTAATGCCTTTGCCCTTGCTATTAATTATCTTATTTTTCGTTTCTTAAATACTCCTAGCTATGAATAATATTCGGATTACATTTTCTTTTCTTTTTATAATAATTCTAACTTTTGGGCAGCTTAATGCTCAAAATGAAATTACACCTAAAGAACAGCTTATAATGCTGAAGGAAAAGGGTGTTTTATTGGTTCGTTTACACAGTTCAAGAAATAAAATAAATGCGCTTAGAGAAAAGGGCTATGAAGAAGATGCTACAAGTACAGAAGCTGAACAAAGAAGGGTAAATAGAGAAATAGTTTATGCATTTATAGAGAAGTATGATTTTTCAGAAGTCTACTTTTTTTACGATTATAATTCGACTGAAATTCTAAATGGAAATTTCAAGGAGTTTTTATTGGATAAAAATTTTGAACTCGCCTTATTAAAAAAGTCGCCAGAATTTTATTTGATAGGAGACTTTAGTCAAACAGAAAAGATGTCTATTAGTGCTTTAGTAATTATGGATAAGAACTATGAACAGCTGGAATCCCCATTTCCATTCTATCAGCGATCTACTTATTTCCTTTCTCTTCTCTCCTATTCTAAAGGCGAAGTAGTTGAGAAGATTAATCTTAGGCTGAATGAAAGATATAAGAAGTACACAAGTAATTAATTACACACAAAAGATTAAATCAAGCAGACGATTCATTGGAATTAGTTTAGTAGTCCTTTCAAGCTTTAGCCTAAGCTCATGTCATAGTGCAATGTTGGCATCATCTTCAAAGTATGCTTCATTGCTTACAAATAAGTGGGTATTAAACTCTATACTAGGGGAAAATACAGCCGGTAAGATAGCTCAAAGTGCCTTACCTTTTATTAATTTGGATAAGAGTGGTGGTCTTTCAGGTTTTACAGCTTGTAATAACTTCAACTGCAGTTTTACTCAAGAAGGAGCTAGAGCCTTAGGTATTGATATTTATGGATTAACTAAGAAAGCTTGTCCAGAAAGTAATATTGAAGGTCAATTTATTGATCTATTAACTAAGGTTGATGCCTACGAAGTAAAGGATAACATCTTAAATTTATTGGATGCTGGTAAAAGCGTTTTAAGTTTTATTCCAGGATCGTAATAATACACATTCTTTGTTAGCCAAGCGGTAATATATAAATGTACCTATTGAATAAGCTAGTATGTCCCAAGGGTCCGAATGGTGTCTTGAATCCAACATTGGAAATAGGAACTCAAATAGGAAGCTATACCAAATGACAAAGAAAATGCCATAGCTAATTGGGAAAACATATTTGGAATTTTTATAAATCCAATTTTGTTGTACAAAAAGAGCGATGCCCATTACAATAGTGGGTGCTAAGAAATCATCAAGATAGGCGTGTACATATTTTATGTGGACGCCTATTTTTTCTAGTAACTGATTTAAAGTGAATAAAGCTGTAGCAACATACCAAAACCTTGAGAACTGCTTGAACATTAGTGTACTGTGGATGAAGCCATGCCGGCTATTATACTAATGACAGAGAAAAATATAAGCTGAGCCATTCTGACGCCTCTTTTTCCAAGCCGCATTAAAGGTGGATCATCTTCACTAATTTCGATTAAAGGAAGACCTGCCGATGGCTTTGAAATCATTTCATCCCTTTCCTTTTCAAAGCTTTTTGTTAAATCATTCTTGCAATTATTACAGACACCTTCATCTTTAGGAGTCCAAGATTGGCAGTTGGGACATTTTACTTCTGTCATATTTTAACAAAACTTTAGGTCACTGGACTGAACCTTTTAGTCATCAATAGAGTATATATTTGTACACTTAAAACTTAGACCATGGTGCAACCCATAAAAGGATTTTCAAAATTAACTAAAGAAGCAAAGATAGAATGGTTATCAACTAACTATTTTAATGATTCTTCAAATGCAATTGAGACCATAAAGAAATATTGGAATTCTGACCAAAAGCTTCAAAAGCTTCATGATGAATTCATTGAGAACACTATCTCTAACTTTTACACCCCTTATGGCGTTGCACCAAATTTTAAAATCAACTCTAAGTTATACACCATTCCAATGGCTATTGAAGAAAGTTCTGTTGTAGCCGCGGCAGCCAAAAGTGCCAATTTTTGGTTGAATAGGGGTGGTTTTAAAACAGAAGTGATCAGTACTACAAAAATAGGTCATGTTCATTTTATGTTTGAAGGCAAGACTTCAGATTTAGAAGCATTAATAAATAGTAATAAGGAAGTATTCTTCAAGAATACAGAGGATCTTACTTCTAATATGAGAGCCAGAGGTGGCGGAATATTATCAATTGAGCTGATTAATAAAAATGACAAGCTAGATCACTACTTTCAGCTGGAAGTCAAGTTTGAAACCTGTGATTCTATGGGTGCCAACTTCATTAATAGCTGCTTAGAGCAATTAGCACAAAGCCTTAAAACATTAGTAGAAAATGACGATTCTACAGAAAGCAGTGATTTACAAATAGTAATGTGCATTCTTTCTAATTATACACCCGAATGTATTGTAAGAGCTGAAGTCTCATGTCAAATTAAAGACTTGGACGAAGGAAATGGCTTGAGTGCGGAAGAGTTTGCTCAAAAATTTCAAAGAGCAGTAAAAATTGCTGAAATAGAGCCATACAGAGCTACAACCCACAATAAGGGAATAATGAATGGTATTGATGCTGTTGTTATTGCTACTGGTAATGATTTTAGAGCAATTGAAGCGGCATGCCATACATATGCCTCTAAAGATGGAAGTTATTCTAGTTTAACACATTGCACCATTAATGATGGAGTATTTAAGTTCTGGATTGAAATACCTCTTGCCCTAGGCACTGTAGGGGGCTTAACGTCTTTACATCCCTTAGTTAAATTTTCATATCAAATGCTGAACTCTCCAAATGCCTCTGAGCTGATGGGTATAATCGCGACCAGTGGATTAGCACAAAACTTTGCTGCTCTGAGAGCTTTAGTAACCACTGGAATTCAAAAAGGTCATATGAAAATGCATCTCTTAAATATTCTAAATCAATTAGAAGCTACCGAAGAGGAGAAAAGTACAATCGTTGAATATTTTAAAGATAATATTGTAAGCCATAGTGCTGCGGTTAATAAATTTTGTGAACTAAGAGGTATTGAAAATCCGCAGACAATCAAAAAGGCCTAAGGTTTGAAATATAGAGCTAATGCTAAACTTCTATTAAGTGGAGAGTATATTGTTCTAAAAGGAGCTTCGGCCCTGTCCATTCCAACAAAATATGGGCAAGAACTTTTAGTATCTCAACATAAAAATAAGTTCATCAGCATAAGGTCCTATGATATAAATTCTAACTTATGGTTTCAGGCAAAGCTTAATTTAGATTTATCTATTCAGACTTGTTCATCCGATAAGGAAGCCCAAACAATTCAAAAGATACTATTAAACGTCCAAAGTTTAGGAGCTGATATTAAAAATGAAGAACTCATATTTAATCTAGATTTTGACAGAAATTGGGGCCTAGGAACTAGCAGTACACTAATCGATTTATTAGCTCAACATTATAAAATTGACCCACTTAGATTATTTTTCAAGAGTCTCCGTGGTAGCGGTTATGATGTTGCTCAGGCCAGTATAAATAACGCCATTTTATATGAGCTAAACCATCAGCAACCTAAAATTAAAAGAGTTCAGCTTTCCGGCATTTGGGAAGAAGGATTTTTTATTTACTTGGGTCAAAAGCAAAATAGCGACATTGAGGTCAGGAAGTTTAATGAATTATCTATCCCTGATGGCTTAGTGACTCAAATTAATACTATCTCAAACTCATTGGCAAGCTGTGACTCTAAGGATGAACTAATTAGACTTTTGGCAGAGCATGAAAGCCTACTTTCTATCGCTCTTGGGCGAGAAAGCATTCACTCCAAATATCCAGATTTCCATGGTACTATTAAGAGTTTAGGGGCTTGGGGAGGAGATTTCGCTTTCGCGATTGGTGACTCTACAGAAAAGTATTTTTCAGCCAAAGGCTATGATACTATCATTCCTTTTATGGACATGTTCTATTCCAATTCTAATTAATGCAATAGCCAGATTATTATCTGATATCCTTTTAGTAATTTAGGGTCCTTTAAAAATGAAAAAGGCTCTATATATATTACTCATTTTTTTCTTGGGATTTCCTCATACATCCCAAGCTCTTCATCTTGTTGGAGGAGAAGTTACCTATGAGTGTATAGGAAACGGCTTTTACAGAATCACCCTAACAATTTACAGAGATTGTAACTCAAGTGGTGCACAATTTGATCCACAGGCTGCAGTAAGTATTTATAGAGGTACAACACTCTTTAAGAATCTATCTATTAATGTAAGTCCTAGCACTACTCTTCCACTCACTGCTCCTAATAATTGCACTCAACTTCCTTCTACGGTATGTACAGAAAAGGCCTTTTATGTTGATACAGCTTATTTACCTCCCCATCCTGACGGTTATATTATTTCACACCAAAGATGTTGCAGAAATTCCACTATTGCCAATATCAACAATAGTCCTTCAAATTACGGAAATACGTATACAACCAATATTTTCCCCAATGACCTCAGTTGTAATAGCAGTCCCGTTTTCAAAGAAGATCCTCCCGTTATTTTATGCTTAAATGTCGCTCTAAAATTAGACTTAGGAGCTACTGACGCTGATGGTGATAGTCTTGTTTATGAATTATGCGATCCACTTAATGGAGGAGGAAATAATCCTGGAACAGCTGCTACTGACCCCAACGGTGTAGCTCCCAACCCTGCTACTAGGCCCCCTTATGCCGCTGTTCCCTTTAGAATGGGATTTAGCAAACTAAGCCCTTTACCTGCAAATCCTGGTTTGAAACTCAATAGTAGAACTGGAATTCTCACCGGCAGACCAAATCAAGTAGGACAATATGTATTTGCAGTTTGTGTCAAAGAATATCGGAATGGAACGATTATCAGTACTGTAAGGAGAGACTTTCAGTTCAATGTTTCCGGAGCCTGCCAAAGTATTATTGCAGCTATAGATGCTCAAGGAAATGATACAAATGTACAGTGTAATGGCAAAACTTTAACTTTTACTCAATCTAGTGTAAATGCCACTTCTTATTTTTGGGATTTTGGAGATCCGGCCATAAGCTTTGATACCTCTACAGTTTCATCACCAACTTATACTTTTTCAGACACCGGGAAATACGTTGTCACTCTGATTGTAAATAAAGGAACAAGTTGTGCTGACACATCCACCTCCATTTTTGAAGTTAATGACCCATTAAGTGTTAGTTTTGATCATAGAGGAAACTATTGTTTTGATCAGAACTTTTTAGATTTTAATGTCTTTGGGGATTTCAGCCCAGATGCTAATTTCACATGGAATTTTGGTGGCAATACAAATCAAAATGGTCAAATTTTTCCTAAAGAGCCCAAGGCTATTAGTTTTTTGATGCCAGGAACATATATAATCCAATTAAAAGCTGAAGATTTTGGTTGCGAAGCTATTTTCATTGATACTGTAAGAATCTATGAGAACCCAAAATTTAGACATGAAGTTCCAATTACCAGAGCTTGTAATCCTGCCAGAGTCAATTTTAGGGATAGTAGTATAGCAGATGGCCCAATAGATCACTATTGGAATTTTGGGGATGGAACGACCTCCAACATGGCAAGTCCTTCTCATGTTTACACTCAAGCAGGGGTTTATACTGTTAGTCATACCATAGTTTCTAGATACTCCTGTGTGGACACTATATCTGAAATTTTTACGGATGTAATTACAGTATTACCCTCACCAGAGGCTAGGCTAAGCGTAGATCAAGAGGAAGCCGATATCCTAAAGCCTTTGTTTGTTATTACAAATCAAAATGATGGTCTTAATATTTCCACAGAGACACACCTTCCAGGTGGACAAATTTTATATGATTTTAATGAGCAATCTTTAAAGTTCTCTGATACGGGCGTTTTTCTTGTAAAGCATATTGCTATTAATGAGTTTGGTTGTACAGACACCTTGTTTCAATATTTAAAAGTAAGTACTCCTTTAAGATTTTATATCCCTAATGCATTTAGTCCAAACGGAGATGGAATTAATGATGAACTTATAATTTCAATTATTGGTGCTCAATATTCGAGTATCTATATCTATAGCCGTTGGGGTGAACTCGTATTTAGTACTGAGGATATCAGTCTCTTCTGGAATGGACAAAAATTCAATGGTGGAAGCCTACTACCTATTGGAACCTACACCTATATTGCAAAAGCAAGTAATGAAGAAGATGGTGGTTCCTATTTAAAGAAAGGAACAATTACTTTAATCCGCTGACAAGCGTATTACAGAGGCAATTATCAAGAATCCTAAAATTACACTTAGCAAGATATTTATCAACGCAACTGAATAATTTCCTTCTTTTAAAAGTATTAGATTTTCGTAGCTAAAAGTTGAAAAAGTGCTGAAACCTCCGCACACACCTACCATCCAAAATAATTTTTGGCTTTCAGTTAATCGACCCTTAGAAATCAGTACAGCCATAAGCCCAAGTAAAGCACAAGCTAGTAGGTTACTTAAAATAGTCGCTAATGGAAAGCTGATATTAATATTTATTCTGTTTCTTACAATAAGGATACTCATCAAATATCTAAGAAGGCTCCCTATACCTCCTCCAAAGAAAACCCACAAAAAATTCATTTTAGCTTAGTTTTTAAAAGGATAAATAATCTTGAACTTATAAGGGCACAAAAGAATCCTAATAGCATTCCGCTTATAATATCTAATGGAAAATGCACTCCCAAATAAACTCGGCTATAGGCAACTACTATTGCCCAAATGAATAAAAAGTATTTCAGATACTTATAGGTTTGAGGAAGGATAAAAAACATTATTGAAGCTAATCCAAATGTATTGGTAGCATGTGATGACACAAAGCTATACTTACCACCACAACCATCAACTATTCTTATTATATCCTTCAGAGAATCCGTGTGGCAAGGTCTTAATCTTAAAAACACTTCCTTAAAAGCCTGCACACTTAACTGATCTGTCAAAACTACATTGAGTATTAGAATTCCCAAGGCTGCCAAGGCCAGCTTAGTGCTATAAGACCTAAACAGAAGATAAATTAAAGTCAGGTATAATGGAATCCAACTAATTATTCCAGAAACAAAGATCCAAAATGGATCAAACAAGCCTGAACCTAAGGAGTTTAAATAGATTAATAAATCAATATCCCATTGCGGCCAGCTGTCTATCATGAATTAATATTATTCCAGATATTATCTTTCAGTCTTTCTAAGCCTTTTCCGCTTATAGATGAAATTATTATAAATTCTAATCCCTCAGGAAGCGTATTCTTTAAATCATTAATAAGCAAGTCTTCTAGTTCATCATCTAAAAGGTCAGCTTTAGTAATTGCAAGAATCATTTTCTTATCTAAAAGCTCAGGATTGAATTTTTTAAGCTCTGTATAAAGAATTTTAAATTCATTTGGAATGTCTTCCGTATCTGATGGTATCATGAATAAGAGAATAGAATTTCTTTCTATATGTCTTAGAAATCTATGTCCCAACCCCTTTCCTTCCGAAGCGCCTTCAATAATTCCAGGAATATCTGCCATTACAAAAGATCGATGATCTCTATAAGGTACTATGCCTAAATTTGGGGTCAAAGTAGTAAAAGGGTAATCCGCTATAGCAGGTTTAGCAGCACTAATAGACGCAAGCAAAGTAGACTTACCAGCATTTGGAAAACCAACAAGGCCAACATCAGCTAATACCTTTAATTCTAAAATATTCCAGCCTTCAATGCTGTCTTCTCCAGGTTGTGCAAACCTTGGAGTTTGAAAAGTAGACGATTTGAAATGAACATTCCCTTGACCACCTCTGCCTCCTCTACGCAAGACCTTTTCTTCACCATCTTCAGTGATTTCAAATAAGAACTCATTGGTTTCACCATCGCGAGCAACTGTGCCTAAAGGAACATCAATAAATTCATCATTCCCCTGTCTTCCGGTCATTTCTTGTCTAGCACCGTCACCACCTTTTTCAGCTTTAATGTGCTTCCTAAATTTAAGATGAAGAAGTGTCCAATACTGTTTATTTCCTCTTAAGATAACATGTCCACCACGTCCTCCATCACCACCATCAGGTCCACCCTTAGCAGTATCTCTATTTCTAAGAAGGTGGGTTGAGCCTTTTCCTCCTTTTCCAGATTTGGTGTAAATCTTTACGTAATCAACAAAATTATCTCGCATTTCTTTTAGCTTAAGCTATCAATAGCTTTATATAATCTATCACTAACTTCAGCTACACTTCCAAATCCATTTACAGCGTGGAATTTTGATTGGGCCGAATAGTAGTCTTTTAAAACTGCTGTTTGGTTTTTATAAACATCTAATCTATTCTGAATTACTTCTTGATTTTGATCATCCGCTCTTCCAGAGTCCTTTCCTCTTTCAAGTAGCCTATTAATTAACTCCATATTCTCAACTTCCAACGCCAGCATGGCTGAAATAGAATTATTCTTTTGTACCAAAAGAGTGTCCAATGCAACTGCTTGCGCTTCAGTTCTTGGAAAACCATCAAAAATAAAACCTTTAGCTTCAGGATTATTCTCAAGCTTAGAGCTTATCATACCAATAACAATAGCGTCTGGCACCAATTGACCTTGATCCATTAACTTCTTAGCTTCCAAACCTAATTCGCTTTTTGCATTAATCTCTGAACGAAGCAAATCACCGGTAGATAAGTGAATCAGTTGATACTTTTCTACTAGATTTGAAGACTGGGTGCCTTTACCCGCTCCAGGAGGACCAAAAAGGACTAAATTCAACATATTTTAATTCGATTTATTCAAATAATAAGAAGCACAAAGGTACAAATTTTAGAAGGTCTCTATTAATTAAGATTAGATATCTAATTTGTACTTTTGGTTCAGAAAATAAAATTTATGAGTAATCCATATTGTGTGATTATGGCCGGAGGAGTTGGTAGCAGATTCTGGCCGATGAGCACCTCGCAGTTTCCAAAACAATTCCATGACATTCTTGGAACAGGTGAAACCTTAATTCAAAACACCTTCAGGCGCCTTCAGAAAATCACATCAGCCGATAAAATTTTAGTAGTTACTCATAAAGATTATAAGGATTTAGTAGCTGAACAATTGACTGAAATGCCCATAGAGAATATAATTCTTGAACCAGCCAGAAGAAATACTGCTCCTTGTATTAGCTATGCGGCATTTAAAATAAGAGCAAAAGACCCGAATGCTAAAATGATAGTGGCTCCTTCAGATCATTTAATAACTAATGATGATGAATTTATCAGAGTTATAAATTTAGGATTGGACTTTTCGGAAAAAAGCGATCAATTGATAACTATGGGTATAAAACCCCACAGACCTGATACGGGATACGGCTATATTCAATTCATTCAGTCAGAAATGAATGGAGAAGTTAAACCTGTGAAGACTTTTACTGAAAAACCGAATTTAGAAATTGCTAAAGAATTTATAGAAAGCGGTGACTTTCTCTGGAATTCTGGAATTTTTATATGGAGTATCCCAACTTTCATGACAGCCCTCCAAAAACATCAATCAGATTTATTCTCTAGCTTTGAAGCAGGGCAAAATCTCTTTAACACAGAAAAAGAAGAAGGATTTATCGAGAATATGTATCCATCATGTGAGAATGAATCCATTGATTACGGTGTAATGGAAAAATCTACCAATGTTAGTGTAATTCCTGCTGATTTTGGCTGGAGCGATTTGGGAACTTGGGGTAGTTTATATGAGCATATGCCCAAGGATGATAATAATAATGCCCTAATAGCTAATAAACTTCAAGTTTATGACAGCAGTGATAACATCATCAGAGTCCCTAAGGGAAAAATCGCTGTAGTTGAGGGATTAGAATCATATATAGTCGTAGACACTAAGAATGCACTTCTAATTTGCAAAAAGGATAATGAGCAATTAATTAAAACTTTTGTAAGCGATATTAAACTTAATTTTGGAAAGCAATCTGTTTAATCAGTAGGCTATATAAACAAGCATATGGAAGAAAATAAGGAACAGAAAAACTCTTCGTCTTTAGATGAAAAATTTCATCTTCTAAATTTTCTAAAGTCTCTTCGTTTTCTTGTCAGAAGCACTTTGACAGTAGACGATAATGCGCATCCATCAGAGACTATTGATTCAATTCAAAAAGATGTTGTCTTTAAAGGCTATAATGTTTGGATTCTTATTTTTTCTATTTTAATTGCCTCCATTGGCCTAAATGTTAATTCTGCAGCTGTAGTTATTGGTGCGATGCTTATTTCCCCTTTAATGGGACCTATTTTAGGAGTTGGAATGAGTGTAGGAATTAATGATTGGCTTGGCTTAAAAAAGTCATTAAAGAACTTTGGCATTATGCTATTCGTGAGCATGGCTACTTCTACTTTTTACTTTGCTATTACTCCTTTAGATGGAGCCCAATCAGAATTATTAGCACGTACCTCTCCTACTCTTCTTGATGTATTTATTGCTTTCTTTGGTGGAATTGCCGGTATACTAGCTGCCAATAGAAAGATTAAAAATAATGTAGTTCCTGGTGTTGCTATTGCAACCGCCTTAATGCCTCCACTTTGTACGGCAGGTTTTGCCTTAGCCAATGGAGAATGGAGTTTCTTCTTAGGTGCATTTTATCTATTTCTGATTAACTCAATATTTATAAGTTTAGCAACATTTTCAGTTGTGAGAGTTTTGAAATTTCCGGTTATGGAATTTCTAGATCCCAAAAAAGAAAAGAAGGCTAGAAACTATATTTTTATATTCGTTCTACTTATTGTTATTCCGTCAGGCTTCATATTCTACAATGTGGTAAAGAAATCTTTATTCAATAATAGAGCGGAAAGTTTTATATCTCAAACCATTCAGTTTAACGGTTCTGAAATAGTAAAGAAAGATTTGGTCTATGATGCGGATCTTTCTAGAATTAGTTTAGTAATGTTTGGAGAACCCGTGCCAGAAGAGCTTATTCAAGACTGGCGTAAGAAACTATCCATCTATGATTTAGGAAATTGTGAATTAAAAATAATTCAAGCTAAAAATTTCGGCGATTCCGAAAGCGAAGAAGTTAATAAGCTTTTGGATGTCTTTACAAAAAGTCAAAATGAATTAGATAATCAATATCAAGTAATTTCTAGTTTAGAAGACGAATTAGCCAGAAGGTCTAGTAATCAAGTTGAAGTGATAAAGCTGGCTAGAGAACTTAGAATAATTTACGATCAAATTGAACAGTTTGGTTATTCTCAAATGTTGCTAACCAATTTTAAACGTACTGATACGTTGAACTTGGTTCATTTATATTGGAAACAGGGTGTTGCGCCAAGTGCCTTTGAAATAGAGCAAAACAAAGTCAAAGAGATATTAAAAATGAGGCTCAACTCAGAAAATGTCGAGATACTCAATCTTCCCTACTCCTTTGAAAAAGACAGTTCTGCTGTGATTGATTCAACATCCATGGTTCAACATATTAAATAGAAGATCATATTAAAGGGAACTCCGAAAATTAATCAGGCTTAATAGCTTTTCAACCCTCGTACTCTACAAAATTCCGAGGTGTTTCATATAAAGTGACTTTCAGCTTATAGAGTTCATTAATCTCAGGTCTAAGCCAATCCCAGATAACAATTGCGATATTTTCCGCTGTCGGATTAGTGGTTTTAAACTCTTCAACTTCTTCATTAAGGTTTTTATGATCAAGTCTGTTCTCAACTTTATCTTCTATTAAATCGGCTAAAACCTTTAAATCATATACATAACCAGTTTCAGGATCCATAGGACCTTTAAGACTAATAATCAATTCATAGTTGTGACCATGATAATGTGGATTACTACACTTCCCAAAAACAGATTCGTTTTTTTCTTGAGACCAAGATGAGTTAAATAGTTTATGCGCAGCATTAAAATGTGCATGCCTAGATATGCTTAGCTCCATCGGTATATTCTTTTTTAAAACGATCATATATAATTTTGAACCATTCTGTATATATTTCAGGTCTGGCCGTGATATCAGATGAAAGCTCATCTAAAGATATCCATTTGTAACTTTCCACCTCTTCTGGATTTATTTGCGGCTCTATTTCTGAAAAACCAATAAAGACATAATCCAATTCATGTTCAATTAAATCATTGTCTAATTCAGCTCTATATATGAAGTGAAATAAATTCTTCATTTTGCAATCAAACCCCATTTCCTCTATCAAGCGTCTATGAGCAGCTGCGTCATAAGATTCTCCATCTCTTGGATGACTACAGCATGTATTTGTCCATAGTCCTCCACTATGGTACTTGGACAGTGCCCTTTGCTGTAGCATAAGCTCTCCTTTATTATTCATAATGAATATTGAGAATGCCCTATGGAGAAGTCCCTTTTCATGAGCTTCCATTTTCTCCATTAAACCTTGAACTTCATCATGTTCATTCACCAGAACAACTTTCTCAGCCATTACTACTATGTTATAAGATATTAAAGCTATGTCTTAAGTAAGAACTCAAAAGTAATCCAAACTTCTTTCTGTTTGGAATTCTAATTCGATTTTCTAAAACCGTTTTAGCTTTTGACTTTTTAATCTTTCTAAATAAAGCGTAATAGTAAACATAGGCAACATAGACTCCAAGTTTAGACTTCTTAGGAAGTTGTTTAATTCCCAAATATCCCTGGTGAAAATCCTCCTCTATATCTTCTTCAATCCCTTTTTTAACATCATCATTGAACTCTTCAATATTTACTCCTGGAAAATAAACTCTTCCCAGCGAATAATAATCTGCATTCAGGTCTCTCAAGAAATTTATTTTCTGAAAAGCAGAGCCCAGTTTCATTGCACTAGGCTTCAGTCTTTGATATTCGTTTTCATCGCCATAGCAAAAAACCTTTAAGCACATAAGGCCTACCACTTCCGCTGACCCCAGTATATACTCTTCATACTTTGAATCAACATACTCCTGTGGATTCAAATCCATCTCCATACTTCTTAGGAAAGTTCTTATCAGCTCATGATCGATTTCGTATTTATTAATTGTTTTTTGAAAACTGTTTAAAATAGGATTTAAACTTATTTTCTTTTCAATCGCAATAAAAGTTTGCTCTTCAAAATCCTTAAGAAGCCATTCTTTATCAAAATCATGAAATGAGTCTACAATTTCATCCGCAAAACGCACAAAGCCATAAATATTGTAAATATCTGCATGAAGATTCTTATCTAAAAAGAAGATGCCTAATGAAAATGAAGTGCTGTATGTTTTAGTAACTATTTTACTGGATCGTTCCGAAATAGTATCAAATAAAGCTTTCATAATTAATTAGGTTATTGGATTTTCTTTCTCAACTTCATCAGCCACCACTTTTCCGGAGATTAATGCAGGCGGTACACCCGGACCTGGAACTGTTAGTTGACCCGTATAGTATAGATTATTAATTTTTTTGCTTTTCAGCGATGGCTTTAGTATTGCAGTTTGGTCTAAGGTGTTTGCTAGACCATAGGCATTTCCTTTAAAAGCATGATAGTCTTCTACAAAATTAGATTGAGCATAAGATCTTTTATAAACTATATGTTCTCTTATATTCTGGCCAGTTAGATTTTCTAATCTGTCCATCATAATATCAAAATACTTCTCTCTCATTTCTTCACCATCGTCTAAATCAGGAGCAACCGGCATCAGAAGAAAAACATTCTCATGACCTTCAGGTGCCACTGATTTATCAGTCATTGAAGTACAGCTCACATAGAAAAGCGGATTAGTTGGCCACTTTGGTTTGGAGTAAATTTCTTGAGCATGCTCATCAAAATTTGCATCGAAAAACAAGGTATGATGTAGCAATCCACTTAGTTTTTTATTAACACCAAGATAAAACAGCAATGAAGAAGGTGCCATTTTTCTTTTATCCCAATACGTAGGACTATATTTTCTATATTTTTCTTCAATGAGGTTTTGTTCAACATGATGATAATCTGCGCCTGCAACAATAATATCAGCCGAATAATTGGCAGTTTTAGTTTCTATTGATTTTGCACTATTATTCTCTACATTAATTTTTACAACCTCTTCATCCAAAATAATTTTCACTCCCTTCTCTTCAGCTAAGTTGACCATAGCTTTCACAATTTCATGCATTCCTCCTTTTGGGAACCATGTTCCTAATGAAATATCTGCGTAATTCATTAGACTATATAAAGCTGGTGTATTCTCAGGAGTACCTCCTAGAAAAAGAATTGGAAATTCCATTAATTGCCTTAAACGGTCTGACTTAAAGTGGTCATGAACGTAAGACCGAATTGACTTTATTAAATGCAAATTAAAAAGTCCTTTCACAATTCTCATGTCGGCAAACTCAAGAAGGGATCGCCCAGGCTTATAAACAAGATCATTGATTCCAACTTCGTATTTATATTCGGATTCTTTGAGATACTTTTTAAGTTTAACGGCACTACCCTTCTCAATTTTTTCAAACTCAGCAAACAGCAATTCCAAATTAGCAGGTAAATCAGTAAAATCATCTTTACCAAAATACACCCTATAAGAAGGATCTAGTCTATCGAGATGGTAGTAATCAGAAGTCCTTTTCCCAAAATGTTCAAAATATTGATCAAAAACATTGGGCATCCAATACCAAGATGGTCCCATGTCAAAAGTGAACCCATTTTCACTAAATGACCTTGCTCTCCCTCCCGCCTGACTATTCTTTTCAAGAATAGTAACGTCATAACCTTTATCAGCCAGGTGAGTAGCGGCAGATAAACCTGCAAAACCAGAACCAATTATAATAGTTTTTTTACTCATTAACTTTTTATTTTCTGTAAGCTTGAAGTTTAGATTGCATCTTTTTTCTGGCTAGGAAAATACGACTTTTAACCGTACCTAAAGGAATATCTAGTATTTCTGAAATTTCTTCATACTTATATCCATTATAATACATCATAAAAGTATCAACATAAGTTTTGTCAATAGTCTCGATTTGCTTCATCATATACTCATGATCTACAAGAGAATCGGTCTGATCAGACTTTTCTAAACTACCTGAGTTTAAAAAATATTTATTATCCGTGTCATCTACAAAAGTATTTTGATTCTTCTTTTTACGATAAGCATTAATAAAGGTATTCTTCATGATGGTATATAACCATCCTTTTACATTGGTCCCTTCTTGAAACTTATCTCTATTCTTTATTGCTTTAAAAAAGGTTTCTTGAATGAGATCATTAGAGTCTTCAACACTTCTTGTAAGCTTGTACGCTAACTGCTGCAAAAAACCTTGATGCGAAATTACAATGGAATTAAATTCTGATTGAGACATGCTTTTATTTTGTTTAACGTTTCTTCGTCAAAGTTAAACAAGAATTATCATGTAGAGGTACAATTAAAAATCTATTATTAATAAGACATATCTATATAAACTACAAACCCCTTGTTTCAAAAGGCGTTTAGAGCAATAAAAAAAATAATAAAATAGGATTTATTTCAAAAACTTACTCTTGATAGACTCTACAGAATCATAGATATTAATTCCTTTTAGACCCTTTTGAATTAAAGAATCAGTGATTTGCATTCCAGATATATGTAATTCAAATCCATAATTCTTAAAAAAACTTTCAAATTCTACTAAATAATCCTCAAGGTCTTCAAAAGAAGGAGAAGTGGTTACAACAGTCACCATTTTGAAAATATTTGCTTTTATACAAGCTTCTTTTAGATAGCCTAAAGGAACTGATTGACCAAGGTTCACGACCTTATAACCATCTTTCTTGAGGTAATAATTCAGATAGAGCATGCTCAATTCATGCAACTCACCTTGAGGAAGGAAAAATATGACCTCTTTTTCGGGATTTTCATTCGGAAACGGTACAGTATCTAAAAAGCCATATAGTTTTTGTTTGATCAAATTAGTTACAAAATGCTCATTGCCGACAGTAATCGCGCCAGCGTGCCACAGAACACCAATCTCTTTAATGAACTCTCCTAATATCTTGGTAAAGGTTTCATCTATTCCTACGTGATTTATACAGGACTCAAAAACTCGATCAAACAATTTCTCATTATAATCAAGCATTGCAAGCTTTAGAGAATTTATTTGGCTGCTAAAATTGCTTTCATGGCTACCATTGTCCAAAACTGCGTTGCATAGTTCTAATTCCTCAAGATTAGCAACTTTGCTTATTTTCATGCCACTCTTGACAAGAACAGCAATATTCAAGATTTTTTTCAGATGCTCATCAGCATAATATCTGATATTAGTATCTGTTCTATGAGGCTCAAGTAGGTTATACCTCTGCTCCCAGGCTCTAATTGTGTGGGCCTTTATCCCACTTAGACGCTCTATATCTTTTATTGAGTACTTAGAATTCATTTTTTAATCTATAACTATAATACAAATTCAATATCTATATAGTTCATTTTAATTTTATACCATTAGATGGAGAGCTAGCAATTATTGAGTAATTTCGCCCGCCATGAGCTTGATTAAAGAAATATCCAAAAGAAGAACCTTCGGCATAATATCTCACCCTGATGCCGGTAAAACAACACTGACTGAAAAACTTCTACTCTATGGAGGAGCTATTCAAGAAGCAGGTGCCGTAAAATCGAACAAGATTAAAAAGGGTGCAACGTCAGATTTCATGGAAATTGAAAGACAGAGAGGAATTTCTGTTGCCACTTCCGTGATGGGATTTGAATATAGAGATAAAAAAATCAACATTCTAGATACACCTGGTCATCAAGACTTTGCTGAAGATACGTATAGAACGTTAACAGCTGTAGATAGTGTAATTGTTGTCATTGATGTTGCAAAAGGTGTTGAGACTCAAACTGAAAAGCTAGTTGAAGTATGTCGAATGCGAAATACTCCAATAATTGTTTTCATCAATAAACTAGATAGAGAGGGTAAAGATGCCTATGATCTCTTAGATGAAGTGGAGCAAAAATTAGGATTAAATGTAGTTCCATTAAGTTGGCCAATAGGTATGGGGCAAGACTTTCAAGGTGTTTATAATAGATGGGAATCTAATTTACAGCTCTACACAGAAAACAACAAACAAAGAATTGCTTCCAGTATCAACATTAATGATGTCAATGATCCTTTAATTGACTCCAACATTGGAGAAAATGCTGCTCAAACTTTAAGATCAGATATTGAGTTGGTAGATGGTGTTTACCCTGAATTCTCAAAAAAAGAATATCTGGCAGGAAATATATCTCCTGTTTTCTTTGGGTCAGCTCTTAATAATTTTGGCGTTCAAGAACTATTAAATTGTTTTGTAGAAATAGCACCTACTCCGCAGCCCAAAGAATCTGAAACCAGGGTGATTGATCCTTCAGAAGAAAAATTCACTGGCTTTATCTTTAAGATTCATGCTAATATGGATCCTAAACACAGAGACCGTATTGCTTTTCTCAAAATCGTTTCGGGTAAATTTGAAAGAAATACCAATTATTCTCACATAAGACTAGGGAAGTCATTGAAGTTTAGCAATCCTACAGCCTTTATGGCCTCAAAAAAAACTATCGTTGATGAATCTTTCCCGGGAGATATTGTAGGTATACACGATACTGGAAATTTCAGGATTGGAGATACTCTAACTTCAGGAGAAAACATTGAGTTTAAAGGAATACCTAGTTTCTCTCCGGAGCACTTTAGGTTTGTAAATAATAATGACCCTATGAAAGCTAAACAGCTCAACAAAGGGGTTGATCAATTGATGGATGAAGGCGTTGCTCAGTTATTTACTCTTGAATCTAATGGTAGAAAAATTATTGGAACTGTTGGAGCCTTACAATATGAAGTAATTCAATATCGCCTTGAGCATGAATATGGTGCAAAATGTACTTATGAGAACTACAGTGCTTTTAAGGCATGTTGGATTGAGTCATTTGATCAAGCTCAATTAGCTGAATTTTCCAAGTTAAAATATCGATTCTTGGCAAAGGATAAATATGGAAAATTAGTTTTTCTAGCAGACTCTTCTTTTAGTCTTAGTATGGCGCAGGAAAAATTTGACAAGTTAAAATTCCATTTTAAGTCAGAATTCTAAAGTTGTTCAAGAGCTTTTATCTTATGATTTATTCTCTTCAGCTTCCTTCTTTTCTAGCTCAAGCTGAGTATAGTTTAAAGCAAAAATAAAAAAGCAGGGTGTAGAAAAAATGGATGGACAAAAATTTCTCTGGCTCAAAGAAGATTATGATCACCAGAGTTGTTATAGAAGTTAATATGGATAATTTGAGTCTATTCATTTATTTTAAACTCATTCTCATCAGCCCCCGCAAAATCAAGTTTATAATTTATCCTCACTTGAAATTTCCTTCCTGGAGGATTTGCATCGAGCTGAATATTTCTATTTTTCTTAAGAACATGATCCTTTCAGCCTCATATTTTTTTAGCATGCTCCAAATTGTTAGTATACTCAAGAAAAGCAGTCGTTGCTAATGAATCAATTTTAAGATGGTAAAAAGTGCCCTTGTTTCCAACTTCCTCTATAACTCGGCAACCAATAATTTTTATCCATCGCACAGTATAAGGCGCACAAAGAGCATACAATGAAGTCAAGCCAATTTGATCTGCAATGCTAATGGCCACCTTGGCAGCAAAAAAGCTTCCAATTCCCATTCCTGCAACTTCTAATGAACTCCACAATCCACACAGTTAGCCGGTTCCATATTTGGACTTCTATCTAACTAAAGTCACGATACTTGGATCTAATTCTTGCGCAGCCTCTTCTATTGGTCAGCTACCTGTACCTAATGAGGCACGAACACTAGCTCCACCTGAGGCTCTACCATCCTCTAAAGGTTCTACTAGAATTACAAACACAGATGGATCTTTCATCCAATTATAATTTGAGGATGTTACCTTAGTAACTCCATGGGCAGTTAAAATTTTTTTATGGCCTTCGGTAAACTTCAAAAAAGATTCTTAATCTTCACTTGCCCTAAACGCTCTAATAACTACTTCCGATTTAATCATTAAAATAGGAAAAAGTGTTACTCAAACCTTTTGATTATGAACTTATAGCAGCAGATCATAATGTATTTGAGATAAATTTGGTTGGCTTTCGATACGCCAAAGTAACAATAGTTCTAAAATATCCCTTATTTTCGGAGGATAGTATTTTAACATGGACTTCAAAGAAATAAAAGTTCTTTATGTCCATGATGAGGTTCACAACCTTAAGGCATTTAAGGCAACGTTCAGAAGAGACTTTAAAGTTTTTATCGCCGAATCAGGGAAAGAGGCTCTTAAAATATTATATACAGAGGATCTGAATATCATACTAACTGATCAGAGAATGCGGGAAATGACTGGGATTGAGCTTTTAGTCGAAATACAGAAAATCAATCCTGAGCCTATGAGGATACGCAGAACAGGATACTCAGATATTTATGCTGTAATTGATGTAATTAACAAGGGTCAGGTGTATTGCTACTTAAATAAGCCTTGGCAGGAAGAAGAGCTTAAGCTTACAATTCAAATGGCCTTTGAGTTGTTTGCCCTAAGAAGAGAGAATAAAGAACTATGAAACAAATTAGAGAAAGCTAATGACCAATTGGAATTTCTTTTGCGCCAAAGGCTTCAATCTTAAGGCGCTAATAGTATTTACCTTTTTTTGTTTGCAATCTAAGGCGCAGATTGAAGCACTTAATCTATCAAAATATTCAGTTCATCGTATATCTGAAAAAGTCGATAGTCTTAGTAATCACTTTTCTATTCCTATTCACAGTTTTATTGAAGAATTCTCTCAGGATATAGAATTAAACACTACCAATACCCCACTAAGAACTGAATCTTCTGGCAACTGCTTTTTTCTTCTCAATTTAGAAACTCTGAAAACAGGTGATAGTTTGTTCATTTCAGATGGAACAAGGAAATATGTCTATTCACAAATTATTGGGAATAAAATCTTTTGGTCTCATAATTTCAACGGAACTATAGAAATCACTTCAAATAATCCATTAAACATTTCAGTTGATGCAATCGCCTATAGCAATATTAAAACTTATTCACCCACTGAAGATTTTGGGGATTCAGACTTTTGCCAAGTAAATTCTAATTGTTCAGAATCTTTTAATTTTAGTGATGAAAAAAAATCAGCTATTAGAATACTTGTCAGAGTTGGAAGTGGTTTAGGATGGTGTTCTGGCAGCCTTATAAGCACTGTTGATCGCAGTTATAAACCTTATATTCTTACCGCAGAACACTGTGCTTATTTTGGAAGCACTTTTGCGAGTAGCAGTGATTTTTTACAGTGGAATTTTTATTTTAATTACGAAAGCCCTGATTGCAATAACCCAAGTGAGGAAGGAAATTTGGCACAGCAATTTATTGTTGGCTCTGAATTGATTTCAAGATCTGATGATAATGGAGGAGATACTGGGCCTGACTTTTTGCTTTTAGAGCTTGCTGAAAGTATTCCTGAAGATTTTCATGCTTTTTACGCGGGCTGGAATAGGTCTGGTGACATTTCAACTTCTGGCGTTTGCTTTCATCATCCTGAAGGGGACATAAAAAAAATATCAACTTATAATTCAAACTTGGTCAGTGAGAGCTTCGGCCAAGTTATAGCAGATACACATTGGGAAGTCCAATGGGACGGAAGCATCAATGGATACGGAGTTACAGAAGGTGGTTCTTCTGGTTCTGCACTATTAGATCAGAATGGCCTTGTCTTGGGCTTTTTAACAGGAGGGCTTAGCGGTTGCAGCAATTTAAGGGGAGAGGATTACTATGGAAAGCTCAGTTTAGCATGGTTTAACAACAGCTCCATGCCTTCTTTTCAACTACAGCCTTGGTTAGACCCTAATAGTACGAATGTAGAATTTAACCTAGGCTCCTATTATGGGGATAGTATTGCGCCTGAAATTTTAGACTTTTCTTTAAGCCCAAACCCTACAACTAACAACATCTCCGTTGAGGGAATAGGAAATATATCAAACCAGGTTGATATTATTATAACCGATCAATTCGGCTCTATTGTTTATTCGGATAATCTTAACCCCATTGGAAGTGAAAGTACTGAGATAATAACTCAAAACTTAAGAGCAGGTCTGTATATTCTTATGATAGGTATTGATGGTGAATTCCAGTTCCATAAATTTATTAAGCTTTAGTATTGACCCGTTCTCAGCAAAACTAAGGTACAAGCTCTTTCATTTGCAATTCCATTCTCAGCCAAGAGGGCTTCAAATTCAGAATTTTCTGTACCTGGATTAAAAATTACCCTTCTAGGCTTTAAGTCAATTATTTTAGAATAATATTCATTCTGGCGTGCTGCCCCTATATACAAGCTAACAGTATCGATCCCATTAGCTGGCCAATCATCAAGAATTTTAAATGTATCAGCCACATCGGCCTTCGGATTAAAAGGATAAGCTTCATGGCCCTCTTCCATTAACATATTCGTAGCGATATAAGAATATCTGTCCTTTTTTTTACTCGCTCCTACAACAAGTGTTTTCATCCTCGGTTAATTGTAATTAGATTTGCTTTGTAATATTACGGAATGGCACTAGTAGCACAAAATCTTTCTTTTACTTATTCAGAATCGCGAAAGCCAATTAATTTCTCTGATGTTAGTCTTTCAGATAATGAGAACTTATTAATTCTTGGCCCCTCAGGAAGTGGAAAAAGCACACTTCTGCATCTACTCTCTGGGATTTTAAGAAATAAGCAGGCTGAATTAAACCTGAATGGCAAAGACTATTCTAAAATTTCTAATAAAGAAATGGACTTTTTTAGGGCCCAATATATTGGATTGATTTTGCAAGAATCATTGTTTATCAAAAGCTTAAGTGCAAAGGAAAATCTTCTGCTAGCTCAAAAATTTCACAAGCGTTATTTATCAGATGAAAAGATTCACAACATCTGTGCTCAGTTGAATATTGAAGATAAATTAGATTCCAAGACCTACAATCTGAGCAAAGGTGAACAACAGAGACTCAATATTGCAAGAGCATTATTGCATCAACCAGAAATGCTCTTAGCGGATGAACCTACCTCTGCCCTTGATGATACGAATGCGGAAAAAGTAATCAATACGTTGTTAGAGCTGACTGCACATAATACGCACTTGATAATCGTAACACATGACCAACGCATCAAGGAATACTTTGATTCTAAACTGATTATTGATGCTTAAGCTAGCACTAAAAAATATAATTGCCAATAAGCTTTCTAGTGGAGTCAGCATTCTTCTCTTGAGTTTTTCAATAGCTTTATTAGGTCTAATTTATAAGCTTCAGTACCAATCTCAAAACTATTTAAAAAGCAGTATTGGTGGTGTTGATATGGTTGTTGGAGCCAAAGGATCTCCTCTTCAAATAATCTTAAGTAGTATCTATCAAATAGATGCTCCAACTGGAAACATCAGCTTCTCCTCATTTAAAATATTAAAAAAATCTTTGTTCGTTAAGAACGCAATTCCATTGGCGTTTGGAGATAGATATAATAATTATAGAATAGTAGGAACTGACTCTAGTTACCTGACGCTGTATGGCTTAGAGATTGATGAAGGATCATCTTTATTAGGTGAAATGTCCCTATTATTAGGAAGTGAACTTGCAAGCAAGACTGGATTAAAGATTGGTGATGAGGTATTCTCTGAACATGGTTTGGTAGAAGGAATGAATGAGGAGCATGAGCATCCTTATACCGTTACTGGAATTTTAAAGAGGAGCAATAAAGTAGCTGATAACTTGCTTTTAACCCATTATTCTAGTCTTTGGCATGCTCACGACCACAGTCATGGCGATGAAGAAAGCGAAGAAGATCTAGAGTTGACCTCAATATTAATAAAATATAAAAGTCCTTTAGCTCAATTTCAGCTTCCAAGACAAATACAGTCTATGGAAAACCTTCAAGCTGCCCTACCGGCGATAGAAGTAAATAGACTTATTGGATTAATTTCAACGGCTTTAGATGCATTAAAAATTCTTGCAATTTCAATCTTATTTATATCGGGTATCAGTATATTTTTAAGCTTATTAAAGTCTTTGAGTGAAAGAAAATTTGAACTTGGATTATTAAGAGTCCTGGGTGCCTCTCAATATCATTTGATAAAATTAATTGCCTTTGAAGCAATCGTCATAGCCAGCATTTCCTATATTTTTGGCTTGATTTTTTCTAAAGCTTTATTGTTCTATTTATCTGTGCTTAGCTATGAAAACTATAAATCAGGATTGGAGTGGTTGCAAATAGATACATTTGATGTTTATCTATATTTCATTTGCATCGGATTAGCACTAGTTTCTTCTGTAATTCCAATGAATAGAGCGTATAGAATTAATCTTTCAAACACTTTAAATGAGGCCTAAATTCCTATTCATAATTTGTTTAATTCTTAGTTTTTCATCCCTTTATGCACAGAAATCACTGTCTTGGAATGTTTTAAACACTACCAGCTATGAAGGGAAGAGCGTGGATGACAATTATTTAATGATTCCAAATTTTAGTGACAAACTTATAAATGATTTTGAAGGAAAAGAGGTTATTGTTTCTGGCTATTTAGTTCCTGTTGATGTAGTATTAAATACATACGCCTTGTCTCAATTCCCTACCCAAGCTTGCTTCTTTTGTGGAAATGCTGGACCTGAAACCGCAGTATTATTGCAGTTCAGTGTGAGACCAGATCGCTTCATCAATGATAAATTCGTGAGCGTGAGAGGAACTTTGGTATTGGATAGGTCAGGTAGATCACTCTTTTACTCTCTCAACAATGCTCAACTAAGCGGCTTATGAGGTATTTACTAATTCTTACTATAGCATTAGCTTTCAATACAGCCCAAGGTCAAAATGCACTTCTTATAGATTGGAAAAAACTGTCTGAACTAAGCTTTGAGGATAAGTACTTTACAGAATTAGAGGCTTGGTATATTCAACCCGTTTTTCCAAAGGAGATTAAAAAATTAGATGGTAAAAGAGTACTCATTAAAGGTTATGTCATACCAATAGATATTGAAGCCAACACTTACGCTCTTAGCGCCTATCCATTTAGCGCTTGCTTTTTTTGTGGAGGCGCTGGTCCAGAAACTGTGATGACATTAAATTGGAAATCAGAGCCTGATGAATATTCCACCGATGATGTTATTCAAGTGATGGGAATATTAAAACTTAATTCTGAAAGCTTGGATGAATTTGCGTATATTTTGAATGACGTAGAAGAAGTAAAATGAAAGCACTAAAAATATTCCTAGCACTTATAATTGTAATTCTTATTATTTATCTCCTTGGACCAAAACCTGAGGATTTTACCTTGGATACAAATAAGCTCCCTACTATTCAGGATGAGGTATCTTATGTCCAAAAAGATATTAATACTGCTTACCTGCGCAAGGATAATGAGGCTAAATTAATATACCATAGCACAGACAGTTCAAAGACAGAGTTTGTCTTTTTATACATCCATGGCTTCAGTGCAAGTGAAAAAGAAGGAGCTCCAATTAATAGGAATATTCCCGAAATTTTCAATTCTAATGCTTTTTTAACTCGTTTAGTTGGACATGGTATTAATTACCCACATTCTTTAGAAGATTATAATGTTGTCGATAGTTGGGAATCGGCGAAAGTTAGCTTGGCAATAGCTAAAAAAATGGGTGAAAAAGTAATCATCATAGGTACATCAACAGGTTGCACCTATGGTCTTATGTTGGCGTCCTACTTTCCTAAGGATGTTCATGCGGTAATAAACCTGAGTCCAAATTTAAGGATCAATAGCCCCTTTGCGGGATTATTGAACAATCCTTGGGGAAAAGAAATAGCCGGATTGGTTTATGGTGAAAACAGACATATAAGGCATGAAAATGCAACTGTGGGCCAGTACTGGGACAGCACATATACTGTGAATGCAATGGTTCAATTACAAGACTTGCTTGAAAGTGAAATGACTGAAGAAGTGTATCGCAATATCCAATGTCCTATGCTATCTCTTTACTACTACAAATCAGATCAAGAACAAGATGATATAATTGATGTAAGTGCCATTGCTCCGATGCATTCCGCTTTAAAAACTCCTAATAATCAACAAAGAATGGTAGCTATTCCTGAGGCCAGAGATCATGTAATAGGATCAGATTTGAAATCTAAAGATTGGCAAAGTGTTCAAACAGAAATTAAGAAGTTTTGCATTGAAATACTTAAGATAGAATCTTATCAGTAATATCTGCTGTAAATGCTATAACTTAGCCCTTTAATGAACTTTGTCTATCCTAACTTTCTTTGGGCTCTTTTAAGCCTTTTGATTCCGATTATTATCCATCTCCTTCAGTTAAGGAAAACAAAGACAATTTACTTTTCTAACAATCGCCTTTTAAAGGACATTCAGTTAGAAAATAAATCAAAACAAAAACTTCGCAATATTCTTGTTCTTATTTGCAGATGTCTTGCGTTGTCAGCATTGATAATAGCGTTTTGCCAACCCTATATCGGTGAAAACAAAAATACTACAAGCACCTATATTTTATACCTTGATAATAGTGCTAGCATGATGTCCGGAGAGATTGAGGAGGATTTGTTTAGTGAGGCAAAAATAACGGCTAAGAGTTTTCTAAATCAATTAGGTCCTGATAGCAGGATTCACATTTTCACAAATAATTTTGAGAGCTCATCTTATTATAACCATTCTCCTGAAATTGCTCTTAAACAGCTAATGGCTATTGAGTCTAGTGGCCCAACAAGATCACTAAATCACGTATTAGAGCATATAAGCGGTATTAGCTCTGAGTCCCAATTTGATAGCAGCACTACGGTTTTGCTTTTCAGCGATTTACAATTATCCGGTTTAGATGCCCATTTGAGTTTTAATAAAGCTTTCAATTATTGGATATTTGAATCAAAGCACAATGAAATTTTGGATAATACATTTATTGACAGTTGTTATTTTGATCAAGCTCTTTTATTAAAAGGCCTAAATCAACAACTAAATGTGAGTGTCAATAATAAGTTTTCATCTAAAAAATTCACCGGTGTATTAAGTCTTAAAAACAGCACTCAAACCATATACTCTAGCAATATTGAAATCGCTGCAAAGGAAATCAGAAGCTTTATACTTCCTTTTAATTTAGATCAGAGCCAAGACAGCAAGCTAGAAGTAAAAATATCTGCACCTAGCCCTAGTTTTGACAATCACTTAACACTAACTACCGAGCAGCAAAAAAAGTCATTGGTTTTTATAATCAGTACAGATAAATCCCAAACTAAAAGTGATGATTTCTTTGATTCTGAACTATTTGAAATTATCATTCAATCTCCTCAGGCTATAGATTTTAAAGAAATAGAAAAGGCTCAATTAATAATTATCGAAGGATCTCATGACTTAAGCTCAGGCCTTGTTCAATCAATAGAAAATCATTTGAGTCTTTCTAAGAATATTCTGATTTTTCCTTCAAATGAATTGAGAAGTACTACCCAAATGCTCGGGCTTTTAGGCATGAGTTATTTTAAAAGCTTAGAAGAGACAAATTACATAATTGATAAAATTAATTGGCAAGACCCACTATTCTCTAATGTTTTTACGCAGGATCCTAAGAATCCAAGTATAAATAAAATCAAGAAGTATTTTACAGGAGAAAACCCTAGAGGATATCCACTTCTAACCTTAGAAAATGGTGATCCTATAATTGAAAGAATTCCAAAATTAAATGCCAATGTTATCCTAGCACATTTTGGATTAAGTGAAGCCTTTGGAACCATTGCAAAAGATCCTATATTGGTTCCATTGGCTATTAATACTGTGATTTACTCTAATGATGTTAAGTCAAGCTATTACTATCCTGGATCTATTCTTAATATGAATATTCCAACTTCAAATGTGAATGATGCAATCATTAAGCTTGAATCTAAATCCTATTCATTTATTCCACAACAAAAAATGAATTCTAACAACATTAATTTAATTAAATTAGAATCTAACACTCCTATTGGCTGGTATGATATTATTGAACAAGACTCTATTGTAAGTGCTTTAGCAATTAATACAGATAGGAAGGAAAGTCAATGGAGCTTTAGCAGCGCACAGAATATGATTTCAACATACCCTAATTATAAATTACAATCTTTCCAAACTTCAAATATGAATGCCAGTTCCTTTAATGAATTACTGAATAAAGTGGAACTTTGGAGGTATTTCTTACTATTGGCCTTATTCTTTTTTATAATTGAAATACTTTTGCTTAAATTCTTGGTTAAATGAAAAACGAAGCTAATCTGATTTTAATTAAATCTGCAAAGATTATCGATCCTAAGTCCGACTACAATCAAAAGGTAATGGACATTTTAATATCTGAAGACTTAATCATTGACATTTCTCCTACTATAAGCAATGATAGAGCGGAGATAATTGATATTCCTGATTTGCATATAAGCCCAGGATGGGTAGATCTAAGAGCAAATTTTAGAGATCCAGGAAATGAAGATTGGGAAGATCTAGAAAGTGGTATTAGAGCTGCAATCAGAGCAGGCTTTACCTCAGTTGTTCTGAGCCCTGCTACAAATCCAGTAGTGGATAATAAATCAACAGTAGAATATTTACTGGCTACTACAGATGATAGTCCAGTGAACATATATCCATGCGCCGCTTTTACCCAAAAGCTAGAAGGAAAAGAGCTTAGCGAAATCTATGATATGGAAGCTGCAGGAGCTATAGCTTTTTCAAACGGAAAAAAATCAGTTGATAATGCTGCCGTTATGAATTTAGCCCTTCAATATTCAAAGGAGCTTAATACCCCTTTGATGGTACATCCTCAAGATAATAGCATTAGCGCCGGTGGTCAAATGAATGAAGGACTAAACAGCACTTATGTTGGTTTGAAAGGAAGTCCAGCCTTAGCAGAAAAGCTCGCAGTATTGCGAGATTTAGAGTTAGCTCATTATGCTGAAACCAAAATTCACTTTTCAGGGATTAGTTCTTTAGAAAGTATTGATGTTTTATCTAAAACTAAAGCACAGTTTAGCGCAGATGTAAGTATGCATCATTTACATTTTACAGATGATGATTTACTTGATTACAATACAAATCTAAAGTCCAACTCCCCTATTAGATCTAAAGAAGATAGACTGGCTTTGATAAAAGCATTGAAGACAAATGTTATTTCTATAATATGCTCTGACCATGAGCCACTAGATATAGAACATAAAAATTGCGAATTTGATCTTGCAGATTGCGGCATAGCAGGTATTGAAGCTTTCTTTGGTGTAGTTAGAAAAAATACTTTAGAAAATTTAAGTCTTGAAGAGTTGATAGAGAAAATTGCGATCAATCCAAGAAAACTACTTGGGATTCATGATCTTAAAATTGAGCTTAATGGCTTAGCAGAATTAAGCCTATTTCTTCCAAATAAAAAATGGACTTTCCAAAAAGAACATCAGGAGAGCAAAGCCTATAATAATCCATATATAGGGCAAGACTTAATTGGGCAAGCTGTAGGAATAATAAATAAAAACTGTGTAATAACCTTTGATTCTTAATCGTGAAAATTGGATTTGAAGCAAAGAGAATTTATCATAATAAAAGTGGGTTAGGAAATTATGGAAGAAACCTACTAAGCGGTCTAGCTGCCGCATTTCCTGATGACACCTTTGTGCTGTATAATCCAAAAAAAGCAAAAATTGAATTTGGAAATAATTTTTCCAATATTCTTGAAAAGAAGCCTTCTTTTAAGAATTCATTTTACAGAACCCTTTGGAGGCAAGCTTTGGTAAGTAACCAAGCTGCTAAAGATCACATTCAAATTTTTCATGGCCTCAGTGGTGAAATCCCGAAAGGGCTTAAAAAAAATAAGATCAAATCAGTTTTAACTGTACACGATGTAATTTTTAAGAGATACCCCAAATTATATAAAACGATAGACCGAAAAATCTACTGGAAAAAGCTGGTCAAATCTGTAAAATCTGCCGATCAAATAGTTGCGATTTCTGAACAAACTAAAGCAGATCTAATACAGTATTTGGGACTAAATAAAAGTGCAATCAAAGTAATTTACCAAGATTGCCAAGAAGTTTTTAGAGAAAAGAGATCCTCTGGTTTTAAGTTAGAGGTGAGTCAAAAGTATAAGCTGCCAAAGGAATACCTGCTTTTTGTAGGAACACTAGAAGAACGCAAGAATATTGAAAAATTAATCATAGCGAGCCAAAAGCATAAGCTGCCCTTGGTGCTAATAGGACGAAAAACTAAGTATTTCTTAGAACTATTATCCAATAATAACTGGGATACAACTTTAATTCATACTCCAACTGTTTGGGATAATAAAGAGCTTAGCGCGATTTATCAATCCGCTAAAATTTTTGTTTATCTGTCTATTTTTGAAGGCTTTGGCATTCCAGTCCTTGAAGCTTTAGTAAGTAAGACGGCTGTTATTACGAGTAATCTAAGTAGCTTACCAGAGGCCGCTGGGCCAAATTCTATATTATGTGATCCATACAATCAGGAAGAAATAAATCAAAATATACTAGAGCTTTGGGAGTCAGAATCTAAAAGGAATGAGATGATTCTTAATGGCTTTGAATATGCTAAGAAGTTTGACTCACAGGTAATATCTAAGCAATGGAATGAACTCTATACTGACATGCTTCAGAAATAGTTATAATACTTACATCAAAGTCAATGCTAGTACAATAATCATTACTAATTTTGCCGCTCAATAAAAAAGCATGATTAATCAGTTTCTATTTCTATTTTTTGGACTAAGTGTAATGATAGCACTTTTGGCTATTTTTGTAGTGAAAGCGGGCCTTCAGCTTCAATACTTGAGACTTAAAAACAAAAAAGAAAAGGGGTCAATCTTTGATTTTTTACAGTTTGACATTTCCGATTCTAAGCAAAGAAAAGTAAGAATGGAAGCCTTTTTATTGTTCCCAGTGATGTTTGCAGTGGTATTAGATGAAGATGATGAAGAGCTAAATAACATAAAAAGGAAAGTTAAACGCCTGCATATTGCCATATATCTGATCCTTATAATTCTAACAATTTTAGCCATCTATTCAGAAAAAGTATTTGCCTAATGTCAAGCTTTAAGCACTTTATTAATCACAAACTATTCTCTACTATTGGTGAAGCCGCCGATGAGCTTGGGGTGGATTGCTATGTAATCGGAGGCTTTGTTCGGGATAAATTTCTAGATAGAGGTCAAGCCAAGGATATTGACATTGTTTCTATAGGAAGCGGTATAGAACTGGCTGAGTTGGTTCAAAAAAAGTTAGGAGTAAAGAGAATATCAGTATTCAAAAACTTCATGACAGCTCAACTGAAGTATAAATCAATTGAAATTGAGTTTGTTGGGGCTCGAAAAGAATCTTATAGAGCTGATAGCAGAAAGCCTATTGTTGAAGATGGAACATTAGAAGATGATCAAAAGAGAAGAGACCTAACTATTAATGCCTTAGCATTAAGTTTAAATTCTAAGAATTTTGGAGAATTATTAGATCCATTTAATGGACTTGACGACCTTAAAAAAGGAATTATTCAAACTCCTCTTCATCCAGATCAGACCTATTCAGATGACCCACTGCGTATGATGCGTAGTATTCGATTTGCGTCTCAGCTAGATTTTTTTATTGTAGATTCTAATATGGAATCAATGCTCAAACTGCATGAAAGGATATCTATAATAAGTCAAGAAAGGATTATTACTGAATTCAATAAGATACTTCTATCACCTCAACCTTCAAAAGGCCTAGCTCTACTATTCAAAACTAAATTATTGCATAAATTCTTGCCTGAATTAGTAGACTTACAGGGAGTTGAGGAACTTGAAGGGCAATCTCATAAAGACAATTTTTGGCATACTTTAGAAGTTGTAGATAATGTTGCCCTAAGGACAAAAAATCTTTGGCTTATATACGCAGCTCTTTTCCATGATTTAGGAAAGGCAGTCACTAAAAAATATATTGAGCCTCAAGGATGGACTTTTCATAATCATGAATTTGTTGGTGCAAAGATGATTAGGAAAATCTTTCAGCGTTTAAAGTTACCTTTAGATGAAAGGCTTGTATACGTTCAAAAATTAATTAGACTGAGCAGCAGACCGATCGCAATTACAGAAGAGAATGCTACAGACTCCGCGGCCAGAAGATTGATTTTTGAAGCATCTGATGACCTAGAAGAGCTTATGATACTCTGTGAATCAGACATTACCACTAAGAATCCTCGAAAAAAAGAAAGGTTCTTAGCCAATTATAAAGAGGTAAGGCATAGGTTATCTCAAGTAGAGGAAGCTGATGAGTTAAGAAATTGGCAACCTCCTATTGATGGAAAAGAGATTATGGATACTTTCAATATTAAACCTGGTAAAGAAGTAGGTATTTTAAAGGAAGCTATTAGAGAGGCCATTTTAGAGGGTCAGATTAAGAATACTAAGGAAGAAGCCTTTTCATTCATGAATGAAAAAGCAAAAGAAATAGGATTGATTTAAAAGATAATGAAAACAACATATACGGTTAGGGTAATTTTAGATAGTGAAGATGACGTTATCAGAGATATCGAAATTGATGCTGCTGCATATTTAGATGACCTTGACAAGGCAATAAAGGAAGCTTTTAAGCTTGAAGGAAATGAAATGTCTGCATTTTACAAATCAGATGATGATTGGGAACAAGGAGAAGAAATTAATGTAATGGAATTTCAAGGAAGCAAAATCCAAGATCACCAACTTAAAGATTGCTTTGCATTTCTTGAAGAAAAAATGCTCTATGTCTATGACTTTTTAAATCTATGGACTTTCTATATAGAACTTCAGAAAAGCTTAAATACTGAAGCAAAACCAAGAGGAGTTATTTCAAGTATAGGAGAAAGACCTGAACAAGCTCCTGAAAATGATATGATGGATATAGAAGAAGTTCTTCCTCAAAGCGATGAGGAAGATGATCTTTTTGATGATGTAAATCCAAATGATTTAAGCGATTTTTATTAATTCATTCGGACCGCTAAGATTCTGTTTACAGGGATATGACTGCCAGCCTTTAGAATTATTTTCTTGTCAGTGATAGCCCAAATAGTTGTATTTACTTCCTTTAATCCTTCAGCATCCTCAAAGGTTATATGAACTTTATGTTTAGAGAGATTTCCTAGGCTAGTTGCCTTGTGCAAGGCACTTATTCGAGCTTCTTGATCTTGAACATTAGTTAATACATCGTGCTGTGGGAAATTTAATGTTGCAATCGTTTCCTTTTCCACTACTCTCTTTTCTGCGTTTGATTCCATATTTCTTTGTAATAATTATTCCCTGTCTTCCAAATTTAGCAAATAAATAAATGGAAGTCAATGACTTATTGTTAGCCTTAGAATATTATAAAATCAATTGGCAAAAAAGTTGCAAAACAAACTACCGGAGCTTCAGCTTTTACTCAAGCCTAATTAGACATAAAACCGGTATATTTACTGAAATTTGCAAAGTATCAAAACAGAAGAGCAACATAAAGACTCCCTTAAAGAAAGATTGTATAAAATTGTCTTTCACGCAGATACTCCGGCCGGAAAAGCTTTTGATGTTATTCTGCTATTCGCTATTATTGGTAGTCTTATTACGGTGATGATAGAAACAGTGCCGGAGTTAAAAGAGGAGCACAAAAAATTATTTCTTTTCGCGGAATGGTTCTTCACTGCCCTATTTACCATCGAATATATTTTAAGAATTATTATAGCCAGAGATAAAAAGAAATATATCTTCAGCTATTTCGGTCTTATTGACCTCATTTCTACCATGCCTTATTACCTTGCCTTAATTTTTACGGGTGGTCAGTTCTTCGTGGTGGTTAGATCATTACGTCTTCTTAGAGTATTTAGAGTTTTAAAAATGGCTCGCTTTCTAGGAGAGGCTAATCAACTTTCTAAGGCTCTGAAAGATAGTCGGGAGAAAATCACAGTCTTTATTATAGCGGTGCTTTGCGTAGTGTTTATTAGTGGAACAGCAATGTATATGATTGAAGGCGCCGAACATGGATTCACGAGCATTCCTATCAGTATCTATTGGTGTATTGTTACGCTCACAACTGTAGGTTATGGCGATATTTCTCCTGAAACACCACTTGGTCAATTATTGGCCTCAGTGATAATGATACTTGGATACGGAGTTATTGCAGTGCCGACAGGGATCGTTACTGCTAACTTTGCAAAACAGAATCAAGACGAGCAAAAAAGCTGTCCAAATTGCTCAAAGCTAATTTCAAATTCGTCTGATAGATTTTGTGGAAAATGTGGACATGACACAAAAAAATAAATCACTTATTATACTTGGGCCTACAGGGATAGGCAAAACCAAACTCTCTATTGATCTTTCCCTTCAGCTTGATGCAGAGATAGTTTCTTTTGACTCCAGACAATTTTATAAAGAGCTTCTGATTGGATCTGCTCCCCCTTCAACTGAAGAATTAAATCAGGTAAAACATCATTTTATTCTTGACAGGACGATCAAAGAAGAATGGAATGCTGCCGATTTTGGAAAGGAAGCAATATTAAAATTAAAAGAGTTAGACGATCAAAATAAAAGAAGCATTTTGGTTGGCGGATCTGGTTTGTATTTAAATTCTATACTCTACGGATTTGACGATATTCCTGCTGTTCCAAAGAGTTTTAGAGAAAAGCTTAATCATGAGTTGGAGGAGTTAGGATTAGAAAAACTTTGCAATGAACTAGCCGAAAAAGATCAAACTTATTATCAAGAAGTAGACTTAAAAAATCCACAAAGACTTATTAGAGCGCTAGAAGTAATTAGATTTACTAAGAAGCCCTTTTCCGATTATAGAACTAAACCTACCAAAGAGTTATGGCCCAGTGTAAAAATTGGTCTTGAAATGGACAGAGGAGATCTTTATGATCGAATTAACCAAAGAGTTGATTCAATGATAGCTCTAGGTCTGGAGGCTGAAGCAAAGTCACTTTATGAATTTAGAAATATAAATGCTCTTCAAACCGTTGGTTATAAAGAATGGTGGCCCTATTTTGAAAATCACAGATCCCTTGAAGAAGTGATCCTTGAAATAAAGAAAAATAGTAGACGTTATGCTAAACGTCAGATGACATGGTTCAAAAAGGATGATTCTATTCATTGGTTTCACCCTACAGATACAGACAAAATATTGGCCTATTTAAGTATGAATTTATGAATTGGCGCAAACTACTTTTTCCATTCAACCCACTTTATTATGCGATCAGTTTCATAAGGAATAAGGCATTTGACATAGGTCTCCTTAAATCAGAATCATTTGACTTGGCCGTTATTGCAGTAGGAAACCTTAGCACAGGCGGAACGGGAAAAACACCAATGACTGCTTGGCTTCTTAATAAATTTGGAAATAAAGATAGTCTCTTACTCTCTAGAGGTTACGGCCGAAAAAGCAAAGGTTTTATCGAACTAAATTCTAAAAGCACAGCTCTAGAGGTAGGAGATGAACCGCTAGAACTCTATCATCAGAATACTGAAATTAAAGCCGTAGTTTGCGAATCAAGAGTAGAAGGTATTCGGAAATCTAGATCACTTTACCCCAATTTATCAAAAGTGATTTTAGATGATGCCTATCAACATAGATCCCTAAAGGCAGGCTTCTACATTCTGCTAACAAGCTAT
>CBFIDE010000013.1:0-63503 GCA_965661265.1 uncultured Schleiferiaceae bacterium | reverse complement strand
AAGCAAACTCGTTGAACTCCATTCTAACTTTTCGTAATTTAACCATTAAGGAATTCCCTATCTTTCGTTTCTTATTATTGACCCTATGAAAAGATTTTATCTTGTATTACTCAGCTTAATAATTGCCCCATATTTTGCATCGGGGCAAGAGTTTAAAGGAATGATGTATGACCCTTCAATTAACTTCTATGAGGTGGTTGAAAGTGCTGAAAATTATTTTGAGAATAATCCTCAAAAAGAAGGAAGTGGTTTTAAAGGTTATCAAAGATGGAAATATCAAAACGAGCTTAATTATTTTCCTAGTGGAGATCGCCACAATAGAGACTTTTATTTTGCTGCTAAACAGTTTAAAAGTTTTCAATCTAAAAACAGAACTAAAAGAGCGCTAGGAACACCTTGGAGAGACTTAGGCCCATATGATCTTGGTAGGATTGAAGGAGGTTATAATCCTGGACTAGGAAGGGTAGAAAGCTTCTATGTAGATCCTAATGATTCTAATTATTTTTATATCGGATCAAGAAGTGGAGGTTTTTGGAAAAGTACTAACGGCGGACAAACATGGTCAAAATCAACAACTGATTTCTTAATGGCCAGCGGAGTAAATACTTTAAGTGTTTCACCTACCAACCGCGATAGTATACTTGTTAATATTAGGAATGCTAGAAATAGTACAACGCACGGTATCTATAGATCTGTGGATGGCGGATTGACTTGGGATACCACGGCTTTTAATCCACAGTCTTTGGGATGGGGAGGTTTAGGTACTAGTAACCAAATTTATAAAGTGTTTTATCATCCTAGAATTGCTAATAAAATATTTATAGGAAGTTCTCAAGGCCTATATGTTTCTACAGATAATCTACAAACTTATTCTGTAGTTAATGGCACCAATAATATTTCAGATATCGCATTTCATCCTACAGCAGATTCCATCATTTACATTTATGATAGGAGTTCTAGAAATCAGATCTTAGTTAGTAAAGATGGTGGCTTAAGTTTTACGGCTTCCTCCAGCCTTCCAAATAATAATAACGCTATACTCCATCTTTCAATAAGTCCAGATTGTGCTGATTGTGTTTTTGCAGCCTCTAGTAATGGTGTTTATATTTCAAAAGATCAAGGGGCTATATTTAGTTCAAGATCTAATCCTACTGGTACTTGTGATGGTTTTGCGGTGGATGATAGAGATACTTCATTTATGATGTATGGAATGCTTAATATCTATGCTTCTTCAAACTCTGGAGATACCTTCAGTCAGGTTACAAATTGGTATTTACCCTCTGCTACAGGTGGTGTAGATGGTGGAAATTATACTCATGCTGATTTAAGAGAGGCAGCTTCTTTAAATGGTGTTTTCTATGCGGCAACAGATGGTTTTTTTGTTCGTAGTTTAGATAAAGGACAAACTTGGGAAATTCTTTCTTATGGAACGGGCATTCGTGAGAACTATGCAGTTGGTATTAGCCAGTCTCATCATGATTATAATATCTGCGGAAGCCAAGATAATGGGACAAGTATTTTAACCAAAAATGGTTGGTTAGAATATTTTGGAGCTGATGGAATGGAAGGAATTTTACATACTCTTAATTCAGACTTGATCATAGGAAGTGTTCAATTTGGAGGCAGATATTCAAGTAGAGATGGTGGATTGAATGTTTCTAATCCTCTACGACATACTAATGGCTACTGGGAAGCCCCTCTTTTAGCAGATCCTCTCAATCAAATGGATGTCTATTCTTTTGGAAAGGATATTTATAAAAGCACAAACTTTGGAACCTCTTGGACTCTTATTGGACCATCTGGATATAATAATTACGTGATGAGGGCAGCTATTGCCGAGAATAACTCGGACATTATCGCGATAAGCAGCTCAGCTTGGATGAGGTTAAGTACAGACGGGGCGCAAAGCTTTACTACTATTGGAAGTGGATCATTGCCAAATAGTATTATCAGTTCAATAACTTTTGCTCCTAAGAATGATAGCATCATCATTGTAACATTTGGGACACATCAAAATGATGGAGCTAAAATATATATGACCACTGACCTGGGTACTACTTGGACAAATATCACCGGGAATTTAGGAGATATGCCATTGCGCTCTGCTGTAGTTGATCATACTTCAAATCCAAATATTTATGTGGGAGCTGAAATTGGTGTTTTTGTAAAACCGCTTTTTGGTGGAAGTTGGCAGTTGTTAAATGTTGATTTGCCTAATTGTACGGCCTCTGACTTAAAAATTATGAGAGGCTCTAATGAGCTTAGAGCTGCAACTTGGGGCAGAGGATTGTGGGAAACAGATCTTATAAATAGAGCTAGTTTTCCAAAAATTGCGGAGACAGCTATAGATCAAACACCTGATGCATTTAGCCCAAAGGCTGGAGTAAGTCAATATGTACGCTCCAAAATTGACTATAGTGGTACAATATCTTCTGCTTATGTAAAGTGGGGTATAAATTCTACTCGCTTGGATTCAACGATTCTAATGTCCTTAATCAACGGATTATGGGAGAGCAACTCCCCAATACCTGGTGTTCTGCAGGATAGCTCAGTTTATTTTCAGGTATTTGCTGTAGGCTCTAGTGGAGATACATCTGAGACTTATAAATTTCAGTATACGGCGCAAGAACCAAGGTATTGTGTGGCCTTTGGATCAGCAGGAACAGGAAGTGACTGGATTGAGAGAGTTGTTTTTGACTCTATTCAACAGACCAGCACTCAGAACTATTACTCTGATTACACTAATGTCTCAACAAGCATAAAACCCAATACTAATTATACTATTCAAGTGGATTTGAACTTTTCATTTCCTCTTGACACTGTATATGCCTGGATTGATTATGACCAGGATTTTGAGTTTAGTGATGAAGAGCTAATCGAGTTTAGCGCACCAAATGCCAATCATGAGGTGTTTGCTTCTTTCACCACTCCGGCATACACTGCTAGTGGGATTACAAGAATGAGGGTTCGAAATATTTATGGTGCCAATGGTGCAGCTTCCTGTGGAGTTTTTCCAGGCGAAGTAGAAGATTATAGCATCCGTTTGAGAGATCCATTTATTAGCTTGAATGAAGAGAATATCCAAGATTTTGACTTTGATATCTATCCCAATCCAACAGAAGGTATAGTGCATTTTGAATTTCCATCTAGTACTTCTGAAGGCTGTTTGAAAATACTTTCTGCCCAGGCTAAATTGCTTAAGACTATATGCTTAGATGATCCATCTAGTTATCAAATGGATTTGAATTTTCTTTCTAAGGGTGTTTATATAGTTCGCTGGGAGTCTGAAGGAATTAGCAGGAATAAAATCTTAGTGCTTTTATGAGGTATCTAATTTTCTTTCTGCTTATCGCGATAGGAATCGCCTGTAAAGGCCCTCAGCAAATGTCAAACAAACAAACGCCTCAGTTTAAAGAGATTTATTTTGATAAGTTAGTCGGAGGACAGCAAAATGATGGTACAACTCTGGATTTTCACTTGATCGAAGACGCCAGTAATGCTGATTTTAAGTTGATATCTTTAGTTTTTAGGGATACAACTCTTGTTCTTAAGGAATTAGAAAAAGGTCATTGGAATGCTCAATTGAAAGCTCCAATAACCTTTTCTAAAGATAGTTTGGCAATGGCATTAAACTATGAATACAATCACCAATCCGCAAGATTGTTTCTTGAATTAATTTCTTTGAGAAATACCATTCATCTCCCATAATTCCGTTGAACATGCACAGTCTTACTTAATATCTTTCTTAATAAGTATATATCCAGTGCTTGCCCATACAAGGCCGATGTAAACCAAGGCTTTGGCGACATAAGTATAGCTCACGTGATTTAAGCCAGCCTGAAGAATATACTTTCCAAAAGGCATAGGTATTAGGCCCCATGAAACTTCAAATGGTAATGATGAAGCTAACCATCCTAAGTCAAGTCCATAGTTCAAAATGGAAGCGCCAATTGGCTCAAAAATGAACATCCAAAATATTAATATCAGAATTGTAATTCCTGTACGTCTTATTAACATAGCCAATAGCATTCCTAAGCTTAAATGATAAACCATATGGATGAAGTAGGAGAGAAGGAAGTCTATGTTCCTAACAACATATTCAAAGGCAGTTACTGGGCTTAGACTATATCCAGCTATTAGACCTAATACGAACAACAGTAAAGTGCTGAATAATGAGAGGCTAACTATAAAACCAATCTTACTCAAGAAGAAATCTTTTCTGCTTAGACCATCTATTATGTTTTGTCTAAAAGTCTTTTCTCTCAAGATACTTTTCAGGATGATCTAAATCCGAGCTCTGGTTTAAATCGTCAGTCAAAGTATTCCATTGATAATTTTTTGCTTTTAATCTATCTAGTGATAGATGCTTCGTCATCTGAATACAGTAGGCTTCAGGATTATTGATTTCATTTAAATCTACTCCTGATTGCCAGATCTTAAGCATAACATCTTGACTTACATCCTCAGCTTCTACTTGTTTTTGTAGCAACCTATTTGCATACGCTTCAACTTTAGATCTAAGCGAATAAAATGTGGATGTAAACTCTTCTATAGTCATACTCAATAAGAAGACGAATTAGGAATTAAAAAGTTACAAAAAAGATAGAATAATTTATTTAAATTATTGAATATCAGTAATTTTAATACAGAATCCGTCTAGCTTTAAACCTTATCTTGACTATGCGTATTCTATGATATACATATATAAGGGCATCCCTAAAGTAATGTTGAAGGGGAAGGTTATGGCAAGCGCCATTGGAATGTATAAGCCTGTGTTTGCCTTGGGAGCAGCTAATTTCATAGCTGCTGGAACAGCAATATAGGAAGAACTCGCCCCCAGAATTGAAAATAGCAGTTGGTCTCCATGAGAGGGGCTGACATACCTACTCAGTAATGCCACGATTACTCCGTTTATTAAGGGAATTACAATCGCGAAAGCGAAAGGGAAATAACCATTCTTCCAAAATGCAGAAAGCTTTTTACCACTTGTGATTCCCATGTCCAGAAGAAATACGGCTAAAAAACCTTTGAAAATATCTGTTGTGAAAGGGGTAATCCCTTGCGCCTGTTTTTCGTTAGCCAAGAGCCCTACAACTAAACTACCGATGATTAAAAGAACACTTCCGTTGGTTAAAGAATGATGAATAACTTTTTTTAAGGAGTAATCCTTCTGCTTCTCCTTCTTGTAAAAGGACATCAATAGAACACCAACAATAATAGCCGGTGCTTCCATAAGGGCCATAACTGCCACCATATGCCCGCCAAATTCAATATTCTGCATTTCTAGAAAAGAGACCGCTGTGACAAAAGTAACTGCACTTACAGATCCATACGCAGCCGCAATAGCGCCGGCATTTTGTACCCCTAGCTTTTTCTTTAAAATGAAGAAGGTGTAAAATGGAACTAAAACAGCTAATAGAACGCCAAAGAGTAGAATCCATACTATGCTTATGCCCATATCACTATGCGCTAATTCCTGACCTCCCTTAAAGCCAATAGAAAAAAGTAAGTATAGCGAGATAAATTTGCTTGAATTCTCAGGAATTGCCAAATCACTTTTAAGTTGAACAGCAATGATTCCTAATAAAAAGAATAAAAGCGCAGGATTAGTAAGATTGTCAAGAAGTAAATCTAAATTCATAACCAAGAATTCTTCAGATTGAATAGTATGTTGAACTATAAATTGTGAGCTTAAAGACTTATGCTTTTGGGATTTCTTTGAATTCTAGCTCAATATTGCAGAATATTTTCACCAATTTAGTGTCATTGTTGAGTGCATTCAACTGCTCTATTATAATTGCTTTATCCTTTTCTAGTTTTTCAATTCTGCTCTTCAAATGCTCCGTATTACTTCCGAACCTCATGTACAAACTATGGATCTGACCGCCAATAAATTTAATCTTGTCATTCAATAATGAGCAAAGCACTTCTCTGGCATCTTCTGGAGAATAAGTGCTATCAATCAACTTAATTTGAAAATCTTCCATCTTATTTTATTTTAAGCAAATGTGAATAGTTTAATTGACATATTTTTATTTATATTTATTATACTTAACATAACTAATGATTATGGAATATACTCTTCACCAATTGCGCATACTTGTAAAAGTGGCTGAACATAAAAGCATTACAAAGGCTGCAGAAGTGCTTCATTTGACTCAGCCGGGAGTTTCCATTCAGTTGAAGAAACTGCAAGATCAGTTGGAGGTTCCTTTAGTGGAGATTATAGGTAGAAAGTTATATGTTACTGATTTTGGGCAAGAGATAGTAGAAGCATCTAAAACCATTCTTCATGAAGTGAATTCTATAAAAAATAGAACCTTAGCTTATAAAGGTTTTTTAGTAGGTCAATTGAAGATTTCTGTAGTCAGCACCGCAAAGTATTTAATGCCATATTTTTTGTCAGATTTTATAGGTGATAATGCCGGAGTTGAATTAAAAATGGATGTAACTAATAAGTCAGATGTTTTAAATTCATTTATGAATAATGAGCCTGACTTTGCACTTGTATCGGTTGTTCCTGAGAATATAAATGTCAATAGAATTGAGCTTACTAGTAATAAACTATATTTCTGTGGGCCAAAGTCTGACTTAAATCAGAAGGAGTTAAAGGCTAAAGAAATTAGTAAATTACCTTTGATATTTCGGGAGCAGGGCTCAGCAACAAGGTTAGCCATGGAAAAATTCTTTGTTCAAAATAAAGTGTCTGTTAGAAAGACCATGGAGCTGACGTCTAATGAGGCAGTAAAACAGGCGGTCATTGCCGGATTGGGATATTCATTAATGCCAATAATAGGACTTAAGAATTCTTTGGTTTTAGAGGATATTAAAATTATTCCAGTTCAAGGCTTGCCGATAAGCTCAACTTGGAATTTAATATGGTTAAAAGATAAAAAACTAAGCCCCATTGCACAGGCATATTTAAATTATGTTCAAGAAAATAAAGACGCAATTATTAAAAACAAATTTAGCTGGTATGAGCAATATTAGAATTCAATTGACTTTTCTTTTAAGTGTAGTAATTTTAAGCGCATTTGCCCAAAACGGAAGTAAAATTATTGAGGATAATTTGGCGTATAGAATGGAACTTAATGCAGAATACTCAGATGGGGCTACTAGCCCTTTAGAAAAAAAGGATTTGCTGAAATTTGATAGTCTTGATTTCTTTCCAATTGATACTAGTTTTGCAGTTTTAGCCAGATTTGAAAGAATAGATCAGCCTATTAGTTTTCAAATGGAAACAACCACAACAAGAAAACCTATTTATAACACCTATGCTAGACTATACTTTACAATAGATACGATTGAGTATAGTTTAGAGGTATTCCAAAACCATGGCTTAATAACTAAAGAAGGCTATGAAAATTATCTATTTCTTCCTTTTAAAGATTTAACAAATGGTTCTTCAACTTACAGGGGTGGCCGCTATTTAAATTTTGATATTCCAGAAGGAGATACAATTCTAATTGATTTTAATAAAGCCTATAATCCTTACTGCTTGTATAACAAACGTTATTCCTGTCCTATAGTTCCCCCACAGAATTTTATTAATTATTTGATTGAAGCAGGCGTTAAAGATTTTAAGAAGGATTAAATGATCCTTTGATCAGTATATGACGATCACTTTCAATCGTAATGCTATAATCAAAGTTGAAGTGGCTCAGCTGATCTTCTATTTCTTCTTTTGTAAAAGCAGCTAATAAGCTATTATAAAAATCAATTTGTAATACCTCAGGATCATCCCCAGCATACATTTCCTTCATTTTTACAGCTTCTTCTGTACTTTTTGGGCGATATAAATCTCCAACATAAAATTTCCCGTTTAAATCTAAAGCCCTTTCAATGCTAGACCAAAAGTCCATGGGTTTATGTAGGTGATGAAGAAGGCTGTTAGAACAAACAATATCGAATTTCTCAGCAGATTTAAGGGGAATTAATTCTTTTCGGTATTTAAGGTTTTCTAATTCATCTTCTTGCATTCGCTTTCGCGCGATTTTTAACATCTCCTCTGCTCCATCTATGCCCAAAACCTGTGCAGAATTAAATTTTTTAGCTAATAAATGGCTTATATTACCAGGTCCACATCCTAAGTCTATAATAGAGGATAGCTTATTTGAACCCCAGTCGGATTGAATAAATTCAGCAAACTTTTGATCCGCTCTACTAAAGTCGGCGGAAGCATAAGCTTCTACCTGATCAATATCATTCATTAACTCTGGCTCAGGGATACGTTTTTTTAATTCCATAATAATTAGCCAGGCATGCTTGGTCTTACTTCTATCTTGCTTGGTAATGTTCGTGGATTCATTGTCATCAAATCCAGTACTAATTTACCAATATCTTCTTTTTGAATTTTCCATGAATCTGCTTCAACTGGAGTGTGATTATTAAAATAGGTAGCCACCGATCCTGGCATAATTGTACTTACTTTAATTCCATATTTTCTTAAATCAAGCATTATAGCCTGACTAAATCCAGTTAATCCAAACTTACTGGCATTATATGCTCCGCCCTGTCCAAAGAAGTTAGTTCCGGCCAAACTACTGATGCTTATAAAGTAACCCTTGCTAGCCTTCAATGCGTCTAATCCTGCTTTAATACTGTAAAATGGTCCTGTTAAATTAGTGTCAATGGTATCATTCCATTGCTCAGGACTTAAATCTTCAATAGGTGCAAAATGTCCTACCCCTGCGTTAGCAACAATCAAATCAATTCTTCCAAAAACCTTAATTGTTTCATTAATGGCTTCTTTTTGGGCCTCAAAAGATTTAACATCAGCTTCAAGCCCAATTACATTATATGAAGGGTCTATTTGTAATTCTTTAGCAGCTTTTATTGCCGACTCTTTGGATCTGCTTGTAATTGCAACTGACATTCCATTTGCTAATAGCACCTCTGCAATTCCAAAACCTATGCCTTTTGAACCTCCTGTAATAAAGGCTACTTTATTTTCTAATGATTCCATTTATTTTTTAAGTATAGATTAAACTATTCAGAACATCATTGGTCTAAGATATGTTCGGCAAAATAATTCAAAGCTCATAAGAGCTAATAAACTAAATTTGAGTTCAAACTTATTCCTATGAAAACCTTCTTTCTTAGCCTTTTTCTCTTTCTTTTTACTATGTTTTATGCAGAAGCACAATCCTTAAGCGGCATAGCAATATACCAATCTTCCTCTAGTTTTGATATGAAAATGGATAGCAGCCAGGTAACGCCTGAGCGTCAGGAGAGGTTTAGGAAAATGATGCAAAGCCAAATGCAAAAAGAATATAAATTAGAATTTACATCTTCTGAATCAATGTTTAAGGTTGTAGAAAAACTAGATAAAGGTAGTGGGCCAGGTAGTAGAGGCCCCGGAATGATGGGTATGATGGGCGGTGCTAATGGAAATATTTACAAAAACTTGAATGACGAATCCATGATTCAAGAAACTGAGTTTTTTGGAAAGGTATTTTTAATTACCGACACAGTCCCAACTTTAAATTGGAAGTTGGGAAAGGAGACCAAAAAAATTGGCTCTTATACCTGTTATAAGGCTACTGTAGAGGAGAAAAAAATAATGCTGACCATTAAGAATAATGGGGATGGTAAAGGAATGCAAAGAATTAAAGACACTGTAGTTCGTGAAGTTGTGGCATGGTATACACCAATAGTTCCAGTAAGTAATGGCCCAGATAAATATGGTGGTTTGCCTGGTTTAATAATGGAGCTTCAGTCAGGAAATACAGTTTGGCTTTGCAGTCGAATTGAGATTAATCCTGCCGAAGAACTTGAGATTTCTAGACCTGGAAAGGGAGAAGAGGTTACTCAAGCGGAATATGAAGAAATTGCTGAGAAGAAAATTCAAGAAATGCAGAAAACATACGGTGGAGGTAGAGATGGTCGTGGAAATAGAAAGTTTGAAATGGTTATAGGCGGATAATGAAAAACTTATTACTTATTTCAACTTTCCTGCTTCTTAGTTTAAACTCTTTTGGGCAATCTGCAAAGGTGTCAGGTGTGATTAAGAATGCAAATAATGAAGTTCTTGAAAGAGCTAATGTATTGGTTCTTTTAGCCTCAGACAGCAGTGTGTCCAAATTTGGGTTTAGTAATACACAAGGTGTTTATGAGGTGAAAATTATTGAACACGGAGACTACTTCTTGCGCTTTAGCTATTTGGGATATAAAGATTTAGATATTCCTTTTAGTTTTAAAGGAGGTGACTTACAAATAAACGCAAGCTTGGAACCAATATCTGAAAATCTAGCGGAGGTTCAGATTGTTGAGGATATGCCAATTGTTATTTCTGGTGATACTATTAGTTATAAGGCTGAAGCCTTTGCTAGTGGAAGAGAAAAGAAGTTGGGTGAAGTATTAGAGCAGTTGCCTGGATTTGAAGTTGACGATGATGGAAACGTTACGGTAGAAGGTAAAACTGTGGAAAAGGTCTTGGTTGAAGGCAAAGAGTTTTTTGAGGGCGATACTAAAATTGCTACAAAGAACATTCCGGCAAACGCTATAGATAGAGTTCAGGTTTTGAGAAACTATAATGATGTTAGCCCATTGTCTGGTTTAGGAACTGAGGATAGGATTGCTATTAATATCAAACTAAAAGAAGGAAAAAAGAACTTTACTTTTGGAGATGTAAGTGCAAAGGCGGGTTTAGATGAACGCTATTTAGGACATGCTAACATATTCTATTATACTCCCAAAGCTACCTTCAATTTTATTGGTGATGCTAATAATATCGGGGAGCCAGCATTTACATTTAGAGACTTTTTTAGATTTACTGGTGGTCAAAGGTCTTTAAGCAGCAGAAGTGGATCAGGTTTTCAGGTAGGAAATGATATTACCTCTGGATTTGCAACGGATAACGATAAGGCGAATGAGATTGTCAGTCGATTTGGAGCAGCAAACTTTTCATTTAATCCTTCTAAAAAAATCACCTTCTCAGGTTTCTTAATTGCAAATAATTCTACGGTTGATGAAAGCAGTAATGTATTAAGAAGATATGTTGGACAAGATTCTGATGCTTCAATTGAGCAATTAACAACTAATTCCTTGGCCGAAGAAACTGCTGTTTTGGCAAAAGTAGGAGTAAAATATACTCCTAGCACTAAGGTTCAAATAGACTACGATGCCATATTTAAATATAGTGATAGAAGATCAGTAGAAGATCAATTATCTCAGTTTGATATAGATACCAATAGTTTTATCACTACTAATGAACAGAACCCTACTGAGCTGAATCAAAGCTTGAATTTTTATCTCGACCATAGCGATAAGAGTGTATTCAGTTTAGAGCTTCAACATCAATATAAACTCCAAGATCCAAGATTTTTTTTAGCAGGTGATCGTTTACCTAACATATCTGCTATTCCCAATGGAATAGACTCTATATATGAAAGCACCTTGCAGAACAGATTGATCTATACAAGCCAATTTGATGGTGCGTTTAAGTACTATTATATTATCAATGACCAGAATCATTTAGAGTTTGTACTAGGAACTTCTATTATTGATCAAGGATTCAATTCATTTGTTAGATTTAATACGAGTCTTGGAAATGTTTATGTTGAAGACTCTAATTATATTAATGATGTTGATTTTAACTTGAATGATTATTATACTGGCTTATACTGGAAAACCAAAATCTCTAAGCTTACCTTAAGACCAGGTTTTAATATCCATATGTACCAACAATCGGATATTCAATTTGATGATGTGAATTCAAGAGATATCTATTATGTATTGCCAGAGATTTTAGCTATTTATGATTTTAAATCGAGCGAAAGCTTACGCTTTAATTATTCTGTAAGTACCCAGTTTACAGATGTCAATAATTCCGCAGAAGGAATTTTACTCAGATCTTATAATCAGCTATTTGCAGGTAATAGAAATTTAAATAATGCCCTTTATCATAATGTTAGCCTGAACTATAACAGTTTTAACTTATTTGATTTTACAAATATTTTCACCGGGCTTTCATATTCCTATAGACTCAATGATATTACAAACCAAGTGGAGTATAAAGGAATTGATTTAGTAAGCAGTCCTTTTAATGCTATGAATCCTAATCAAAATTTAAGTGCATTTGGCTCGTATTCTAAGAGGTATGGTTATCTAAAAACAGGTTTAAGGGCTAATTATTCTTTCTCTGAAATCAACAACCAAATTAATAATCGAGTAAATTCTAATATCAGTTTTACCCAATCTTATAGAGTCAATTTTGGTACCAATTTCAAGAAGGCGCCTAATGTGAACGTCAACTATAATATTACTTATAACGATTATTTAGGGAATGAAAGTTCTAACGGATTTGTAAACCATGGGCCTACTGTTAGAATAGATGCCCTATTTTTAAAGTATTTTACTTTTAAAGCCGATTATCAATATACCTACTATAGGAATAATTCAACAAGGAATGTTTCAGAGTACGACTTCTTAAATGCCTCCTTGTTTTATCAGAAAACGGATAGTCATTGGGAGTTTAGCTTACAGTCTACAAATATCTTGAATACTGAATATCTAAGGCAAGATTCATTTACTGATAATCTAATTAGTACATCCCAAACATTTGTGCTTCCGAGATATATTTTATTAGGAGTAAAATACGAAATTTAGGATTTTTTAATAAGAAAGGACTCATAAGTTTGAACCCATTTTTTCATAGTGATTTTTTGAAGAAGCTCCGCCAATAATTCATAAGGAATAGCGTCCATTCTCTTAAATCGGACACAACTCTTACCCATGTCTAGTTTGTATTTTGAGTGCTTAGGGTATTCTTTCACAAACCAATCATATAGCTCCTGAATCGCATAAATTCCAGAATGGTAGAAGGCAATAAAATTCTTTTGTGAAGCTATATTCAGAAAAGGTAAAGGAAGATCAGGATTCACATGGTAACCATTAGGGTAGGTTCTTTTAGGCACAACATATCCAATCATGCCGTAGCTCATGCATTCTTCAAATCCCTCAGGTAAATTTTCAAGAATTGTATCTCTTAATTTTGAAAAAGCTTCTTGTCTTTCAGATGGCACTTCCTTGAGATAAGTCTCAATATCTTTAGCTTTTGATTGCATATGACGATATAATTAGATATTTAAAATTAAACTTTTCTATGAACTCATTTGCTCTTGTGCTGAGAAAATCAAGAATGAATGGTTAATTTTGAGCTATGGATGTCAACGGAATAAAGGACCTTTTAAAGATGCAGTTTCCTGCTCTTGTAAACCCTAGTTTATTAAATGAGTTAAGTGAGATGTCAAGCCTCAGGACTTTTAAGGGTCAGGAAGTTGTGGTGGAACATGGTGACTTTGTAAAGTGGATTCCCCTGGTTGTGAAAGGGGCAGTAAAGATTAGCAGAGTAGAAGAAAAAGGATCAGAATTATTCCTTTATTATTTATATGCTGGCTCTACTTGTGCAATGACGTTAAACTGCTGTATGGCAGATAAGCCGGCAGAAATAAGAGCCGTTGCAGAAGAAGGTACAGAACTAATATTAATCCCTAAGGCGAAATTGCAAAACTTAATGCTTCAGTTTGATGATTGGCGTAAGTTTATGATTGAAAGCTTTAATGATCGTTATGAAAATTTGCTTCACACTATTGATGCAATTGCTTTTCATAAACTGGATGAAAGGCTTTGGGAGTATTTAGAGGATAAATCCATTGCCTCAGGAACTGAGATTTTAAATATTACCCATCAAAAGATAAGTGAAGATTTAAATTCCTCTAGAGAGGTTATATCTAGATTGTTGAAGCAATTAGAGAAATTGGATAAGTTGAAATTGGGTAGAAATACCATTACCATATTGTGATAAGAGTCACTGTAGGATTATTAACTAGAGACTACTTTTGTTATAGAATTAAAAAATAGAAGATATGTTTATCAAGCAAATATATACAGGATGCCTTGCGGAAGCGGCTTATTATATAGAGTCAAATGGTGAGGCAGTAATAATTGATCCCTTGAGAGATACTGATGAGTATTTAAAGATCGCTAGGGAGCGAAATGCTACTATTAAATATGTATTTGAAACGCATTTTCACGCTGATTTTGTATCAGGACATATAGATTTGGCAAAGCAAACAGGAGCTACCATTGTTTTTGGGCCTAATGCTAAGACAGATTATGATTTCTATCAAGCAAAAGATCAGGAGATATTTAAAATAGGAGATATTCAATTTAAGGTGCTACACACTCCTGGTCATACAATGGAGTCTACTTCATATCTCTTATTTGATTCAGAAGGAAAGGAGAATGCCGTCTTTACGGGTGATACTCTGTTTATTGGAGATGTTGGGAGACCAGATCTTGCGGTGAAAAGTGATTTAAGCGTTGATGATCTTGCTGGTCATCTTTATGATAGCTTACGAAATAAGATTATGACCTTGCCGGATGAGGTGGTGGTTTATCCTGCCCATGGACAGGGGAGTGCATGTGGTAAGAAAATGAGCAGTGAAAGGTCTGCGACTATCGGCAATCAAAAAGAGACAAACTACGCATTGGATACTAATCTGACTAAAGATGAATTTATAAAAGTAGTGACTGAGGGGCTCAATAAGCCTCCTCAATATTTTCCTATGAATGTCGCCATGAATATGAAAGGATATGACAGTCTAAGCGATGTGAAGGTAAAGGGCCTAATGGAATTGGACCCAGAGGAGTTTCATAAGAAGTATATTAATTCAGATGCCATTGTAATAGATACTAGAAGCGCTGAAGACTTTTGCGCAGCACATATAGAGGGTGCAATATTTATAGGAATTGACGGCAATTTTGCGCCATGGGTAGGAGAGCTTATTGCTGAAAGCAGTAAGGCAATCTTAATTGTTGCGGACAAAGGAAGAGAAGAAGAGGTAGTGACAAGATTAGCTAGAGTGGGATATGATAATTCTCAAGGTTGTCTAAAAGGTGGAATGGATGCTTGGATAGCAGATTCAAGACCAACGGAAAGCACAAAATCATTGAGTCCTCAAGACTTAAAAGAAAATTGGTCTGATTGGAAAGACATTACGTTGGATGTAAGACGTCCATCTGAATATGCAAATTCTCATATTGAAGGCGTTGAAAACATTAGTCTGACCAATATAGCTTTGGGTAAATCTAATCCATCTGGGCCAAAGTATGCTATTCATTGTGCTGGTGGCTATCGTTCAGTAATTGCCGCCTCTATTCTTCAGAAGAATGGAATAAAAGATGTCACCAATATTTTAGGTGGGTATGATGCGCTAAAAGAATTTTTTCCAGCGGTAGAGCTCCAGTCTTAGAATGGAGTTATTTGAAATAATAGGTTATGTAGCTTCGCTCATAATCGGACTGTCATTAGGTTTAACTGGGGCAGGGGGTAGCATTCTCACGGTGCCTATTTTAGTCTATCTTTTTGGTATAAATCCTCTTATAGCCACTGCGTATTCTCTCTTCATTGTTGGAGTTTCGTCTTCTGTTGGAGCCTATAAAAGTTACCTTAAAGGACTTTTAGATTTTAGACTAGCTCTAACATTTGGCGTTCCTAGTTTCATCAGTATTTATCTGACTCGTTCCTTGTTAATGCCTAGCCTTCCGGCCGATTTCAATTTGGGCTTGATTGAAATTTCCAAAGAACAATTAATACTTCTCAGTTTTAGTGCAGTAATGCTTTATTCCGCAGTGCGCATGCTTAAGAGAAATAAGCCGCTGGAATCCAAGAAGAGTCCTTCATTTTTAATTGTTGTGATTTATGGACTTATGGTTGGGCTAGTGACTGGTTTTGTGGGAGCGGGTGGAGGCTTTTTGATAGTTCCTGCGCTTATTTTATTTATGAATTTAGATGTGAAAAATGCAGTTGCAAATTCCTTATTCATCATCTTTTTAAACTCTTTTATTGGCTTTTCAGCCGATATTGGAACCTATGATATTGACTGGGTCTTATTGCTTTCCATCAGTTCCTTAGCAATAGCAGGAGTGTTTATAGGTCAAAGCTTGGCCGATAAAATATCGGCTCAAGCTGTAAAAAGAATATTTGCCTACTTAATTCTTGCCGTTGCTGTTTTTATATGGATAGCTGAACTTAGCTAGGACTTTCTTGGAATATTATAATTTAATCCAAAATAAACCATGCGTCCAAATATTGGACCCCAAGTAAAATTGGTGTCAAAATAAAGGTCATTAGGATTCTCAGCATTGACAATGGGATTGTCTTGTCTGAAATTCAAAAGGTTTTCAACTCCCAAATACATTTCAATTCGATTTTTAAAGGTCTTATTTACTTGCATATTTAGGGTGAAGAAGTCGTCTGATCTTTCAGCTTGGACAAACTCTGTAGGATTATTATAGGTATCAGCAAGTCTCTTTGAACCATACCAATTCAGAGTTGCATCAAACTTCCACTGAGGATTTATTTCATAAGCAATATTGGCAAAGGCTCTGTTTTTAGGAGTTAGCAATATTTCTCTAATTCCTTGTATATAATTGTCTTTGGAATCAAGGTATTTATACGCTAATCGTAGATCAAACTTTTTAGATAATTCGTAATCCAATTGAACCAGAGCGCTTAAAGACCTTGAGCCTTCATTGTAAATGTAATAAGTAAATCTAGAATCAAGATCAAGGTCTGTAATTAGTTTGTTCTCAAAATATGTGTAAAAAGCATCACCATTTATGGTCATGTTTTTGTCAAATAATTTCATTTTTTGAGTGATACTGAATCCAATATTCCAGGCAACTTCAGGAGCTTGATTAAATACTCCGTCGAATTCTTGAATTCTTGAGCTCGCCAAAGAACTTAAATTCTCACTTAAAACATTGGCGGTTCTCATTCCTCTTCCACCACCAAGTCTTATTGTAGTATACTCATGTAGGGAATATCTAGCATTTACTCTTGGTGTAAAGTAGACCTTATTAAAAAAGCTATTGTAATCTAGTCTAGCTCCACTTATAAATGTAAAATTTGGTGCAGGTTCGTATACATATTCAATAAATGCCCCAGGTACAATTTCAGTTCTTTCAATGAACCAATTAGGACCCTTTACATCATTAAAAAGTTCTTCTGAAAATAGGTCTCCTTGCACAGAAATACCAGTTTTATAGATATGCTTATTATTGTTGTTAATAGCATCTTGATATATACTATTGAAGTAGAAGGAGCTTTGGTCAGATTTGTAGTTTCGCACACCGTAGGTGTCTTCTCGGTCCTGGTGGGATAGGCTATATATTAATCCAATACTTTTAAAGTCAGAATCAGGAAAAATGTATCCGTTTTTTCCAAAAACCTCATACCTATTGTTCTTTGATTGGAATCCCCATCCTGCATCTGAGCCATCATTCAAATAGCTGAGCTGCCCTCCTTTCTTTTCATCATTGACTATAAAAAAACCTATTTGGCCTTCCCATAATTTTGAAGGTCTTGTCCAACTCCATCTATTCACAAAGTTAAGTTGTCTTTTTTCTGGAATATCCGCAAAACCATCATCATTTCTATCTTGAGCAAAGGGAACAGTACTAGCGTGAGCCATTATTTCAGTGCTGCTGTTAGAACCCACATCCATGCCACTTAAAATATTAAGCTCACTTCGGCCTCCTTGATTTACAAAGAAATTGAGATCTAGTGTCTCACCAGTTCTAGGTTTAGCAAGCTCTATATTAATTTGGCCACTGATGCTTTCATAGCCATTAATAACTGAACTTAGTCCTTTGGTTAATTGCAGACTTTCAACATGATGCCCCGGAATAATATCTAAACCTGTCTGACTATTTAGTCCACGGGCAAACGGTATGTTCTCTCTTTGGATAAGGACATATTTTCCGCTAAGACCTAGCATTTCTATTTGCTTAGTACCAGTTACAGCGTCAGCAAAACTGATGTCCACGGATGCATTGGTTTCAAAACTTTCACTCAAATTGCAGCATGCTGCCTTTCGAAGTTCTTTAGAGCTAATATTGTAATTGAGAGCAGCTGATTTTACATCTATTCCAGTTGCAATTTCTTTGCCCACAACAGAAGCTTCTTCAAGCTCAGTACCTTCAGTTATTAAGGTGAAATTTGTGATTCCTTTCTTTGAAATAATGAATTTTTCAACATTCTTGTACCCAATAAAACTAGCTACTAGAGTTTTGCTTTCGGGATGTGTTTCTAAAGTATAAGACCCATCACTCTTGGTGGTAGTTCCTAAATCAGTATTCTTCCAATAAATTTGAATTCCAGCTACAGCTTTTTCAGTACCCTCTTCCATCAAATATGCTTTTCCGCTAATCTGAGAGTAAGAGTTTATACTGATAAGAAATAGCAGAAATACTAATATTCCTGTAATTCTCATTGCTATAGATTATTGATGGCTTTTTATTACTTTTTCATCTCTATAATGACAGCACCCATGTAGGCTTTCGTAGGCCTCATCCGGAGCAGTGGTGAATTCTGTATCATAGCCGGCCTTATTAATGTAAGAATTGATTTCTTCAAGAGTAATCAACTTCTCATCATAAGTCAGTTTGAGAATTTTGGTGCTAGGATTCCAGCTGGCTGAATAAACACCATTCGTATCGATTGAGTTTTCTATTGTGAATTTGCACATCTCACAAACCCCATTTACTATAAATGTTGTGTCTTTTGAGTCTTGGGCTTGAGCCGATGAAACTAATATAACCGAAAAAAGGACGCTTAAGATTCTTAGATATTTCATGATTTTCTTTTTCTTTTTGATTGTAAAATAAATTTTTAGTTGTCTAAAAATTCACTCTAAATTAAGAACGATTGAAAAAGAATTTGTCTTTTATTACAGAGCAGAGGGGGTGGAATAGCTCTGTTTACAAGATTAAGTTCATTAAGAAATGGAAGCTTATTTGCCAAGGCTTCTAAGGGTGCCAGAATAGAAATTGAAGTTGCAGAATAAGAGCGACTAGCTTTGTGGTCTTCTAATGATTGAAAGGAAATCGCAGCTATGCTTACAATCTCATTTTTACAGCAATCTAGACTCATATCCTCTGACTTGTCAGAGCAAGTCTCGTCGCAGCTTTGAGGAAGTTCATAAAAACTTTCTTCTATTAAAATCCCAAGGCAGTAGTGCCTAGAAAAATTAAATCCAGCTGATGCGTATAAAACAGCACTAATTAGAAAAGTCGAGAATATGATTTTAATTGCTTTCACTTGCCACAAAGGTACAAAATGCTATTTACTAAACATGAGTATTGAGTTTTAGGAAGTGACTCAAAAAAAAGATCCCGCTAATGCGGGATCTAAGAATTTAAAATTTAATAATCCAAGCGTCCGGAACTTGTGATTGGATTTCTTGTTTTGCCTTTTTAGCGGCAGAAAGAGTTTGGAATGATTTATAAACGATTCTATAAGTATCTAAATCTTCTATATAGGCGATTACCATTTCACTAGCATCCAAGTTTGTGTTCTCAACAAATCTCTGAGCTCCAGCCTGTGTAGGAATACTTGCTACAATTATTCTGTATGCAGCTGTGTTTAATATAGCGGCATTTTCTTCAGTATACTTAATGTTAGATTTTTTTCTGCTACCATCAGAAGCCACACTAGTCACATTAGCTTTTAGGCTATCGTTTTCGTCCATCAGCATTGCAATTTGCATATCCTTCTCTTGAGCTTCCATCTCTAGTCTTGCTCCTTTTTGAGCTTCTTTAGCCAGCTGATTATTACTTGCTTTTAAACTGTCAATGCTAGAACGCATATTTTGATATTTCTTTTTCTCAACCTCTACTATACCTGGATCTTTGTCTTTCTTTAAGTGAAAAGCAAAGCCAAGGGCAAGTATACCATAGCTGTCATTATAGTCTCCAGATTCAAAGCCGTCTAAATAATCATTTCCGATTACTGCACGATTACTGTAACCGGCAGTGATATCCCATTTTTCAGTTATTGGATAAGCAACATTAAAACCAATTAGAATTAAAGAATTAATTGAAAGAGGTTTGTCCGTTGGGATCGGGGATTCAACTAATAAAGTTCTTGTTCCTTCATTAAATAAATTCGTACTGTAAAAGTTTAAACCAGCCCCTAACCTCAGGTTTATATCAAGCTTTGAGTCATCTATTATAAAATGAAGCATTTCTATATCAGCACTTACAGTAGTTTCTAAATTATAGCTTTCGAAAAATAATCCAAAGTCACTTCCACTCATATTGAATGTAGCTAAGTCACCTCTGACCTTTATAAAATCGTTTAGAGAATAGGAAAGACCTGCGCCAACTACAATGCCAGGGTGCCAGCCATAAAATTGAGTGCCTTGAATATCAGTAAAAGGGAATGCAAATCCGGTATACATATTTGCTGAAAGTTTGTCTTGAGCCATAGAGCTGAAAGACACAGAAAGAGCTATTAGTAGGGTAAGTAATTTTTTCATATTTAATATTTTCGGACATAAAAATACCTTTTTTTTGATTACTGAGTAATTAAAGTAAGCTTTTATGGACAGATGTTTTTGAGTAGCAGTATTTTGAGTACATTTGCCGTCCGTTTTTTCGAGCTAAATCAAAAGAATAAATATGAACGTAAGTACTTCAAAGAAAGGTGATCTAAGTGCCATTTTAACTGTAAAAATTTCACAGGCGGATTATTCAGAAAAAGTTGAAAATAAACTAAAGGATTATAGAAAGAATGCTTCTATTCCCGGATTCAGACCTGGAAAGGTGCCAGCTGGCCTTGTGCGCAAGCAATATGGAAAGAGCCTTTTAATTGATGAAGTAAATACAATTCTTCAAGATGCTGTCTATACGCATATAAAAGAGGAGGATCTTGATATATTAGGAAACCCTTTACCAATAGAGCAAACAGATATTGACTGGGACAATGAAAAGGATTTTTCTTTTGAATTTGAATTAGGTCTAAGCCCTGTTTTTGATCTAGCAGTAGATAAGAAAATTAAAGTGCCTTATCTAAAGATTGTTGCTGACAAAAAGATGGTTGACAAATATGTTGAAGACTATGCTAAGCGATATGGTAAAATGAGCCAGCCTGAAACTATTGTTGACGATTCAATCTTAAAAGCCCAATTTGTTGAAGTTGATAAGAAGGGACAAGAAGTTGAAGGAGGAATAAATGCTGCTGCATCTATTGCTACTGATAGTATTGAAGATAAAAAGACTATGAAGTCTTTACTTGGAAGTAAAATAGGCGATAAGCTAACAATAGATGTTTCTAAGGTCTTTAAGGATGGCTTTAATCTATCAAACTTGCTTTCAGTTGAAGCGGTTGAACTGGAATCTAGCACTAACTTATTTGAAATTGAAATTCAAGAAATTTCTAAAATTGAGGCTGCTGAATTAAATCAAGAGCTTTTTGACAAAATATTTGGAGAAGGTGCTGTTGATTCTGAAGAAGCTTTCAGAGAAAAAATTAAAGCTGATGCTGAGCAAATGTTTATCGGCGAAAGCAAAAGAAAATTCTATGATGATATCAAGGCAATTGTTTTAAAGAAGACAAAATTTGATCTTCCTAAAGAATTCTTGACAAAGTGGATTCAGACTGCTGGCGAGAAGCCAATGACTAAAGAAGAAGCTGAAAAGCAATATCCAGAAATGGAGGAGAGTATGAAGTGGCAGTTAATCGAGAATAAAGTTTTGAAGGAAAACGATCTTCAGGTTACTCATGAAGAATTAAAAGACTTCACCAAAGCAATGGTAGCTCAACAAATGGCTCAATATGGTCAAAGCCCTCAAGAAGAGGAGTTGGAATCTATTGCGGCTAGAGTTCTAGAGAATGGTGAGGAAGCTCAAAGAATGTCTGATCAGGTTTTCTCTGACAAGCTTTTAAACTTCTTTATGGAGAATGTGAAGTTGGAAGAGAAAGAAGTAAGTTTTGATGATTTTGTAAAGTCTCTCAAATAATTCGGAACTTTTGTCATAAAAATTTAAATGGCTCGATACTTGTCGAGCCATTTTTGTTTACTTTAAAGTCAAAATATTAAAATATGGATTTCGGAAAAGAATTTAAGAAATATGCTACTGGTCATCAAGGTATCAATTCAATGCATGTTGAATCTTACCTAGAGTCTTCATTAACACCTTATATTATTGAGGAACGTCAAATGAATGTTGCTCAGATGGATGTATTCTCTAGACTGATGATGGACAGAATTATTTTTCTAGGAACAGGCATTAATGACCAAGTTGCTAATATTGTACAAGCCCAACTATTATTCTTAGAAAGCGTTGATTCTAAAAAGGATATTCAAATTTATTTGAATAGCCCAGGAGGGTCGGTGCATGCAGGTCTGGGTATTTATGATACTATGCAGCTTGTTAATCCTGATGTAGCCACCATTTGTACAGGTATGGCAGCATCAATGGGAGCTGTTTTGCTTTGCGCTGGTGCGGACGGAAAACGTTCTGCTTTGAAGCATTCTAGAGTAATGATTCACCAACCAATGGGCGGAGCTCAAGGTCAAGCTTCTGATATGGAGATTTCTCTTCAACAGATATTGAGGCTTAAAAAAGAACTGTATCAAATTATTGCGCACCATAGTAAGCAAGATTTTGATAAGGTTGAAGCGGATTCTGATAGAGACTATTGGATGAGCTCAGACGAAGCTTTGAAATATGGTATGATTGACGAAGTTTTAACTTCTAAAAGATCATCTGAAAAATAATAAGATGGATCGATAACTAAGTGTGAAAGACACGCTAAAGGGATTGTGTATCTTTGCAGACATTCTAAGAGTATGAGTAGTAAAAAAGAAAATCTAAGCTGTTCCTTTTGTGGACGTGAAAAAAAAGATACTAATGTTCTTATTGCGGGTATCAATGGACACATTTGTGATCATTGTATAAGACAAGCTTACGGAATAGTAGTTGAAGAGATGGATATGAAGGAGCGTAAGGAGCTGAGTAGTTCTTTACGTCTTGTAAAACCATTGGAGATTAAAACTTTTCTGGATCAATATGTAATTGGTCAAGATACTGCTAAGAAGGTGTTGTCAGTTGCTGTTTACAATCACTATAAAAGATTAATGAATCCTGCGGCTTCTGAGGAAGTTGAGTTGGATAAATCTAATATTGTTATTGTTGGAGAAACAGGTACAGGAAAGACTCTTTTGGCAAGAACAATTGCCAGAATGTTGAATGTGCCATTTACTATCGTTGATGCTACGGTCTTAACTGAGGCAGGTTATGTTGGAGAAGATGTTGAAAGTATTTTAACAAGACTTCTTCAGTCCGCTGATTATGATGTAAAATCTGCAGAGAGAGGTATTATTTTTATCGATGAAATTGATAAAATTGCCAGAAAGAGCGACAATCCATCAATTACTAGAGATGTAAGTGGTGAGGGAGTTCAGCAGGCACTGCTGAAGCTTCTTGAAGGAAGTAAAGTGAATGTTCCACCTCAAGGAGGTAGAAAGCATCCTGATCAAAAGTTTATTGAATTAGATACGAGTAATATTTTATTTGTGGCTGGTGGTGCTTTTGCTGGAATAAATAGACATATCGCAAATAGATTAAATACCAAATCCGTTGGTTTTCATAATACCAAAGAGCGAGAGCAATTGGATCTTGGTAATATGCTACAATATGTTAGTCCGCAAGATTTAAAGGCGTTTGGCCTAATTCCTGAACTCATTGGTAGAATGCCAGTATTGACTCATCTAAATCCCTTAGATGCTTCGGCTTTAAAGAGAATTTTAGTAGAGCCAAAGAATGCTATCACAAAGCAGTATCATAAACTGTTTAGCCTTGATGAGGTTGAATTAGAATTTACAGAGAGTGCCCTCGATTATATTGTGGAGAAAGCAATTGAATTTAAATTAGGAGCTAGAGGATTAAGATCAATAATTGAAGCGATTTTAACAGATGCGATGTTTGATTTGCCTTCTCAAGAAGAAGAGAGAAAGCTAGTTGTTGATGCTGAATATGCTCAAAAGAAAATCAATAAGTCTTCGCTTAAAGCATTAAAGGCCGTGAGTTAAGATTAAATAGAATTGTAAAAATAAAGCCCTGATTTCAGGGCTTTATTTTTTTATATAACTCAAGTATTCCACTTCAAATTCATTTCTTTCATCAGGGTTCTCTTGATTAGCCCTTGATATAAGTTCCCATTTAGATTTGTCGAAATCAGGAAAGAAGGTATCCCCATCAACTTCTGTTTTTACTTCTGTTAATTCCATCTTTGTAGCCATGTTTAAGGCTAAATCGTAAATGCTTCCCCCTCCTATAATAAAAGCTTCATTTTCAATTGGATCCACCATTTTGATTGCCTCTTCTAGGCTTGTTGCCATTAGGCAACCTTCAGCTCTATAGTCTGGGTCCCTAGAAATAACGATGTTCACTCTTTTAGGAAGAGGTCTCATCATACTTTCGTAGGTTTTTCTACCCATGATTATATGATGTCCTGCAGTGAGCTTCTTAAAGTGCTTAAGGTCATCAGGAATGTACCAGATGAGGTCGTTGTCCTTACCTATAACTCTATTTTGAGCAACTGCTGCTATGATTGTAATATCCACTTCTTGAAGTTTTAATTGATTGATATGACAAATAACTTACACAAATTATTATTATTCTATTGTGAAGGTTTAATTATACTGCAACTGCTGCTTTAATTGATGGCCAAGGATCGTAATTCTCTAAATTAAAATCTTCGTATTTAAAGGAGAATATATTTTTTACTTCAGGATTAATTGTCATGCTAGGTAAAGGTCTAAAACTTCTAGATAGTTGCTCTTTGACTTGATCCATATGGTTAGAGTAAATGTGTGCATCTCCAAAGCTATGAACAAAATCGCCCGGTTCTAATCCGCAAACTTGAGCTACCATCATGCAAAAGAGGGCGTACGAAGCAATGTTGAATGGAACGCCTAAAAAGATATCAGCTGATCTTTGATATAATTGACAGCTTAGTTTACCGTCAGCTACATAGAATTGAAAAAGTGTATGACAAGGTGGAAGACCTGATTTAGCCATAATCGGTACATCTTTTGGATTCCAAGCTGAAACGATTAATCTTCTGGAATTAGGATTGGACTTAATATCATCTATTAGTTGACTTATTTGGTCAATGCCTTCAAAATTTCTCCATTGATGACCATATACAGGACCTAATTCACCCCACTTTTGAGCAAAGGCGTTGTCAGTCTTAACTCGCTCAACAAAGTTTTTTAGCTCTGATTTCCATTCTGAAGTGTGCTTTGGAAATTCATTGCTACGTTCATTCTCATTAAGGTAATTCTGAAATGGCCATTCATTCCAAATGTTGACCCCGTTTTGAACTAAGTATTGAATATTAGTATCACCTTGTAAAAACCATAAAAGTTCATGAATGATCGATTTAAGGTGTACCTTTTTAGTAGTCATTAAAGGAAAGCCTTCTGAAAGCTTAAAGCGCATTTGATGTCCAAAGACAGAGAGAGTGCCAGTTCCAGTGCGATCACCTTTCTGGTTTCCTTCTGCTAATACTCTTTCTAATAAATCGTGATATTGTTTCATTCTCAAATCTGCTCTTAGCTCGTAAATTTACTAAACAATAGAATGAAGTTTAAATGAGCACTGTGCTTTAGAAGAAATAGTTTTGCACATGCTGTTAAAATCTAATTCTAGCTAGTCCTGCGGTCTAGCTCATCTCTAATAGTAGCTGCTAGTTCATAGTTCTCATCAGCAACTGCTAAGGACATTAGTGCATTGAGTTCTTTGATGTCTTTTTTTGAATAGTCAATTTTGTTTTCGGCCTTCTTTTCTTCTTGGTTTTCTTCCTCTGTTTTTTGGTCTAAAGGGTCAGAATAGTTTCCCTTTTTCTTTTTTAAGTTTTCTTTAGGATCATTCATAATGATTCCTGCTTTATCAAGAATCTCCATATAGGTAAAAATTGGAGTTTGAAAACGAATTGCCAACGCAACAGCATCAGATGTTCTTGCATCCAAGACATGTTCAACGCCATTAGATTCACAAATCAGGATGGAATAAAACACTCCATCCTGTAATTTATGAATCACAACTTCTTTTAACTGAATATTAAAAGCGTCTGCAAAATTTTTAAAGAGATCATGGGTAAGTGGCCTAGGAGGATTCACTTCTTTTTCTAAGGCTATAGCAATGCTTTGTGCCTCAGAACCTCCAATTATTATTGGAAGCCTTCTTTCCCCATCCTCTTCTCCTAAAACAAGTGCATAGGCACCTGTTTGAGTTTGGCTGTAGCTTAATCCCTTTATTTGCAAACGAACTTTGTTCATTAATTAGCCGCCTTGAAATCCTTAATAGCAGCAGTTAATTTCGGAATAACATCAAAGGCATCGCCTACAATTCCGTAGTCTGCTGCTTTAAAGAAAGGCGCTTCTGAATCTGTATTTACAACAACAATTGTTTTAGAACTACTTACACCCGCAAGGTGTTGGATCGCTCCTGATATCCCAACAGCAATATAAAGGTTAGGATTAATTGCAATTCCTGTTTGTCCAACATGTTCAGAATGAGGTCTCCAGCCCATGTCTGAAACTGGCTTTGAACAAGCTGTTCCAGCATTTAAAGTGTCGGCAAGATCTTCAATAATTCCCCAGTTGTCAGCCGCTTTTAATCCTCTTCCTCCGGAAACAACTAACTCAGCTTCTGGTAGAGGTATTTTTCCTTGAGCACGATCAACAGAGTCAACATGAATAGCCGGTGAATCCCCTACGTTAAGAGACTTTTCTTCTACGCTGGCACTTCCGTCTCCTGCTTCTAAACCAATAGAGTTAGGAATGAAAGCGATGATGCTCTTATCTGAGCTTGCTGAATATTCTACAAAACCTTTTGAAGAAAAAACAGATCTCTTAACTGTTAATGGACTAGTACTTGAAGGTAGTTCGCAAACATTAGTAATTAAAGAAGAGGATTGTTTTACTGCAAGTATAGGAGCAATCGATTTTCCATTAAAAGTAGATGAAATAACTACTGTGGACGCATTGTTTTCACTCGCTACTTGAGCAATCGCATCAGCATAATTGTAATTATTAAATTCATCCATTCCGTTGGCTACAGAAATCACTTTGTTGATTCCGTACTTTCCGCATTCTTCAAGGCCTGAAGTCACTTTTCCTAAACTGATGCCAATTGCTTCAGTACCCATCATTTTAGCCGTTTGAGCTGCGTATTGAACGGCCTCATAGCTTCCTTTCTTTAATTGACCATCCCAATTTTCTATATATACTAATACTGACATTTTCTTCTGTATTAAATTACTTTAGCTTCCTCGTGCAATAAGCGAACTAGCTCACCTACATTCTCAGAATCAATCATTTTTACTGCGCTCTTAGGAGCTGGCTTGCTGAAGTTTCCAACCGTAGTTTTGCTAGCAGCTTCTGTTACTTCTTTAACTTGTAATGGTTTTGTACGAGCAGACATAATACCTCTCATATTAGGAATTCGTAGATCCTTTTCTTCTACTAAGCCCTTCTGTCCTGCAATAACAATAGGAAGTTCAGCGGATAGCTTTTCCTTTCCACCGTCAATTTCTCTTATCAAACTTGCTTTGGAGCCTTCAATTTCAAGACCTATACACGCATTGATAAAAGCTTGATTTAAAATCGCGGCAAGCATACCTGGAACTTGACCTCCGTTATAATCTATGCTTTCTCTACCGGCAATAATTATATCGTAAGCACCTTCTTTAGCGACAGCGGCCAATTGCTCTGCTACAAAGTAAGCATCAGTGGGCTCTGCGTTTATTCTAATCGCGTCATCAGCACCTATTGCCAATGCTTTTCTTAAAGTAGGGTCGGTTTCAGAGGTGCCAACATTGACAACTGTAACAGTGCCTCCGTGTTTCTCTTTTAACCAAATTGCTCTTGTCAGTCCGAACTCATCATAAGGATTGATTACGAACTGAACTCCATTTTTATCTAGAGCTTTCTGATCTGCCGTGAAATTTATTTTGGATGTAGTATCCGGAACATGGCTGATACATACTAGTACCTTCATATATCTTTACTTTAAAACTTTGCTAATTGCAAAAATAACTAAAAAATTGGGGGATAAAAATCATTTAAATGATGTACACATCAACATTTTATATAGGCTTATGTTTATTAATTTCTATTTTTGCTTGGCTTAAATTTGAAACATGAGTAGAATAATACAATATAGAGAGGCGGTGGCTGAGGCCATGAGCGAGGAGATGCGCCGTGATGAGAATGTATATTTGATGGGCGAGGAGGTTGCTGAGTATAACGGCGCCTATAAAGCTTCTAAAGGAATGCTCGATGAATTTGGTTCAAAAAGGGTGATTGATACTCCTATTGCTGAGCTCGGATTTGCTGGGATAGGTATTGGATCTGCAATGAATGGTCTAAGGCCAATTATAGAATTTATGACTTTTAATTTCTCTTTGGTTGCTATTGATCAAATCATTAATAATGCTGCAAAGATGTTTCAAATGTCCGGTGGCCAAATAAATGTTCCTATAGTATTTAGGGGTCCAACGGCTTCTGCTGGCCAATTAGCTGCTACTCACTCTCAGGCATTTGAAAGTTGGTACGCCAACACACCTGGACTTAAAGTAGTAGTTCCTTTTACTCCTTATGATGTCAAAGGTTTGCTTAAATCTGCTATTAGAGATAATGATCCTGTTTTGATAATGGAATCTGAGCAAATGTATGGAGACAAAGGAGAGGTCCCTGAAGAAGAATATCTTTTAGAAATTGGGAAAGCCAATATTATAAGAGAAGGTAGCGATGTAACTATAGTTAGCTTTGGTAAGATTTTGAAAGAAGCTCTTAAAGCCGCTGATGAACTAGCTAATGATGGAATAAACGCTGAAGTTATAGACCTTAGAACGGTTAGACCTATTGATTACGACACTGTAATTGCTTCAGTTAAGAAAACAAATAGATTAGTCATTCTTGAAGAGGCATGGCCACTAGGTTCTATTGCTACAGAAGTTAGTTTTGTAGTTCAAAGAGATGCGTTTGATTATCTTGATGCTCCAATAAGAAGAATTACAACTTCAGATACTCCGATGGCATATGCCCCAACCTTGGTAAATGAATTTCTTCCTGCAGCAAGCGATGTAATTGACGCTGTTAAAGGAGTGATGTATAAAAACTAGAGAAACGATATATATTATTGAGGCCACCTTTTATGATAATAAAGGGTGGCTTTTTTTATTCTTGGCTGATAAGGCAATTTAATTTACTTTTGCGCCCCTTAGATAGAGTCACTGATTTCCTTTGAATTAGGAATTGCAAGCTCTTTCTAGATGATGAAATTGAAATTTAGATTAAAGAGAAAACAGAAAAAAGATGAATAATTGGATGCTTTACTTAATTCCCGCTTTAGGATTAGTTGGAATTATAGTTATGATGATTAAGTCTGCTTGGGTTTCTAAGCAAGAGGTAGGAGAAAAGAATATGGCTGAATTAGCAGGTTATATTGCCGATGGAGCAATGTCTTTTTTAAAGGCTGAGTGGAAGGTGATGTCTTATTTTGTTGTTATAGCGGCTCTTCTTTTAGCTTATTCAGGTACTATGGTAGAACACTCTAGCCCGATTATCGCTATTGCTTTTATTATTGGAGCAATTCTTTCGGCCTTAGCGGGATACTTTGGAATGAATATAGCGACTAAAGCAAACGTTAGAACTACGCAGGCAGCTAGAACAAGTCTTGTGAAGGCTTTAAAGGTTTCCTTTACAGGAGGATCAGTTATGGGTCTTGGTGTAGCTGGTTTAGCAGTTGTAGGATTAGGTAGTTTGTTTATTGTTTTTTACCAGATTTTTGTTCCAGAAGGAGCCGTAATGACTGGTCATGAAATGAAAACAGCTATTGAAGTATTAGCTGGATTCTCTCTTGGAGCTGAATCCATTGCACTATTTGCAAGAGTTGGTGGTGGTATTTATACTAAAGCTGCTGACGTTGGTGCTGACCTCGTAGGAAAAGTTGAAGCAGGTATTCCTGAGGATGATATTAGAAACCCAGCAACTATCGCTGATAATGTTGGTGATAATGTTGGTGATGTTGCAGGTATGGGAGCTGATTTATTTGGTTCTTATGTTGCTACGATATTAGCTACTATGGTTTTAGGGCAAGAGATTTCTTCATCTGATGAATTTGGCGGAATGGCTCCAATCTTATTGCCAATGGTAATTGCAGGATTAGGATTGATATTCTCTATTATCTCTATGCAGTTTGTAAGAATTAGCAATGAAAATAGTTCTGTTCAGAAGGCATTGAATATTGGTAACTGGTCAAGTGTAATAATGGTTGTTGTTGCTTCTTATCCTTTAACCTTATGGATGTTACCAGAATCTCTTTCTTTAAGAGGCTACGAGTTTTCTTCTCTAGATGTTTTCTGGGCAATCCTTACGGGATCTATTGTTGGAGCATTAATGAGCTGGATTACTGAATTCTATACTTCAATGGGTAAAAGGCCTGTGAACAGTATTATTAATCAATCATCTACAGGGCATGCTACAAATATTATTGCTGGTTTAGCAATGGGTATGCAGTCTACTGTTATTCCAATCTTAATTTTAGCGGCCGGTATTATTTTTTCATATGCTTTTGCAGGACTTTATGGTGTAGCAATTGCAGCTGCAGGTATGATGGCAACAACTGCAATGCAGTTAGCTATTGATGCTTTTGGTCCTATTGCGGATAACGCGGGTGGAATTGCAGAAATGAGCGGTTTGCCTGAAGAGGTGAGAGGACGTACAGATAATTTGGATGCTGTAGGTAATACAACAGCTGCAACTGGTAAAGGATTTGCAATCGCTTCTGCAGCATTAACTGCACTAGCTCTCTTTGCTGCCTTTGTTGGAATTGCTGGAATTAATAGTATTGATATCTATAAAGCTCCTGTTTTAGCTATGTTATTTGTTGGAGGTATGATTCCATTCATATTCTCTTCTTTGGCTATTGCTGCTGTTGGACGTGCTGCTATGGCTATGGTTCATGAAGTAAGAAGACAGTTTAAGGATATTCCTGGAATAATGGAGTATAAGGCCAAGCCTGAATATGATAAATGTGTTGAGATTTCAACTAAGGCTTCTATTAAGGAAATGATGTTGCCGGGCGCAATTGCATTAATTACTCCAGTACTTATTGGATTTGGATTTAAGGATGTTTTTGAAACTACTTCTTCTGCTGAAATGCTGGGAGGTCTATTAGCTGGTGTTACAGTAAGTGGTGTACTTATGGGGATATTTATGAATAATGCCGGTGGTGCATGGGATAATGCAAAGAAGTCCTTTGAGCAAGGTGTTATGATAGATGGAAAAATGGAGTATAAAGGTTCTGAGGCTCACAAGGCCTCCGTAACTGGAGATACTGTTGGAGATCCGTTCAAAGATACTTCAGGCCCTTCTATGAACATCTTAATTAAATTAATGTCAATTGTATCTCTAGTGATTGCTCCACATATTGCTGTAGACGGTGGAATGACATCAGATAGTACATTGCATAATTCAACTAAGACTTCTGCTTTATTTATGCAAGTGCAACCTATTTTCCCTTCTGCTACAACAAACTATCTTAAAGTAGTAGCTGAAGACGGAAGCATGAAAAGACTAACAGTTCTTTATTCTGAATTTCATGGTGATGGAGAAGGTGGAATTGCTGATATAGCAATGAAGCTTGATTCAAAAGAAATCATGGAAGCTTTTTCTATGGAAGTAGAAGGAGAAGCTATTCTTATCGCTGGAGGTCTTCAATTTGAAGGACAAAGTGGTGCTTATAGCGGGGAAATGATTTTAAAAGATGGCACTAAAAGAATACTTGAGGGCGATCTTAAAATCTTTATGCTAGATGATGAAAACTTTAACGGAATGCTTGAACTATACTAAGCTAAGCAAGAAATATTAAGTCATAAAAAAAGTCCCTAATTAGGGACTTTTTTTATTTAAAGACTTCTCTAAAATAAGCCATTAGTCTCAGCATTTATCTTATTTATAATTTCCCCTAAATGCTCTGGATTGATATCAAAATTATTATTATCCACATCAATTATAAGAAGCTTTCCTTTAGAGTAATTACTAATCCACGCTTCATACCTTTCATTTAATCTGTTCAAATAATCTAAGCTAATGTTGTTCTCATAGTCCCTCCCTCTTTTTTGAATTTGAGCTACTAGGGTTGGAATACTAGCTCTTAAATAAATCAGGATATCTGGAGCTTTAATAAAGGATTCCATTAATCCAAATAGCTTCATATAATTGTCGTAATCTCTACTCGGCATTAGCCCCATGGCATGTAAGTTGGGAGCAAAAATATGAGCGTCTTCATAGATCGTTCTATCCTGAATTACATTAAGTCCGCTATCATGGATTTCCTTTACTTGTCTAAATCTAGAATTCAAGAAAAAGATCTGCAAGTTGAAAGACCATCTTTGCATTTCTCTATAAAAATCGTCTAAATACGGATTGTCCTCTACATCCTCATATTGAGGTGTCCATTTATAGTGTTTGGCTAACATACTGGTTAGAGTAGTTTTACCAGAGCCAATATTTCCAGAGATTGCAATATGCATGCTATTTATTTATAATGTGTAATTCTAACAAATCTAAATATTTAAGACTTATTTCGGTACTTTAATTCTTTCAAGTCTTGATGAATTTAAAAAATAAATGAATCCATCTTGTATTTTGAATTTTCCAAGCTCTTTGTCAATGCCAAGAACTGCTTCTTGATCCTGTTTATTCCAATTGTATCTGAATAATTTTCCTGATTGGGTATAGTAGAAGTACTCTTTAGTAATTTCAAAGTTTTCTAGAGTCTTAATATTTAGTTTTTCTAGGTAAGCTCCTAAGGCATCAAAAATAAAGACTCCATGGTCTGGGACATAAAGATATAAGCGGTCAATTGTGCTATATAAAATACCAGGCTGTGTGTTATTACCAACAATTTGATTGATCAAAAGGCTTTGAGAACCCATACTTGCCTTTCGGAAATTAAAGCGCCATAACTTATCCGTAGCCTGATCATAAATCCAACAATTGTCCTGATCAGAATAGGAAACTAACTTAGGGTCATACAGCTCATACTCCATCAAGGTATTTGTGATTAAACTTTGATTTAGTCGATTGTCTAAAATTATTATTCTATTGACATCCTGATAATAGAGTAGTGGGTTTAATGCATTTAATAAATCAATCTTGGAAAGGTCGCCGAGTATGGGATCACTGTATCTATAAAGCAGTTCGCCTTCTGAGTTGTATTTTCTTATCTCTTCTTTATTAGCTAAGTAGTAGTTTCCAAAGGGATCCATTTCTAGCTGATCAACTTCTTTAAATTCTAAAATTAGTTCCGAAGTTGATTGAGCATGAATAGTACTCGCAGTTAATAAAGAAAAAAATAAAAGAAGTCTATACATAAGTCTTAATTAAGAACAGAGTTCATCTCTAATAACTCATCCATATAAGAACGATTGTTTGATAGCCTTGGAACTTTGTGTTGACCACCTAATTTTCCTTTATGTTTTAACCAATTATAAAATAATTCAGGACTCGCTTGGTGAATAATTGGCTCATGTAATGCCATGTTTTTATGCCTTTTTGCTTCGTAATCAGAGTTGACTTCTTTTAAACCTTTATCTAAAAAGGTTTTAAAATTTGATAATGAATCTGGTTCCCTTTCAAATTCTATGAGCCATTCATGTGCACCTGAAGATTCGCCACTCATATAAACGGGCGCAGCAGTATATTCATGAACTACAGCTCCTGTAGCCTCGCATGCTTTTTTAAGTGCTCTCTCCGCATTATCTATAATAATCTCTTCGCCAAAGGCATTAATGAAATGCTTGGTTCTACCAGATACTTTTAATCTAAAAGGGTGGATAGAAGTAAACTGAACTGTATCTCCGATAAGGTATCTCCATAGGCCGGCATTAGTTGAAATAACTACAGCATAATTGACACCTAATTCAACATCTTCAAGTCTAATGGTATCAGAGTTTACACCATTAAATTGAGACATAGGGATAAACTCATAGAAGATCCCATAGTCCAGCATTAAGAGCATTTCGTCACTGTTGCTCAAATCTTGAATCCCGAAAAAGCCTTCCGAGGCATTATAGGTTTCTAGATAATTGAATTCTTTATTTGGAAGTAATTCTTGGAACTGTTGCTTATACGGAGTGAAGTTTACTCCTCCGTGCATGTATAATTCAAGATTTGGCCAAACTTCATGGAGATTGCTTTTGCCAGTTTTCTCTAAAACTTTTTTTGCTAGAACCAACATCCAGGAAGGTACACCTGCAAGATTGCTCACATCTTCTCTTATGGTTGTATTGGCAATGGCCTCTATTTTTTCTTCCCACTCTGACATAAGACTGATCTTATTGTTTGGTGTGCTTTTAAGCTCAACCCAGAAAGGTAAATTTTCAATGATGATAGCTGATAAATCACCGTAGAATGATTTATTATCCAATTGATTTACAAAGGTTGATCCTCCTAATCTAAGACTCATACCAGAGAATATTTTTGTCTCGGGATTATTGTTGCAATAAATAGAGAGTAAGTCTTTTCCTCCTTTAAAATGACAATCTTCTAATGCCTCCTTGCTCACAGGGATAAACTTGCTTTTGCTGCTTGTAGTTCCGCTAGACTTAGCGAACCATTTTATTTCAGTAGGCCAAAAAATATTTTGCTCTCCTTTCCGAGTGCGCTCCACATCTCCTTCAAAATCTTCATAAGTGCTTAGAGGGATATTTCTTTTAAAGTCTTGATAAGTCCTTATGCCTTCAAAACCATATTTGCGTCCCCATTCAGTATCTTTGGCAGTAGAAATTAAATCCGTCATAAGTTCATTTTGAACCTCAATCGGATATTTGCGAAAAAGCTCTATTTGATGAAAGCGCTTTTTCATTCGCCAACTTAAAAATGAATTGAGAAGGTCTATCTTCATAAACTATTTGTTGAAGGCCTAAAAATAAGAATTCTACCCATGGAATGGATATCGTATTTAAGAAAGATGAGAAGCTATGAAGATTCTCAGGTTCAATATTTACTTAAAACAGAGAATGATTTTATTCATTTGAATAAACTAATTCATAAAACATTAAAAATTAACTATTTAGGTGAGAAAAAGTGTTCTTCTTGTCAGAATATTTTTCCTGATCTTTTTAGAATGGGCTTTTGTAAGAATTGCTTTTTCACAGCTCCTGAGGCTGCAGAAAGTATTATTAGACCAGAGTTGAGTAGGGCACATTTGGATAAAGAAGATAGAGATCTAGATTTTGAGAAGTCTTTTCAATTGCAAGAGCACGTGGTTTATATTGCCCAAAGTGGTGGAGTAAAAGTGGGAGTGACCCGTGCGGTACAAATGAGAACACGTTGGATAGACCAAGGAGCGTCTAGCGCGATTGTTCTGGCAAGAACGGAGAATAGATTTTTAGCAGGACAAATAGAAGTTGTTTTGAAAAACTACCTCAATGATAAAACAAACTATCGTAAAATGTTGAGTAATGATGAAGAGGAGGTTGATTTACTAGCTAAAAAACATGAATTGTCAGAACATTTAGAGGGCGACTTAAAGACCTATATAAGCCAGGATCAAGAAATAAATAAATTTGAATACCCTGTTGATCATTATCCACTAAAAGTAAATAGTCTTAATTTAGATAAAGTTCAGGAAATCGAGAAAGAGCTCATTGGAATTAGAGGTCAGTATTTAATATTCTCTGATAATTCGGTTTTAAATATCCGCGCTTCCACGGGGGCTAAGGTGAGAGTATCGATTTGATTTTCTGATTAGGGCTGCTCATAATTTTATAGGTTCCAACCATCGCCGGAAGGCAAATATTAAAAATCCACATAAAGGTACTGGTAATTAGAAGGTCCTCATTGGTAAAGCCTAATCCCTCAAAAAGCCAGACAGCAAAAGCTGATTTTACTATGAAATCAACTGCAGGTATGCTTGGTAAGGTACTTGAAATAAGATAGTAGGCCGGAACTAAATATAGGAGCTGAATAAAATCGCCCTTGAGCGCAAAAAGTAAAAAGCCGTATTGCAAATTGTAAAAAACAAATTTTAGGCTAGAAAGGCCAAGAAGTTTTCTCTTTTGCGACATGGAGGGCTTATCCGCAATTAGATAATTAGCTAGTTCAAAACGCCCCATATTTTTCAAACTCAACCAATCTCTAATAAAGCCTAGCTTGAAATAAATAATTAGAGTAATAATGACGAGTGCTGGGGCAAGTATAATAAAGTAGAGATTGTTTCCATAAAACTGTGAAAGGAAATATAAAGTGGCTATTCCACCTATTAAATATCGGGCAACCAACTTAGGGAAGCTTGTCCAAAAACTAAGATAGACTGCCTTCTTTTTCTGAACCTTATCCTCAATGCTTATATATCTACCTAGCATCTCGCCACTGTTAGCCGGTGATACAAAAGATAAGGAATAGCTAATTAAGTTGCTTCTTAAAGCCTTTTTTCTAGAAATATTGCCAATAAAGCTATGAGACTGTTTCCAAATTTCTACGTCTATCAAAAGATTGAAAAGGCCGAATATAGCAAAGCCCAAAACAATAGGTGGCTCTGAAAATTTAGGCAAGTCTTCAAAATTTAATAGTAAGTCTAAATCTATTTTTTTGTACAGAAAATAGGAGGCTAGGATTAAGAGACCGAGCTTTAGTAGTACGGCTGAAGATTTTAATATTTTTTTCAAAGTATAATTTCTTCTCCAATTTTCAATTTGAAATACCTCCTTATAAAGAACATGATTATGTAAATCAGAATAGTGTCAAAAGCCGCAAAAATTACTTTAAATAGCCATCCGTCTTGAATTAATCCGGATATAAAAGCAAAGTCCTGAACTCCAATAAAAATAACAGAGGTTACCAGAATAGTATCGATGAGTTGTGAGAAAATAGTTGAGAAATTATTCCTTACCCACAGCATTTTACCTTTAGTCTTTGACTTCCAAAAATGATAGAGTCTTATATCAATAAATTGAGCAACGAGATAGGCAAGCATACTTGCCGAAATGATTCTGAATGAATTGCTGAACACTTTTTCATATTCATTATCTGTAACAGGAGAGGAAGAAATAGCTGGAAAATTATGGCCTAAAAGAAGAATGCCTAATACAAGTACACTGGCAAAGAATCCTACTAACACAACTTTATTCGTTTTTTTTCTGCCAAATACCTCAGATAGAATATCAGTTATTAAGAAAGTGATTGGATAAGGCAAAACTCCAGCAGAAACATAGAAAACCTTAAAGCCCAAATCAACCTCAACAAATTTATTGGCAATAAGATTGCAGCTAACTAGGCTTGCAATAAAAAGACCAGCAAGAAGCAAGTATAAAAAGGTAGCCTCTTCTGGTCTTGATGTTTTTTCAGTAATAATGCTCATTAATCTACTACTAGATCATACTCTAGTCTTGTTTGGAAACCCTGCATACTTTCAACCTTTTTATAGACATTAAAGTATCTAGCATATTCGCCCAATTGATTTTTCACAGCATAGGCTTCAACGCTTCCACCTAATCCTTCAATAATTTCTAGCCAAGGATCTTTTAGTTCAGGGTACTCAACTATTCTTACATCATCCTCAAGATTTGCCATATTTTTAGCAATGTCAATAGCATCATTTAAGTTACCTAAAACATCTACTAGGCCAAGCTCCTTTGCATCAGATCCAGTCCATACTCTACCTTGACCAACAGAATCAACATATTCAACACTAAGTCCACGACCTTCTGCTACTCTACTTTTGAAAGTAGAATAGATTCTGTCAACTTGAGCAATCATCATCGTCTTTTCAGATTCTGTAAGGCTTCTATCAAAGGTTCCTAGGTCAGAATATTCATTTGTTTTTACAGTTTCAATGTTCAATCCAAGTTTATCGTGCATCAACTCCTCTCCAGTAAAGAAGAGTCCAAAGGCACCAATACTTCCAGTGATTGTATTTTCTTGAGCCACGATAGTGTCAGCAAATGCAGAAATATAATATCCACCAGAGGCTGCTAAATCTCCCATAGAAACTACTACAGGTTTAGTATCTTTTAAAAGGTCCATCTCTCTCCAGATAACTTCAGAAGCCAAAGCGCTACCACCTGGGCTATTCACCCTAAGGACAACGGCCTTTACCTTATCGTTTAATCTGGCTTTTCGGATAGCTTTTGATATTCTTACAGATCCGATACTGTATTCATCACCCTTTCCATCAACAATATCGCCTTGAGCTATAATAACCGCAATTTTATCTCCCGTTACAGATCCATTTTTGGCTGTAGTATTTTTATCATATTTAGACATTGATATAAAATTGATGTCGTCAATTTCATCAACATCCAATTCTCTGGCCATTGCTTCCATTGCTTGGTCATAGTAAGCAGTAGCTTTAATAAGTTTATTGCTTAGCGCGATTTTAGGATCACTAGTATTAAAGTTGTTTGCTAAATCATTTAGTTCTTCAGTGCTTAAGCCTGTCTCCAAACTCATGTCCTTAAGATAGACTTTCCAAATTCCTCCGATTAGTTGATCAAGCTGCATTCTGTTTTCAGGACTCATGTCCTGCCTCAAGAATGGCTCAACGGCACTTTTAAATCTGTTTCCACTTGCTCTTAGAACCTCAGGATTCAAACCAATTTTAGCCAGAGCATCTTGATAATACATAACAGATGCACTTAAGCCATTCCACTCTACATATCCTTCAGGATTTACAAAGAAGGTATCGGCAGCTGTAGAAAGGAAAAGACCTTTTTGACTTAAGATCTCGGAGTAGCCATAAATGAACTTACCAGAAGCTTTAAATTCTTTTAAGGCCGCATGGATTTCCTTAAGACTAGCATGCCCGGCCATTGGAAATCCCCCAGAAAGGAAGACACCTTTAATATTGTCATCCGATTCAGCCTTTTTTAAAGCACTTTTTAAGCTTAAAATCCCAACAGGGCTTTGGCTACTAAACCCTAAAGCATCTAAGTCTTGAAAAGGATCTTCTTTTGCTCTTTCAGTGAATTGATTGTTCAAGCTTATTTTTAAAACTGCATTTTTAGGAATTGGAGCCTTGGTTTCAGATAATGATGCAATGGACACAAGCATTATGAACAAAAGGAAAAACAATAGCCCGCCACCTAAAACCACCGCCAAAAGCATTTTTAAAAAAGTCTTCATTCTTTAGAATCTAATATTAGTTTTGTAATCTAATTACAATATTAAGAAAGATAGCAACAATAACAGACATAAAGCATCAACTAGTATTATTACTTGGCACTAATTTAGGTGACAGGATGCAAATGCTAAAAAGTGCTGGTGATATTTTAGAAGATAAAGGCTATCAATTAGTCAAATCTTCCTCTATTTATGAAACAGAAGCCTGGGGCATGAAAGATGCGCCAGCTTTTTTAAATCAAATTCTTGTGCTTGAGGCAATTAATAGCCCTGAGGAGGCTTTAAGAGATTGTTTGGCCACCGAGTTGTATCTGGGTAGGAGTAGGAAAGGGACCGATGTAGGCTATATGAATAGAACAATAGATATTGATATACTTTATTATGATTCTATTGTAATTAAAACCGGCACTTTAGAAATTCCTCACCCTAGAATTCAGGACAGAAGATTTACACTTGAGCCCTTAGTAGAGGTGCTTCCTATGTACATTCATCCTATTCTTAAGAAATCAAATGCATCACTTTTAAAGATTTGTACGGATTCCTTAGAATCTAGGCAAATCAAGTAAGGCCATGACAACAATAATTAGTGTTAAGAAAGCTTAATTCATAAAAAATCAGAGATTTTACCAATTAAAGGGTAGTTATAATTGGTCTTAAAGCATTTAAAAATATTTACTATATTGGTAATCAATAGCTTATAAAATTTTCAATTTTTCTGCAATTTTGCACAATAAAGGTTTTAGAAATGTTGAAAGTTGTTACATTTGCATTGAATTGAACGTTAGTTTAGTTACAAAAAAAAACAATACATATGAAAAAGTACAGCTTAGTATTAATACTGATGTTAGGGGTTCTTGGTTTGCAGGCTCAAGAAACCAAAATTACAGATGCTCATGTCTCAAACTTTAGAAGTTGGGGTCTTGGAGCAAGCATTGGATACACCTATCTTAATGGTGATTATCGAACCTTTAACCCAGACACAGATCCTTCTCTTATGTTTGGATGGGGCTTAACTATAACGGGGCATAAATACCTTAGTTCTGTTTTGGGTGTAAGAGCGCAAGGAATGATTGGTGGCTATAATGGTGTTATTGGTGGAAATACTGTAGTAAGAGCTAATCATTTAGATGGTAACGTGCAAGCTATTTTAAATCTTAGCGCTTTAGCTACTAAAGGAAAGTTGTATGACAGAAAATGGTCCATTCTTGCATATGCGGGTATGGGTCTTTCATCTTCTACGGTAACTAGATATGCAACTTCTGATAGAGAAATAGAAATTGGCTCTGCGGGAGACCCTAGATTGAATGAGTTTTACGTACCCATTGGAATGGAAGCAAAGTATAGAATGACTAAAGCTTTGGATTTAGATATGGGACTACAAGTAAAATTTTACACTTCTGATATTATGGATGCTTTTTCAAGCGGTGAGGCTAATGATCAGATTTTCTATCCATACGCTGGAGTAACATACAACTTTAAGAATAAGAAAGACGAGAATAAGGCTTCTGTAATTTATGAGAATCCTTTAGATGATACTTATGCTGCTGTTGAAGAAGTTAAGAAAAACTATGATAAGTTAACTACTGATGACGATGGTGATGGTGTTAACAATATGATGGATAAAGATAATACTACTCCTGCTGGTGTAGCTGTAAACGGAGATGGTACTCCAGTTGATGCTGATGGAGATGGTATTCCTGACTATATGGATGAGGATCCTTTTACTGCTAAAGGAGCTGAAGTTGATGAAAAGGGTAATGCTATTGATTCTGATAATGACGGTGTTGCTGACTATATGGATGCAGAGCCTAATACTCCAGAAGGTCAAATGGTGAACTTTAAGGGAATGACTATCAAAGTTTCAGGTAGTGGTTCTGCAGGTGCAATGGCTCCATCAATCTTCTTTGCTTACAATAGCGACAAGATTACAGATGGTAGCCTTCAAAGTATGGCTGCTATTGCTAGAGCTCTTAAGGCTGATGAGAATCTTAAAGTAACTATTGTTGGTAATACTGACAAAGTTGGTTCTGAGGAGTACAATAAAAACCTTGGAATGAGAAGAGCACAAGCTGTAGTTAAGAAATTAAGCTCAGCATTCGGAATTGATGAGTCTAGAATGACTGCAGAGTCTGCAGGTAAGTCTAAACTTCTTGCTGAAGATGAGGCTGCAAGTGTAAACAGAAGAGCGGATATTATCTTTGAATAAGAAAATATCAAATCACATAATAAAAAAGGCTTCCAATTTGGAAGCCTTTTTTTATGCCTTAACTTTTAATAATTTCATTTAGTGTTTTAACTTTTGACATATATACTCCCATAAGACTATGCCTGCGCTTACTGAGATATTTAAGGAGTGCTTGGTGCCAAACTGCGGAATCTCAATACATTTATTAGATAAGGCGAGAGCTTCATCACTTACACCTACTACTTCATTTCCAAATATGAAGGCCGTCGGCTCGGATTGAAATTCTGCTTGCTCTAGGCTAAGAGAGCCTTCAGCTTGCTCTATCGCAACAATTTGATAGTTATCCTTTTGAATCGCCTTTAGTGCTTCTGATGTCTCTTCAAAATATTCCCACTCTACCGATTCGGTTGCGCCTAAAGCAGTTTTTCTCATTTCATTGTTAGGCTTAGGCGTTAAGCCACATAAATAGACTTTTTTGGCCCTAAATGAATCTGCTGTTCTAAAAACTGAACCAACATTTAGGAGACTGCGGACATTGTCTAAGACTACAACAATCTCATTTTTAGAGGATTGTTTAAAATCTTCTACACTGAGTCTATTCAATTCAGACATTTCTAACTTTCTCATAGGGTATTTTTATCTTAGCGAATTCCAAAAATAATGCAATTTGGCAGCAAAGAAGACAGAAACACCCTTAATGAAGCAGTACAATCAAATAAAGGTGAAGCACCCTGAGGCTTTGCTTTTGTTTAGAGTTGGGGATTTCTATGAAACTTTTGGCACTGATGCTATTAAGGCTTCTAAAATATTAGGTATTGTTCTTACCAAAAGGGCCAATGGATCTGCTTCTCATATTGAGTTAGCTGGCTTTCCGCATCACTCCTTGAATACCTATTTGCCTAAACTTGTAAGAGCAGGGCAAAGGGTTGCAATATGTGATCAATTAGAAGACCCGAAATTGACGAAGTCAATTGTAAAGAGGGGAGTTACAGAATTGGTGACACCGGGTGTAACAACTAGTGATCAGGTTTTGGAATCTAAAAAGAATAATTTCCTTTGCGCCCTTCATTTTAATAAGGGAACTATAGGAATTAGTTTTTGCGATATTTCTACAGGAGAGTTTTTGTGTGCCGAAGGAGATGTGAATTATGCGAATAAGCTTCTGAAGAGTTTTGCACCTTCTGAGATTCTATATTCTAAGGCAAAGACTAAGGTCTATAATGAGTCTTTCTCACCCTCTTATTACAGCTTTGCATTAGGAGATTGGCTTTTTGCATCAGAGCATGCTGAGGTTTCTTTAAATGATCATTTTGGCACTAAAAGCTTGAAAGGTTTTGGTGTAGAAAAAATGAAGAATGCTCAAATTGCCGCTTCCGCGATTCTTTATTATTTGGGCGAGACTAGGAATGATAAACTTGCTCATATCAACCTTCTATCAAGAATCGATAAAGAGGAATTCCTTTGGATGGATCAGTTTACTATTAGAAACTTAGAGCTTTATCCTCATCCAGATCGACCTGGTAGTAGTTTGTTAGAAGTTATAGATTCTACAATGACTCCAATGGGCGGTAGGCTGCTACAAAGGTGGATTGCCTTGCCATTAAAGAATTTGACGGAGATCAATAATCGTCTTGAGCTTGTTGATCAAATATTTAAGGATGATAAGCTGTCTAATTATTTGCAAAGTAAATTAGAGGAAATTGGCGACTTAGAACGTTTAGGAGCAAAGCTGAGCACAACTAAGATCAGCCCTAAGGAACTGAAACTATTAAGTGCAAGTCTTAAGGTGGCTAATGAAATGGCTGCAGGGATTAAAGATTATAAGGGAGCAATTAGCTCTTCTTTTAAAACATTCCCTTCTTCTACAGACCTTTCTTCTAAGATCGATTCAACTTTAGTGGATGAGCCAGCAAACCAACTTCATAAAGGTGAGGTGATAAGAGGTGGTCACTCCAAAGAATTAGATGAACTCCGTGAAATTCTGGCTAATGGAAAGCAGAAGCTGATGGATATTCAGCAAAGAGAAACTGAGGCCACAGGAATTCCTAGTTTAAAAATTGCCTTTAATAATGTATTTGGTTACTATCTAGAAGTTAGAAATACCCATAAGGATAAGGTTCCAGCAGAATGGATTAGAAAACAGACGCTAGTGAACGCAGAGCGCTATATTACTTCAGAATTAAAAGAATATGAAGAGAAGATTGGAGGTGCTGAAACTAAGATTGCTGAAATAGAATTAAGGCTTTACAATGATTTGCTTTTAACTTTGGTTGAGGGCTTAAATAAGATTCAAAAGACAGCGCAGTTGATAGCTCGAATAGATGTGCTGTATAATTTTTCGTTCATCGCTAAGAGGAATTCGTATTGCAAGCCAGAAGTGAATGATGGTTTTGATCTAAAAATAGAGGGTGCTAGACACCCTGTTATTGAGAAAAGATTGAAGCCTGGGCAAGAGTATATTTCTAATAATACATTCTTAAGTCCAAAAGAAGAGCAAATCTTAATGATTACAGGGCCAAATATGTCAGGTAAATCAGCACTTTTACGCCAAACAGCTTTAATTTGTTTGATGGCTCAAATGGGATCCTATGTTCCTGCGGATTCTGCGCAAATTGGCTTTTTAGATAAGGTGTTTGTTAGGGTAGGAGCTTCAGATAATATAAGCGAAGGTGAGTCTACATTTATGGTGGAGATGAATGAAACGGCAAGTATCCTAAATAATTTGTCTAATCGCTCCTTAATTCTTTTGGATGAAATCGGAAGAGGTACTAGTACCTACGATGGTATAAGCATCGCATGGTCTATTGCTGAGTTCTTACATGAGCATCCTACGGCTCCTAAAACATTATTTGCAACTCATTATCATGAATTGAATGATATGTGTAAGCAATTCTCTAGAATAAAGAACTACAATGTCTCTATTAAGGAGATTGCCAATAAGATCATTTTTATGAGAAAGTTGGTTGAAGGAGGAAGTAATCACAGCTTTGGTATCCACGTTGCTCAAATGGCCGGGATGCCAAGCTTGGTAGTAAATAAGGCCAATAAGATCTTAGCTGATTTAGAAGCCAAGAGAGGAGATGATTCTCCAAAGGGCCTTAAGGACGACAACATGCAACTTAGTTTTTTCCAATTAGATGATCCTATTTTGACAGAAATAAAAGACGATATCAGCCAATTAGATATTAATACATTGACACCTGTTGAAGCCTTGATGAAATTAAATGAAATCAAGAAAAAATTTGGAGTCTAAGTTTGCTGTATAATAAGGATTTTATTTACATTTGCCCTCCCTTAACAGAGAGGGTTAGAGGAAATTGAAATAATTAAACACAAACTTAGGTTTGTATTTGCGAGAGTAGCTCAGCTGGTAGAGCACAACCTTGCCAAGGTTGGGGTCGCGGGTTCGAATCCCGTCTCCCGCTCAAGTTAAGAGCCCCTTTTAAGGGGTTTTTAGTTTAAGTAACAATTAGGCCCTGGTGGTGGAATTGGTAGACACGCAGGACTTAAAATCCTGTGGACATTAGTCCGTGCGGGTTCAAGTCCCGCCCGGGGCACCTAGAAAAAGGGACACAGAAATGTGTCCCTTTTTTTTGTTTTATACTTTTAGCCAAATCCTATGCAAAAAGTAAACCTATTCATTTCTGTAATCCTGCTATTCTGTTTTAACACTAGCTACGCTCAAGAGTCAGAAAAAAAGGAAGGTTTTAAGATTAATATGTCTGTAAATTAAGATGTTAGAGGGATTGATGAGCTCAAGAGAATCTCAGATGCTGACTTCTATTCTGGAATATCTTTCGGAAATGATATTAGTGTTTCTTATGCTCTAAATTCAATAGAAGTATCTGTGGGTATATTTAGATCACACCTCAATAATGGTTTAAATGGAGTCTCACCGGATGAAGGGGAGATGTCGATTAATACCGTATATTTTAGTGCTGGCTATGGATTTGATATAACAGATTTTTATAGAATTGTCCCATTAGTTGGAGTCAATTTTCTTCGATATCGATACTTTACAGTAGATAAGAGTGTTATTTCAAGTGGGGTAACAGTTCCCTTAAGTCAAGTGAACCCTAATATAATTCAGTTGTACGGGTCGACTCAAGATGCTCTAATTGGCCTTAATCAATCCTTTAAATTGCCTGAGAGAGGCTATTCTGCTTATTTTCCAAATGAATGTGTTCTAAAATTAGCTTACTTCCAGAATGTAGGTAATGCTCGAAATGAGCTAGTGGGTGTTGCTGATGATTATCCTTCCGATAAGAGCTTATACTCTCATGCCTTTCAAATCTCCTTTGGAATTTCTTGGAGAATATAGCAAGGATTTATGTCCAGGATCTTTTCATTTTTTTTAACTACTTTTAGATAACCTTAATCTGAAATTATGTTGAAAAAGCAATTTCTTTTTCATTTATATCCACGACTATTATCAAATAACAAATAATAATTCATTGCATCGCCTGAATATATTTTTAGTTTTTTATTCCAGGGTTTTTTACCCTGCAATTCTGCTTTTGCTTATCCCAAGCTTATTCAGTTTTATCGTGTTAGATGTTTTATCAGGTAAGTTAATTGGATTTAGTTATTTGTTATTTTCCTTAACTATTCATTTTTTTAAGTATGAGCTAACGCCAAAGAGGTATTATTTTTTCAATAACTTAGGTTGGACCGTAACTAATTTAAGAATTGGTAGTCTTTTAGTTGGTCTAATCATATTCTCTTTGATTCAATGGTTTTTTTAGAAGTTGATAGTTTAGTAAAAAGATACGAGCAAAAAGTTGTTCTAAGTGATGTTGCCTTGAGTTGTTCTTCTGGTGAAATAATTGGAGTTTATGGACTTAATGGATCGGGTAAGAGCACTTTATTGAAAGCAATCGCAGGTTTTATACAGACTGATAATATCTTTCTTAAGATTAATGAAAAAGTAATTCGCTCTTCCAGAGAATATAAAGGTCGAATAAAATACTTAGGTCAAAATAGCTTAGCGCCAGCTTATTTAAGAGTAAAGAAAGTCATACAACTATTTGGATGTGAAGAAATAGTAAAAGATAACCTCATAAAAGATCTCATTGAGTATAGAATAAGAGACTTATCTGGAGGTCAAAGGAGGTTAATCGAGTTAGTTTCAATTTTATATTCCAAGTCTGAAATTATTTTATTGGATGAACCATTTAGGGGGCTAGCTCCAATCATGATACATGAATTATCAAAACGGATTAAAGTAGTTTCAAAGATCAAGGGAGTTATAATAACAGATTCATTATTTGAGGAAGTCTTTAAAATATCCAATAAGAATTATTATTTGTCAAATGGTTTTTTAAGGCTAGCTGAAAACAAGCATGCATTAAGAGAATACCTTAAAGGATCTAAATTATAGTCTCCTAGCTTTAACTAAAAAGAAATGCCAAAATAGTTCGTATTGGCATTTCTTTGAAAAGAAAAAACTCGAATCAACATACTCCGTCACATCCATAAGTTAGCCATGATCCACAGCCTCTCTTTGACTTCTGTTCGCAATCATCCGTACATTTATTAAAACACCAGTCACTCTCCATTGAGCACTCGCAATAAAATGCTAAGGGTGGCATAGTTGGATCTTGCCCGCCAGAGTATGGTGCGAGTGAATTTAATAACTCCTTTTGATCAAGAAATGACATTCCAGCAAGAGAAGCCCTGGATATCCAATTTGTAAAGAAATTGTTTAAAGAATCTGTGGGAATGTAAGTATCTCGAAAGTACTTTATGTCTAAGGAATTTTTTAATTCTTGAATAAGTCTTGTTTGGATCGGGGTAAATGAATTGTTAGCTAAATCAAATGTGTACTTATTCATCCATAATGACATTCGTTGCTCCGCGGTCAGACTATCAATGTATGTCTTTCGGAAGTTTGGTTCATAAATAGAGGAAGGGTAGGAGATAATCTTTTTAACTCCTCTCATTTCAATGTCTAATTGCAAGTCTTTTGTGCAACTTACTAGGATTATCATTAGTCCTACTCCTACTAGATGTAATTTTTTCATGGTAAAAAATGTTTTGGTTTTCTTATTTTAAAGGGAGTAATAATTATTTAAAAAGAGAAATTTAGCCATTGCAATTCCGTTAAACTCCAATTTTTTTTAGAGCCCACTTCAGCCTAAATTAGAAAGCTTTAAAACCAGGAGTTCAGCTTCAAATAACCTGACTTAGATGCATTCAAATCTTAGAATATCAGCACGAAAAACCATTTTACTTTCTTCGTTCATTTTGATAGTAAGCTATTTTTTTTACGGATGGCTTTTTAATGGAAGACATAGTATAATGTTGCCCTTTTTAGGTTTTACTCAGCTAATACTATCTGTTATTTACTTAAAGCGATATAATGAATCTAGTAGCTTTCTTAAGGTTTCACTGATCAGTCTACCTATTATTCTTGTATTCTTTTTTTTTTCGGTGAGAGTATTTCCTTCTTCCGCATGGGTTTATACTTTTACTCTTATGCTAGGTACTATATTGATCAAATGGCTTTATGAAAACAGAAAGCTTTTTTGGATTGGGTGCTATTTTATTTTTTTAATAGGCATGGGTTTAAGTGGACTCCCAAATTATTGCGCATATATTGATAATTTGAAGGAGTCAACTACTGATATCTCTGTTATGAATTTTAAGAATTCAGATCTTGAGCAGGTTGAGCTTCCAGAAAATAAAATTATTGTTCTTGATTTTTGGACCAGTAGGTGTGGTGCATGTTTTGCTGGTTTTAAGGATTTACAGCAAGTGCAAAAAGAATTTAAGCACAAGACCAATGTTGAGTTTTATTCTATAAATGTTAGACTTAGAAACGAAAGCCACCAAGATATTTTAAGCCTTGTAAATAGTATGGACTATGAGTTTAAATACTTATTTATAGAATCTGTTGGGGAGGCTAAAAAGGCAAGTCTGAATGGCTACCCTTCTTTGCTAGTATTTAAAAATGGAGAGTTAGAATATGATGGAACATTAGAAACAAGTCCCTTTGTATTTATAAATAGGCTGGATAATCTAATTCATGATTTATTAGAATAATAGTATTATTAGAAGCTTATCATGATAATGGGTATTTATAGGTTAAGTTTTAAAAAAAACAAAACAAAGCGACCATTCTAAAGATTCTAATTGAATCAATTGGGATAGTTGAAAGAAGGCACTGGAGCTATAATGATTATTAATCTTGAGGATCGCCTACTTGTGGTTATGCCTAATCCTGAATTTAAGGGTAGCGCTGGACTAAAAGAAGCTCAAGAAAATATAAAGGCTATTAAACTATGTTTTGAAAATTTTTTTGAAGATCTTCTTGCCTTCCTTCCAAATCATTATTTAAATATAGAAGGGTCTCTCTATAATAAACGATCTAAATACCAAGCGCCAGTGGCTTTTGTATCTGATTCAATTATAAAAAATATGATAGGTAGTATTCTTAAAATTTAGTAATTCAACAAGACCCATAAGGATGTTTAATACTCAAGAAGAAGCTAGAGCATGGTTAACTACACTAAAAATAAAGACAATTTAGCTAAAGATGCTCATGCAACTTGGCATTGATAATCTCTGTTGCTCCTGAATAGGAATTAACATACTCTCTTGCTTTATTAGAAAGCTCTGTCAGTTTATCCTTATCATTTAATAATAAGTCTAGTTTCTTTTTAGCAAATTCATCATCATCAATTTCAAAAGCAAAGCCGGCATTTATCATGGCCTGTGGTTCCTTAAACTTTTTATGATTCGGTCCAAAAAAGATAGGCATTCCGTAAACTGCTGCCTCTAGCGTACTATGTAATCCTTGACCAAACCCGCCTCCTATAAAGGCTAAATTTGCAAATCGGTAGATCTTTGATAGTTGACCAATATTATCAATGATTAAAACTTGATTAGCAGCAGTTACTCTACCCACTGATAGTAAAACAGCTCCAAATTCTTTAAATTCTTGAGTGATCCTATGGGTATTGTCAGAATCAACTTCATGAGGAGCAATAATTAGTTTTATATCAGGATTTGCAACTAACATTTCCTTCAGGATATATTCATCTTTCAGCCAGGTGCTTCCGCCGATTACTACAAAAGAGTCAGATGCGAACTCTTCAACAATGCTATTAGAATAGTCTTGTTTTGCTAAATCAACTACTCTATCAAATCTACTTTCGCCACAAATACCTATATTTTTAAACCCCTTAGAATTTAGAAGATCAAAGCTATCTTGATCTTGAACTAGAATTGAAGATATTTTTTTAAGTATGGGCAGGAAAAAATCGCGCGAAAGCGGTTTAAAATAAATTTGATTAGCTCTGAAAAGTGCAGGGGCAATAATTTGAGGGATGCTCTTCTTCTGTAGCTCCTTTAAATAAAATGGCCAAATCTCATATTTGATAAAGAGGGCAATTTTTGGCTGACAAATGCCAATAAAATCTTTTGCATTTCTGGGACTATCGATAGGTAAATAGTCGTAATAATCGACTAGATCATGGTGTCTAAAATTCTCATATCCAGACGGGCTAAAAAAACTCAGAAATATTTTTTCGTTAGGATTTTCAGCCTTTATTTTTTTGATCAAAGGAATGGCCTGCTCTAACTCGCCCAAAGAGGCAGCATGGATCCAAATTGAATCTTTTATTAAATCTCTATTTTCCCTTAGACGAGATCTCCAGTTTTCCCTTCCTTTTATCCAAGACTTTGCCTTTGGGTTGAAAGGTGATAGAATTAGAACTATCAGGGCATAAGATTTTATTCCAATTAGATAAAGAGACTTCATTAATCAATATAATAGTCTGAGCGTACTCTTTGATCATAAATTGGAATATACCATCTTAGTCTTATTCCAGAATAAATGTCTAATTTTCTATCTAGGTCACGCAGCCCGCTAGAGTAGTTATACTCTCTTAAGCTGCTTGTGAATCCTTCTAATAATTCAAGACTAACATTGAAGTTTATTCTTCTGTTATTGGATAGATAAGTATAGCCAATGGATTGTTTTAGATAAATTCCTCCATGCATTCTGTCATATCCCTTTGCATAGTCGTCCAAGATTTGAGGGCTGTCATTTCCTGTATTTTCAATTCTAATCCATCTTATTCCGTAACCAATTCCTAGGCCCACACTAGGTCCGCTATTTGCGTTTGCTTTTCCAAATTCTAAAAGTTTTGAAGTTTCAAACATTCCATATGCACCTCTTTGTTTAGGAGCAACACTGGCGTAGGAGCCTCCTTGGCTTATTATAAATCCACCAGAAGATACCACAGGATTAAAATAACTACGGGCGTTTAGGATATTGTTTCCAAATTGGAATTGGGCGTCTAATTCAAAAATCCAGTTGGTTTTAGTTTTAATTCCAACACCAGCGCCAATGGTGAAGTTATCATCAAAGAGATCAATTAAGTCCCCTCCGCACATTTGATAAGCTCCACCTACTGAAATAAGTGTTGCAAAAGAAGGAGATTCATTTCGCACATCTTTAGTGGGACCACTTCTTCTTTGAGCAAAAACTGAAGCCGTGCTTAATGATAAGATTAACAGAATAAAATAGTTTTTCATAGAATCCCAAATTTAAGCTAACTATCCTATTTGATAACTATATTTGCTTAAAGAACAATAAAAAAGTCCAAATGAAAGCTATTCAAATGGTTGACTTAAAAAGTCAATATAACAAAATAAAGGACCAAGTGGACAAAGCAATTTCTGATGTCGTTGAGTCTTCCGCTTTTATCAATGGACCAGAGGTTAAGAAATTTCAAGCAGGACTAGAAGAATATTTAGACGTTAAGCATGTCATTCCCTGTGCCAACGGCACTGATGCGCTGCAAGTGGCCATGATGGGTTTAGGGTTAAAGCCAGGTGATGAGGTTATTACCGCCACCTTTACTTATGTAGCTACTGCTGAAGTGATTGCCTTACTAGGTTTGAAACCAGTTCTTGTAGATGTGGATCCAGATACCTTTGCCATTGACCCTGAAAGAGTTGAGGCTGCGATTACTGATAAAACAAAGGCAATTGTGCCAGTTCATTTATTTGGGCAATGTGCTCCAATGGAAGAGATAATGGCAATTGCTAAAAAGCATAATCTTTTTGTAATTGAAGATACTGCTCAAGCGATTGGATCAGATTATACATTCTCAGATGGAACTAAAGTGAAAGCCGGAACTATGGGTGATGTAGCTGGAACATCTTTTTTCCCATCAAAGAATTTAGGTTGTTATGGAGATGGTGGCGCTATTTTTACTAATAATGATGACTTAGCTCAGAAGATTAGAATGATTGCTAATCATGGTCAGTCAATAAGATATTATCATGATGAGATAGGAGTGAATTCTAGACTAGACAGTATTCAAGCGGCAGTTTTAAATTGTAAGCTTCCTCATTTAAATTCTTATAATGATGCTAGAAGAGCTGTTGCAGATTATTATGATAATGCATTTAAAGATTTAGATTCTATTATAACTCCAGTAAGATCTAAAGATAGCACACATGTTTTCCATCAATATACTATGGTGTTAAACGGCATAGATAGAGAAGCTTTAAGATTGCATTTAGAATCTAAGGACGTTCCGGCAATGATCTATTATCCGGTAGCTCTACATATGCAAAAAGCTTATTTGGATTCTAGATATACTAAGGGACATTTTCCAGTGACTGAAATGCTGGTAGACAATGTTTTAAGCTTGCCGATTCATACAGAAATGACTGCAGAGCAACTAGAGTATATTACATCAAGTTTAATTGAGTTTGTAAAAAAATAAAAGATGAAAGTAGTAGTAATAGGTACAGGCTATGTTGGTTTAGTAACAGGAACTTGTTTAGCTGAGGTGGGTATAGATGTTATCTGCGTAGACGTAGATCAAAAAAAAATCGATAATCTAAAGCAAGGTATTCTCCCTATTTATGAGCCTGGTTTGGATAAGCTCGTTCATCGTAATTTTCAGAAAGGAAGATTACAATTTTCTACCAGTTTACCTGAATCTATTCCAGGTGCTGATGCAACCTTTATAGCTGTTGGGACCCCTCCAGGAGAGGATGGTTCCGCAGATTTGAAGTATGTATTAGGTGTAGCTAAAGAGATTGGTGAGCATATGAATGATTATGGGGTGATTATAACCAAGAGTACTGTTCCTGTAGGAACGGCGGCTAAGGTGAAGAGCGCCATACAGAATGCTTTAGATGCTAGAGGAGAGGATATTCCCTTTGATGTGGCTTCTAATCCTGAGTTTTTAAAGGAAGGGGCAGCGGTGAATGACTTTATGAAGCCAGATAGAATTGTGGTTGGAATAGAGAGTGAGAAGGCAAAAGCAGTATTAAGCAAACTATACCATCCTTTTACACTGAATGGTCATCCCGTTATCTTTATGGATGTTCCATCTGCGGAGATGACAAAGTATGCAGCTAACGCAATGTTGGCAACTAAGATTAGCTTTATGAATGATATTGCCAATTTATGCGAGATCATGGGAGCGGATGTTAACTTAGTGCGCCGCGGAATAGGATCAGATCCAAGGATCGGGAATAAGTTTATTTATCCTGGAATCGGCTATGGTGGAAGTTGCTTTCCAAAAGATGTGAAAGCTTTAATCAGAACGGCTAGAGAACAAGGACATGAGATGCGTATTCTACAGAGTGTAGAAGATGTGAATGAAGATCAGAAGAGTGTTTTATATAAAAAGATAAAGAAGCGTTTTGGCGATATCAAAGGAATGCATTTTGCGATGTGGGGTTTGAGTTTTAAGCCTAATACAGATGATATGCGTGAGGCACCTTCAGTAGTGATTATTAATCAGCTGATTGCGGAAGGAGCTACCGTTAGTGCTTATGATCCAGTAGCGATGGAAGAGGCTAAGCATATGGTAGGCGATAAGATTAGCTACGCAAAGGATGAGTTTGATGCCTTGGAGAATGCAGACGCTTTATTGATCGTAACAGAATGGAATGAGTTTAGAGTTCCAGATTTTAAAGATTTAAAGTCTAAATTAAAGAATCCAATCATTTTTGATGGAAGAAATATATTTGAAGCTTCTCAAATGGAGCCATTGGGAATTGAGTATCACTGCATAGGAAGAAAATAATCGTGAAAAGAATACTAATTACAGGAGCGGCCGGTTTCTTAGGATCTCACTTATGTGATCGATTTATTAAGGAAGGAATGCACGTTATAGGAATGGATAACCTAATTACAGGTGATCTTAAAAATATTGAACACTTATTTCACTTAAAAGAATTTGAGTTCTATAATCATGATGTAAGTTCCTTTATTCATGTTCCTGGAGAATTAGATTATATACTACATTTTGCGTCTCCTGCAAGTCCAATAGATTATTTAAAAATCCCAATTCAAACTTTAAAGGTAGGTTCTTTAGGGACACATAATTGCTTAGGATTGGCAATGGCAAAAGGATCAAGAATATTAGTTGCTTCAACCTCTGAGGTTTATGGCGATCCTGCTGTTCATCCTCAAACAGAAGAATATTGGGGCAATGTAAATCCAGTGGGACCAAGAGGCGTGTATGACGAAGCTAAAAGATTTCAAGAGGCTATGACAATGGCCTATCACACTTACCATGGTTTGGAAACAAGAATTATTAGAATTTTCAATACCTACGGACCAAGGATGAGACTCAATGATGGTAGGGTGTTGCCTGCATTTATTGGTCAAGCATTAAGAGGAGAGGATCTTACAATATTTGGAGATGGTTCTCAAACCAGATCTTTCTGTTATGTAGATGATTTAGTGGAAGGTATTTACAGACTTTTAATGAGCGACTATGCTCAGCCTGTAAATATTGGTAATCCAGATGAAATTTCTATTGGAGATTTTGCTGAGGAAATTATTAAGCTCACCGGAACAACTCAAAAAGTAATTTATCAAGATTTACCAGTAGATGATCCTACGCAAAGAAAACCAGACATTACCAAAGCTCAAAGTATTCTAAATTGGGAGCCTAAAGTTGATCGTGCTGATGGCCTGAAGATTACCTATGATTACTTTAAGAATTTACCTAAAGAAGATCTCTATAAAAAAGAGCACAATACTTTTGAAGGTTACGTACGTAAAAAGGACTAATGGCTAAAGTTTTGGTAACAGGAGGCCTAGGTTTTATAGGGTCGCATACAGTTGTTGAGTTACAGATCAAAGGATATGAAGTAATTATTGTTGATGACTTATCTAACTCAAATCTTGATGTCCTAAAAGGAATAGAAGCTATTTCTGGAGTAAAACCTGTTTTTTATAAAAGAGACTTGAAGATAAAGGAGCAAATCCAAGATTTATTCAAGGAGATCGGTAGCGTAGAGGGAATCATACATTTTGCAGCCTTTAAAGCTGTAGGTGAATCGGTGCAAACCCCACTAGAATACTACGAGAATAATGTAAGCTCTTTGGTTTACTTACTCCAAACAATGAGAGATTCAGACCATAAAAGTTTGATCTTTAGTTCAAGTTGTACGGTTTATGGTCAAGCCGATGAATTACCTGTAACAGAAGGTAGTAAAGTAAAAGCAGCCTTGTCTCCGTATGGAAATACTAAGCAAATTGGAGAAGAAATAATTAAGGATGCTATTAAGGCACATTCCTTAAAGGCGATCTCCTTGCGATACTTTAATCCAATTGGTGCTCATCCAACTGCTTCTATTGGTGAACTTCCTATTGGAGTGCCACTGAATCTAGTTCCTTTTGTAACTCAAACTGCAGCAGGCTTGCGCGATCAGCTCTCTGTTTATGGCAATGACTATGACACTAAGGATGGTACGTGTGTGAGAGATTATATTCACGTTGTTGATGTTGCAAAAGCACATGTTGTTGCTATGGAACGTCAGTTAAATGATAATCAAGCGGATGATTTTGAGGTATTTAATCTAGGAACAGGGACCGGATCTACAGTATTAGAAGTTATAGATGCATTTGAAAAGGTGTCTAATCAAAAATTGAATTATAAAATAGTTGAGCGTCGGGCAGGAGATGTAACTTCAGCTTACGCCGATACTAATAAAGCCAAAGAAGTCTTGGGCTGGTCTACTGAGAAAACATTACAAGATGCAGTGGCTGACGCTTGGCGATGGGAAAAGAAAATAAGAGGTTTATGAAAAAGATTTTAATAACTGGAGGAGCGGGATTTATAGGTTCTCATGTGGTTCGCTTATTTGTAAATAAGTATCCAGACTACCAAATTTATAATCTTGACCTACTTACTTATGCAGGTAATTTAGAGAATCTGTCGGACGTTGATAAGAAAGATAATTATCACTTTATAAAGGCAGATATTGTAGATGCAAACGAAATGAATGCTCTATTTGCTGAGCATAAATTTGATAGTGTAATTCATCTTGCCGCAGAATCTCATGTTGATAGATCTATTGAAGATCCATTGGCTTTTGTTAGAACTAATGTTATCGGTACCGTGAATCTTTTAAATTCTTTTAGAGATAGCTGGAAAGGCAATTTTGAAGGAAAGCTTTTTTATCATATTTCTACAGATGAGGTCTATGGTACTCTTGGCGAAACAGGTCTTTTTGAAGAGACAACTTCTTATGATCCTAACTCGCCTTATTCAGCCTCAAAGGCTAGTTCAGATCACTTTGTACGGGCTTATGGAGAAACCTATGATATGCCCTATGTGATTAGTAATTGCTCCAATAATTATGGTCCAAATCAATTTCCTGAAAAACTGATTCCATTGTTTATCCATAATATCTGTCAAGAGAAAGCTTTACCTGTTTATGGTGATGGTAAGTATACAAGAGATTGGTTGTATGTAATTGATCACGCCAGAGCTATTGATATGATATTCCACCAATCTGAAATGGGTGAAACTTACAATATAGGTGGCTTTAATGAGTGGCAAAATATTGAGCTAATAAAGTTGCTTTGCGCGATTTTAGATACTAAATTAAATCGCCCTAAAGGGAGCTCTGAGTCTTTAATTAGCTATGTAAAGGACCGCCCAGGGCATGATAGAAGATATGCTATTGACGCCAATAAAATTAAGAATGATCTAGGTTGGGAGCCTAGTGTAAGCTTTGAAGAAGGCTTAGAGAAAACAATCGATTGGTATTTAGAAAACGATAGTTGGATTGACAGTGTTACTAGCGGTGATTACCAAAAGTACTATGATAGTATGTATAAAGGACGATAGTCTTTACTTGACTCTGCACATCATTAAACCATCTCTGACCGGTAGGAGTATATTTTCTACTCTAGGGTCTGATTGAATTTTATCATTGTATTCTAGAAGAGCCTGTGTTTCATAATCTTTAGCATCAACCTCTTGGATTACCTTAGAACTCCACAGAACATTATCTGCAATAATTAGGGCTCCAGGTTCTAGTTGATCTATCAGTAGGTCGTAATAATTGCTGTAGTTAGTTTTGTCGGCATCAATGAAAACGATATCCCATTTTTTATTCAATTCTGGTATTAGGTCTAGAGCATTACCGATATGAAAATGAAGTTGATCCTTATATTCAGATTTGTTAAAATATTTAAGGATGATTGTTTCTAATTCTTCATTGATATCGATCGTATGTAACTCTCCATCTAGGCTAAGTCCTTCTGCTAAACAAAGTGCTGAAAAGCCAGAGTAAGTACCTATTTCTAAAATTGCCTTGGGCTGTTTTAGCTTGCTAATCATTGAAAGGAATCTCCCTTGGAAATCACCAGAAATCATTCTGGGTTGCAGAACCTTGGCCCATGTTTCTCTTTCCAATTCAGCTAAGAGATTAGATTGGTTGCTGCTATGTGCTACACAATAATCATCTAATTTAGGATCAATAAACTCCATCTTTTATCCTTTTGGTACAAACAATAATTCATTCATTTTATCAGGATTCAATACTTCCTGCGACACCTCTTGCAAATGCTCTGCCGATATTCCATTGATTTTATTTGAAATATGCTCAAAACTGTCAATTTTATTAAACGCTAATAAGGATTTCCCTAGTGCAAGCATGAGAGAGGTGTTGTTTTCTTGTCCCATGGCGATCTGCCCTAATAGCTGTCTTTTTGCCTTTGCAAGTTGCAGTGAACCAAGCTTTTTGTCTCTAAGCTTTTGAAACTCTTTAAAAACAAGATCTTTACTTTTAGGAATGAACTTTTGGTCCGTACCGAGGTAAACTCCAAAAAGCCCACAGTCTGAGTAGGGCGAGTAAAAGCTTTCTATATTATAGGTAATTCCGTACTTCTCTCTTACGTTAAGATTTAATCTGGAGTTCATGCCTGGACCACCAAGTAGATTGTTGAGTAACATCAAGCTTCTTGCATTTAAATCATTGGCAGAATAGGTTTGTCTGCCCATTACTAAATGACTTTGTACAATAGGCTTTTTGTCAGTTCTATGATTGCCCTCAATGGCATCAGGTTTATTCCTACTGCTTTTTTTAGGTTTAAACTGAAAGGCTTCAAAGTGTTTTTCTAATTTATTCTTCAACCTTAAAGAACTGATATTTCCTACGGAGCTAAAGACCATCCCTTCATTAGAATATTCTCTTTGAATGAACTCTTGTACATGCTTTCTGCTAAATGCTTTTACAGATTCATGACTTCCTAGAATGTTGACACCCAGCGGATTTTTAGGGAAAATTAGCTGTTCAAAGTCATCAAAAATTGCTTCAGAAGGATTGTCTCTATAACTATTGATTTCATCAATAATTACTTCTTTTTCTTTCTCAATTTCCTTGATGGGGAAGCTAGAGTTTAAACCAATATCCGCAATTAGTTCAATAGCTCTCTCATAATCTTCTCTTAAAAAGGAGGTGTAGATTACAGTTTCTTCCTTTGAAGTATAGGCGTTTAATTCACCACCAACATCTTCCATTCTGGAAAGAATATGATAGGCTTTTCTTTTTTTAGTGCCTTTAAATAGAACATGCTCAATAAAATGAGCAAGGCCTTCTTCTCCTTCTTTTTCATCACGAGAGCCAGTTGCAATCATTAAAGCACAATGAGCTACGGTTCTGTTCACTTGCTTGTGAACTACACGAATTCCATTGCTTAATTCAAAAATTTCAAACTCCATATTGGCTCCTTAAATAGAGCGCAAATGTACAATAAGAAGATATGATAATGGGCGAGTAGAAAATAGGATATGGAAATAGAAAAAGTCTTGTAAATTGAAACTCTAAATAATTCAATAATGATCAAGTCTATTTCTTTAACCCTTCTGTTCTTTAGTTTATTCTTTTCTTCAGCATTACTTGCTCAGGAATCGGACATTTATGATGCTTGTAGGTCTGGCAATATTGAAATGCTGAAGACAATTACAGAATCTAATCCGGAAGCAAAGAATCAAGTGAATGAGCAAGGATATACGCCTTTAGTAATAGCTTGTTACAGAAACCAGATAGAAGTAGTAGAGTATTTAATCAGCATGAATGTTGAGATAAATAATAAGAACACTCAAATAACAGCTCTTCAGGGAGTTGCTTATAAAGGCTATGCTGAGTTGGCAAAAATACTATTAGAAAACGGGGCAGATCCTGATGTGGCAGATGCAAACGGAACGACTCCATTAATATATGCAGTTCAATTTGGACATATTGAAATTGTAGAAGAACTGCTTAAAAATAAAGCGTCCATTGAAATCACAGATCTCAATGGACTTAGTGCTTTAGATTATGCCAAACAATTAGGCAATAAAGAAATATTGAATCAATTTACTACTTACTCAGAATAAAATTCTTGTGGTAAGTGCGGCCATCTTGCTCAATTCTTAAAATATAAGTTCCATTATTCCAATGGCTCAAGTCTAACTTGAAATTATCGGATGTCATAGTTTCATGAAGAAGTTTTTGACCTTGAAGGTTGAAAATCTCAACTTTAAGCTTTCCCGTTTGATTCTCAAGTTCTACCTCAATAATACCATTACTTGGATTAGGATAAATACTTAATTGATTGTTTAAGAAGGATTCCTCAAGGCCAATAGAAGCAGTTAAACAATTTGATTCAACTACACAATTACTCAAAGTAACTTCTACTTTATAGGATCCGGACATGCTAGGAGCATAAGTTTGAGAAGTTTCGCCTGCTAATAGGCTATCATTACTACAATCATACCATTGATATGCAGCTCCCGTTTGGACGGCAGATAAAACATTAGCTGCTATAGTTATGGAGTTGTCCACATTAGTTAATTCCAATTCCTGAGCCACAATACTATCACAACCTGCTGTTGTAGTTAGAGTGTCAGAATAAACACCAGCAACAGATTTAAAGCTACCCATAAAGAATACACTGTCTCCTTGACAAGCAGTTATTTTTGGAAGAGTATTAACAGGTAGATTACAAATGTCAGCTAAAGTGATTGTAGTAGAACCTCTATTAGATCCACCATGATTATTCAAGTTAGTTCCGCTTCCTCTTGCCCAAATTACAGAAAAGCTTCCTGCAGAATTAGGGAAGGTAAAATAATTAGCGTTTGTTCCAACTCTTGGTCTAGTAATTATTGTTGTTCTAACAGCTCCACTAGTTGTTGAAGAATTTGTAGTTAGGCTAGAAGCTAATGCACTACCAGCAAAATGATTTCCTAGGTCTCTTTCTTGTACAATACCTGTACCATTCATTACCATTGCATAGGTGCCGCTCATAGAGCTTCCGCCAAAACCTACTGAATGCCAATTGTTGTTAGGCCCACTTATGGATATTTCAGTAACATTGGTATTCGTATTTACCGTAACGGTAAGAGTCATATTGTTAGAAGTACTTAAAACTCTTGTGCCTTGCAAGATTTGGGCATTGGAGATAAATCCTGTCAGTAATAGGGCAAGACCTAATAGGGTAGAGATTCTTTTCATATTTATGTTTTGTTTGCTCAGCACACTATAGTGCTAAGGGCTGATAAATATACGAATAGATTACTATTCAGGTTGGTAGATCTGTGTAATCACCTCAATCAAAGTTAACTACCATTTGAGGTACTAATGCTTGATAAGGTTCAAGGTTTAAGAATTATAGCTTTCTCCCTATCTATGGCGTTGATGCTACCTTCACTTACGCTCACAGCTTTAAGGATATCAAATTTTTCCTTCAGATGAATGCTGAATGCATTGTTAGAATTATGAATTTCTAACTCATATAACTCATATCCAATTGCTGATACTAGTAAAATCAGAGTATCTGTTTCAGCAGTTAGGGCAAGCTTGAAGTTTCCATTATCATCAGAACTAGTGCCATCATAAGTGCCTTTAATAAAGATGTTGGCTCTAATAATAGGATTGCTCTTTGCGTCTTTGATGCTTCCTTTTAAGCTTGTTTGAGCTAGTAGAAAGTAGCTGCTAGCAAAGAGGAATAAAAAGATTAATAATGGACGCATAGCTTTGATATTTGATTCAAAACTAGGTCAAGCATTCAGGGCTTAAAACTTATTCTTGCTGAACGGTAAAATGTTGGGGATAAACGGAAAATTCCTCTAGATGAGTATTTTTAAAAGCACAATTTGATCTTCAGAATTCTGAGTAAGGACAAGGTAAATTCCAGGTTTTAATCCATCCAATTGAACAGATGAGCTTAAATTCCTTTCGGATGATATTAACTGACCATTTAGATTGAAAATCTTAATACTCCTAATTTCTTCATCTAAGTATAGAGTCTTAGTCTCTGAACTAAAATATATACTTGATTCTGTTATTCTGTTTTCGTAATCGCTCAAGTAAACTTTAGAAAAACAGCTGTCTGAATAGCTGACGGTATATATGTTTTGGCCATTTTGAAATGAGCACATTAGGTCAGCTGCGCCCAGAGTATCGCCTAGAGCGGCAGGAGAATTTATAAGTGATAGACTTCCAATGCCTTCTATCCAAATTGTATTATTGTATTGAGAAGTTGTGTCCGTATTGCTTAGATATAATGTCTTAAGTGTCCCTTGAGTGTATTGCTTTTGCTCAACACTATCGCAAACAAAGAATGATTTTGAAGAAAAAGCAGGAGAAAGTGGATTTTGTACGTAAGTACTATCCCCGGGATTTAAATTAAAATTATACAATAAGATTTCTTCAATAAATCCACCATTTAAAGGCACTTGTGCAAAGAAAACACATTGGTTAATGGTATCCTCTCTGAGCATATAATTACCATTGAAGTGGTAACCATCCAGAAGGTAATACTTAACTCCAAAAAAACTTGTGTCCCTTACAGCAGAGTAATAGTCATAGGTAGGGCCGCCAATGCTTACGCTTTTTACAAACCACTCAGCTCTATTTCCAAGGAGTTTTTGATAGCTCTGACCAATTAATTGGCTGCTACAAATGACACATAATATCAGACTTAGTCGAAGATAATTCATACTAATTATTTCAGCCACTGATCCAACCAGCCAAAGAATTGGTCATGCCAAATCAAACCGTTTTGAGGGCTTAGGATCCAATGGCCTTCATTAGGGAAGTAAAGAAATTTACTAGGTATACCCATTAATTGAGCGGCTTGAAAAGCTTCCATACCTTGATTTTCAGGTACCCTGAAATCTTTTCCACCGTGTATTACAAGAATAGGAGTGTCCCAGTTTTTAACATAGTCCTTAGGATCAAATTTATTATAAGTTGTTTGATTTTCTTCTTTCCAATAAGGACCTCCAAGATCATAATTAGCAAAGAATAATTCTTCAGTACTTAGGTACCAACTCTCTAAATCAAAAAGACCACAGTGAGAAATGAAAGCATTAAATCTTTTTTCGTGAATTCCGGCTAGCATATAGACAGAATAGCCTCCATAACTTGCTCCTATACATCCTAGCTTCTCAGTATCCACAAAAGGCTCTTCAGAAATAGAATCAATGGCAGAAAGATAATCTTTCATAGGTTGACCACCCCAATCTTTAGAAATAGCCTCATTCCATTCTCTACCATATCCAGGAAGACCTCTTCTGTTTGGTGCTACAATTATATATCCTTTTGCTGCCATAAGTTGAAAGTTCCATCTGAAACTATAGAATTGTGAGACCTGAGATTGCGGTCCCCCTTGGCAATATAAAAGAGTAGGGTACTTTTTATTAGGATCAAAATCTGGAGGATAAATTACCCATGTAAGCATATCTTTTCCATCAGTGGTCTTAATGAACCTCTTCTCAACCTTGCCGGTTTTAAGATTGTTGTAGATGCTATCATTTACTGAAGTTATTTTGCTGGCTTCACCACCTTTAATGCTTAGGGAATAAACCTCAGTGGCATGGTTCATATCCTGGCGATCAACCAAAATACTTTTAGGACCTACTTCAAAGTGATTATAATTATAGTCGCCAATAGTGAGTTTTTTAAGTTTGGCGGCTTTACTTTTTCCTTTTAAGAATGGGAAGTCAACTTTAAAGATTTGATTAGAACCCATTGTAGGTACCGCAGCATAAAGTTCCTTAGAGTTAGGCGCCCAGCTGAAAGAGTTGAAAGTATAATCTTCATATAGTTCTCCTTCTAGAACATGACCTTCATACTTAGTTTCTAGATTGAATACATGAATATTATTGACATCGCTTTCGTAACCATTTGTTCTCATGCTTAACCAGGCAATGAACTTACCGTTAGGTGAGAAACTTGGATTTTTATCATATCCAGTAGAAGTTGTAAGGGTTTTTGTTTCTCCAGATAGCATAGAGTAGAGGTAGATTTCAGAATTTGTGCTTTCCGCAAAATCTTTTCCGCTTAGTTTTTTTGCCTCATAGGCAATAGTATTTCCATCAGGACTTAGGTCAAAAGATTCAGATCCACCAAAAGGAGGAACGGGGCAGTTAAATTTTTCACCTTCCATTATATCTTTACCTTTTTCTATCATTGGACCGCTTACTTTATAATCTGCAAAGAATAAATGCTCAAAGGTTTCATCATTCCAATAGCTCCAATGTCTATACATAAGGTCTTCTATGATCAAGGCCTCTGCTTTATCAAAAGCAGGATACTGATCTTTAGTAGAGCTTTTAAGCTTGACTTCTTTCGTAAATAGCAATCTTAATTTTCCGGATGGAAGGCTATAGGCTTTGATGTTTGAAATCCCTCCTTCAACATTGCTAACCTGAATTAATTCACCGCTGCTGATATTATGAATATAGTATTGGCCTTTAGTACTATATCCTATGTATTGGTCATTAAGCAAAAATTGAGCGCCATATTCACTTTCAGGAGCAATTGCTAAATCTTTTGAATTACCATTAAGGTCGCTGATAAAGAGATCTCTATTACCTTTATTTGCTTCTGTATCATATTTAGTAACACCATATATAAACTTAGTTCCGTCTTGGTTAACAGCTTCTAATCCAACTCTACCAAGGTCCCAAAGTAATTCTGGGCTCATGAGTTCCTGTGAATGGCCTGTAAAAAGTGCTAATAATAATATAAGACTGAATATCCTTTTCATAATAGAA
>CBFIDE010000012.1:0-67450 GCA_965661265.1 uncultured Schleiferiaceae bacterium | reverse complement strand
ATATTGCTTTTCTATCTTTTTCTTTCCTCCACCCAAGCTAACAGTGGCTAGTTTAGATTTTAACTCAGATATTAAAAGTTTAATACTATCTTCATTCTTATTGAACTCTATATTTTGACTCATTTTAATAGCATTTTTCTACGATCCATTGACTTTGCAGTGTATAGACTTGATTCGTTACACTTATATCGCTTACAAAAAGACTGAAAATATTGCGCTCTTGATAAACAGATACTAATATTAATTCTGGAATTCCATCTGAAGTAAAGTCTCCATACCAATATACATCCGGCATTCCACATTCTCCTATAAACTCCAATTGATCTGATAAGTTCTGGGAGCGGCCTTCATGCTCTACAAATAACTTATAATCTTTTAATTCCGGACAATCTCCGGCTTTTAGTACCTGGCCAGTTGCAGATAACTGAGTAGGTGAACCACTAAAATTCCAAATTTGACCAGGAAAAACAGCTTTGGATTTATACCTAAGTTCTTTGGATCTATCTCTAATACTCATTTTAGAGAGTTTAATATTCTTCTTGCTTCCAATCAAAAGAATGGATCGATCTGTTTGATCTGTCGAAACATCAAATTCAAGGCCCTTGCCAAGGTTGTATTTAGACTTTATAATTTCTAATTCGACCTGTCTTATCTCATAATCTCCTGGATTTTGTCTATCTGGATTTGGATAAAAAGCAAACCAAAAAATACCAGGATCTAATGCTCTAATGTCTCCACAATAGTTAAAGCTTTCTGTGAGAAGCTCATACTTAATAGGCTCTTCTTTCACAATCTGCGGTGTGGTATCGATTGATATTCCACTCTGATCTAGTTTTATAACACTGTCTAATGAAACTCCGAATCGATCCGCTAGCTTTTGATAAGCAGTGCTATCATATTTAGAAAGTCCTGAGGAAGAATCAGTCATTGCAATTATTCCTGACTCAGCTCGGATTTGAGGTCCAACTGAATATTTGAATTCAAGGAATCCATCAAACATATAACCTTTAAATCCATTATACTTTACGGCAAGCCAATCTCCTTTTATATCTTCATAGGTCATCTCACCAAAGTCTTCTTCACAAGCTTGTAAAATGCTGTCTTTTGGCACATAAGTTACCACCTTAGATTTTAGGTTAGGCTCAGACCTCATTCTCATACCTGAAGGAGCAATAACCATATAGTTCTCTATATACATGCAATCCGCGTTTTGGGCGCCTAACGGCTGAACAAACAAGCTTGCAAATACAAGCTGAATCAAAAGAATTACTTTTATTTTCATGCGACCAAATTACAAATTAAAGACTCAATAAATAATCTTTTGAGGTAGGGCCTTCATTAAAAAGCAGATCAAGAACAGATAGTCCAGTTTTAAACTTAGATCGATCATCAAAAACTTGAGGATAGGGAAGTGGAGTAAGAATGAAGTCTTTTTTTGGGTGAATAGTTCTTCTATAGTCCGTTGAAGTGCTCTCCGACTTCTCCAATAAATTTAAATCGGCCTTGAGCCAAAACAAGATTTCCTTCATTAGTAAAAGGTTCAGGTCTAAAAGCTTCTCTGGTCTTTTGTCAAGGATATTGAAAATAGATGGCGCTATAATATCATAAAAAGGACTCTTACTATAGGAGCTTAAAAGCGCTTGCCTATGTTTATTAGGCCAATTCTCAGTATAGGAAATAAGAATCTTATCTATAGTTTTGGCGCCATTATGAATAATCGGAATATTAAGGGCTAGTTTGCCGTTTGGAGAATCAATATAGGTTCTTGATTTGTAGGTCTGTTTCTCCCATTTCTCTTGGGTGTCAATATAAACATGCGCAGATTGCAGGAGCAGGGCGTAGTACTCTATGCTCCCGATATACTGAACACCAAAAATGGCAGATTCCATTTAAGCAGATTTACGCTTCTTGATTCTTTTGCTAATAAAATTACCAGCGACTACCACTGCAATGAAAATCCATAAATAGCCAAATCTTTCACCACTACCATTTACTGTGGTGAAAACTCTGTCCCCTCTGATCTTCTTAATTCCTTGAGCAAATTTATCATAGCTCATCCAGATAAATACTGGCTTTCCTACAATATGATCTTCAGGAACAAAGCCCCAATATCTTGAGTCTAAAGAGTTATGTCTGTTGTCTCCCATCATCCAATAGTAGTCTTGCTCAAAAGTATATTCTGTGGTTTCTTGACCGTCAATAATGAACTTGCCATCCTCAATCTTTAAGTCATGACCTTCGTAGACTTCAATGATTCTTTTATAAATAAGAATACTTTGAGGATTCAGTTCGGCAGTTTCACCTTTTGCAGGGATATGAATTGGGCCGTAATTGTCTCTTGTCCATTTATAAGTTAGAGTATCTCCATTAGCGGCATTTGGAAAAACCTCTTTACTAGGGCCATAATAATTCTCATAAAGGGCCATTAAGTTCCTAGGAGTGTTTGAAGGATAATCTGCTGAATTCATTTCTGAATTCATTGGAATAATGGAAGTTATATTTGGCTGTTGCTTGAATTTCTCTAAAGCACTATTTGAAATAGTTACAAGATATTCGTTAGTCATTACTTCCTGACCTCTAGAATTTTGAGTACGATATCTAATCACATCCCCATATTCACCTGTAGACTGTCTATATGCATCCGTTACATAGTTAATGTCAAATCGCTCTTTCAAAATCTTAGGATTAAAATCAAGACCATTGGTAACCACATAATAGGAGAACTGAGGGTCGGCACGATCGGGAAGTGGAATTTCTTCACCATTAATTAATACTTTTCTATCAACAATCTCTAAATCATCACCAGCTACTGCTAAGCATCTCTTAACGTAATTCTCTCGCTTATCAATAGGATGGAAATCTTCCATGGGGTAGTTAAATACTACTGGATCTCCTTTTTCTACTGATTGAATTTTGGGTAAACGTAAATAAGGCAGTTCTATTAAATCAGAGTAGCTAGACATATTTGTGCCAACAACTTTATTATGCATTAATGGCAATGATAGAGGAGTCAAAGGCAATCTACTGCCATAATGCATTTTGCTCACAAATAAGAAATCACCAACCATTAAAGATCGCTCCATGGACGGAGTTGGAATGGTATAGGCTTCAAATGTAAAAGTTCTAATAATAGTTGCCGCAACCACCGCAAAAACAAGAGAAGTGGTTAATTCGCCCAATCTCTTCTTCATATCCTTGCTATCTCTTTCGCCATAAGAAGGATGCTCATTCATAGCTAAATAAACTAGATAGAGTCCGGCGGTGGCAATGGTGATAAGGGTATAGCTTAACTTTCTGAACTTAAAAATGTGGAGTAGCTCATAAAACAGCACAATCAACATTATATTTCCGACTACAGGAATAAAGAATAATATTGTCCACCATTTTGGTCTTTGAATTATTTCTACCAGACCGTAAGTCCTATAGAATGGGATGAAAGCATGCCAAATAGGTCGTCCAGCAGCCTCAAAATATTTGAAGAAAAGCAAACTTGCATACACTTCAAAAATCAAAATATACATCAATATCATTCCCATGTTTAAAATTTTAAGACATCTTTCATTTGAAAAACTCCTTGCTTAGAACGAATAAACTCAGCTGCTATTATAGCACCCAAGGCAAATCCTTTTCTATTTTTAGCTAAGTGCTCTATTTGAATAATGTCAATTTCAGATTCGTATTTTATAATATGTGTTCCTGGAACCTCAGGAGTTCTTTCTGCTATTATTGAAATGTCACTTGGAGACTGTTCTTCATTGAGTTTCCAATCATCCTTTCGGTCTAAATTCTCAATAATATCCTCAGCTAAGCTGATTGCCGTACCACTTGGGCTATCTAATTTTTCAGTATGGTGAATTTCGGTCATTTCAATCTTATAATCCGAAAATGGATTCATGAGTTGAGCCAGCTTTTTATTCAATTCAAAGAATAAGTTTACTCCCAGGCTAAAGTTAGAAGAGTAGAGTAGTGCGCTTTGATGCTCTTGAGCTAAGGCGGATAATTCATCCAGTTTATCCATCCAACCAGTGGTTCCTATAACAACTGGAATTTTATTTTCTATGCAAATTCTTATGTTGGCTTCCGCCGATTCTGGCCTGCTAAACTCAATCGCTACATCCGCAGTTTTTAATACATCAAGGTCAATGCCCTTTGAAGTAAACTTCCCACATATTTCGTGATTTCTATTCAAGGCTAGTTCTTCTATGGCTTTACCCATTTTTCCATAACCGATAAGAGCAATTTTCATTAGTTGAAATTTAATTTAATTCCCACTCCGATGCTGTTAGAATATGGACCTCTTATTAATGCAGGTTCCCAAGAAAGATTTAGATTTTCGCTAACATCATAATAGAAGAGATGGGCATCAACATGGGCATCTATGATATTTAGTCCGTAAACCGCGGCGCATAGAATAATAGATAAATCCCTCCATCTCCTATAAATATTTTGAAGTTCAATAAGTTGTCTTTCGTTGTACAGGTCACTATCTCCACCACCAATTGTATTAGGATCATCATCTATACGAGCAAAAAAGGCATCTCTATAGAGTTGATATTGCTGATTATTGTCAACGGCAAAATATATTGCAGTCCCCATACCTGCATAAATAACTCCCATTTTCCAATACTTCTTATTATAAGCTTGTCCTAGACCAGGAAATATCACTGATCTCATTGTAGCTTTTTTAACAGAATGTGTTTCAGAATAATCGTTTGGATTATGAATAATATCACTGTTCTGAGCCTGAGCAGGCATCCATAGGACTAAGAAGCTTAATATGAAGAAATATTTTATCACTTTTTAAAGAGAGTCAATATGCGTTCCAAATCCTTATCTCCATCAAATGGGATTACAATTTTCCCTTTTCCTGACTTCAGTTTTTTAAGGCTAACTGGAGTTTCAAATTTACGAGCAAGTGCTGTTTCAATTGAATTATATACCTCTTCAAATCCACTGCCGTCATCATCAGATTGACTGTTTTCCTTTTTCAGATTCCTAACCAAAGATTCCACTTGTCGAACAGAAAGATCTCTTGCGATTATTTTATGGTAAATATCCATTTGATCCATGTCCGAAGCTACATTGATAATAGCTCTAGCATGTCCCATACTAATCATTTGATCTCTTAAGCCTGCCTGAACGATAGGCTGTAATTTTAAAAGTCGAAGGTAATTGGTAATTGTAGAACGTTTTTTACCAACTCTTTCGCTCATAGCTTCTTGAGTAAGCTGACATTCTTCTATTAGCCTCTGATAACTCAAGGCTATTTCAATAGCATCTAATTCCTCACGCTGAATATTTTCAACCAAGGCCATTTCAAGCATTTCTTGGTCATCCGCTAGACGGATATAGGCCGGAATTTTATCTAGTCCAGCTTTTTTAGAAGCTCTAAATCTTCTTTCACCACTAATTATTTGAAAGGAAGAATCAATTTTCCGAACAGTAATAGGTTGAATTACTCCTAGCTCAACGATACTTTGTGAAAGTTCTTCTAGTGCTTCTTCAGAAAATTTTGTTCTAGGTTGAAAAGGGTTTTCTACTATAGAATCAATAGACAACTCTGCTATAGCTCCAACAATTTTCTCAGCATTCTCATCTCTAGCAGATTGAATACTATCCCCTTCTTTAAGTAGAGCGGACAGGCCTTTTCCTAATGGTTTTCTTTTATTAATAGACATCTAAATAGATTATACTAAGATTGAGTTGCCTCATTATTTTCTAAAAATTCACGAGCCAAATTTAAGTAATTCTCAGAGCCTTTACTAGAGGCATCATAGCTAATGATAGATTCACCATAGGATGGCGCTTCACTAAGTCTTACGTTTCTTTGGATAATGGTATTAAAGACCATCTTCTGAAAGTGAGATCTCACTTCCTCAACCACTTGATTAGATAACCTTAATCTTGAATCAAACATTGTTAGCAATAAGCCTTCAATATCTAAATCAGGGTTATGGAGGTTCTGTACGCTTTTTATGGTGTTTAATAGCTTACCTAATCCCTCTAATGCAAAGTACTCACATTGAATCGGAATGATGACTGAATCTGCAGCAGTTAGTGAGTTTAGTGTAATTAGGCCTAGAGATGGCGCGCAATCAATGAAAATATAATCATACTGATCTTTAATTTCTGCAATAGAAGCTTTGAGCATATGTTCTCTTCTATCTTTGTCCACTAGCTCAATCTCCACAGCCACTAAGTCAATTTGAGAAGGCATTAAGTCTAGGTTAGGAGAGGAGGTTTTAACGATTACATCGCTTGCTTTCATCTCCAATTCCAATGCTTGATAGGTTCCAACAGCTATACTATCAGGATCAAAACCTAGGGCCGAAGTAGAATTTGCTTGAGGATCAGCATCTATTAAAAGAACTCTTTTCTCAAGAATTCCAATGCCAGCAGCAAGATTTACGGCTGTAGTAGTTTTACCAACACCACCTTTTTGATTTGCAATTGCAATAGTTTTCCCCATATTACTAGTCATATCATCTAAAAAAAAGATGAGAATATTTATAATTTTTTAATAATCAGTGTCAAATTTGCATTTGATATTGAACAAAACTTAAGTGCCGAAGTTACGATTATAATCAGCTTTTAAAAGTTTTGTGAGCTATCCTTATTCAATATTTATACACAGATATGATTACAATAATATGTGCCACTCATAGGCCTAAAAATCAAACTCTTAAGATAGTTTCAGCCTATAACGAAATCCTCAAAGAGCTTGGTGCTAACACAGAGATATTACAGATGTCAGAAATGCCGAGAGAATTCTTGTGGTCTGATAGTTTTGGTGAAAGAACTCCGCATGTTGATGCTTTGATAAAAAGAAAACTTCTGCCGGCTACAAAGTTTGTAATTATTGCTCCTGAGTATCATGGTTCGTATCCCGGTGTATTTAAATCTTTTGTAGATGCCTTGCCACCGGCAATATGGAAAAGAAAGAAAGTTGCACTAGTAGGAGTTGCCTCAGGAAGGGCAGGTAATTTGAGAGGAATGGATCATTTGACTGATTTATTCCACCATATGAGAACGGAAGTGTTTTCTAATAAGCTGCCAATTTCAAAATTAGAAGAACTTCTGGATGAGAAAGGTACTTTATCAGATCAAGAAACAATAGATTTAATAAGAATCCAAGCCCAGGAATTCTTGGTTTATTAAAATAAAAAAGGCGTGCATTAGCACACCTTTTTTATTTTTCTATAACATTTTAAATATCCTCAAAGTTGATGTCTGTATAAGAGCTAGTGCTCAGCTCGCTCATAGCTTCTTCTTTTCTTTCATTGGACTCAACTTTAGAAGGAGCAATTTCTTCTGTTTGAGTAGCTTGAAAATCAGATCTATGAGTATCTGAAATGACTTCTTGACCTTTCTCATTAATGATGAAGTCAGTTACATTATCAAAGATTTCTTTGAAACCTTCAAAGTCTTCTTTATAGAGATAAATTTTATGCTTCTTATAAAATTGAGAACCATTCTCATTGGTTTGCTTCTTACTTTCTGTAATAGTTAGATAGTAATCATCTGCCTTGGTAGAGCGGACATCAAAGAAATAAGTTCTTCTTCCAGCTCTTAATACCTTGGAGTAAATTTCCTCTTCAGTACCTCTTTTTTCATTATCATTTTCTGTCATTGCTAAAAGTTGTGGTTCAGTAAAACAAATCTATAAAAATTTGAATACCACGATAGAAAATTATTTTTTTTTACTTAATTCAGATTCTCTTGAGACCTATCTTCCTGAAGCTGTTGCTCATACATGCTTCTATAATAGCCATCTTTTTCCATTAGATCCTCGTGATTCCCCTCCTCAATAAGACTACCATTTTCTAAAACAATGATTTTATCCGCATCTTTAACAGAAGAAACTCTATGACTTATGATCAAAGTAGTTCTGTCCTCAATGATTTCTCTAAGATTCTTTAGAATGCTTTCTTCTGTTTCAGTATCTACGGCACTTAGGCAATCATCAAAGATTAATAGTTGAGGGTTTTTTATAATAGCCCTTGCTATACTAACTCTCTGTTTTTGACCTCCTGAAAGGGTAATTCCTCTTTCACCAACCCTGGTGTCATATCCACTAGGGAAGCCCATAATATTCTCATGTACTTCAGCATTCTTTGCAGCTTTAATCACGGCCTCTTGGTCATCACTATCAGCTCCAAAAGCAATATTTCGAGCAATAGTATCTGAGAACAAAAATGCTTCCTGAGGCACGTAACCAATAGAATTTCTAAGATCAGAGAGATTAATCTTATTTAATTCTTGATCATCAATTAATACTTGACCTGAACTACTATCATACATTCTTGCTACTAGACTTGCAACTGTGGTTTTTCCAGCACCAGTGCGCCCTATAATAGCCAATGATTTTCCTTTTTCTAATATAAAACTCAAGTTCTTTAGAGCATTAATTCCTGTGTCCGGATAGGTAAAGCTAACATCCTTAAACTCAATTTTTCCTTTTAAATGAAAAGGCTCAGTTGTTGGATTCTTTATTTCAGGATCAACACTTAAGAATTCGTTAATTCTTGTTTGAGATGCTGCAGCTCTCTGTACTAAAGAGGTAACCCAACCAATAGAAGCAACAGGCCAGGTTAGCATATTCACATATATTATGAACTCTGCAATATTACCTGGTGTGATATTTCCTTTTATAGCCTCTTGCCCGCCAATATAAATGGTTAGAATAGAGGATATCCCAATTAAAAGAATCATCATTGGGAAAAAGAGGGCATTGATTCTATAAAGCTCCTCGTTTTTCTTTAAATAAGTATTTGCTTCTTCTTTAAAGTCTTTGAGAGATTGTTCCTCTCTAACATATGCTTTGATTACTCTAATACCACTAAAAGCCTCTTGAACAAAGGTGCTGATAGTGCTCAACTGTCTTTGAACTTGCTCAGATTTTATATTGATCTTATGAGAAATATAATAGATAATTATGGATAGAACCGGTAGGGGAGCTAAAACATAGAGAGTCAATCTAACATTGATGCTTAGCATTATAGCTATTATAATCATTAAGGAAAGACTTACATTAATAGTATACATTATGGCAGGTCCTAAATACATTCTGACACGACTAACATCTTCAGAAATTCTATTCATTAAATCTCCAGTATTGTTTCTTTTATAGAAGGATAAAGAGAGTTTTTGATATTGTACAAATACTTCGTTCTTTAAATCAAATTCTATAAACCTGCTCACTACTATAATAGTCTGTCTCATAAAGAACATAAAGAGTCCTTTAAGCAGGCTAGAGCCGATGATTACTAAGCCATAAAGAATTAGTTTATTTCTTAAACTGGAATAATCAAAATTATCTGGGTCTGTTTGAAACCCATTAATTCCTTCCTGAACAGTATCAAATGATGTTCGAACAAACTGGGCTGGAAAAACGCCAAAGATTACTGAAATGGTGACAAATATCACGCCCAATATCATTCGGAAGCGATACTTATAAAAATATTTATTGAGGACCCAAAGAGATTTCATTTCGTTGCTAGCTCCAATTTTTTAATTTACTTTTGCAGCGCCTTAGAAAAAGCTGTTATAGATTATTTCTAAAGAATTTCAAAGGTAATTTAATATCCTTATCAACTGAGTATTACTCTATCAATAAAAATGATTAACGAACTTAACATTCTTGAAAAGACTACAATAGATGGCGCTGTATTCAGCAATCAATCCTTTAGTGATCATGAACAAATTGTTTTTTGTAATGATAAAGAAACAGGACTAAAAGCCATTATAGGAATTCACAGCACTACTTTGGGGCCTGCGCTAGGAGGAACAAGAATGTGGAACTATAATAATGAAGCTGAGGCAATTAAGGATGTTCTAAGACTGTCTAGAGGAATGACCTTTAAGGCTTCTATTTCTGGATTAAACTTAGGAGGAGGAAAGGCTGTCATTATTGGTGATAGCAGGAAAGATAAAACTGATGCACTAATGCAGAAATTTGGATCTTATGTAGATTCATTGTCCGGAAGATATATCACTGCTGAGGATGTTGGAATCAACACTCATGATATGGAGATGGTAAAACTGAAAACAAATCATGTAACTGGAATCCCAATATCTATGGGCGGTTCTGGAGATCCTTCTCCTGTTACGGCTTATGGCGTATTTATGGGTATTAAGGCTTCCGCCGATTATAAATGGGGCTCTGATAACTTAAATGGAAAGAAAGTTCTTGTTCAGGGTATTGGTCATGTGGGCGAAACCTTGGTGAAGCATTTGACAGAAGCAGGCGCCGATGTATATATCAATGATATTCATGAGGACAGACTAAAAGAAGTTTCCTCAATCTATGATTCAAAAATCATACTTGGTAATGATATCTATGGGTTAGATATGGATATATATGCTCCATGCGCATTAGGGGCAACAGTAAATTCTGATACCATTCCGCTTTTTAAATGTGAGATAATTGCTGGAGCCGCTAATAACCAATTGGCGGTAGAAAATCTTCATGGACAAATGTTAAGAGATAGAAATATACTTTACGCTCCGGATTTTTTAATTAATGCTGGTGGTCTTATTAATGTGTACTCTGAGATTGCAAATTACGATCGTGCTGAGTCCATAAAGAAGACAGAAGAAATATATAATACAACCTTGGATATTTTCAAGGAATCAGATGCTAATAATATCACAACTCACCAGGCAGCTCTTAAAATCGCGGAAGCGAGATTAGAAAGAGTTAAGGCTGAAAATAAGAATAAATAATGCTAAGTAGAAGGCATATTAGAATTAAGGTTTTGCAAGCCCTTTACCAGGCTCAGCAGTCAGAAACAACTGATTTGTCTAGTGGCGAAAGAAAGATGGTTTCTAGTATAGAGTCTATTTATGAGCTCTATTTGTATGAAATGAGTATTATTTTTCAGCTTAGGAGGTTGGCTGAAGAGAAAATGGAAAGGAATAAGCAGAAGCACTTAGCAGGAGATTTAGATAAGAATCCTAACCTGAGGTTTGTGAATAATGCTTTTATTCTATGGTTAGAGAATAATCTTCACTTCAATAAATTGATAGAAGAATATCATATTAAATGGGGTGATGACAGAGAGCTTATCAATACTATTTGGAAGCAAATAGAAGCATCAGAAGAGTTTGATGAGTATATGTCAAGCCCTGAGAATTCAGTTCTTGATGACAGAAGATTTGTAAAACTTATTTATGGAAAGTATATATCTGTAAATGAGGATATTCATCACTTCTACGAAGAACGCGATATGCATTGGGCTGATGACTTAGATGCGGCTCAAATGATAGTTGCCAAAACTATTAAGTCATTTAAAGTTGATGCTGATGAGTTTGTCAGACTGCCAAAATTGCTGAAAGAATCTGACGATATGGAATTTGCCAAGACTCTTTATAAGAAGGCAAGGGCATATGATACTGAGTTTGATGAAATCATTAAGGAGAAAGCTAAGAATTGGGAAATAGAAAGAATTGCTCTTTTGGATATCCTATTGATGAGAATGGCGATTACTGAAATGATTGAGTTTAAGGAAATTCCAGTCAAAGTGACTATGAATGAATACATTGAGTTATCAAAAGAATATAGCACTCCTAAGAGTAGTACCTTCATAAATGGGATAGTCGATAAAATCAGAATTGACTTCGAAAAATCAAAGAGGATAAAGAAAATTGGCAGAGGTTTGCTTTAGCACGATATTTGTTACACATTTGAAGTATTAAAAAACATAAAACATGAAAAGAGTTATTTTATCTTTAAGCTTAATAAGCGGTTTAGTATTTACTTCTTGCGATAATGCGGCAAGTAAAATTGATGGTTCAGCTGATAGCAAAGTTTCAGCATCTGATGTTGATGCTTCAGGAACACCAGCATTTTCATTTGATGCTACAGAGCATGCATTTGGAACGATTGAAGAAGGAACGATTGCAAAACACGACTTTGTATTTACTAATACAGGTGATGCTCCTTTAATCATTACTAACGCACAAGGATCTTGTGGATGTACTGTTCCACAATGGCCACGTGAGCCAATCGCTCCAGGTGAGCAAGGAACAATCCACGTTGAGTTTAACTCTAACGGAAGACAAGGAAACCAAACAAAGCAGGTTACTTTAAATTCTAATACAGTTCCAAATACTAAGGTGTTAAAAATTAGCGCACAAGTAGAACCAAAAGCTGCAGCAGCAGTTGCCGAATAATTTATTATGTTAAACATTCTATTACAAGCCGGTGGTTCACCACTAGGAGGCTTATTGCCGCTTTTACTAGTCTTAGTAGTTATGTATTTCTTTTTCTTCAGACCTCAAATGAAGAAGCAAAAGGAAGAAGCTAAATTTAGAAAAGACGGCGTAACTAAAGGAATGCGCATTGTAACAACAAGCGGTATTCATGGTAAAATTCTTGATGTAGATGATGCTACAATTATTCTAGAAACAGAAAACTCTAGATTGAAAGTAGAAAAGTCAGTAATAAGTAAAGAGCTCAGTGCTCAATACTTACCCAAAACTGAAAAAGTTGATTCTAAGGAAAAGAAAAAGTAAATATTAAAACGGGCCTTAAGGCCCGTTTTTTATTTTTAACCAATGAAAGAAGTAGAAAACCAAAAGAAATGGTTCATCAAGTGGGTAGAGTCCCTGCAAGATGACAAGCTTAAGGCCAGGGTCTTCTTTCTTTTATTGTCATTAATTCTTTGGTTTATAATTAAACTCAGCAAAGATGGTTATAGAGATACCGTGGAGTTTAAGGTTAATTATATCAACCAAATGTCTAGTAAGGAGATCGTTAATACTCCACCTTCATCTATATTATTAGAAATTAAAGCCCAAGGATTTGATATCCTGCGTTATAATTTATTTGGAGCTCCAACATTAGATATCGATTTGAATTATACAAGCCCAGTGAATGATCTATTCTATTGGCATACAGTTTCTAATAAGTCACTTCTTGAGAATCAAATCATAAAAGAAGTAGAAATACTATCGGCTAAGCCAGATACTATATACTTTGATTTTAGTCAGTTATATTCTAAAAAAGTTCCGGTTAAACTGCAGCTAAAGAAAGAATTTAAGAATAGCTTGAGTATTGGGTCCATAAAAATAGAACCTGATAGTGTAGTTGTTCAATTACCAAAGAGTCAATTTTCTGAAATAGATAGTGTTTGGACTGATGAATTTGTTATCACAGGAGAGAAACTAGAAATGAGTGAAAAATTGGAGATAATATTCCCTGACATTTCTTCCTTGCATCATAAAGTTGAAGAGTTGCAGCTTGATCTTAATCTAATAGAATTGACGCAAGGAAGCTTTTCTTTTAAACCGCAAATACTCAACTTGCCTGATAGCATGAGTATGATAACTTATCCAAGAGAGGTAAAACTTATCTTTAATGTTGGTGTAGATAAATTTAAGAATGTAGTTCCTCAGGATTTTAACCTCTTTGTTGATTTTGACGATATAACAACAAATTCGGAGTCTAACCCTTTAAGTGTACAGATTGGAAATTATCCTAGCTTTATTGATTATGTAGACTATGAACCTAAGCGTTTGGAATATATATTGATACAGAAATGATAATTGGGCTTACAGGAGGAATAGGTAGTGGCAAAACAACAGTTGCTCATATATTTGAGCAATTGAAGGTTCCTATTTATTATGCTGATGATAGAGCAAAATTCTTAATGAATAATGAGCTAGACCTGATTGCAGCATTAAAGAATCGTTTTGGAAACGATATCTATAATTCAGATCAGCAATTAAATCGCGAGAAGCTAAGTACTATTATATTTAATGATATGAGGGAAATAAGCTTTATAAATTCACTTGTTCACCCGGCTGTTAAAGATGATTTTGTAAACTGGAAGGAGAATAATAAGGCTAATTATATTATTAGAGAAGCGGCAATTCTTTTTGAAAGTGGCTCTTATCAGGATTGTGATAAAGTCATTTGTGTAATTGCCAATCAGGAATTGAGAATTCAAAGGGTAATGAAGCGTTCAGCCCAATCCAGAGAAGAAGTTCTGGCTAGGATTAAAAATCAATGGTCAGATGAACAGAGGATTGAAAAATCAGATTATTTGATTTCTAATAATTTAGAGGATATGTTAATTCCTCAAGTACTTAAAACTCATGAAAGTATTAAACGCCAAGCAATTAGTTCAAGCTGATAAAGCAACTTTAGAAGCTCAACATATTGAATCTTTTCAATTAATGGAGAGAGCAGCTAGTCTAATATTTGATTCTCTTATTAATAAATTAAATCCTACTCAGCCTATAGCTATTTTCTGTGGTCAAGGAAATAATGGGGGAGATGGATTGGTTTTAGCAAGACTATTTCAAGAAGCTAATTTTGACGTAAGGCTCTATCTCTTAAAATACGGTGCTACCGATTCACCGGATTTTGAATATCATTTTAATAGACTTCCTAAATTAAAATGTTTTGAAATTGACAGTCAAGAGTCTTTTCCAGTTTTAGATGAGAATGAAGTGATTATTGATGCTGTTTTAGGAACTGGCTTAAATAAAGGCTTAGAAGGCTTATTATTAGATTTAATAAATCATTTAAATAATCAGAGTAATTATAAAATAGCAGTAGATATTCCCACAGGAATGTTTGCAGATAGCCAGGAACAGAATAGCTCAGCCCTTAGAGTGGATTACTGCTATACTTTTCAAGCACCAAAGCAAAATTTCCTTAGACTTCCATTCTTACTTTATATTGAAGATTTTGAAGTAATAGATATCGGTATCCCAAGTCAGTATTGGGATTCGCAAGAAAGCAAATCTATTTATGTTGAAGCTGAAGATCTTTTTTCTATTTATAAAAAGAGACAAAGACATTCGGCCAAATGGACTTATGGGCACGGATTACTAATTGCTGGCAGTAGCTCAAGCGCGGGTGCTGCAATAATGGCCGCTCAATCTTGTATGAGATCTGGAATTGGTCTTTTAACTGTGCAGCTTCCAAATAGCTTGAAAGCTGTTTTGAATAACACTTTAGCTGAGGCAATGTTGATTGCAGATTCTAACGAGGATTATATTTCAGAATATAAGGCTCAAGGCCGATTTAAAGCCATTGCTTTTGGGCCTGGAGTGGGAGAGCGAAAAGAGACAGTTGAAGTGCTTAAAAACATTGTAAGCCAAACTAAGGTACCCCTAATTCTGGATGCTGATGCTCTAAACATGCTAGCAGATAATCAGACTATTCTCAATTTTTTGAACCAAGAGACTATATTAACTCCCCATATAGGAGAGCTTTGTAGGCTTATGAATTGGGATAAACTTCCATTAGATTATGAGGAAAAGGTCTCTGAGTTTGCCATTAAACATGGAATATATGTTCTTTTTAAGTCTAGCATTAGTTGCCTGTTTGATTCAAAAGGAAGACGATTCTATTTAAACTTTGGAGGGGCATCATTGGCAAAAGCCGGGAGTGGCGATGCGTTGACAGGAATACTCCTTGCTCTTTTATCTAATTCGTACTCAAAAATTGAAGCTGTATGTTTAGCTTGCTTTATTCAGGGCTATACAGCACAAAAATTACTGAACACTTTTTCGGAAGAAAGTATACTTGCCAGTGATATTTCCAACCATTTAGGAATAGCCTTTAAAGCGCTTAGGTCAAAGCTTTTGGAATAAATAATACGATCGCTCCTTATAATCCCATCCTTTTATTAGCTGAAGTCTAGAATCTTCTTTCAAGTCATCCAATTCGATTTGGTACTGACTAACAGCGTAATAAGAATCCCAAAGTAGATATTCTTCAGGCGCTATTTGATCAAATAGATATCTATAGCCGTTCCATGTCATTCGAGCTTCCGGATCCTTGAAGTTAAGATTCATCTCAAAACCAATAAAGGGGTCATCAACAACTAAGAAGTCTATATTATATTGGGCTAGGTCTAAGATAATTCCATTTCTACTCGCATTTTCTACTTCAGTCCCTTGTACTAATTGATACCAATAATAATGCCTTAAGGGAGAAAAGTAGATATTACTAAATAGAAGGAAGGCAAGAATGATATAGGATGATCTTCGTAGAATTTTCATGGATAATATGGGCCACAAAACAAGATTAATCCCTACTAAAATAAAGATCCATATAAATGGAAAAACAATAAGTAGCACTCGTTCTAGTCCAGCGGAAGCGAAAATACCTAAATACCAGACAGCAGAGTGGGCAATAAAAAGCGCTAAGATTAAAAGGCTAGCTAAAAGAACTCCGGGATATATTGTTTTTTCTTTTACTTGTAAAAGCCAAGCTCTAAGAATTCCTATAATCATAAGACCAAACATTGGCCAATTCAAAAGTTCAGCCAACTTAGTAACATAATGATCCCATTGACCATGTCCGTAAACAGAGGCAGAGGAAGTATATGGAATATCTACTACCCAAAAAAGATTGTCAGTGTAAAAACTCCCAATGAGGCTATACAGAACAGTTCCTGTCAGTAGAAAAAAGATCTCTAAATACTTTTTATAGTAAAGAGCGTAAATGGCAAATAGTGGATAAAATACAATAGCTTCTGACCTTATGAAAACGAGGAATGAGAGTATGATAAATGCAATACGAATTTTCTTAATAACTAATAGATAGAAGCCTATGCTCAGGAATAAACCAGTGAGTGGTTCAGTTAGACCTGTAAATAGGTGAGCGTAATAAGAAGGGCTTGCAAAAGCAATAAAAGGAATTAGGTAATATCCTTTGACATTCTCCTTCTTTAGACTAATGCTTATAAAGTAGGAGGAAAGTACTCCACAGCTAATATTAAAAAAGCTAATTCCATCAAAACCAAATTGTGCAAAAGGGCTGGCGAGTAATGTAAAAATAGGCTTGCCCCATAAATCAAAAAAGAGACTAGGATTAGTCCAAGAAAATTGAGCAATAAAGAAATGTGTAATTGAGTCACCACCACCACCAGTTCCGTCAGTATTTAAACTGATTATTAAAAGGATCAACCAAATGGTAGTATGAATTCTAACTAAGTACTTATTGCTCATAAAAGTTCAATATCACCCTTGCCTTCTCTTAATATTTCTACTTGTCCATTCGTTAGGTCTACCACTGTAGAAGCATGATTATCACCAAATCCACAGTCAATAATTAAATCAACTTTATCATCAAACTTTTCCTTAATTAGCTCTGGGTTGGTGGTGTATTCAATAATATCATCTTCATCATGCACAGAGCTTGCTACTAATGGTCTTCCTAGTTTCTCCACTAATAATCTAGGAATACTATGATCTGGAATTCTAATTCCAATGGTTTTTCTTTTAGCTTTAAAGAGCTTAGGCACTTGATTACTAGCTTCTAATATGAAAGTGAAAGGCCCAGGAAGACATTTTTTTAGTAACTTATAAGTTGGAGTATCTACTTGTTTGGTATAGTCAGAAAGATGACTTAGATCATTAAAAATAATTGAGAATTCGGATTTCTCAAGTTTAATTCCCTTGAGCTGTGATATTCGCTCTATAGTTTTTGGTCTTGTAATATCGCAACCAAAGGAGTAGACAGTATCCGTTGGATAAATAATTAGGCCACCAGATTCAATAACCTCCATGATGTGCCTAAGGTGCTTATCATTGGGGTTTTCAGGATATAGTTTTATTATTTCAGCCATTGATAATAGTCAAATTTATGTCTAAATATAGAATAAAAAAAGCAGCCCTAGAGCTGCTTTTTTTATAGGCAACACAATCTAAATTATGCCTGAGCTTTTTTGTGATCCGCTAGAAATTTAGCTAAACCTATATCTGTTAATGGGTGATTTAATAAACCAGTGATACAGCTTAAAGGTCCAGTAATTACATCTGCTCCGATTTCTGCGCATTGAATAACATGCATTGTATGTCTAACAGAAGCTGCAAGAATCTCAGTTTCATAACCATAATTGTCATAGATCAATCTAATCTTTTCAATTAGGTCTAAACCATCAGTTGAAATATCATCTAGTCTTCCAATGAATGGAGAAACATAAGTTGCTCCAGCTTTAGCGGCCAATAATGCTTGTCCTGCAGAGAATACTAGAGTACAATTTGTTTTAATTCCGTTATCAGAAAAGTACTTTAGTGCCTTAACACCTTCTTTAATCATAGGAACTTTAACAATGATTTGAGGGTGTAGAGCTGCTAAAGCTTCTCCTTCCTTAATCATTCCTTCAAAGTCAGTAGAAATTACTTCCGCACTAACATCTCCGTCAACAAGGTTACATATTTTCAGGTAGTGATTTTTTACATTTTCCTCTCCAGAGATACCCTCTTTAGCCATAAGGCTAGGATTTGTGGTAACGCCATCAAGAACTCCAAGGTCTTGAGCTTCTTTGATTTGCTCTAAGTTTGCTGTGTCAATAAAGAATTTCATAGTCTATTTTTTTGCAAATGTAAGAAAGTGCTTTGCAAGATGAGTCCTAGAATAAAAAAGAATTTGGGGAGGGGAAAAGAAAAAGGCAAGCGATCCATATCACACCGCTACGACCAAATACCCTTGCTGCGTTCCCGCCCTGGGGGAGTTCTTTAGGAGCTGGTTGTATGGGACTTGCCTTTAGATGGCAAAAGTAGTTTAAACAAATGAAACTTTAAAGAAATTCTGACTTTTTAAAGCTTGTATTTTGGCTATATTTGTCAAGCATAAAAAATGGAAATATGGATAATGGCGTAAAACAAACTGCAATTAAGTACGGCTTAATTATAGGAGGAATTAGTGTTACTTATATCTTAATGGCGTATAGCTTTGATATGGGTTTATTAGTAAGTTGGGGTGCCGGCTTAGGTCTTTCCTTAACGAGCATAGTCCTTTTGATAATAGGAGTTGTATCACTTAAAAGAGCAAATGGCGGTTATATTTCCTTTCGATCTGCTTTTAGCACCTATATTTTGGCCTATCTAATTTCAGCATTAATTAACGTTACTTTTTCATATGTTCTTTTTGGAGTAGTTGACAAGGAGGCTGCTGCTGAACTTACTGAAATGACTATAGAAACGACAGTTGGTTTTTTAGAGAATGTAGGAACACCTGAGGAAACGATTGAACAGACTATTGAAGAACTTGAAAAGACAGATCAATATTCATTAATGAACTTAATAAAAGGAACTGGTTTTACTTTAATCTTCAGTGCTATAGTGGCTTTAATAGTTGCGGCGGCTACAAAAAAAGATGAACCAATTATTTTTGAAGAAACTACAGAAGAGGCCTAGCCTATGAATTTATCGATAGTAATTCCACTTTTTAATGAAGAGGAATCCATAAGTGAATTGTTTAACTGGATTGTCAAAGTACTTGAAGCTGAGAAACTAAGCTTTGAAGTTGTCTTTGTTGATGATGGAAGTACAGATTCTAGTTGGAGTATAGTAGAAGGCATTTCTAAAGCAGATCCAAGATGTAAAGGGATTCACTTTAGAAGAAATCATGGAAAGTCTGCTGGTTTAAACGTGGGATTTGCATCGGCTAGCAATGAGGCTGAAGTTGTGGTAACAATGGACGCTGATTTACAAGATAGCCCTGACGAATTACCTGAGCTTTACAGAATGATTACGGAAGAGAAGTTTGATCTGGTAAGTGGTTGGAAGAAAGTTCGTCATGATCCTATTTCTAAAACAATTCCTACTAAATTCTATAATTGGGCGACAAGAAAAATGTCAGGTATTTATTTACATGATTTTAATTGTGGTCTTAAAGCTTATAAGACTGAGGTTATTAAGAATGTTGATGTGCATGGAGAAATGCATAGATATATTCCTGTATTGGCCAAGAATGCTGGCTTTACCAAAATAGGAGAGAAAGTTGTTCAGCATCAAGCTAGAAAATACGGTTATACCAAATTTGGTTTGAACAGATTTGTGAATGGCCCACTTGATTTGGTAACCCTAGCATTCATATCTAAATTTGCAAAAAGACCAATGCACTTTTTTGGTCTGATTGGCAGCTTAATGTTCTTATTTGGATTTGCTAGTGCCTTGTTTTTAGGGATTGATAAGATAATTGCTCTTCAAATGGGTAATAAGGCTCGATTAATTTCTGAGAACCCATGGTTCTATATAGGACTTACTTCTATGGTTATGGGTACTATTCTGTTTGTGACTGGCTTCTTGGCAGAGCTTATCGTCAGAAGTTCATCTAAAAAGGAAGAGTATAGTGTAGATAAAAAGCTTAATTTCTAATGAAATACAGCTTGATTTCACCCACCTTTGGAAGGCCAGAGGAGGTTACTGAATTTCTAGAAAGTCTATTAGATCAAGAGAATAAGTCATTTGAAGTAATCTTAGGTGATGGTACTCCCAAAGATGAACTTAGGCCTTTACTTCAGAGTCATATTTCTAATTCTACCTATGAGTTAAGCATTGTTTATGAGGAATTTCTTCCTGTTAGCGATGCAAGAAACAGAGCTGCGGAAGTGGCTAAAGGGGACTACCTCATTTTTCTTGACTCGGATTGTATTATTCCATCTAATTATCTAAACCTTATTGATAAAGCTTTAGCTGAAAGAGATTTAGATCTTTTTGGCGGTCCTGATGCTGCACATCCTAATTTTACGGCACTACAAAAGGCTATTTCATATTCTATGACTTCCTTATTTACTACTGGTGGAATAAGAGGCAGTAAGACTCCGGTTGGTGATTATCACCCTAGAGGTTTTAATATGGGTATTAAAAAAGAAGTATTCTGGGCTGTAGATGGTTATTCAGAGTTAAAGTGTGGAGAGGATATTGAGCTCAGTATGAGAATTATTGAGAAAAAGTATAAAAGTGGATTCATTCCAGATGCCTTTGTTTATCACAAAAGGCGAACTAGTTTATCAAAGTTCTTTAAGCAAGTTTATAGATTTGGAGCTGCTAGAATAGATATTTATAAAAAGCACAAAAGCCAATTAAAAGTGCTTCACTTCTTTCCATTGATATTTAGTCTAGGCCTAATTTTATCAGTATTGAGCACACTTCTGCCAATACCTGCCCGGTTTTTACTAATTGAGCTCTACACTCTTTATTGCCTAGTAATATTTATGGATAGCTCTATTAGAAATAAGTCCATTTATGTAGGAGCTTATTCAATTTTAACAAGCTTGGTAATGATGCTTGGCTACGGCTACGGTTTCTTTAAAAATCTGATCGCCTTCTTCAGATCTAGGACTATTGAACTCTAGCATCGTAAACTGATCCCATACTAGGATTATCTCCCATTAGAGTATCCTGCATTTCTTTCTTTATGATATTGAAGATAACCATATGAACATCTTCACATACTTCCATATCATCAACGGGCGCATGAACAGACACATCAGCAATTGACTTTATTTTTCCACCATTAAAGCCCGAAAGGGCTAGGGTAGTGGCCCCTTTACTTTTGGCAAGCTCTAAGGCTCTAACAACATTTTCAGAGTTTCCACTTCCACTTATCCCCACTGCAAGATCAATTGGTTCAATAAAGTTTTTTAATGGCTCAACAAAAATATCTTCGTATCCGATATCATTTGCTATGGCCATCATAGAGGCTACATTATCGTTTAAGCAAATCATTCTAAAACGCTTTTCTAAACCATAAGAAGCTCCTTTAATGAAATCACCGGCTACATGTGATGCCGTGGCTCCGGAGCCTCCATTTCCAAATACATAGATATTACCACCTTTGGTATAAGTGTTTAAAAATGCATCGGCGGCAGCCTGAATACTATTCTTATCTAATTGGTCAAGTGTAGACTTTACGAGGTCTATGTAGCTTTTAGCTCTATTCATTACTATAGTAAATTAGTTTGGAACCTTCTTGTTCAAAGTTAAAACTAAAAGGTCTTAGCTTACTTAATGCTTGATTTAATTTTTCTTGTTTTTCTTTTGGACAGAAGAACAACATAAATCCACCTCCGCCAGCACCTAATAATTTTCCGCCCATAGCACCATTTTTCATGGCAGTATCATAGATATCATTAATCATTGGATTAGATATGCCTGAGGCCAGCTCTTTCTTTAGCATCCAGTTCTCATGCATCAGTCTTCCAAAACCGCTCAGGTCTTCATTAATCATGGAATCCCTTAGTTCATAGACCAATTGAACCATAGTTTTTAAGGTCTGATGTTTATCTTTTTGAGATGTGTTTTTCTTTTGTTCTTCAAGAATACTGCTTGCACTTCTCTGGTTTCCAATGTAATATAAGCAAAGGTTGTCTTGTAATCTATTGCTAAAATCTTTCTTCAAATAGATAGGAAGAACAGATACTTGCCCATTAGTATGAAACTCAATAATGTTTAATCCTCCGTAGGCGGCAGCATATTGATCTTGTTTTCCAATGGGTTCTTTAAGATCATTAATCTCTAAATCACAAGCGCCAATAGCCAGCTTTTCTTTAGAAGCATAGGTCTCTTTAAAGGCATGGAGATTATGCAATAATCCAACAGTAAAACTAGAAGATGATCCCATACCCGTGCCAGACGGAATATCAGCGATACTGCTAATTTCAAGCCCACCTTGAATATCAAATTTCTCTAATGCAGTTCTTAAAATAGGATGTTTTAAATCCTTAATAGAACTTACCGTTTCTGTTTGACTATATTTTGTTCTTATTTGATCCTTTTCAAAATAGCGATGTGAGCTGACAAACATATATTTATCAATTGTAGTGCTGAGCACAGCGCCGGGACTTTGAGAGTAGAAGGCTTCAAGGTCTGAGCCGCCACCAACAAAACTTATTCTAAAAGGTGTTTTTGTAATGATCATAATAGCAATCTAGATGCAAATAAAGTAACTTAATTATGAAATTACTAGATCCGCATAGATTTCGTGTCTATTGATATAGCTAACTTCTGTATTCAATCTCTCTTGGTATAAATCTTCAATCTCTTTTTCACCCAATCCTTTCCAACGATAGAAACTTTGAAATCTTTCCTTTCTGATTTTTTCATCAACGAAAGAATAGATTTTATAATCACTAAAGTTATTAATATCGGGCTCTAAAGCGGGTACTCCTTCAATAATTAAGAGATCATATTTATCAAGAGACACAGATAGATTCTTAAGAGACTGTTTAGGGTGAGCTTGATAGCCGTCCACAATTTCAATAGTCTTTCCTTTAATTAAATCTGTTAGTGCACTTAAAAGTTTAGGAAATTGAAAGGTATCGGTAATTCTATCATCACTTTTGCGCTCATTCTTTGGCTTAATCCAATAGTCTAGGGAGAGAATAAGTGCTTTTATTCCTTTTTGCTTTAGCGCGATTTCTAAGCTTTTCGCAAAATTAGACTTACCACTTCTACTATTTCCTCCAATGCTGATGCATTTATAGTTCCTAGAAATGATACGTTCACTTACCTCTTCAACAATTCCTTTTAGTGGCTCATCTAGGATATAATTAACGGCCTGTTCTAAATTATCAAACATAAAGTCTGGTTTTAATTTAGAAGTCTTGTGACCATGGCCAGTTCTGACACCTACACTAGTACAACCGGCAGCTTGAGCAGCACCGGTATCTCTTTCAGAGTCGCCAATCATATAAGATTGGCTCAAATCAATATTGAATTTTTTAGCAGCCTTAAGATGCATTCCAGCCTTTGGCTTTCTGCATTCACAGATCATTTTATAAGCCGGATTCTCTCCTGGAAAACCTCCGTCAGGATGATGAGGACAAAAGTAAATATCATCTAATTTGGCACCTTCCATGCCAAGAAGACTCTCCATCTTTTTGTGAATCTCACCTAGTCCTTTAATGTTCGTTAAATTTCTGGCAATAATGGATTGATTGGTAGTAACAACAGAAAGGAAATCACTTTTGTTAATTCTCTTTATTGCTCTTGCAGACCATGGATACAATTCCATGTCCTCAGTTTTATGAATAAGGTCATAATCTGGATTTATGACACCATCACGATCTAAGAATATTGCCTTCTGCTTATTTTTTAGACTCCGGCGTTCAAGCTTGCCACTTTGAACATCAGCACTTACTTGTTCTAATCGATCCAGTGTACCCATATCTTTTAGGTACTCGGTAGTATTGTAGGCATAAACATCAATTTCTTTGTGTAAGAAGGGAAAGATATCTTTTCCAAAGTCAGACTTGCCTTCTGGTAAATATTCAAGCACCTTAGGGCTAAACAAATATAGAGCGGCATTTACCATATTATGGAAATAAACCCCTGATTCATGCGGCTTAGGATGGAAAGCAATTACCTTGGAATCTTCGTCCATTTCAAGTAAGTCACTATCCTGAGGATGATCATTAGGATGAACAACCAATGTAGCCTCGCTGGCCTTTTCTTTGTGAAAAGTAATTAATCGATCTAAATCCATATAGACCATTACATCCCCGTAAAGGACTAAAAAATCCTCATTAAGTTCATCGGCCAAAGCCTTAACACCCCCAACAGTACCAAGAGGCTCTTCTTCTTCATAATAACTAATGTTTACTCCATAATCTGAACCATTTTTAAAGTAATCTTTGATGGTGTTTCCAAGATGGTTTACAATTAAAACTATGTCTAGAATATTATTTTCTTTCAACAGCTTAATTTGATATTCTAGAATAGGTTTTGATAAGATAGGAATCATAGGTTTAGGAACATCTTGAGTAAGATGTTGAAGTCTTGTTCCTTTTCCTCCTGCCAGAATGAGAGCTTTCATTAAATCATTTTCGTGAATCCAAAGCGAATATGCGAAATATCTCAATTAGAACATAGTTATTATCATTGTATGCACAAAAATGATAATTGTATTTTTGCATCATGATTAGAAGAGCTTACATCCTTATTTTATTTGTGTTCATTTATGGAATGAACCTTAATGCGCAGACCATCAATCAGCTAGATGCCAATGGAAAAAAGCACGGTTTGTGGAAAAAACATTATTCTAACGGAAAGCTGAAGTATGTTGGAAGCTTTAATCATGGAATGGAAGTAGATACCTTTAAGTTCTTTTTTGAGTCTGGAGACCTAAAAGCGATAAACTATTTTAGATCCAAAGGAGCTTGCTATTCGCAGCAATTTGGCGAGGGCAGGGTTCTAGCGGCAGAAGGTTTGTATAGAGATCGAAAAAAAGATAGTGTTTGGACTTATTATGACCAGCAATCTGCATTAATCAGTAGAGAAAGCTTCTCTAATGGAATAAAAGAAGGTGAGTTAATCACCTATTTTAATAATAATAAAAAGGCAGAAGTGTTTGTTTTTCAGAATGATAGGAAAAATGGTCCTTGGACTCAGTATTTTGAAGATGGCAAAATAAAGGCCAAAGGTTCCTATAAAGATGGAATGCTAGATGGAGAAGTTATTTATTATAACAGTTTTTCTAGACCAAGTATTAAGGCAGTTTATTCTAAAGGTTTGCCCAATGGTAAATGGTATTATTTTAATGAACGCATGGAGGTTGAAAGAGAACAAGTCTATTTAAGAGGTGTTAAATTATCCGATACGGATGATGAAAAACAAAAAGAAGAAGGGGAATAGTGGCTAGAGTAGTAGTAGGTTTAAGTGGAGGAGTTGACAGTAGTGTGGCAGCCCATCTTTTAAAAGAGCAAGGGCATGAGGTTATTGCATTATTTATGCGCAACTGGAATGATGACTCTGTAATCTTGGATGATGAATGTCCTTGGATTGAAGATAGCAACGATGCAATCTTAGTTGCAGAGAAATTAGGTATCCCTTTCCAGGTGATTGATATGAGCGCAGATTATAAAGAGCGCATTGTTGACTATATGTTTTCTGAATATGAGGCAGGAAGGACTCCAAATCCAGACGTACTGTGTAATAGAGAAATAAAATTTGATTTGTTTCTGGATACTGCACTAAGTCTTGGTGCAGATTATGTAGCCACAGGTCATTATTGCCAAAAAGATGAGGTTAAGGATGGCAACAATACTTATTATAGACTTTTGGCTGGTGCCGATAAGAATAAGGATCAAAGCTATTTTCTATGCCAATTAACTCAATATCAGTTATCTAAAGCATTGTTTCCAATAGGAGCTATGGAGAAATCTGAAGTTCGCAAATTAGCTACAGAATTAGATTTAGTTACTGCTGATAAAAAGGACTCTCAAGGCCTTTGCTTTATCGGAAAAGTAAGCTTACCTACATTTTTACAACAAAAGCTAAAGTCTATTCCAGGAGATGTTTATGAAATTGAAAGAGATGATTTGGCTATCTTAGAGCACTCACGAGCAGAGCCTAGTTTAGGTAATAGAGCCAAACCCTATAATTTTAATACAAATTCTAAAAAATTATTAGGACAGCATTCAGGGGCCCACTTCTTTACTATTGGTCAGAGAAAAGGATTGAAAATAGGAGGTTCTAAAGAGCCGTTATTTGTCTTAGCAACAGATATAGAACAAAACATTATTTATACTGGTCAGAGAGAAGACCATCCAGGATTATCAAAAGAAGTTCTTTTGATTGATAATGACGAAATTCATTGGATTAGACCTGATTTTGAATTAAATGATGGAGAATCTAAGAAATATAAAGTTAGAATTAGATATCGACAAGCTTTGGTAGATGCTGAGCTGTTTAAAACAGCTGAAGGCTTATATATATCTTTTGCAGAGCCTATGAAGGCGATCACACCTGGTCAATTTGCGGCTTGGTATTTAGATAATGAACTTATTGGTTCAGGAGTGATAAAATATTAATTATGAAGAATCTTCTTTTACTTATTGTACTACTTATAGGCCTTTCTACTTCAGCCCAGTTTAGTAGAGTCTATCTTTCTGATAAGGGAGAAAGTGAAATGCTCTTTAGTGAGCCTTGGAAGTTTTTATCGGCCAGAGCCATAGAAAGAAGAGCGAAAGCCGATATAGCAATTGAGTTCAATGACCTTCCATTAAGTAATGATTATAAATCTACAGTCAGAAAAAGAGGAGTTGTGATCGAAGCTCAGTCTAAGTGGTTAAATTATATAGTCGTTCATAATGAAGACCTTGTTAAGATTATAGATTTGGATTTTATAGAAAGGGTAGAAAAAATAAATTCTAATTATTACTCCAATCTATGTGAATCAGCTAGCTCCGTTGCAGATTTTAATTATGGTGAATCACTCAATCAGTTGGCCATGCTGCGGGGAGATGTGATTCATGGATTAGGATATACCGGCGATGGAATGCAAATAGCAGTTATAGACGGTGGCTTTTTTAGCGCGGAACCAGGTGGTTCATCTGTTTTTGACAGTCTTTGGCTGAATAATCAAATTATTAGTACTTATAGTTTCGTAAATAAGGATACAAATGTTTTTGCTGTCGGTAGTCATGGAGCTAAGGTTTTGAGCATCATGGGTTCAAGAGTTGATAGCGCACTAATTGGATCCGCTCCCTTGGCTGATTATTATTTATTACAAAGTGAAAATGAGATTAGTGAAACCACCATAGAAATGGATTATTGGTTGATGGCAGCAGAATATGCAGACAGTGCAGGCGCTGATGTGATTAACTCATCTTTAGGATATTCTACTTTTGATGGAGGAATAGGCGATTATACTGTGTCCGATATGGATGGAAATACTACCATTGTTACTAAGGCTGCAGACATGGCGGCTTCTAAAGGAATTTTAGTAGTGGTAAGTGCGGGTAATTCAGGCTTAAATGATTGGGGAAGATTAACGGCACCATCGGATGGAGATAGCGTATTATCTGTAGGCGCTGTAAGAAATAATGGAATTCCAGCGGGCTTTAGCGGAAGAGGTCCTTCTGCAGATGGAAGAGTTAAGCCAAATGTAGCCGCTCAAGGCGTAAGTACTGTTTATGGAAATTCGAATTCAAGTGTTTCTACCGGAAATGGGACTAGTTTTAGTTCTCCTATTATCGCGGGCCTCAGTGCTTGTCTTTGGCAAGCCAATTCTAGCTTGAGTAATATGGAGATTCTTAGAATCATAGAGAAAAGCTCCCATCAGTATTTTGCACCAGATGTCTTTATGGGATTCGGAATACCAAATTTTGAAGCCTCATTTTACTCTATAGGTCTCCAAGAAGAAAATCGCGAAAGCGCAATTGGTATTTACCCAAACCCGACATCAGATAGATTTAAGATTAACACAGAAGATTCTTTAAAAAGAATTAGCCTAAGGGATTATAATGGCCGTATAATTAAAGAGTGGAATGGCGCTCAGGAAACATACAATATTGAAGGCTTAGCGCGATCAAATTATTTTGTGGTTGTTGAATTTGAGAATTTCATAAGAGTTGTTCCAATACAGATTACTAAATGAGAAATAGGGTTTGCGAGTTATTTAATATAGAATACCCGATTATTCAAGCTGGAATGATATGGTGTAGTGGATGGGAGTTAGCTTCTGCAGTAAGTGAAGCAGGAGGCTTAGGAATTATAGGTTCTGGAAGCATGTATCCAGATAATTTAAGAACCCACATTCAAAAACTCAAAAAGGCGACTAGTAAAGCTTTTGCAGTAAACGTTCCAATGCTTTATCCTGATTTAGATAAACATATGGAAATCATCATAGAAGAGAAAGTTCCAATTGTATTTACTTCTGCAGGTAATCCAAAAGTTTATACATCTGCATTGCAAGAAAAAGGTATTAAGGTAGTTCATGTAGTTTCTAGCTTAAAGTTTGCTATTAAATCTCAAGAGGCCGGAGTAGATGCTGTTGTTGTAGAAGGCTTTGAAGCCGGAGGACATAACGGAAGGGATGAAACAACTAGCTTTTGTTTAATTCCAATGGTAGCTAAAGAACTCAGCATACCTATTATCGCGGCTGGAGGAATTGGCAGTGGAGAACAAATTCTAGCGGCTTTAAGTTTAGGTGCAGATGCGGTGCAAATTGGTAGTTTATTTGTAGCCAGCGATGAGAGTAGTGCTCATATAAACTTTAAGAATGCCGTTCTTGAAGCAAAAGAAGGCGATACTAAGCTTACTTTAAAAGAGTTAGCACCGGTTAGATTAATTAAGAATCAATTCTTTCATCAAATAGAACAAGCCTACTCAGAAGGAGCCACAGCTGATGACTTAAAAGAATTATTAGGTAGAGCTAGGGCAAAGAAAGGAATGTTTGAAGGGGATTTGGAGTCAGGAGAATTAGAAATTGGTCAAATTAGTGGGATGATAAGTGAAATCAAACCTGCAAAGAGAATAATGAACGAACTTATTAGGGATTATAATGATGCTTTAAGAGCAGTTCAGAATCAAAGTCCTTGGTAATTGAATAGAATTCAAAGACTCTTTGGTCCTGGAATACTATTTGCGAGCGCGGCTATTGGAGTATCACATTTAGTTCAAAGCACTAGAGCAGGTGCAGAATACGGCTACAGTCTTATCATTTTTGTTGTACTCACAAATTTATTGAAATACCCTTTTTTTGAGTTTGGAAGTAGATACGCACTCGCTAATGGCGAAAGCCTAATAGCTGCTTACCATAGAAAAAGCAAATACTTCTTATACTTATATATATCCATAAGTCTGATCAGCATGTTTACAGTTACAGCGGCAGTAACTTATGTCAGTGCAGCAATAATAAATAGCCTATTCGATCTTCCTATTTCAACAGAGTATACGAGTCTATTCTTGTTATTGCTCTTTGCAATTGTTTTCAGAAAGGACTCTTTTACTAAACTACAGAAGATAATTAACCCCTTAGCGTTGATTCTCTTTTTTAGCACCCTATTAGTATTCGTGCTCTCGTGCTTCAAGCTAGACTTTAGCGAGTTACTAATAAATGAAATGAAGGGATCTGTTTGGGATTCAGAAAATCTTATTTTTATAATAGCACTAATGGGCTGGATGCCAACTGCCGTTGATTTAAGCACATGGAATAGCCTCTGGACCGTTGAAAGGCTTAAGACAGATAAGGAATTCAAAAAGCGAGTTTTAAAAGAGTTTAATCAAGGTTATCTAATTTCTGCAATTCTTTCAGTTGTGTTTTTGCTTTTAGGCGCCTGGACCCTTGGGGGGCAGGATAGTGCAGGACTGAGTAATATCGATTTTACGAATCAATTTTTGAGCATTTACACAAGCACTCTTGGTAGTTGGAGCTATTATATAGTAGGCCTTTCGGCGATAAGTATAATGCTCAGCACATGTTTTACGGTCTTTGATGGTTATTCTAGAGCCATGCATGAGGCTATGAAATTATCAGGATTAAAAAAGGTGAGCTCAAAGAGAATTTGGCATTGGACCTTGAGTGTGGTTTCAGCTTTAGTAGTTCTGTTTTTGACTTCTAGCTTACGCCAGCTGATAGAAATAGCAACTATTACGTCCTTTTTGATTGCTCCGATAATAGCTTTTTTAAATTTTAAATTGGTTCATGCCAATGACTTTGAATTGCAACCGAACAAATTTTTAAGTATTTTGTCAATAATTGGGTTAATATATTTATTGGCTTTTAGTTTGATTTACCTTCTAAGTCTTTACATTTAGCTTTTGAAAGATTAAAGCTATTTGGGGTTGAGCCAAAGCGAAATAATAATTATTTGTCTTTATAATCATTAAAACGTCGCTCAGAATAATTACCAACTTGAAAGTTGGACAATACATCTTATTTTAGCTGAAGAATTATAGGAAATATGAAAAAAGTAATCTTAAGTCTATTTTTAATACTTGCCAGCTTTGGCATGGAAGCTTCTCACTATTTAGGAGGTGAGTTATCATGGCGATGCAAATCTAATGGCCAGTATGTTTTCACTTTACGTGTATATCGCGATTGTACTGGTGCAAATTTTTCAAGAAATATTGACGCAAGTACAGAAACGGTAACAGGTGGCCCTACAGGAATAACTTTGTATCTAAGACAGATTAACGATATCACGCCTGTTTGTTCTGGAGGTGCAGGACTTAAAAGGTGTGATCAAAATCCAACTAATGCAGGTGGAGATCAAGGTGCTGTAGAAGAATTTGTTTATACAAATGATCCTGCAGGTTGGACCAAGCAAGTAGGAGCAAGCGTTGTTGCTCAAACTTCTGGATCAGCTACAACTTTTCCTAATCAAGCTCCACCAACAGCAGGTTGGACATTTACAAACCAATTGCCGTGCTGTAGACCTGGATCTGTTAATGTATCTGGATCTTCAGGTAGGAATATGACGGTAAGAGCTAAAATGTATCCATATACGCCGGCGGGTGCAATAGCTCCTCTAACGGCTAACCCTTGTTATGATGGTTCTCCAAGGTTTATTGCCCGTCCAGCAAGTATTATTTGTGAGGGATATAAATTTACATACAATCAATTAGCATCAGATACTGAAGTTGACTCATTATCATATAAGTGGGATATGCCTACTTCATCCGCAGGTAATTTAATTTTTAATTCTGGATTCAGCATGTCAGCTCCATTTCCTGATCAATCAGAGAATGTGAGTAATGGCCCTGTAACTATAGATGCTACTACGGGTCAAATTACTGTAGAGGCCTATAACGTAACTCAAGGAAACTATATAAGTAACGTTAAAGTTGAAGCTTGGAAGGACTGCCAATTGAAAGCAGAAATTTGGAGAGACTTTCCTATTGTATTTAGAAATGACGCGAGTTGTTCTGCCAATAATCCTCCAACAGCGGAGATTGATACTGCTATTTACGATATCCTTACTCGTACAGGAGATAACTATACCACTAGACTTTATCCAGGTGATACTGTTAAGTTTGAAATGCAAGCATCTGATTTTGATGTTCAGTCTAACGGATTGTTCCAAACTATTACGTTTGTCGCTGTAAATGATGAATTAAGTGTTCCTTATGGATCAGGAACTGGATGTATATCCGGAAAAACACCTTGTGCGACAATTGACCCTGTTGCTCCTCAGACTACTTATGTAAGTCAACAAAATAATAATATTTTCTTTGAGTGGGTTCCATCTTGTGCTCACTTGAGTACATCTAGTGGTTGTAAAGGAAAGACAAACTTATATCCATTCTCTCTAAGAATGGTAGATAATGGATGTCCTGCAAACGCAATTGGTGTAACTACTATTTTAATAGAAGTTGTAACACCCAGACCTAATACTCCACCAATAAAGTGTGTCAGCTATACTGATCCAGGTTTTGTTGATGTCAGTTGGATTAAGCCAGAATTAGATTCAGGACTTTTCTTTAATCATTATTTAGTAAGTGGTTCATCAAGTCCTAATGGTCCTTTTGTCCCATTGGATACTATTGCAGATAGCAATACTTTGAGCACAATAATCTCTGGTCAGAACACAGCACCTTATTATTATTATGTTCAAATGAATATGAGTCCAAGAGATAGATCTTGTAATTTTTATTCAGAGCCTAGCGATACTTTATCGCTTATGTCTTTAAGCTTAACGGCATTACCTCCAAATAATAGTGAGGTTGCGGTTTTATCTTGGACACCAATTTCTACTCCATATCCTAGAACAAAAGAGCCGATGTATGAGGTTTGGGGAGAAGTACCTATAAATAGTGCTAATTGGATCAAATTTGCTGAAACAAGCACGCTTAACTTTAGTGATACAGTTACAGTTTGTGATGATACTATTAGATACCAAGTAAGAGTGTACGATACATCAAGAACTTGCTATAGTTCTAGTACAACAGAATTTGCAAGGTTTAGCGATCAAACGAATGATGATATAATCACAATAGATAGTGTGACTGTTGATGCCTCAGGCTTAGCTAATATTAGCTGGGATTCTTCAAGGTCTGGTGATGTAATTGCTTACTACATATTAATGAATGACCCTGTAACGGGTTGGACCTATATTGATACAGTGGCTAAAGGAGATCCATTACCGTATGTATGGGCTAATTCGCAAGCTGAAACAAGAAGTGAGCAGTTTAGAGTTATCTCTGTAGATAGTTGTGATAATCAAAGTGATGATCAAGTAGTGGTTCCTCATAATACTATTAGGTTGAGATCTTATATTAATAAGTGTGATGGTTTTATCAGACTATCTTGGAATGGCTATAGCGGTTTCCCTGGAGGGGTTGCAGGCTATAATCTCTTGCAACAGACTACAGATTTAAACGGGGTTACTAGTAATTGGAATTTATTGAGAGCGGGATCTCCATCCGACACTACTTTTAATATTAATACTTTAATCAAAGGTTGGAACTATTGCTTTAGAGTTCAAGCAGTCGATACTTCAGGCTTTGTAACTTCAAGATCTAATATACAGTGTGAACTAGCATCTGTACCACAGAAATCTAGATTACTTTATATTTCAAGAGTTACTAATAATGAAATTAGAGGATCCTTGGACTTACAAGTATTCTTAGATGGTACAGCCGATGTGGTTTCTTTCAATATTGAGCGAGCTCAAGAACAGTACGGACGTTATACTACAATTGGTGTGGTAAACAAGCCGGCATCAGCTCCATTTAAAATAGATTATAGCGATTATACTGCTGATACTGATTTTAATCAATATTACTACAGAATTACAGCTTCAGATAGTTGTGGAGGAAAGGATACTATTTCCAATTTAGGTTCTAATATTGTTCTTAGGGTAACGCCTGAATCTGATGTAACCAACTCTTTAGTTTGGAATCCTTATAAAGATTTTGGTGGAAATGTTGATAGATATGAAGTTTACAGAAGCATAAATGACAACTTATCTTATTCTCTTGTGGGTACTAATGATGGCTCAGACACTACCTTTATTGATGATGTGAGTCAGTATGGTGATGAAAATGGAGAGTTTTGCTATTATGTTAAAGCTGTTGAAGGAGCAAATCCATTAGGATTTACAGACGAGAACGGTCAGGCCTTTAGCAGTTTGTCTAATCATGTTTGTGTGAATCAAAGAGCTAGAGTATTCTTACCATCCGCATTTAGACCTGGAAGTGAGGTTCTTGAAAATCAATTTTTTGGACCAAGCTTAAGGTTTGAAGAAATAGAGTCTTATAGTTTCTATGTTGTGAACAGATGGGGAGCTACAGTTTTTGAAACTAGTGATCCAGAGCGGAAATGGGATGGAACCTATAAAGGTCAACCTGCTGATCAGGGAGTATATATATATCATATAAAATACTCTACAGCAAATGATGTTCCTAGAGAGGATAGGGGATCATTTACCTTAATCAGATAATTTTAAAGCCCCGCATTGCGGGGCTTTTTATTGGTTTTAACTATACGTTCATTCTTATTTCAATTTATTACACTTTTTCTCTTGAGCATTTACTAAATTTGCTCGCAATTTAATTTCAAATTGCATTCTTCTATGTCATTAGAAACAAACAAGGTTTTAGGTGAGGCGTTAACATACGATGATGTTCTTCTTGTCCCTAATTATTCAGAGGTTTTACCAAGAGATGTCAATATTACTACTCGGTTTACCCGAAATATCACATTAAAGACTCCAATTATTTCAGCTGCTATGGATACTGTTACAGAAAGTACTATGGCAATTGCAATTGCGCAAGATGGGGGAATTGGCGTTCTTCATAAAAATATGACAATAGAGCAGCAAGCTATTGAAGTAAGAAACGTAAAAAGAGCGGAGAGTGGAATGATCCTAGACCCGGTTACTTTAGGTGGAGACTCTCTAGTCCTTGATGCTAAGAAAATCATGTTTGAGTATAAAATTGGTGGAATTCCAATTGTAGACTCTAATAAAAAACTCATTGGTATTGTTACCAATAGAGACTTAAGATTTGAGAAAGAAGAGCAAAGACCCCTTAGTGAGATAATGACTAAGGATAAGCTTATCACTACTCATGAGAATACTAGCTTGGCAGAATCCGAAGTAATTCTTCAAAAGAATAAAATTGAAAAGTTGCCTGTAGTTGATCAAGAAGGTCGTTTGATTGGCTTAATCACCTATAGAGACATAAAAAAAACAAGGATTAAGCCTAACGCGTGTAAAGATAGTTACGGAAGACTTAGAGTCGCTGCGGCTGTCGGCGTTACTCCCGATGTTTTAGATCGTGTTACGGCATTAGTAGAGTCCAATGTAGATGCAATCATCATTGATACTGCCCATGGTCACACCAGAGGCGTTGTAGATGCTCTAAAGAAAGTAAAAGCAAAATTCCCTAAACTAGAAGTAGTAGTAGGAAACATAGCCACAGCTGAGGCTGCGAAATATCTTGCTGATGCTGGCGCAGATGCGGTAAAAGTAGGAATTGGGCCTGGTAGTATATGTACAACAAGAGTTGTAGCTGGCGTAGGTGTTCCTCAGCTTAGCGCGATATTAGAAGCAAAAAAAGGATTAGAGGGTACAGATGTCCCTCTTATTGCAGATGGTGGTATTAGATTTACTGGAGATATTGTTAAGGCTATTGCGGCCGGAGCTGATACAGTAATGCTAGGATCACTTTTGGCGGGTACAAAAGAATCTCCTGGAGAAACTATTATATATGAAGGTAGAAAGTTCAAATCATATAGAGGAATGGGTTCTATTGAAGCGATGGAATCAGGATCCAAGGATAGATACTTTCAAGATGTTGAAGATGATATTAAAAAATTAGTTCCTGAAGGAATAGTAGGAAGAGTGCCTTATAAAGGAGAAGTGGGAGAGGTAATGTACCAATTTATAGGTGGACTTAGAGCAGGTATGGGATATTGCGGTTCTAAGGATATTAATACTCTCCAGAAGAATGCTAAATTTGTGAGAATAACTACAGCTGGTTTTAACGAGAGTCATCCACATGATGTTCAAATAACTCGTGAATCACCAAATTACAGTCGATAGTTTAATTAAAAATATATTTAAAGTGAAGAAGTCCTTATTGTTTGGCGCATTGTTTTTCGCCATGAATTCTCTATTTGCACAGTCAGAAAAGCAAAGAGTTTTATTTACTGTTGAATCAGATACTATTACTGCATCAGAGTTTAAGGCAGTTTACAATAAAAACAGAAATCTAGGTGAGGATATAGATCCAAAGACTCCTCAAGAATACTTGGATTTATATGTAAATTTTAAACTTAAGGTTCATGAAGCTAAGGTCTTAGGAATGGATACCATGCCTAATTTCAAAAGAGAATATAATTCTTATAGAAATCAATTAGCAAAACCTTATCTATCAGATAGAGATCTAACAGATGATCTTATTAAAGAGGCATATGAGAGATCCAAGTTTGACGTAAGAGCTAGTCATATTATGATAGCTGCTTCTGAGCAAGCTACTCCAATGGATACATTAAAGGCTTATACTCTCATTAAGAACCTGAAGAAAAGAGTTGAAAATGGAGAGTCATTTGAAAAACTTGCAACGGACTACAGTCAAGACACTTATTCAGCAAAGCAAAATGGAGATTTAGGCTATTTCACTGTTTTTAATATGCTTTATTCTTTTGAGAATGCAGTATATAATTCTGAGATTGGAGAGCTTGTAGGACCTATTAAAACTAAATTTGGTTATCACTTAGTAAAAAAAACAGATCAAAGACCAGCCAGACTTAAAGTTGAAGTTGCTCATATCATGGTAGTAGATAATGAATCATCAACTGAGCAGCAGCACCAAAGTGCCAAAGACAGAATTAATGAAATATATTCTCTTCTAGAAGGAGGAGCTGAGTTTGGAGTTATTGCAGCTCAATATAGCGAGGATAAGACCAGCGCAAAGAAAGGAGGACGTCTTCAAGAATTTGGGATCAACAAAATGTATCCTAGTTTTGAAGAAGCAGCTTTTGGAATAGATTCAATTGGAAAATATTCAGAGCCTATCAAAACATCAGTGGGTTATCATATTATTCAATTGTTATCGCGAGAAGCACCAAAAACCTATAAAGAGGCCAAAGGAGAGCTTAAAAATAGAGTAGAAAGAGATAGTAGAAGCATTCAAAGTAAAGTGAGTATACTAAAGAGGCTAAAGCTGGAGTATAACTTTAGAGAGTATCCAAAAGTTCTAGCACTAGCTGAGAATAGAGTAGCTCCAGACTATATTAAAGGCATTTATAAGTATACTAAGCCAACTAAAGTTGATTCTAAGATTTTATTTGAGTTTGAGAATAAGAAGTATTCTTTAGGTGATTTCTTAACTTATTTGCAAGACACTCAAGGAAGAGCCTATAAATATAATACTGCCAAGAAGGAGATTGAATTGAGGTATAACGAATTCAGTAATCAAGAGTTAATTAATTATGAAAAGGAGCATCTAGAAGAGAAGTATCCGGATTTTGCATTACTTTCTAGAGAGTATTATGAGGGTATTCTTCTTTTTGACCTTACTGAAAAACTAGTGTGGAGAAAAAGTGTTTCCGATACTATAGGTTTAGAGGCATACTATGAATCTCACAAAGCTGATTATATATGGGACGATAGATTTGTAGCTATCATTATCAAGTCAGAAAATAAGAAAGCTATTAAAAAAGGTTCAAAATATCTAAAGAAATCATGGACAAAAAGTGCTATTGAGCTTGAGTTGAATAAAGAATCTGCTTTGAATGTGACTCTTGATAGTGGACTTTTTGTAATAGAAGATTATCCTTTCCTTAAAGGTGTTGACACAACTACAAACAGTGTGACTAAGGTTAATGAAAAAGATGGTAATTATTATGCTCTTAAAATGATTGAGTTTATGCCTTCTTCAATCAAAACACTAGAAGAGGCTAAAGGATTGGTTATTAGCGATTATCAAAAAGTTTTGGAAGAGAAATGGCTGACTGAATTAAAGTCAAAGTATGAAGTTGTTATCAATGAAGCTACTCTAACGGAAATAGTTCAGGAGCTTGAGAATTAAAAAATACATAGTTCCTCTAATTTGCATCTTAGGTAGTTTGATTGCTTGTGATAGTGTTCAAAAAGACATTAGAGATAAGGACAAGGCTATAGCTAGAGTTTATGACCGTTACCTATATCCAGAAGATGTACAAGATTTATTGGAAGGCCTAAGTAATTCTGAGGATAGTGGTGCTGTGCTATCAAACTATATCAATTTATGGGCCAAAGAGCAGCTCATTCTTTATAAAGCTGAATTTAATCTAAATGATAATCAAAAAGATTTTGAACGTCAAATTCAAGATTATAAGAACGATTTATTAAGCTTTACCTATCAGCAAGAGTATATCAAACAGAATTTGGATACAATTGTGAGTATTGAGGATATAGAAGAGTATTATAGTAATTATAAAGAAAGCTTCTTATTAAAAGAAAACATCTTAAAGGTGAACTATATGGTCATCAGCTCTAATGCTCCAAAGTTGAAAAGTTTTATTCAAAAATTCAAAAATAATAAGTTAGAGGATTTAGAAGAATTAGAATCATACGCATTGAATTATGCAAGAGATTTTAGTTTTAATGATACAAGCTGGGTGCCTTATGATAAGCTGCTTGAAATAATTCCTTTAGAAATCTACAATCAAATTCAGTTCATTAGATCCAATAAGTTGGTACAAATAGAAAAGGATAATAAGATGTATTTACTTCTTATAAGAGATTATAAAATTAAAGCCAGCTCATCACCCATAGCCTATGTGAAGCCTATTATTCAGAACATTATATTGAATAAAAGAAAATTACGTTTACTAGAGGAGTTAGAGAAGAGTCTAATTGAAGATGCAGTAAGTAAGAAAGAGTTTGAAACCTATCACGAATGAAGTTTAAATTAATTTTCAGCCTATTATTCTTTGGAGTATTTGCAAGTGCTCAGCCACAGATGATTGATGGTGTATTAGCTGTTGTGGGCAAGAATATTGTGCTTAAATCTGATGTAGATCAGCAATATTTAAATATGCAAAGGCAAGGATTGGTCTCTAATGAATCTGAGAAATGCAGAATATTTGAAGAGTTGCTTTTTGAAAAGTTACTTATTCACCAAGCAGAAGTAGATAGTGTTGAAGTTTCTGATGAAGAAGTTCAAGGAGCTATTGATAATAGAATTAATGTATTTATTCAACAAATTGGATCTGAGCAAAGACTTGAGCAGTATTATAAAAAGTCTATAGTTGAGATTAAGGACGAAATGGCTCCTTTGATTAAAGATCAAATGATTGCTCAAAAAATGTTGCGAGAGGTGACAGCCGATATAGAAATTACTCCTACTGAAGTAAGGTCATTTTATAAATCCTTTCCGGATGATAGTTTGCCTCTGGTGAATGCACAGGTAGAGTATGCTCAAATTGTGATGTATCCTAAGGTAAGTGAAGAGGCAACTAAAGCGACTATTGATAAACTTATTGAGCTTAAACAAAGAGTTATTGATGGATCTTCTTTTTCTACTATGGCAGTTCTCTACTCAGAGGATCCAGGATCAGCAAAGAATGGAGGGGAGTATAAGGGAATAAAGAGAGGACAGTTTGTAAAAGAGTTTGAGGCGATAGCTTTCAACCTTAAAGAAGGAGAAATTAGCGATCCAGTTGAAACAGAGTATGGTTATCATATTATTCAATTGCAGAAAAGAAGAGGAGAGGAGCTAGATTTAAGACATATACTAATCAAGCCAAAAATTAGTCAACAAAATTTACAGGATTTACAAAACAGAATGGATAGCCTAAGGACCGCCATTGAATTAGGTAGTATTAGTTTTGAAGAAGCAGCAGAGAAATTTACTGCTGATGAAAACTCAAAATATAATGGAGGTATAATGATGAACCCTCAATCTGGTGATAGTAGATGGGAAACTGGTCAACTTAAAAAAACAGTTTTTTATGAATTAGATAAAACAGGGATTAATGAGATATCCCAGCCAAATTTCTTTAGAGAAGAAGATGGTAAAGAAGGTTATAGATTGTTAAAATTATTGGCTCAGACATCAGCACACAGGGCAGACTTGAAAACGGATTATCAAAGAATTCAGACAGTAGCTCTTGAACAAAAAAAAGCTAAAAAAATCCAGAAATGGATAGAAGAAAAATTGAATACCACCTACGTAAGAGTAAGTAATGAAAACTTCCAATGTGAGTTTGAAAGAGGGTGGATAAAAAGATCACAATATGTCAAATAATAATGATGTTGAAGCTGTAGGGCAATTAAAGCAGGCATATGCTAGCCTTAAAGCTGAAATTTCAAAAGTTATAGTAGGTCAGGATGAAGTGATTGATCTATTATTACTTTCAATTTTATGCAAGGGGCACAGCCTATTAGTAGGGGTGCCTGGCTTGGCCAAGACTCTTCTTGTAAATACAACAGCTCAAGCATTAGGTCTAGGTTTTAATAGAATCCAGTTTACACCAGATCTAATGCCTTCTGATATCATTGGCTCTGAAATATTAGATCAAGAAAGGAATTTTAAGTTTATAAAAGGACCTATATTTTCGAATATAATTCTTGCGGATGAAATCAATAGAACTAGCCCTAAGACTCAGGCAGCTTTGTTAGAGGCTATGCAAGAGAAATCTGTGACAACGGCTGGACAAAGTTTTAAGATGGCCAATCCTTTTTTTGTTCTAGCAACTCAGAATCCAATAGAACAAGAAGGAACTTATCCCTTACCTGAGGCTCAGTTAGATCGCTTTATGTTTAACATAGAAGTAGATTATCCTAGTTTTGAGGAAGAATTAGCGATTGTAAAGGCAACAACCTCTAATAATGAAGTAGGGATTAATTCAATACTTAGTGTTGAAGATATATTAAAGTATCAAAGATTAATTAGGAAAATTCCTGTTAGCGATAGCCTTTATGAGTACGTAGTGCGCCTTGTAGGGTCAACTAGACCTGGAGTGAGTGAGAACCAGATTGCGAATGAATTCCTTTCATGGGGAGCTGGACCTAGAGCTTCACAGAACTTAATATTAGGTGCAAAAGCTCATGCGGCAATAAAAGGGAAATTTAGCCCAGATAAAGAAGATGTAATTGCGATAGCAAAACCAGTGTTAAGACATAGATTAGTAAAGAACTATAAGGCAGAAGCAGAGGGACTTGCGATAGATGAAATTATTAGCAAGCTGTTTTAGGATTCTAAAGCCATATTCCGCCTATTTATTCTTAGCTTTGCCCGGTTTTTGATTATAGGAGGATCTAATTAATATGGCATCAACAAAGTATATTTTTGTAACAGGAGGAGTAACTTCCTCATTAGGAAAAGGAATAGTTTCAGCTTCATTAGCTACACTTCTTCAGTCCAGAGGATACAGTGTAACTATTCAAAAACTTGACCCTTATATTAACATTGATCCAGGTACCTTAAACCCTTATGAACATGGTGAGTGTTTTGTAACTAATGATGGTGCTGAAACGGATTTAGATTTAGGTCACTATGAAAGGTTTTTAAATAGACCTACTTCCCAAAGTAATAATGTTACCACTGGTAGAATTTATCAATCAGTAATTGATAAAGAAAGAAATGGTGATTATTTAGGAAAAACTGTTCAGGTAATTCCACATATCACCGATGAGATTAAAAGAAGGATTCAAATTCTTGGAAATACAGGAGAGTTTGAAATAGTTATTACTGAAATAGGAGGTACCGTTGGAGATATTGAGGCCTTACCTTATATAGAAACAGTAAGACAATTAAAGTGGGAGTTAGGAAGTGACTGTATGGTTATTCATTTGACTTTAGTTCCATTCTTAGCCGCTACAGGTGAACTTAAAACTAAACCAACACAGCATTCTGTTAAGCAACTTCAAGAATCAGGCGTTCAGCCGGATATACTAGTATGTCGATCTGAGAGCGCATTAGGGGATGAGATAAAGCGAAAACTAGCCTTATTCTGTAATGTGAAGAAGGAAGCTGTAATTGAATCTTTAGATGCTGAAACTATATATGCAGTGCCAATTTTATTGAGAAATCAAAAGTTGGATGAGGTAGTATTAAATGCTTTTGACCTTCCTATTGAGGATAACCTTGATTTGGTTAACTGGAAGGACTTTTTATATAAACTTAGATATCCAAAGACCGAGGTGAAAATTGGTCTGGTTGGGAAATATGTTGAACTACAAGATAGTTATAAGTCTATTGTAGAGTCATTTATTCATGCTGGAGCTACTAATGAATGTAAAGTTAATATAGAATGGATTCACAGTGAGAATTTAAAAGAAGACTCTGTTCAAAAGCAATTAGCGCATTTAGATGGTATTCTAGTGGCTCCTGGATTTGGTGAAAGAGCCTTTGAAGGAAAGTTAGTGGCTATTAAATTTGCCCGAGAAAATAATATTCCGTTCTTAGGGATTTGCCTTGGAATGCAAGCAGCAGTGATAGAGTTTTCTAGAAATGTTCTGGGCTTAGCTGATGCTAATTCTACAGAAATGGATCCTGATACTAAAAATCCTGTTATCGGGTTAATGGAAGATCAAAAAGACATTAGTAAGAAAGGGGGCACAATGAGATTGGGAGCATGCGATTGCGCATTAACAGAAGGTTCATTGAGTCATTCTATATATAAAAGAAGTATGATCAATGAGCGACATAGACATCGCTATGAATTCAATAATGAATATCGTGCTCAAATGGAATCATTAGGATTAATTGCTACTGGGGTAAATCCTGAAATGGACTTAGTAGAAATAGTTGAACTTCAGAATCACCCTTGGTTTATTGGCGTTCAGTTTCATCCAGAGTACAAGAGTACAGTATCAAATCCACATCCCTTATTTGTAAAATTTGTAGAGGCTTCAATGATTGCTTCAAAGAAATAATACCCTATGAAAGAAGGTAAAATTAACTGGAATACTATAGCAGGCTTTGTCCTAATTGCGGGAATACTATTCTATTTTGGTGTTATTAATCCAACGGAAGTTGAAGTTTTAAAACCAGAAATCAGCCAAGACAGTACTGCTGCTCCTATTCAAAAGGAAGCTGAGCTTATTGAGTCAGCTAAATTGGATGAAGATTTTAAATCTAGAGCAATTGAAGCATTAGATTCTGCTGAATCTGATAAATATGCAGAGTATGGTGACTTTAGCGCTACAATGGCTCAAAATAGTGAAGAGCAAATAGTGACTATTGAAAATGAACTTCTGAGAGTAGATATTAGCAATTTTGGAGCGCAAATAAAGGAAGCTGAACTTAAAAACTTTAGAACTTGGGATAGTCTTCCTCTTTATTTAATAAATAAAAATGCGGCCTTTAATCTTTCCCTTTCGGGCGATAATAAAATATACAATTCATTTGAATTGAACTATAGTCTTGAGAAAATTGATGCTAAAACAGTTTCTCTTGAGCTAAAAGATAATAATGGCGGTGTTCTGGTTTTTAAGTATTATTTGAAGAATAACGACTATATGCTTCATTGGGATATTATTTCTAACTCCTTTAAAAACCACCTTGGAAGCGCTCCAATCCTAGCATGGGAACAAGAAGCTTTGCGCCATGAAAAGAATTTAGAGAATGAAGGAATTAATACTGAATTAGAATTTTTAGAAGTCGGAGAGGAATCACCTGATAACCTTTCAGCCTCAGGTCAAGATGATGAGATAGCGAACAATATTAAATGGGTTGCCTATAAGCAACAGTTCTTCTCATCTATATTGCTTAATAAATCTGGTCAATTTGATACCGTAGGCATAAGTTCTGTGGCTCTAGAACAAGAGAATATTACCAAAAAGTTCCGTTCTAACTTAGCTCTTAATACAACAGCAAGCGAGTTATCTTTAGAGTTAGGATTGTACTTAGGGCCTAATAAGTATGATATTCTTGAATCTTACGATCAAAATTTTGATAAATTAATTCCACTTGGATGGGGAATTTTAGGCTGGATCAATAGAGGGATTGTAATCAACGTATTTAATTGGTTAGAAGGCTACGGCTTGAGCTATGGAATTATCATTCTAATAATTGCTCTAATTATCAAAGTGGTGATTTTCCCACTAACATATACTAGTTATAAGTCAATGGCTAAGATGAGAGTCTTGAAGCCAGAAATTGAAGAGTTGAATGAGAAGCATAAGGATTCTGATGCTATGAAAAAGCAACAGGCTACCATGGAGCTCTATAAAAAGGCAGGAGTAAATCCTCTTGGAGGATGCATACCTATGCTTTTACAATTTCCAATTCTAATTGCATTATTTAGGTTTTTCCCATCATCTATTGAGCTCAGACAACAGCCCTTTTTATGGGCAGATGATTTAAGTACATATGATAGTATCTATAACCTACCATTTGATATTCCTTTCTACGGAGATCATATTAGTTTGTTCACTTTATTGATGACCGTTTCTACCTTGATTTATACCTATATGAATCAGCAGCTAACAGGTCAGAATCAACAATATCCTCAAATGAAGTATATAGTTTACTTAATGCCTGTAATTTTCTTAGGGGTATTTAACAACTATGCTGCAGGATTAAGCTATTATTATTTTGTATCCAATGTTATTACTTTCAGTCAGCAATTTGCTATTAGAAAGTTCTTAGATGATGACAAGATTCATGCAAAAATGCAAGAGAAGAAAAAGAATCCCGGTAAGGAGAGTAGGTTGATGAGGAGAATGAAAGAAGTTCAAGAAAACCAAAATAGGCAGCAAAGAAGAACAAACAAATAGCTCCTCTAAATATGAGTCGTCCTAAAATTGGTTGACAGTTTTTACTGTTTAAAATTCAGAAGAACCTGCAAGAAAGAACTCGCAGGTTTTTTTTATGTATTTTATTCTGTTTCCTAAGCTGAGGAGGTGGCCTATACATAAAACTTGATCGGGCTTCACCAGTCTTTTCAGAGATCTTGAAATGAACTACAGAATTTTAGGGGTAATAAAATAAGGTGAAGGAGGTTTTGTGATAGTATCATTTGATATTATCAAAAGTAGTGATTCTTTGAATTAGGTATAAGGTGAAAATGAAGGTTTACTGATTGAGAATAAGAGCAAAAAAAGCCAACTTGATAGCTCAAGTTGGCTTTAGGTTTCTATATTGAAAATGCTTAGTAATGCATAATCAAATGTTATTCAAGTATTATTTAGAGTAATAAGAGTTTACAACCTTATATTCAGCTCCTGTAAAATCCCAAATCACTGTTAGGAATGAAATATCTGAAGCAGTATAGTCTTGATCAGTAAGATTTTCTTTTAAGAAATGGATTCTAATAGGAGTAGATCTTGTTCCAATAATATCACCTTCTGAGAAATCAAACCCAAAAACAGTATTGTATTGTCCAACCGACTGGCCAAAAGGATTTTCTGCTTTATTAATTCCGTAAGCTAAGACAACATTATCATGAATAAAATTAGTTCCTTTTACAGCTACATTGCTCGTACTATCAAGATTGGGTACAGTTTGTTCCCACTTTGTTTCAGAACCTACTATTTTTGTAAATCCACTATTGGCAACATTTAGATCAGTTGAAGCGTCAAATTCTTTGGCCTGCACATCAACCAACATATAAGACTGGATAAAGTAATAGGGATAAAGTGTATCCTTAAACAATTGAACTTTGGCATCTATGTAATAGGAAGAATCAGTAGTTCCAGATATATGTGAAACTCCGATTGCTGTAGGTCCTGAAATGGCCTCCTCTATGGCTGTTTCAAAATTAGGAGTAGGTACGTTTCCATTAACATAGATTGAAGGTGAAGCACCTAATCCGAAATTGGAAAGAATACTGTCTCCAGCTGCAGATTGTAACGGCCCCGGATCAGACATAATTGTAAATATATCCAATTGAGTGCCGTAAGCCTCTTTGTAAGATTTTATTAAAGTTTGACCAAATGGAGTAGCACCATTATCATTTAACCCACCAACTTGAAACATAATGGCACTGTTTTCTTGCTTTACTACCAATTGATCGGTAGAGTAAAGATTAGAATCGTCATCGTCATTATCTTTATCACAAGCAATTAAAGAAAGGCCAAGAAATAGGAAAAATAAATATTTTTTCATTGTTAAATTTTAATGAGGCTAAATATACTTAAAATCGATAGTAATAATAAAGCACTTTTAGTTAAAGGTAAATAATTGACTTTTGGGTCAATTCTGGTTTATTCTAGCATGATTTTGAGGTAAATAGGTAGGTGGTCACTATAACCACCAATAAAGAAATTGCCTTGAAATGTTCTGTAAGGTATGCTAGAATACAAATCCTCACCTTTTAAAAGGAAGCTTTCATGAATGATAGAACAATCTAAAACTTTACAATGGGACTCAGTTTGGATAAAAAAATGATCAATTTCAGACCATCTAGATTTATACTTATGAGTACCTAATTTAGAGTTATTGTTCAGGAATTTAACTTTTTCTATGCTAGATTGTCTTAATAGTTCTTGAATGCTATTATTCTTTACTTCATCATTGAAATCTCCACAGGCAATCTTAAGACCTCCAAAATTCTGTTCACTTAAAGAGTCTAAAATATAAAGTAAGTTTTGAGAGGCTAAAATTCTTGTGGGCTCACTTTTTAAAATTCCCCCATAGCGTGAGGGCCAATGGTTTACGAATAGCGTTATGGTATCCTTTTTAAACTCAAAACTAGCCCATAATATATCTCTAGTTACTAATATGTTACCTGTAGAATCTCTGGGCGCTCGTATGGAGGAATAAAGAAGTTTGAATTTAGTTTTATTGTAAAGTATTGCATTTTGAATCCCCCTTCTGTCACCACTTTCATAAGTGATAAATTCATATTCCTTTAGAAATTGATTAGTTCTGATTATATCTTTTAGCACAGATTCATTTTCAATTTCTGTTAGTGCTATCAAATCAGGGAGACAGCTGTCAAGGCTAAGGAAGACTTTATTGAGTCTTTTAATTTTTGTCCAATACTTTGATGAATTCCATTCCTTTTTCCCAGTAGGCGTAAACTCTGAATCACGGCTAATAGGATCGTCAATGGTATCAAAAAGATTCTCAACATTATAACTCAGTATGCTAACTTGAGCGCCTGACTGAGCCGCTAGGCTACTTGGAAGTAGGATCTTAAATAAGATTATGAAGGTAAAGAGCCATTTCATCTAATTTTAAAATTATTGAATCTGCATTATTTTTCAAGACAGAGGAGGGCATAGTAGGAAATTTGGCTTCTTTGGGATCTTGAACAATAGTAATGGCACCTTCCTCTTTAGCCATTCTAATCCCAATACTTCCATCATCATTGCGCCACTTAAAAGTACGTAAATTAAATCTTCTTGGAAACACTGTAATGCAGAAACTAAGGCTACATCAATACTAGGGTTACTAAAGCTTATATGCTCATCTACGCTTAAGGAAATGGAATAATCGGTTTTGGATTAAAAGGTGATAATTTGCTGGCGCGATATAAACCATAGAATCTTTCAAGAACATTTTATCATTCGCTTCAACAACAGGTAATACCCTGTATTCTTGAAATAGGTAAAGAAGTTTACTTTCTACCTCTTTAAGTCTGTGAACCACTAATATGACAGCTGCCTTTAATTTCTTTTTAAGCTTTGGTAAAATAGATTTCATAGCCATCATACCACCAGCGCTTGTGCCGATTATAATAAGCCCAGTTAGCTTTTTTGAAGATTCTTTCATTTCCATCTATTTCTTCAAATTGAAGCCTACCACTAAAAAACAAAATGGATTCCTTTGAACCTAGACATAAGTAATCTAAACCTTTCAGTTTTTTGTTGAATTTGCTAATAATTAAATTTTGAAGGTTCGTGTCAAAATCTATTAAGGTATTACGGCATAAGATTAAATCAAACATTTCTTCAGGCATTGGATCTAATACTAAATCATGAACTTTATAGCTAATCTTTTCTAAGAAGTTTTGCTGAATAACTGCCTGATCCCCCTTTATTTCTGTATAGTCTTCTGGCTTAGAAGTTCCGCTTGAATTTTGATATGATGCGGCATAACTTATTATTTGCCTTGTTTTATAAGCGCCTGCTTTCGCTGAATTTATTATTTCCCAGTCTATATCCGTTCCCATAATTTCAACTTTATAGATGAAATTATTTTCATGAGCCAGAATTAATAAACTCAAGAGTTCTTTACCAGAACTAAAACGCGCACTCCAAATTTTGATAGTATCTCTAAACTTTAGATACTCTAATAACTATGGAATTAATAGCTTAAAGAAATTGGGATCTCTACATATTTCTGTCACATTTACAGTGAATTGAGAAATAAAAAAGTCCTTGGGATTATTTTGTTTACTCCGATAATCTATGGATAATTTTACACTTTAGGTATTACTTTCATCAAACATTTTAGTTATTCGCCTATCTGTAATGGCCTTAGAGAAGGAGAAGAAGTCTAAATCAAACTCTCTTTTAATAAATTCCAAAACAAGGAGCGCTTCTTCTCTTTTAAGGTACTTTTTCTCTGAACTATGTTTAAATTCGTGGGGTGTTTTTATTCACCTATTATTCAAAACTGTTGCGAAAGATAATATATATTATTTTCTACACAATATTTAGTTTAACTTCTAATGCTCAGTCGTTTAGTTTAGATGTAAATCAAACTTTTGAGGATTTTAATACCGATCTAGATTATCTCATTCCAAATAAGGAATCATTTGATCGTACAGATTGGTTGATACTCTCAGGTTCGTCTCTAGTTCTTGGTTCAGCTTTTATTTTTGATAATCAAATTAGAAATTCTTCTCAAGCTAATCAATCTAATTTAAAGGGAAATACATCAAAATATATTGGTGAACCTTTTGGAAATCCAGTTTATCAGGGATTGGGACTAATTGGAGTTTATGGTGTATCTAAGATCATTAAGAATAATGATTTAAAAGAAGCGACCACTATTGCTTTTAGAGGAGCTGTTTGGACAAGTCTAAGTGTGGTAAGTATGAAGCTTATATTCTCTAGAGGAAGACCGTATAGTATTAATTCCGATGAGTGGTTTGTTGGAAGTATCGGCGAAAGCCAGAACAGAAGTTTCCCAAGTGGCCATTCTGCCTTGGCATTTTCATTAGCAAGTTCTTATTCCCATTATTATAAAAAACCTTGGCTATCAGTTAGCTTATATGGTTTGGCCGGTATTACAGCCTGGTCAAGAGTATATGACAATGAGCATTGGGCATCAGATGTAGTGGCAGGAGCAATTATCGGACACTTTATTGGGAAATGGACTTGCAAAAACTCAAAAATTAGAATACTAAGTTCTGTTAACGAGCAAGGAGTTGGGCTTTATGGGTTTTCTATTCCGCTGGATTCTCCAGGAGAATTTTAAATTTAAATGCATTGGGTTCATCATTAAGAAGAACATTTAATACATAGCCACCAGGGTCCAATCTAGAGACATCGATTTTTAGTTTATCCATTTTATTCAATCCTAGATTATCCTCTAAACCAGAAATCATTCTTATCCCATTAGTGTTAAATATTTCCCACTTTAGTGATTCTCCATGAGGATATTTAAAATTTAATTTAAGTTCATCCTCTACAATTTTTGATTTTATTGAAACTTGAGTTTGCTGCCTTTTAGCTTTTACGACATATAGCATTTGCCCACTTCCAGCAGTTCTTTCATCCCCGATATAAATTTTATTATCCTTATAGCAAATAGCCTCTTTTTGGCTTATATAGCCTGTGATTTTAGTTACAACTTGATTTGTGTTTGTTTTTCCATCTTTTTGGAGAAAATTATACAAAATCCAAACCTTATCGTAACCAAGTAATGCCACTTCATTGAGCTCAACATTATAGTCCGCCGCAGAAATCCAATTTGAATGCATAAGGCCCTTGCCGGTGACAACACTATCTCTTATTTCTGCAATATACCTTCCAGGAACAGGAGGAAGGGAGTAGATATAAGATTTTCCATTGAAAGGCTTAGTCCTATTTTTAGTAAATAGAAACAGCTGGTTATCGGCAAAAATCATTGCTTCATTATCAAAATACAAACAACAATTATCTGGTGGAAAGGCATATTGATTAGGGTAGGTGAAGTCAATAATACCTACATACTCGGCAATTCCTTCTTTTGATCTTTTTATATCATAGATATATACCTTCAGGTCTCTTCTGTTATTATTGTTATTTCCAAAATCACCTATATAAAGTATCCCGTTTGGGCTAACTGCTAATTCTTCCCAATCTTGATTCTGCGCCTCTTCTAATGCTATTGTTCTAATAAGTTTGTAATCCGTATCAAGGAAGTATAACTCTGGCCTGTTCCCGCTATCATTGATTAGAATAAATTCATCGTTGTAGAAAACCATTCCACTGCATTCGTCTATAGGATCAGGTATTCTAGCTATTTCACTTACCGCAAGAGATTGGCTAAAACTGGTGTGGATAGTAAAAGTGAAAATTGCAAGTGCTAATATTCTATTTATCATTTATCGTAAAATTAAACAACCATCTCCGAAGCTCAAAAACCTATAATCATTATTCAAAGCATACTGATACATATCTTTCCATCTATCACCAAGAATAGAGGCAATAAGCAGCAATAATGTGCTTTTTGGCTGATGGAAGTTAGTAATCAATCCATCAATCAGCTTATGCTCATACGATGGAGCTATAATGATCTCTGTTTTGGCTTTAAGTTGGCTAATATCTTTTTTTTCTAGATAATTAATAACAGCACCAAGGGCTTCTTGTTTTGAATAACTTGTGGTGCGGCCATAAGGAATCCATTGTGGAATTTGAACATTTAATTCATCCTCAAACTTTTCTCCTTCTAATAATAAAACTCCTAACCAATAAGTGCTTTCAATTGCTCGCAAACTAGTTGTGCCAACAGGAATGATTCTATTACTATGGGCTTTACTTAATGTTGAAATGGTCTCCTTATTTATTAGAAACTCTTCAGCATGCATAAAGTGATCCCCAATTTCATCACTGCTCACAGGTTTAAATGTACCTGCACCAACGTGCAAAGTCAACTTTTGAAGTTTTATTTGCTTCTCTTCTAATTGAGTGAGCAATTCAGGGGTAAAGTGCAAACCAGCAGTAGGCGCAGCTACAGATCCATCATATTCAGCATAGACGGTCTGATATCTACTTCTGTCATCTTCCGTAGCATCTCTGTTCATATAGGGAGGAAGAGGAACTTTTCCTAATTCCTCTAGAATCTCACTAAAACAAGCGGAAGTATTCCATTTAAATCGTACTCTAAAGCTCCCTTCAATATTCTCTTCTTTATAGGCCTCTAAGATCAAACCATCTTCAGTTTGGATCCGTAAAGGATTTTGCTTCCATTTTCTAGCACCGCCAATTAAACATTTAAATTCAACAGTTTTAAGCGCACCCATGGCTTGCTGAATATCAAGTTTAATAGGTTCTAGGCAAAACACTTCAATAGTCGTATTTTGGTTCTTTGGGAAGAACAAACGCGCTTGAACAACTTTGGTATTATTGAAAACCAGAACATCTCCGGCAGATAAATGATCAGCTAATGAGCTATAATAGCTGTCTGAAAAGGAGTGAGGGTCGCAAACTAAGAGCTTGGAGCTATCTCTTTTATGCAATCCTTTTTTTGCTATTTTTTCTTCTGGTAGTGGATAGTTATAATCCGCTATTTTAATTTTCTTTACATTCTCTAACAAAGCACAAATTTGAACCACAAAAATAGAAAGAAGATTGCTGTGAGCGTCACTAATGATTTAAATAGTGATCAAAGAGTTCAAAGAACAATAGGAGTTCTTTTGGAATTAGGATTTGAACCTGTATTTATAGGACGTGAACTAAAGGAATCTAAACCTTGTAATTTTGAATTTGAAAGTAAAAGATTCAAGCTTCCTTTTAATAGAGGTTTTTTGTTTTATACCGTATATAATTTAAGACTGTTTTTGTTTTTGCTATTCAATTCCTTTGATTTTTATTTATCCAATGATTTAGATACTCTTTTACCAAATTATCTGATAAGTAAAATAAAAAGAAAGCCACTTGTATATGACACCCATGAATACTTTCTTGGTGTGCCCGAAATTCAGAATAGGCCTTTAGTGAAGAAGGTTTGGTCAATAATTGAGTCCGGGATTTTTCCAAAGCTTAATAATGTAATTACCGTGAACAAAAGCATTGCTAAGCTTTATAAGTCTGACTATAATAAAGAGTTATGGGTAGTAAGAAATATAGGCGACTCTAGATTGCCAATAAGACCAAAGAACAGAAGTGAGTTGGGAATTGATTCTGATACCTGCATTCTTATTAATCAGGGAGCAGGCATTAATATAGATAGAGGAATGGAAGAGCTAGTGGAAGCATTAGATCTTTTAGGGCCTAAATATCATTTATTATTAGTTGGAAAAGGAGATGTTTTGGAAAGCCTCAAAGTAAAGGTAAAAAGCCTCAATTTAGAGAGTAAGGTAAGTTTTATAGCACCTCTTCCGTATATAGAAATGCTTGAATATACGGCTTGTGCCGATATCGGACTGTCTTTAGACAAGGATACCAATTTAAATTATAAATACAGCTTGCCCAATAAGTTGTTTGACTACATAAAATTAGAAATACCTATTGTGGTTACAGATTTGGTAGAGCCTGCTTCTATTGTCAGAACCTATTCTATTGGTTCTGTTTGTAATTCAAGTAGCCCAACTGATATCGCTAAAGCGATTAAGGAAGTAAGTGAATTGAAAAAAACTTACTATGCTGAAAATTTGAAGAGAGCTAATTTGGAAAACAATTGGGATGAAGAGAAAAAGGTGCTAGAGTCTTTGTTTAGTTCAGTTCTGTAATTGACTGTACTTTAGTATTTTGTATAGCTGGATGTTTTCAGATGCAGAGCTATCCATAATTCTTTTCCTCAGACCTTTGAGTAATATTTTTGCTGCAATTCTAAGTCCGATTTTTACTATACCAGATGTGTTTTTATACGTCCTGCTTAGTTTAATAAAATTCTCAAAATCTGAATTTTCTTCTGATCTTATGAGTCTAATAAGGTTTTCGATTGCCTTATCTGTTTTGTCCAAAAAGGAAGTATTATCTTCTAGGTCTGAATGAATAACTTCGTTGTTTAAATGTAAAATCAGAACAGATTTTTGCTCTAGCTGGAATGCAAAGTAGGTATCTTCATGGCCATAAGTAGAAAGTTTCTCATTAAACCTGATCAGCTTAAAAAGCTTACTAGAAATCATGAAATTATTGGAGTGAAAGCTGTTGTAAGGCAAGTGTGATCTATTAGCAGCTGCTTTGCTTTCATAAGTAGTTCCGTACTTCCAATGAAGCATATAGCTATTATCAACAACTTCAGGATAAATTCTCCCACCACAAATAACAGGCGCAGAATTTCGTGCATTCCAGTAGTTCATCAAGAAAGACTCTGAATCCCTTAGTAGACTATCATCATCTAAAAAGAGGATGAAATCGGCGGAAGCCAAAGAGCCTAATTTATTCCTGATAGCGGCTCTACCAATATTAGTTTCTAACTCTAGGTACCTAACGAGAGAGTTTTTACGCAATTCTTGATTCAGCTTCTTAGCCTGGATGTCAGTGCTGCAATCATCAATAATAATTAATTCTATTTGAATATTTGCCTTATTAGCTGAAGCTTCTAATTGGTTCACAAGGCTATGAACAGATTGATTGTAAACAGGAATGCAAATTGATAGATCCAAGAGGTATGCTTTGCCTCAAAGATAGTTAACTTTACAGAAGAATATAGTTATGAAAACACCAAGATTCTTTTTAGCCTTCTTGAGCCTTTTATTTATTATTTCTTCTTGCGATCCTTGCGATGATACCTTTGATCCCGGTATTCCAGAGCAAAAAGTACGTTTGCTTTCACAAGATGGATTAGATCTTTGGTTTGGAGTCAACGCCTTATACAATCCTGATTCAGCTGTTTTTGAGCATTCTTTTTATGGAGAATTACCTTTTACTGTTTTAGCGCAACAAAGATATATTGCCATAAAGTTTCCTGAATTACAATCAGGCGAATCAGAAGGATTAATTTATCTAAAGGTTAAATCCAGGATGATAAATGATAGAATCACTTATCGGTCTATTTCTCACAGAAAAGATTGTGTAATGAATTACGAAATGTCTATTGTCAAATTCAATGGCACCGTAAGTTGTACAGAGTGTAATATCTCAACATCAAACCCCGGAGAATTGATTGAGCTAATAAAGGATTTATAAGCTTTTCTGTACGGTTTGAAATAACTTGCCATCTTCACATTTCATTGTTATCGATGGAAATTTCAGGATAATGGAGTAGTCATGAGTGGCCATTAATATCGCTCTTCCATTTTTAGAAATTTCTTTGAGTAGAATCATGATTTCTTCAGAAGTTGCTGGATCCAGATTTCCAGTAGGTTCATCTGCCAAGATCAATTCGGGATCATTTAAGAGTGCTCTAGCAATTGCAACTCTTTGTTGTTCACCTCCAGAAAGTTGATAAGGCATTTTAAATCCTTTTTTAGGAAGTCCAACACTTTTTAAAACCTCATTAATTTTAGATTTCATTTTTTTCTTGTCGTTCCATCCTGTAGCTTTCAATACAAAAAGAAGATTGTCTTCAACATTTCTATCTGTTAACAGTTGAAAATCTTGAAAAACAACACCCATTTTTCTTCTTAAAAATGGAATCTCCTTTTCCTTGAGATTTCTAAGATCAAAGCCACAGACATTTCCTTCACCAACAGTAAGGTTTAAATCGCCATACAAAGTCTTTAATAAGCTTGATTTTCCACTGCCAGTAGCTCCTATAAGATAAACAAAATGCCCTTCTTTTAATTCAAGATTAACAGAATTTAATACCAAGTGATCTCCTTGATAAATATCGGCGGACTCAATAGAAATTAGGCTGCTTGTTGACATTAAATAAAATTTTATCAAAGCTAAAAGAATATTTCCTTGGGGCAGCTAAATTCTTAATGTCAATTAAAATTTTAATTAACAGATTCCGTTTGAAAAAAGAAGAAACTCTTTTAAAATCGCCCTGTTTAAAACAATAATTTAGTTCAAAATAGAAACGACTATGAAGCTACGCCTGTGCTTCCTTTTGATAATGCTCTTTATCCTCTCAGTTACACCTATCGGTGCCCAACAGATGGAGGATAATAATTATGTAATTGAGTATGAAGATGCTCTTTCATTGTATGCTCTAGAGCAATTCGGGAATGCTCAAATTGAATTTGATGCACTCTGTAGAAAGGATATAAGAAAAGAATTAGCAATTTCTTCAGAATACTATGCTGCCTTGTGCGCAATGAATTTATTTAATTCTGATGCCGAATCTAGATTGCAGAGTTTTGAAAGGAAATATCCATCCGAATCATTAAACAATAATTTAAAATTTAGCTATGCTGTATTTAAGTTTAGCTTACGCCGATATAAAGAATCCGTATTTTATTTTGAAAAGCTGGACAGCTATTTATTGAATGCAGAGGATAGGGCTGAGTATAATTTCAAATATGCATATTCCTTATTGATGCAAAAGGATGAAAAGAGAGCTAAGGAGTACTTTTTTAAACTAAAGGATAAGGAAACGATCTATAGTAGCTCTGCAAGATATTATTATGCTCATCTTTTATATGTAGATAGTAATTTTAGTGAGGCTTTAACAAATTTCTTGCCCTTACAGGATGATGAAAGTTTTGGTCCATTAGTGCCTTATTATTTAGCACACATCTATTATAAATTAAAAGACTTTGATAAGTTAGTTGAACTAGGAGAAGACTTATTCAAAAACGCAAATACCAAAAGAGCTGCAGAAATTGCTAAACTTTTAGGTGATGCTTTTTATGAGAAAAAGGACTATAAAAATGCAGCTAAATATCTCCAACTTTATGTAGATGAAAGCTCTAGAATAAGAACAGAGGAAAGATATCAATTAGCATTCAGTTACTATAGCATTGGTTCTTATAAAGCCGCCTTAGATCAGTTTAATACTATTGGAGCGGGTCCAGAAAATATTAGACAAAATGCTTTATATCATTCAGCCGATTGTTATTTAAAAACAGGAAATAGAAGAGAAGCGATGACTTCATTTAAACTAGCTTCTGAATTAAAGGCGATACCTATTATATCTGAAGATTCATACTTCAATTATTGTAAGTTAATTTATGAATTGAATAGTCCTTATGAAGCTGCGATATCAGTTCTAAATGAGTATCTACTGAGATATCCTAATTCGGGTCGTTCAGAAATTATTAACTCCTATTTAGCAAACCTATATCTGACAACTAAGGATTTTCCTAGGGCTATGAGATCCATAAAGGAAGTAGGAATAGAAAAACCAGCAATGAGAGCTGCTTACCAAAAAATTTCATTTTACCAAGCTGTTGATGTCTATAACTCATTCAGGTATGCAGAAGCATTGGTTCTTTTTAAAGAAGTTCTGAAATACCCTGTCGATTTAAAAATTGATGCTTTATCAAAATATTGGATTGGAGAATCTTATTACAGATTGCTGAATTTTCAGCAAGCTTTAGATTATTATAAAAAATTCAGAATGTCTAGCCAGAGTATTTCGCTTAAGGAATTTGAATTAAGTCAATACAATATGGCTTATTGTTATTTTAGACTACAGAACTACTCTAGTGCCGCAGATAACTTTAGATCATTTATTTCAGATTCTAAAAGTGAGGACCCTAGAACATTAGATTCATATCTAAAACTTGGAGATTGCTATTTAATGCTGGGAAGTTATTTGCTAGCTACCAAGTATTATGATTTAGCAGAGTTCAAAAAAGCAGTTGACTCGGATTATGCGGCCTATCAATCTGCTGAATGTATGGGGCTAGCAGATAAGCCTATCAAGAAAATCGAAAGATTAAATAAGCTAATAAAGACTTATCCAAAATCAGAGTTAAGGGAAAATGCCTTTTTTCAAATAGGTGAGACCTACCTACAAATGGAGGACTATAAAAAGGCAGAGTCGGCTTATGTAGATTTTAGATCTATGTATCCAAGTTCAATCTTGGCAAGTACCTCATTGTTGCGAATAGGACTTATTCAAAGCAATCAAGATTTGAATGATAAAGCTATTAACACCTACCAAACTGTAGTAGAGACATATCCAAATACTGATGAATCCATTGAAGCTGTGGGCTTAGCGCGAATTGTTTTTGCACGTTCTAATCAAATGTCTGATTATTTAGATTGGGTAGATGGTCTTGATTTTGTGAATTTCGAAAAGTCAAGCTTGGATAGTACAACCTATAATTCAGCTTTTGATCTCTATTCATCTGCTAAATATGCAGATGCATTAATTGCTTTTCAGACCTACTTACAAAGGTTTGAAAATGGTATTTTCTGGACTAGATCAAATTACTATTTAGCCAAAACAGCTTTAAGACAGGGCGAGAAAGAAATAGCCTTGATGGCGTATGAAAATTTAGCTAAACTTCCAGCTAATCAATACTCATTTGAGGCTCTATGGACCTTAGCTGAAGAAGATTATCAAGCGAGGAAATATCCTGAAGCACGTGAAAAGTATAAGGAGATGCTAAAAATAGCCTTGGACGAAGAAGCTAAAAAAGCAGCTCGAATTGGTATTATGTTCTGTTCTTTTGAATTAGGTGACTATCAAGAATCTGCCAGGGTAAGTTCTAATCTTATGGCCGAATCAAAATTGGATAATGACATCTTAATTCAATCGCTTAGGATATCTGCAATCTCTAATTATAAAATTGGTGATAAGTTGAAAGCTTTACAAAGCTTTGAGACTAACATTGTAAGGAGCAGTGGAGAATTCAAAGCAGAAGCGCTTTACTATAAAAGTTTAATATTAAATGAAAGAGAACAGTTTGATAGTTCAACAGCTGTCGTGAACAAGTTGATTAAGGAAATGCCATCTTTCAAGGAATATAAAATTAAATCCTTAGTCATCTTAGCTAAGAATTTTATGGCTAATGAAGACTTTTTCCAGGCCAAATACACTTTAGACTTTGTTATTAAATCAGATTACTCTGAAGAGCTAACAAACGAAGCTAAAGAGTTGAAAATGATCATCCAAAGAATAGAAGATGAATCGCAGTTAATGAAAGAACAAGAGATTAAAGAGAAAAACAAACCCATTCTTCTCAATGATGATATTGATCTAATGATAATAGATCAGGCAGAAGAGGAAGAAGAACGGATGGAAATAGAATAGAAAGATGAAGACAAAAATCAATTATATATTTCTTCTAATAATGGGTTGTATGGGCATTGCCATTGCTCAACCAACAAATTTGGGACAGATTCAATTGGAAATTACGGATAAGTATAAAGCCAAAATAAGGCCGGCAGAGAGGATTAGTACTTCTCCTAAATACTCAGATACTAATACTGCAAAAATGGATGTTAATTATAAAATCAATTCCCAAGGATTAGATTTTGATTTTAGCATAAAACCCTTGCCTGCCGCTAGAATCTCAAAAGTGCCTGTCACCAAACTAACAACTGCATTAGTCAAATTAGGATTTGGGCTTTACAATAGTCCTTTAGCCGAGGTCTATTGGAATAGTAAAAGAAGCAGTGAATATTCTTTAGGTTTAGCACTAAAGCATTATTCTACTCAAACGGGAGTTCAAGATATAGTATTTGATAATAATCCAACTTCATTAAATTCTTTTGATTTTAGATTTGATAGGTATTTTAATAAATTCACCTGGGAAACAAAAGCCTCCGCAAGTTTCAATAAGCATAGCTTCTATGGCGTACCACTAGATATAGTTCCAATGAATAGTCAAGAGATATTTAGAGAACCTAATTCAATCTGGAGAAGAGAACTTTCTGTAAACAGTATTATTAAAGAAAAAAAGGAAAATGGTTTAGGGGTTCTGGAATCCTTAAGTTTGAGTTATTACAATAATGGAGATAATTACAAGACAGAGGAGAATGAAATTCAATTTGATAGTGATTGGTCTTTAGCTGCTGGGGATTTAGATTTAAAAATCGATTTAAATGCAAGTTTTCAGGAGACAAGCTTTGATAGTTTATCATCCTATTCTAGAAATGCGTTAATTACTCAAGTTCATCCTTATGTTAAGGTGCCATTAGGTTCTATTGTTTTTGACTTTGGATTGAACTTTTTTAGCAATACTTATAGCTCTAATCAATTTTCAACACCTTCTACAACCACAGATTTATACTTTATTCCAGAAGTAAGAATGAACTATCCCATTGTTGATAATATTATGACAGCTTACGCGGGATTTGGAGGTGAGCTTGTCAATAATAATTACAGAAGTATGTCCAATGCTAATCCATATTTTGGGCCAGGTAGTGATTTAAGAGCATCCTTCGATACAAAGCTTTATGCCGGTTTAAAGGGAATACTGAGTAGCAAAAGTAGTTTTATGATAGAAGCAAGCTACAACGCCAATGACAATCTAATGATGTCCTATAGAGACCCTCTTTTTAATCTTGATTCTGTGAACTACTCGCCAGAGCTAAGTGCGATTTATGATAGAGCCAAGTTCTTCAGAATTAATGGGCTTTTAGATTTCAATATTAATTCTAAGCTAAAAACTCAATTATATGGCCAGTTTAGTTCTTATCAATTAGACTCACTGGACTATGCATTTAACCTTCCCAATATTGAGGCAGGTGTTAATTTTACTTATTTACTTAAGGAGAAAATTAGGTTTAATAGTGATATGAGTTTTATAGGCACTAGAACAGCTTTTAATTCAACAGCTAATACAACTGTTGAGAGTGAACTAGATGCATTTTTTAATTGGGATTTAGGAATTCAATATTTCTATAATTCTAGATTATCTATTTTCTTGAATACTTATAATTTGACAAACTCTCAGTTTGATAAATATTTAGGATATAGAGCTCAAAGCATTCAGTTTTTAACAGGAATCACATATAAATTTTAAAGTCTAAATAACAGCTTGTTTTTCTTTGTTAAGAAAATGTGGAAAACCCTTGCTGTATTGGGCTAGAGGTATTAGTTAATACCCTTTAAAATGCTTAAATTTGTGAGTATTCACAATAAAGAATAAATCTACTTATATGAGCGATACGCCAAAAGGATATGGGGCCAGTAGTATACAGGTTCTTGAAGGTTTAGAGGCCGTTAGGAAAAGACCTAGTATGTATATTGGGGATGTAGGAATGAAAGGTCTACATCATTTAGTATATGAAGTAGTTGATAACTCTATCGATGAGGCTTTAGCTGGTCATTGTACTGATATTTTTGTTACAATTAACGAGGATAATTCTATCACCGTAAAGGATAATGGTAGAGGTATTCCGGTAGATATGCATGAGAAAGAAGGTAAATCTGCACTAGAGGTGGTAATGACTGTATTACACGCTGGTGGTAAATTTGACAAAGATTCTTACAAAGTCTCTGGTGGTTTGCACGGAGTAGGTGTTTCTTGCGTAAACGCACTCTCTGAAGATCTTAGAGCAGAAGTTCATAGAGATGGAAAGTCATATGCTTTAGAATTTAAAATTGGTGTTCCGCAAAGTCCTCTACAAGAATTAGGACCTAGTAATGAAAGAGGAACTATTATCCACTTTAAGCCTGATAGCACTATCTTTTTAGATACTGTTTATCATTATGATATACTTGAGGCTAGAATGAGAGAGCTTTCGTTTCTTAATAAGGGCATTGCTATTTCGTTAACTGATAAAAGAGAAGTTGATGAGGAAGGGAATGTTAAGTCTGAAAGATTTTATTCTGAAGGTGGATTAGCAGAGTTTGTGGAGTATATTGATATGAACCGCGAGAAGATTATGCCTCAGGTAATTCATATGGAAGGTGAGAGAAACGATACTCCTGTTGAAGTTGCTCTTCACTATAATACGAGCTATGCAGAGAATATCCATTCTTATGTAAACAATATCAATACTCATGAAGGTGGAACACACCTTGCAGGATTCAGAAGAGCCCTTACTAGGACACTTAAAAAATATGCGGATGAGTCAGGAATACTAGCTAAAGAAAAAGTTGAAGTAAGTGGCGATGACTTTAGAGAAGGCTTAACAGCTGTAATCTCAGTTAAAGTAATGGAACCTCAATTTGAAGGACAAACTAAAACCAAACTTGGAAATAGTGAGGTAAGTGGTGCTGTTGATCAGATTGTTGGTGAAATGCTAAACAACTATCTAGAAGAAAATCCTGCTGAGGCAAAAATGATCATTCAAAAAGTAGTTTTAGCTGCTAAAGCAAGAATTGCTGCCAAGAAGGCTAGAGAAATGGTACAAAGAAAAACCGTAATGGGTGGCTCTAGTTTGCCAGGAAAACTTTCTGATTGTTCTGAAACTGATCCTGAAATTTGTGAAATTTTCTTAGTCGAGGGAGATTCTGCAGGTGGAACAGCAAAGCAAGGAAGAGATAGAAATTTCCAGGCTATTTTACCATTGAGAGGAAAGATCCTGAATGTTGAAAAAGCAATGCAGCATAAGGTTTTTGAAAATGAAGAAATCAAGAATATGTTTACTGCATTAGGAGTAAGCATTGGAACTGAGGAGGATAGCAAAGCTTTAAATTTAGATAAGTTAAGATACCATAAAGTTGTAATAATGTGTGATGCCGATGTAGATGGTAGCCACATTGCAACTTTGATATTAACTTTCTTCTTTAGATATATGAAGGAGCTCATTGAAAATGGATATATATACATTGCTTCTCCACCATTATACTTGGTTAAAAAAGGCCAAAAAGGTGAATACGCATGGAACGATGATCAAAGAGATTTATTGATCAGCAAATTAGGTGGTGAGAATAAATCTAGTGTTGGAATCCAAAGGTATAAAGGTCTTGGAGAGATGAATGCTGAACAGCTTTGGGAAACTACTATGAATCCTGAAGGAAGAACAATGAGAAGAGTCACAATTGATAGTGCTACTGAAGCAGATAGAGTTTTCTCTATGCTAATGGGAGATGAGGTTCCTCCAAGGAGAGAGTTCATTGAGCAAAACGCAAAGTATGCTAAGATTGATGTTTAACACTAAACTCAATGATAATAAAAAAGGCTCCTTATATTGGGGCCTTTTTTATTATTGAGAGATAGGTTTGCTTTTTATAAGCTTCTCTAGTTGAAGTACTTTTTGTTTTTCGCTTTCTGTCTTAGAAATTGCCTCAGCTTGCCCACTCAATTGAAGAGCCTTTTCTTCATTGGATTGTAAGTAATAAATATAGGATGTTAACATTAGGTATCTAAAATCTACATGAACTGAAATAGCCTTTAAGCTTAATTCCAGTGCAGACTGTATAGACGCCCTGGTATTATAGTCATTTACAATTCCGTAAGCTTCGTCAAATAACCATTCAGCAGCAACCATAGAGTCAGTCATTAAAGTACTGCTATAGTTTAGAACTTCATTTTGAAATATCTTGAAATCATCAGTTTTTTCAGAATAATAGCGTGCGTTTTGGTATCTAAAGGCTAATTGATCTAATTCTAATGTAGTTAATTGAGGAATCCAATTTGTATTCAAATTTTCTAATAATATAGTATCCTCACTTAATACAGAAAGTTCTAAATTGTAGTTAAAAACACGCTCAGCATACTTATTCCATTTCTTTGCTGTAGTTTTAGAACTATCGCTGATGACAGCAGTGGCTAGTAGAATAGGGTAGGGTGTTTCTAGAGATAAGGCATATTTATAAGCTATTGACTCTATAATAGGATCACTAAACTCTTGCTTATCTATTGTAGCTAAAAACTCTAAGGCTAATTTTTGACAATTGTTAAAGTCGTTATTAAATTCTTGTATTTCGAGTAACTGTATCCATTGAGATTTGCTCAAGCTATGTTGTGAATAAGCATTAACAAGACTAGGATAAACATCTTTATTGGAATGATAGGTTGAAAAGGCCTTAATTATTTCTTGAGTAGATTGATAGCCATTTGTCTTATTATATACGAATTCGTCTTTTGAGTCTATGAATATGAAAGTAGGGTAGGATGTGATTTCTATTAGAGAATTCCAACTGTAACCAATAGAGTCATAAATAGATGTTTTAAAAAAAAGACTGTTTTCAAGAAACTCTTTGATAGTATCATTCCTGTAGACTTTATCTTTTTTCATTCTTGATAAAGTATTTGTGGAATAATCATCTATGGTAACTACCAATGTCATTCCTTTTTTAGCTGCTAGCCCGACAAGCATATTATACTCATCGATATTCTTAGGGGAAATTGATTCCGGCTGAGCTTGAATCGCTGTAAAGCAGAACATAAAAATGAAACTGTAGAATATTTTCATAAGGACTTATGTTTAAATGTCAATTGCAAAAGCTATTCAATTTCTTAAAAATCAAAGCTTATTTAAAAAGATCATCCTTGGACCGGGGTCTTATTTTAAATCGAGGAAAAAAGCCTTTCAATTCCTCTGTTCCGGGTTCAATTTGATCCATGGGATATAGCACTTCTTCTGGCTTCACTAGGAATACTGTTTTGTCTACGGTATTATCTTTTAGGTAGATAATTATATTGGAGCAAATACTGGCATTCATGCCAATATATGCATTGCTTTCATCTTTGAGGTAGTATAGGGTTTGCCCATTGCCATATACATATACTTTACGCAAAGCATTATCTCTAAATTTCCCCTTCATATTACGCCCTTTAATTTGGTTAAACCTTGAGAGAGTATCGGCGCTAATTATGAAGGCATCATGGTAAATTTTTAAACTATCAGCTGTATTGTTTCTCATTGTTAAGAATATAGTATCACCACTTACCTGGGAGCTATCATTCCAAATAATTGGACGATAAAACATTTTGAAGGTTGAATCAAGGCCAGAATAACTTAGCGAATCACAATTTCCTTGTAAATCACTCTTATAAAATTTGACTCCTCTGTAGATTTCTAATTTTCTATGTATAGAGTTTTTATACTTTTCTTGATAACTAACTAGCGTATCGCCATGCATATAGATTGTGTCCTCATTTTCTACAACGGAGTAGAGAGCATTGATAGTTACAAATGCGGAGTCAGAGGCACCTATATACTGACCGTAGTCCCCTTCAAGCATATAATTATCTAGAGTGTCATGTAAATAGAGACAGCCGAAAACTTCGCCAAAATCATTATTCTTTTCATAATAAATACTATCTCCCGTGAGGTATCTATCCTCTACATAGATATAGGTGCCTTCATTAAAGTAGGCCTTATCTCTTCCTGTATCGTAATATCCCTTTTCAGTATAAATTCTTGAACTATCGGAATAAATATCAGTAGGACCTTTGAATCGAGCAAATTTAGTATTGGAATCATAGAGTAGTGTATCGGACTCAATATTATATCTAGGATTGACCAGAATTACGCTATCCTTAAAATTGAATGTCTTGTATCTGGTATTATAAAAACCTTGCTTACTGGTAAGAACATTATCTGCACTTAAAATAGTCCCGTTCCTGAGGTAATAACTCTCATTAGTAGTTCTGTCAAGAAATAGCTGTGTAGTGGTTAGAGTCATCTGAGCATCTTTAAGCTCTACAATTTCACCTGTTACAGTAGCTTTTTTGCTAGTGCCAGAATATATTAAGTAATCACCGATAAGAAACAAAGTATCTCCTTGGTTAATTTTAACATTTCTGAAAGCTTCTACGCGATTGTCCTTAGCATATAACCAAGCGCTATCACAATACAATAGTGCACCTTCATGTTCAAAAACAACATTTCCGATCAATCGGTTTTTATTGGACTCTCTTTGATAGAAAGCTTTATCCGCACTTTTTATGCTGATTTTCTTTGCCTTTGTAGTTTGGGCAGACATACCAAGGCCTACACAAAAGAAAAGGAAAATAAAGAGCTTAAAATGCAGGGTCTTATTTATTTTCCACGTGAATTGTTTGTTTTCTATCTGGTCCAACAGAAACAATTGTGATTGGGATATTAAGTTCAGCCTCAAGATATGTGATATAGTCTTTAAGTTCTTGTGGAGCCTCATTCATAGAAGTCATATTAGTTAGGTCTTGAGCCCAACCTTTTAACTCTTTATAAACAGGTTCTACTAAATCATCTTCAACACTATAAGGTACATGGTCAATTACCGTGCCTTTATATTTATAAGAAGTACATACTTTGATCGTTTCAAATCCACTTAAAACATCAGCTTTCATCATTATGAGCTCAGTAACTCCGTTGATATTGATAGCATATTTTAATGCAGGAAGATCTAACCATCCACATCTTCTTGGTCTACCAGTTGTAGCTCCAAATTCGTGTCCTATAGCTCTAAGTTCTTCTCCTGTTTCATCAAACAGTTCAGTAGGGAAGGGGCCTGATCCAACTCTAGTGCAGTAGGCTTTGAATATCCCAAAAACATTCTTGATTTTATTAGGTGCAACTCCAAGTCCAGTACAGCTTCCGGCGCATGTAGTGGTAGAACTAGTCACAAAAGGGTATGAGCCAAAATCAATGTCAAGCAATGATCCTTGTGCTCCTTCAGCAAGTATTTTTTTATCATCGGCTAAAGCCTGATGGATAAAGTGCTCAGAGTCAATCAGAGTAAGAGATTTCAAGAACTCAATGGCAGCAAACCAAGGCTTCTCTAGTTCCTCTAAATCATATTCAAAATCTTCATAATGGTTTAAGATTTGTTTGTGCTTCTCTACCAATAAATTATAACGTTCTTGAAAATCAGAAAGCTCGATATCACCAACTCTCAAGCCATTTCTACCCGTCTTATCCATATAAGTTGGCCCTATTCCTTTAAGAGTAGATCCAATCTTATTCTTTCCTTTAGCGGCCTCAGAAGCAGCATCCAAAAGTCTATGGCTAGGTAAAATAAGGTGAGCTTTTCTACTGATATAAAGAACTTCCTTTACATTAACACCGAATGGGCTTAATGCATCAATTTCCTTTTTGAAAATTACAGGGTCTATTACCACACCATTACCAACTATATTCAAGGTTTCTTTATGAAAAATTCCTGAAGGAATTGTGTGTAAAACATGTTTCACACCATCAAATTCCAGAGTATGACCAGCGTTAGGGCCTCCCTGAAATCTAGCAATGATCTCATATTTCTTAGTTAAAACATCTACAATTTTTCCTTTTCCTTCATCTCCCCATTGGAGACCTAAAAGCACATCTACTGCCATGAAAGGTATATTTTTTTTATAATTAATTTTTTTCTTCTTCTTTATCTTTACTGCGAGAACCATAGAAGTACAGAGAATGAGAATTAATTTCTATTCCAAATATTTCAGCAACAGTATCTTTAATTTGTTGAATTCTAGGATCACAAAATTCTAATACTTCACCAGTATCAGTTAGAATAATATGATCATGTTGCTTATTATAATAGGATTTCTCGTAATAGGATTGATTTTGTCCAAATTGATGCTTGCGAACCAATTTACAATCTAGGAGTAATTCAATTGTGTTATAGAGGGTGGCTCTACTTACTCTATAATTTTTATTCTTCATTAGAATGTACAGAGATTCAATATCAAAATGTTCATCATGATCATAGATCTCTCTCAAGATAGCGTAGCGTTCTGGTGTCTTCCTTTGGCTATTTTTCTCCAAATGTTCGGTAAACACCAATTTTACAGTTTCGAACTCTTTATCTGTCATTCTAATTTCTAAAGGCCAAAGATAATAATATCAAGTGGAGTATCTACGTTCTACGCTGCGTACTCCTTCTACTTTTTTCAACTCTTCAATAATGCGATTCAAATTGCTTTTATCGCTCACTACCACTGTGATTAAGCCTTCAAACACACCCTCGTCTCCAGCAATGTTAATTGACCTAATGTTAATATTTAAATCATTTGAGATAATTTGAGTCACTTTATTAACCAATCCAACAGTATCTATTCCTCTTAAAATTAGCACGGCAGTAAACTGAGATTGTTGTGTACTAATCCATTTTGACTTAATAAGTCTATCCGCAAAATTGCTTTGCAAATAGATCGCATTTGGGCAATTAGTTCCATGAACTTTAATACCCTCAGTTGTGCTCATAAATCCAAACACATTATCACCTGGAATAGGATTACAGCATTTACTAAGCTTATAATCGAGTTTCTCATCTTCATTACCAAATACCAGAACGATCTTTTTAGTATCGACCTGTTCTTTAATGACATCAGCTTGCCTTTTAGATTTACCAAGGATTCTTTTCTTAAGGTATCCATAGAATCCTTTGCTCTGATCGCGCATAAATGCTTTGATCTGTGTATTATCAATGGATGCCGTGGATACTTTATAATAAAGCTCATTCTCATCCTCTAAATTAAAATAGGCCACCATCTCCTTGATGAGATTCTCGCTAGGCTTTACTTTGATATAATTCAACTTCCTTTTAAGAATGATAAGTCCTTCTTCGGATTTTCCCTTTTTAATTTCCCTTAAAGCATTCTTAATATTTCCTTTAGCCTTAGCGGTGACAACATAAGATAGCCATTCTTCTTTTGGCTTTTGTTTTAGACTTGTTAAAATCTCTACTTGGTCACCACTTCTAAGTTTATAGTTTAAAGGAACTAGCCTGCCATTAACTTTAGCACCCAAAGTTTTGAGGCCAATATCAGTGTGGATAAAGAATGAGAAATCCAAAGGCGTAGCACCTTGTGGCATGACTTTTAGTTCTCCTTTTGGCGTGAATATGTAGATTTCATCTGCAAAAAGATTGAGTTTAAAATCATCTACAAAGTCAATTGCATTTCCTTCATTATTCTCTAAGGTCTCTCTAATTTGCTTTACCCAAAGATCTAGTTTATCTGTAGAGCTTGCATCTTCTTTATATTTCCAATGAGCTGCGTAGCCTCTTTCACCCACTTCATCCATACGCTCAGTTCTAATCTGAACTTCCACCCAATTTCCATCAGGACCCATTACGGTGGTATGCAGGGATTCATACCCATTTGCCTTAGGAGCTGAAACCCAGTCTCTAAGACGTTCAGGGTTTGGTCTATAGTAATCAGAAACTATAGAATAAACTCTCCAGCAATCTGCCTTCTCCCTTTCGGGTTCTGATTTAATAATAATTCTGATCGCATACTTATCATAGACTTCCTCAAAGCTTATACCTT